>JAFTFO010000014.1 GCA_017449495.1 Prevotella sp. | reverse complement strand
CCGCAAATGAGGTCGATAAAGAGTTATTGATGTTTACGCAAATTGCGGAGAATTCCGTACTTCTGTATGTAACTAATTCGTAACCTCTCCATTTTGTTGACTCAAAACACATTTGAAAGTCAATAAGTTATCAAAAATCACCGATTTACACCGACTAAACTCCCACTTTAGTGCCTGTAAAGTCCGAGCACCCGCGTTAGGGCGATTCCGATTGCATTTTGGTAAATTATAGCTACCTGAAATTGTTTTACAATCGTATCAATTCTTACAAAATGAGGGTAGAGGATTACGACCTGCGTGACGGCGAATATGTGATGACCGCCAAGCAGGAGAACTCGGATATCCACAAAGGCAGAAAATTCGTGATGAAATGAAAAAGAGGAATAGTAGGGGACAGACACCTAGGTAATATGCTGACCTATAGTCGGAATAAAGCACTTCATATAATAAAAATGCTCGAATCTTTGGTGGTTCGGGCATTTTTGTTTAACTTTGTCCCCTGAAAAGAAAGAGAAGAGATGAAAATTGGTGATCAAGTCAGATTCCTGAATGAGATAGGAGGTGGCCGTGTGGCCGGATTCCAGGGGAAGACGATCGTGCTCGTAGAGGACGAGGACGGCTTCCAAGTGCCGATGCTGATGACAGAGGTCGTGGTCGTGGGTGACGAGGACTACGGCACAGGACACCTCATAGAGGTGAGAAGTGAGAGGAAAGAGGTGAGAGATAACCAGGATAAACGATCTGAAGAACTCGAAGAGCCTGAGCCAGCAGACAAACCCATCACCTTCAAGGCGAAACCCGTGGAGCGCAGGGGTGGTGACCGTCTGAGTGCCTACCTGGCCTTTGTGCCGATGGATATGAAGGAACTCTCGCAGACGCGCTTCGAGAGCTATCTCATCAACGACTCCAACTACTACCTGCGCTATGTCTACATGACGGGCGAGAACAATGCCTGGACGGTACGGGCTGAGGGAGAGCTGGAACCGAACACAAAGGAGTTCATCGAGGAGTTCGGTCGTGAGGACCTGAACACGCTGGAGCACTGCTGCGTGCAGCTCATGGCCTATAAGCGTGAGAAGCCCTTCCTGCTGAAGCCGACGGTGAACGCCCAGCTGAACGTGGATACCGTGAAGTTCTACAAGCTGCACGCTTTCCGCGAGAACGACTTCTTCGAACAGCCTGCGCTGATCTACACCATCATTGAAAACGACGTCCAAAAGATAAAGTTATGAAATACGGATTTGTGAAAGTGGCCGCTGCAGTTCCTGCTGTGAAGGTGGCCGACGTAGAGTACAACGTGCAACAGATAGAGAGCCTGATTGCTCAGGCAGAAGGTCGGGGCGTGGAGATCATGGTGCTGCCCGAGCTGTGTCTGACAGGCTATTCTTGTCAGGACCTCTTCAAGCAGCAGCTCCTCATCGACCGTGCCGAACAGGGTGTGATGGTGCTGCTCGACTTCACCCGGAAGCTCGACATCATCACAGTAGTAGGACTGCCTGTTGAGATCAACGGCCTGCTCTACAATTGTGCTGCCATCATACAGGGCGGTGCGCTGTTGGGTATAGTGCCTAAGACTTATCTGCCTAACTACGGTGAGTTTTACGAGAAGCGCTGGTTTGCCTCCGCACAGGACTTGAATCCGACAGACATCTACTTCGCAGGAAGTCCCGTACACATCTCCCCGGAGCCCCAGCTCTTCGTGACGCCTGATGGCGTGAAGTTCGGGGCGGAGATCTGTGAAGACGTCTGGGCACCCATCCCTCCGAGCAACAACCTGGCTCTGGCTGGTGCCGACATCATCCTGAACCTCTCGGCCAGCGACGAGCTGATTGGCAAGCACACCTATCTGAAATCATTGCTTGCCCAGCAGAGCGCCCGCACCATCAGCGGCTATGTCTATGCCAGCTGCGGCTTCGGCGAGTCTTCTCAGGATACCGTCTATGGTGGTAATGCCATGATTTTCGAGAACGGCCATCTGATCACGGAAGGGTCGCGCTTCTCATTCCAGCCACAGCTGCAGGTGAACCAGATTGACGTGGAGAAACTGCGCGCCGAGCGACGGGTGAACACGACCTTTATCAATGCCCAGCGCCATGCCCATGCCCATGAGATCATGTGCAAGGCCATCGCTCCAAAGGAGTTTGAGCTGATGCGCGAGATCGATCCCCATCCGTTCATCCCCAAGACGGAGAATATGGCCGACAGTTGTGAGGAGATCCTGAACATCCAGGTGGCAGGCCTCTCAAAACGTCTCTATCATATCAATGCCCAGAAAGCAGTTATCGGCATCAGTGGTGGCCTCGACTCTACGCTGGCCCTGCTTGTGACGGTGAAAGCCTTCGACAAGCTGGGTCTCGACCGCAAGGGCATCATCGGCATTACGATGCCCGGCTTCGGTACGACCGACCGCACACACAATAATGCCGTGAAGCTGATGCAGACGCTCGGCGTGACGATCCGTGAGATCAGTATCGCCAAGGCCGTCACCCAGCACTTTGAGGATATCGGCCATAATCCCAAGACCCATGATGTCACCTATGAGAACGCCCAAGCCCGCGAGCGCACACAGATACTGATGGATGTGGCGAACAAGGAGAATGCGATTGTCGTCGGTACCGGTGACCTGTCAGAGCTGGCCCTGGGCTGGGCGACGTATAACGGCGATCACATGTCGATGTATGGTGTCAACGCCGGTGTACCAAAGACGCTCATCCGTCATCTGGTGAGCTATGTGGCCGGTGAGATGGCTACGGACACACTGCTCGACATCGTAGATACGCCGATATCGCCAGAACTGATCCCCGCTGATGAGAATGGACAAATCAAGCAGAAGACCGAAGACCTCGTGGGGCCTTACGAGTTACACGACTTCTTTATCTACTACTTCCTGCGCTTCGGCTTCTCGCCGTCGAAGATCTTCATGCTGGCCAAGAAGGCCTTCTGCGAGCCGTCGCCTGTTGAGGGTAGGGGACCACTCTACGACGAGGCAACGATTAAGAAATGGCTCACAACCTTCTGTCGCCGTTTCTTCACCCAGCAGTTCAAGCGCAGCTGTATGCCTGACGGCCCGAAGGTAGGTAGCGTGAGTCTCTCGCCTCGTGGTGACTGGCGCATGCCCAGCGACGCCTCCTATGCCCTGTGGCTCAAGGAGTGTGAGACATTATAGAAGTGGAAAGTGGAAATAAGAATGAGTTAGCAGAACGCTAACTCATTCTTATTTTCATTCAGTGTGATGTGGATGATGGACCCTAATGGCAGGTTGCCATTAACAATCAGGTCGCTGATGCCATCCTCGATATAGGTCTGTATGGCTCGTTTCAGCGGCCGTGCGCCGAACTGCACATCATAACCCTTCGTGGCCACAAACTCCTTGGCTTCGTCCGACAGGTCGATCTTATAGCCAATCTGTTCGATGCGCTGATAAAGTCCTTTCAGTTCCACATCGATAATGCGCTTGATGGCCTCCAGGTCGAGCTGGTCGAAGGTGATGATCTCGTCGAGTCGGTTGAGGAACTCAGGAGAGAACTGCTTCGACAGGGCTTTCTGCACGATGTCACGGGCATGCTGCTTATCCTGTTCGTTAAGGGCAAGGGCACTGGTGCTGCCAGCACTGAATCCGACGCCACGACCGAAGTCCTTCAGTTGGCGCGTTCCTGCATTCGAGGTCATGATGATTACCGTGTTACGGAAGTCCACGAAGCGACCGTTGCCGTCCGTCAGGCGTCCTTCGTCGAGAACCTGTAGCAGCAAGTTGAACACGTTACTATGCGCCTTCTCTATCTCGTCGAGCAGCACGATGGAGTAGGGGTGCCTTCTCACGCGCTCTGTGAGCTGCCCACCTTCCTCATAGCCTACATAGCCCGGAGGTGCACCGATCAGGCGCGACGTGTTGAAACTCTCCGTATACTCGCTCATGTCGATGCGGATCAGGGCATCGGCATTGCCGAACATGAACTCTGCCAGTTTCTTGGCGAGATAGGTCTTGCCGACACCTGTAGGACCGAGGAACATGAACACGCCGATGGGATGGTTGGGGTCTTTCAGTCCGACACGGTTGCGCTGGATAGCCTTCACCATCTTATCGATGGCAGCATCCTGGGCGATGACAGCCCCCTTCAGTTCCTGAGCCATACCTTTCAGACGGATACCCTCCTGTTCAGCCATCCGCTGGGCGGGTACACCAGTCATCATCGACACGACGTCGGCCACCTGCTCGGCACCCACCACCTGTCGTTCCTCACCTTCACCAGAACTCCAACGCTCGTTAAGCGTCTTCAGTTCTGTTTCCAAGACGGTCTGACGGTCACGATAGCCGGCCGCCAACTCATAGTTCTGATTCTTCACCGCCTGTTGTTTCTTCTCCTTCAGACGTTCAATCTCCTTTTCCTTCTCTTGGATCTCGGGTGGTATCTGTGCATGACCAAGATGTACGCGTGAGCCTGTCTCGTCGAGGGCATCGATAGCCTTGTCGGGCATGAAACGGTCTGTCACATAGCGGTCTGTCAAATTGACACATGCCACGAGGGCTTCGTCGGTATAGGTGACGTGGTGATGCTGCTCATAACGGTCCTTGATGTTCCGCAGGATCTGTAGTGTTTCCTCGTTGGTCGTAGGCTCCACCTGCACCTTCTGGAACCGACGCTCCAGGGCACCGTCTTTCTCTATGGAGTTGCGATACTCGTCGAGCGTCGTTGCACCGATGCACTGGATGGTGCCTCGTGCGAGGGCGGGCTTCATGATGTTGGCGGCATCCATCGAACCGGGTGTGCTGCCAGCACCGATGATGGTGTGAATCTCGTCGATGAACACAATCACGTCGGGGTTGGCCTCCAGCTCCTTCATGAGCGCTTTCAGACGTTCCTCGAACTGTCCGCGATACTTGGTGCCGGCCACGACACCCGTCATGTCGAGGGTATAGATTCGTTTACCAAAAAGCATCGGCGAGGTATGATGGTTGGTGATGAGTTGTGCCAGTCCTTCGACAATCGCACTCTTGCCCACACCAGGCTCACCGATCAAGATCGGGTTATTCTTCTTCCTTCGTCCCAGAATCTCAATGATGCGCTGAATCTCTCGTTCACGTCCGACACAGGGGTCCAGCCGTCCTTCTGCAGCAGCGGCTGTGAGGTCCGTCCCGAAGGTGTCGAGCACTGGCGTCTTCGAACTTTGTTTCTTCTGGGCGGTGGTAGTGGCAGAACCAGAGTTGCTCGATTTCCCCGAGACATTCTGAGTCTCCTCGTAGTCTTCCTCGTCTTCATCAGGCAGGCCGATGCCATTAGCTACACCGTTATTCTTAGGCGCATAGAGCATGGCCATAGCGTCTTCGTAGTTCATGTTGTTCAATTCTAATACTTGTTTGGCACCGTTGTTGACGGCATCATGGAGGATGGCCAGCAACAGGTGCTGTTCGTCTACTTTAGTGGATCGTTGGATTCGGGCCTCCAACACGGCCAGTTTCAGGATGTTACTTGCTTTCTCGTTGAGTACGAGGTCGGTGGTATGGATTGGCTTGCCTATCTCGTCCTGCCGCACCCGTTGCTCCAACTCGGTCTTGACAGACTGCATGTTCAGGTTTAAGCGATGGAACAGGTCCACCACAGGTCCGTCGTCCGTCCGGAGCATGCCTAAGAGCAGATGCTCTGGTCCCACGCTACGGCTGGCCAGCCTGGCAGCTTCCTCACGAGAGAAAGCGAGTATCTCTGAAACTTTTGGCGAAAACTGACTCGTCATGTATGTTTACGATTTTCTTATTTACAACTTATAATACTTCTCTCTAATACCTAATTTTCTGCAAAGATACAACATTTCTTGCAAACATCGTGCCATATTATGATTTAAAATAGTTTAAAAGGTTTGGCGGGTTGGGAGAAAATGAGTACCTTTGCACGGTTAAAAACGCGTCAGCGGGCTTTAAAAGTGCCTTAAACGCAAAATTACTATTTTTATGGATCAAACATTCGACAACGACAGAATCATTAAGATCAACATCGAGGAAGAGATGAAATCGAGCTACATCGACTACTCCATGTCAGTCATTGTGGCACGTGCCCTTCCAGATGTCCGCGACGGCTTTAAGCCCGTACACCGCCGAATCCTTTTCGGTATGATGAACATCAACAACGTCTCCACCCAACCTTATAAGAAGTGTGCGCGCGTCGTAGGTGAGGTGCTTGGTAAGTACCACCCCCACGGCGACTCCTCCGTCTATGGTGCCCTCGTACGTATGGCACAAGACTGGAACATGCGCTACACACTCGTCGACGGTCAGGGTAACTTCGGTAGCGTCGACGGCGACTCTCCTGCTGCCATGCGTTACACGGAGTGCCGACTCTCGAAGATGGGTGAGCACATCATGGACGACCTCGACAAGGAAACCGTCGACATGATGAATAACTTCGACGACTCGCTGCAGGAGCCAACCGTCATGCCAACGAAGGTGCCTAACCTGCTTGTCAATGGCGGTAATGGTATCGCCGTAGGTATGGCCACAAATATGCCAACCCACAATCTGGGTGAGGTGATCGATGGTTGCTGTGCCTATATAGATAATCCCGATATCGACACTGACGGACTGATGCAGTATATCCCAGGCCCCGACTTCCCGACGGGTGCCTATATCTATGGTCTGCAGGGCGTGAAGGATGCCTATGAGACTGGCCGTGGCCGTATCGTGATGCGTGCCAAGGCAGAGATTGAGAGTGGCGAGACCCACGACAAGATCGTGGTGACCGAGATTCCCTATGGTGTCAACAAAGCCGACCTCGTGGCCTATATCGCCGACCTCGCCAATCAGCACAAGATTGAGGGTGTGGCCAATGTGAACGATGAGTCAGGTCGTCAGGGCATGCGTATCGTGGTTGATGTGAAGCGCGATGCCAATGCCAATGTGCTGCTCAATAAACTCTTCAAGATGACCGCCCTACAGAGCTCATTCTCAGTGAATAACATTGCACTGGTGAAGGGTCGTCCCCGCCTGCTCTCACTGAAGGAGTGCGTGAAGTACTTCGTGGAGCACCGTCACGACGTGACCATCCGCCGCACCCAGTACGACCTGCGCAAGGCTCAGGAGCGTGCCCACATCCTCGAAGGCTTGATCATTGCTGTAAACAATATCGACGAGGTAGTACGCATCATCCGCAACAGCCAGACACCTTCCGACGCCCAGCGCAACTTGGAGCAGCGCTTTGAACTCGACGAGCTGCAGTCGAAGGCTATCGTCGATATGCGTCTGTCACAGTTAACAGGCCTGCGTGTCGACCAGCTCCATCAGGAGTATGACGACCTGATGAAACTCATCGCCGACCTGCAGGAGATTCTCGATAACCCCGAGCGTTGTAAGCAGGTGATGAAAGACGATCTGCTGGAGGTGAAGGAGAAATACGGTGACGAGCGCCGTACGGAAATCATCCCCTTCGACCACGAGTTCAATGCCGAGGACTTCTATCCCGACGATCCTGTAGTCATCACCATCAGCCATATGGGTTATATCAAGCGCACCCCGCTGGCCGACTTCCACGAGCAAGGTCGTGGTGGAGTGGGGACGAAGGCTGCCCGTCATCGCGACAACGACTTCACAGAGTATATCTATCCTGCCACGATGCACAACACGCTGCTCTTCTTCACCCAGAAGGGTCGCTGCTACTGGCAGAAGTGCTACGAGATTCCCGAGGGCGACAAGAACTCAAAGGGTCGTGCCATCCAGAACATGTTGAACATCGAGTCCGACGACGCCATCAACGCCGTCCTGCGCATCAAGAACTTCAACGATGCAGAGTTCCTCAACAGCCACTATGTGGTCTTCGCCACCAAACAGGGTATCATTAAGAAGACCTGTCTGAATCAGTATAAGAACGTGCGTGCCGCCGGTGTTATCGCCATCAACATCAACGAGGGCGACGAGGTGGTAGCCGTCCGCCTGACCAACGGCCACAACGAGCTGCTGCTGGCCAACCGCAACGGCCGTGCCGTACGCTTCGATGAGAACGATGTCCGCACGATGGGCCGTGTCTCGACGGGTGTCATTGGCATGCGCCTCGACGGTGGCGACGATGAGGTAGTAGGTATGGTCTGCGTCAACGATCCTGAGACAGAGACGATCATGGTGGTTTCAGAAAACGGCTATGGCAAGCGCTCCGAGGTAGAGGACTACCGCAAGACTGCCCGTGGTGCCAAGGGTGTGAAGACCCTCGCCATTACGGAGAAGACCGGCCGTCTGGTGGCCATCAAGGTGGTCACCGATGAGAACGACCTGATGATCATCAACAAGAGTGGTATCCTGATCCGCCTGAAGGTAGCCGATGTCCGCGTGATGGGCCGCGCCACACAGGGTGTGCGTCTCATCAACCTCGCCAAGAAGAACGACGTCATTGCCAGTGTCTGCAAGGTGCAGCACTCTGAGGAAGAGGATGAGTTCGAGGATGCCGAGATTCTCAATGAGGAGATTTCCGCTGAGGCACCAACGATTGAAACAGAGAACAATAACGAACAATAACACATTATCTAACAAATTTCCAAGCTTATGAAAAAGTTAATGATGATGGCAATGATGGTTGTAGCCAGTGCTACGGCCTTTGCCGGTGACAGTGATGCCTTCAAGGCATTTAAGAAGTCTTTCAAGGGTCTGGGCTATGCAGAAGCCGAGGCACTTGTCAAAAGCTCTATTGATCAGTTTGCCAACCCTCAGGAGAAGGCAGCTGCCTACAACATGCTCGTCGACCTGGCCTACGATGCCTTCAACAAGCAGAGCACCATCGAAACAGAGAATCAGCTTGCCAAGCAGATGGGACAGGAAGAGAAGCCCATCGACAAAGAGCTGATGGCAGAGTCGGCATACAATGCCCTCGTCAATGCCTTCGAGTGTGACAAATACGACCAGCAACCCAACGAGAAGGGCAAGGTATCGCCGAAGTTCGCAGAAAAGAACGCTTCCCGCCTCTGGCTTGCTCCCCGCAACACACTCGTCAACGCCGGTCAGGAAGCTATCCAGGCCAAAGACCAGTCTAAGGCCCGTAAGTACTGGGAGATGTTCGCCATGAGCGATACAGAGCCTATCTTCAAGGCCTGCGACCGCAATCCGCAGAAGCCATACTTCGGACAGGTGGCCCGCTTCGCTGCCGTCTTCGCCTATCAGGACAAGGATATGGAAAAAGCTCTTCAGCTCTGTGACATCGCCATGAAGGACAGCGCTGAGTACGAAGGCTGTCTGAACCTCAAGCTCGAGATCCTCGGCAATGACCTCAAGACCAAGGAGGATTCCTTGAAATATATCAGCCAGCTGCGCGACATCTACGCTGAGCACCAGACCGACGGTGTGATGGAGAAGCTCTACAATATGCTGTCTTCTACAGGTGACAAGGCCGGTGCAGAGAAGATTCTTGACGACGCCCTCGCAGCTAATCCAAACAACTTCGTGGCCCTGGCTGACAAGGGTCTTGGCATGCTCAACGACAACCCTGCCGAGGCAGCCAAGTATCTGAAGAAGGCCGCAGAGATCAAAAATGACAATGCAGCCCTCCAGACCTATGCCGGAACTGCCATCAGCATCCAGGCACAGAACACTGAGGATCCTGCTCAGAAGAAAGCCCTCTATCAAGAGGCTATCAAGTACTACGACAAGGCTAAGGAGCTTGATCCCGACCGTCTGAACAGCAACTGGGGTTACAACCGCTACAACGCCTATTATAACCTCTACGGTGAGGACGCTCCCGAGACCAAGCAGGCCGAGGCAGACTCGAAGTAATTACTACTACAGATATAGACTAAACAAGAGGATAGGGGAGTGTCATTGCTCCCCTATCTTATTTTATATCCTTCATCTGACTAATTTTTTCCGGCCACTCTGGATGTAGATTCCTTTCGATGGCATATTTGTGAGGCGGAGCCCTCGAAGATCATAGGCGGCCTGTCGGGTAGGAAGTTACTCTTGAGATTCTGGATTGCCGTAGTATTCCAGCCTCCAGTGCGGTCGCCAAGGGTGATGACGCGGTCGTCGCCCATACACTTTGTCCACTCCTCGCGACTGGTCTTATTGACGAACTGGCCATTCCAAGTCTGATACCAAGGCATCCACCACGACCAGATGGCCTCTTCTTCAAACTCTTTGTCGATATCGGGGATTGGTCCGTTCTCGGAAAGGGCGATGAGTTTCTTGCCTGCCGTTAATGTCTTTAGTTTGTCGAAAGCAGCATAGTTGCTGGAGTAGTCGAAGTCGGCATTATAGATATCCAGAGCAGCGACGTCATAATAGTTGTCACCGGGATTCCAGTCGGCATCGTTCTCCCCTGCATTCCATACCCAGATAACGTTGTGAACTCCCTTCACGTTGACCATCTCGTCGAACACCAGATGATAGAGTTTTAGGTAAGGCTCTGCCCCCTCGCGCCCCCACCAGAACCAGCCTCCGCTGCACTCATGGAGCGGACGGAAGATGCAGGCAATGCCTTCGCTCTGTAGGGCGAGGAAGTAATCGGCGATGTGGTCGATATCCCTAATGATGTTCTGATAGATTTCCGACTCCGTATTCCAACTGCCATCGCCATTCAGGGCATCGGAGATCTTGAAGCTGCAGTCGGCGGTATAGAAGGCATCTGTCACCCGATTGGGGTCGCGCCAGTGCCAGGTGAAGGCAGGCAGTCCGCCCCGACGCCAGGTGTCCTTGGCCAACTCTAAAGCTGCCTCGGTGTATTGCTTGAACCAGGCTTTGTTATCGGCCGACTGACCTGTGGCATTCATAAAGTCGAAACCTACGAGAGCAGGATATTTGCCTGAAGCCTCGTAGACAGCCTTCACATCGTCGTGCTGCGTCACGTCACCGTTCGCCGAAGACATGTCACCCGTCATGATGCCAGAGATGGTCTTCTTGCCAAAGTTGTCATAGAGAAAGCTATAAAGCTTCTTGGCTGCATCAGATGCATTGGCATCGACGGGAGCCTGTGCAACGTCAAACTGCACGCCACTCGAACTTCCATCCACAATACGGATGTAGTCAATACGGAACCATGTCCAGCTTGGTGTGATTTCAATGGTATTGGCCCCTTCATTCAGTAGGAACGTGCCTGCTTCCAATTCTTCCTGCTGGGTTGTACCCTGAATACTAATCACATTACCATTGACAGTCACGTTGACAACCTTTGCGCCATAGAGTCCGTCATAGCCGATAAAGATACTGTACTTGCCACTGACTGTAGCGTTGAAAGTGAAGGTAATTCGGGCGTTGTCTGCCGTGAGTTCCAGGGCTTTCTCGCCAGAGTACTTGCTGTCATCTATTAGTTTACACTCAGAGTACTCAGCCGCTTCAGCCTCCAGTTTTGCATCAACTTGTGCATGAGAGGGCAGCCAACAAGCTGACAGCATCAAAAAAAGTAAAAGTGGTTTCAATTTAAATAGTAGTTAAGTATTCTTTATTTAATCTTCTTTCAACAGGTCGGGCCGCAGGCGACGGGTTCGCTCCATGGCCTGATCAAGTTCCCATTCACGAATCTTGGCCTCGTTACCGCTCAAGAGAATATCGGGCACCTTCCAGCCTTTATAATCGGCTGGACGGGTGTAGATAGGTGCCGCGAGGAGATCGTCTTGGAAACAGTCGGAGAGGGCAGACTGCTCATCGCCAATAACACCAGGAACTACACGGACGATGGCATCGGCAATCATAGCTGCCACCAGCTCACCCCCCGTCAACACGAAATCACCTATAGATATCTCACGGGTGATGAGATGGTCACGGATCCGCTGGTCGATGCCCTTATAATGGCCTGCGAGAATGATGAGATTGCCTTTGAGTGAAAGTTCATTGGCGATATGCTGGTCGAAGCGCTCACCGTCAGGCGAAGTGAAGATGACCTCGTCGTAGTCACGCTCGGCCTTGAGGGCAGAGATACACCGATCGATGGGTTCGCACTGCATAACCATGCCGGCAGAGCCACCGTATGGATAGTCGTCCACACGACGCCATTTGTCGAGTGTATAGTCACGTAGGTTGTGTAGGCGAATCTCCGCCAGACCTTTCTTCTCAGCACGCGCCAAGATGGACTCGTGGACAAATCCCTCGAGCATCTCTGGCAATACGGTAATGATGTCTATTCTCATTCCTGGATGATCATTTGGGGACAAAGAGTACCTTCTTTTCGTCTTTCTTGGCCGCAGGCTTGGCCTTTGATCTCTTCTTCACCTTACCAGTAGCGTTCACGATGGCTGGCTTCTGGTCTTCCGTGGTGTCAGCTTCTTTTTCCTTGAGGGCATTGCCTGAGCCACCTCCACGTACATTGACCTCAAAGGGGTATGAGATGGTGGGGCAGCCGTCTTCGGTGATGTCGACATTGAAACGCACGGTGCTATGGCTCCAGCCAAACATACGGGCGCTGTAAAGTTCCTCGGTCATCTTACTGAAGGTACAGATAACGGAGTCTTCAGCCTCGATATTCACGTCGCGGAAGTAGTTCATACCATCTCGCTGGCCTGTGTTGCGGATAATGATCTCAGCCGTAAGCACAGAGCCGCCAATCTGATGGGAGAGCATCTGCACGGCGTAATTGTTGATATACCATTTCTTATATGGTATGATAGCTGGGCTGAACTTCAGGCCGTCGTAGTTGAGTGAAAATTTGACTGTCGATGGTGTACGCTCCAAACCAATCTCTTCTGGAATGTTAAGGGTGGTCTCGTAGCTTAGCACGGCGGTCTCAACATTGACGTTCTCCCGACGGGTATCGATATTAATGACGCAGTTATCATCCTCACTTGACAGGGTCATCAGGGAGAGAGTCATGTAAGGGGGACAGACCACCTTAATACTGCTCTTTGCTGTCTTATGTTCAAAACCGATATCGAGACCTTCGTTGAGAACGAATCGACAAGTGGCCTTGGGGTCAATATTGACAACGCCATACTTACCCTTTTGTTTAACCTGAGCCTCGTTGTCCCACACTTTCACCACATCTTCGAATTGTGCAGGCAACACTTCCTTACCCTCACACTGTAGGCCCATGAGGTCAGTGCCATTATAGACTATCGCTTTGATGGAACTTTGCGGATCGGTGACCTCATCTTGTGGTACAGCTATCTGACGGGATGGCTGGCCTGTGTAGCCAATACCCGTCAGGCGCATCAGATGGTCGAAGGTCATCATACCCTGCTTAAAAATGATACTATAGCCCTTCTCCTCTGTATTGACTTTAACTGGGCGCTCGTTGGCCATGACACGGCTCTTTTTATTTTCTATGTCACCATCGGTAGACAGTGGTGTTAGTGTCGCCGTCTTATAGTCGTATTCATAGAACCGCTTCTTCAACACAATTATGCTCTTACCATTACTGGGAGAAGAAACGAAGTCAATATCCTCCTTGTCGAAGTCTTCGCCTAAAGCCAGTTCTGCTGGCTGGCCAGTCTTGGCAGAGATAACATCGTAAGTGTAGCCACCATCGAATATATGCTTCATCGACTTAGGAACTCTAACCCATGCATAGCCTTCACAAAAGGGACTGGCGTAGGCATAGGGGCCCACAGCACTACCGTCTTCGGCACGCACGTACCAGTAGCCTGTAGGGTTGTAAACGGCCAGGTATCCGTCGGAGAAACGGCTCATGCTGCCGAGCTTATAATGATGTACAGAAAAGTCGTGTACCTCACCTTTATCGCTGGTATAGCCGATGCACTTGCCATCGTTGAAGAGCAGTCCCATGTGCGAGTTAAACGGCGAGATACTATCGTATTGCAATGGCACGATTTCTTTCTCCGTAGCGTCGAGGATTCCGTATTTGTCGTTCTGGGATACTATGTAGTAACCGTCGCCGAGCATGCGGATATGATCGTACGACGGATGGATGACCCATTTGGCTACTTGAGCGCAGGCAAATGCTGGAATGAAAAGAGCGATTGAAAGCAGTATCTTTTTCATTATATATTATCTAATTGTTTGATGGTATCATCTATCTTCCCTTTGAACACTATGTCCTGTTTCTGTCCAGCCTGGATACTGGCAGTCTTGAGCAACTGACGCGCCTTCCCGAAGTCTTGGTTCACGCCAATGGCGTTTAAATAATAGAACGACAGCCAATAGAGTGACTTATAGTCCGTGGAGTCTGTCACATTAATGGATTTTTCCAGCCAGTCGATAGACGACATTTTAATCTCCTTAGATACAGGGATGCCGTTGTCATCGATCTGCCAGCCCAAGAGCCGCTTACGTCGGTCTGACTCTGAGTCGCTGGGTATCCAGGCATAAGTATAGGCCATCTCATGGATTGCTTCCCTATTGCCTTTCTCTGCGAGAGCAGCCATCCTGTTGAGGGCACTTTTCACACTGTCGGGATCTTCGTTTGCAAACAGTTCTTTACAGACTTCGAACTCAGCCAGCTCTGCCTGCTTCAAAAGGGAGTCAGCAATGGCCTGCTGGCTCAGATTATCAGCGGTGTCACCATCATTACCCATGATGAAGAATCCCACGGCTGTTAGAATTGCGATGACCACTGCCGCAATCATCATGTAGAGTCTGTTACTGGATTTCTTTTCTTCCGTGGGTGCAGCCTCTATAACAGTGCCTTTGACTGAACTGTCTGCAGGTTGTAGGTATTCGTCTGGTATCTGCATGGTTGTGGCCTTAGAAGCTGCCTCTGCTTTGGGAACAGCATTGCGAAGTTCCGGATGGCGGATAGCACGGGTGGCTATCTCTTCCAATTGTTCAGCACTTGGACGCTGCCAAGGCTCTTCTTGCAGACAACTGTCGAGCGTATGTTTCAGTAGGGGCGAGAAGTCACCAGGTAATTCAGGGATTTCCGCTCCTTTCCTTTGAAGAAGTCCACCGTCGTTACCGAAGGGGAGCGTTCCTGACGTCAGCTCATAGATAGTGGAACCGAGCGAGTAGATATCATTGGCCATTACAGGCAGATTGTTGCGGGAGAACCGTTCGGGTGCCATATAGGAGATTGTACCGGCAGAAAGCAGTGCCATGTCCTGATTAGACACACGGCTTAGCGACTGCTTGACTTGTGTGCTAACGCCAAAGTCTGTAAGCATATAGTCACCGTTGTCATTGAGCAGGATATTGGCAGGCTTGATGTCCTGATGCAGCACAGGGGGATTCATGCTGTGAAGATAAGCCAGAGCACTGGAAGCATCTCGAAGCAGTTTCCAGGCCTCTTCCTCATCCATCATACCCACCATCTTTCCGATGTTACCTCTTTCGCAGAACGGCAGGATCAGATAAGGCCTGTCACCACTGATGGCAAAGAACAGGGGGCGTAGCAAGTTCTTATGATTGGCATTTACCATGAGGGCAAACTCATGTGTAAGGATGTCCTTGCCATCCTCATCGATACCCGTGGTAGGGTTGTATATCTTCAGGGCAAGGGTTACTCCTGTCTGGATGTCTCTTACTTTCCATACTTCAGAGAAAGCTCCTCGCCCGAGTAATTCTTCTTGTTCGTATCTTTCGTCAAATATTGCCATTGTTTATTTGAAGTTCTTCTATAATATTCACATGATCTTTTCAGAAGACATATCCAAGGGTGAAGGCCAGCCCACGGAACCGCTCCTTTTCCTCCTTCCTTGTACCATCATCATAATAACTACTGAATGGTGTGAGGTCGGCCTTCCATGCAGCTCCTACAGAGACGCTGTTGCCGATGACAAACTTTAAGCCTGCCTGATAACCAAGTTGGAAGCGGTTATAGTCACTGTCTACCATATAATCTTTATTGAAAATCTCCCATGTCTCGCTGCTTCCGTCTCTATATCTCATGCGTTCCTCGCCATAGATATTCCATTTCACATTAAGACCGCCATAAGGGACAATCCAAAATCCCTCGGCCACTGGAAAGCGGAGACCTATGTTGAGGGGAATCTTTCCATTATAGTATGACAAACTACTCTTATCACCATTTTCAAGCCGTTCTGAAAACCATGAGCCGCTGGCCTCAAAGCCCACTTCAACAGTAGCTGGGCTTTCACCTATGACATAGTTGTAACTGAAGCCAATGGTGGCAGTATGGAAGAGTCTGTCTTCCGCGCCCTTTGCCGTCGTTGTCAACTTCAAGGGTGAATACTCTGCATAGAAATTACACCATCCTTCCTCATAATCATCGATATAGGTTGTCTGGCTGTAACTTGAATAACGGGTCGTCGGCCCTTGGGTGTCGTATTCTGGGTAATAGTACCCGTCGCCATCATACTGTGCAAACGACACATGGCAAATAGTGAGCAGGAATGTTACTACTGTTAGTCTGATTGTCTTCATATATTAATATTTTTAATGTGATCTTGCATGTCTGTTGGAAGAACCGCTACTATGCGAACCACCGCTTCGCATACCACTACTACGCATATTGCCTCCCTGAGAGCCATAGGATCGATTAGGTTGGCGCTGACCTCCACCATAGTTGGAGTTGTAACCCGAACGACGGGGTGGGGGTACATCATCATGGAAAGTAACAGGCGGGTCTTGGGTCATACGCCGACGAGGCGCATAGCTATTATCAGGTACGGCTCCATTGGCGACGTTATTATGTCTGTCCAGTAGGCTATTGATAGCATTCTGGGCTGCAGTACGATGCCGACCATTAGGGAAGGAATTCAAATATGATTCATAGTCGTTGACAGACTGGCAGGCATAGAAGATAGCATCATCATTGGCCGTATTGTTAGTCTGCTGGTTGATGGTGACTTTCTTTGCGGGCTTTGCCGGTTTCATGATAATGCGGTCATCCACCTTGGCTGGCTTTGCGATCGGCTGTTTGGTTGTGGGTTGTGGTGACTCGGGAACAAACAACGGTTGCGGTTTGTTTTCTTGGGGAGTAAGAATTTCCTGATTATTCTTTAACGCATCGAGGCGCTGGCGAGTCTTGGAAATTTGATCTTCGTTTTGTTTGTTGAAGTACATCACCACACCTGAAAGGAGGGCTATAACAAAAAATGCAGCGACAGCTATGATTAGTCCATTACGCTGGTTATTAGTGAGATGTGGTCCTGACTTCTTGTCTGATGAAACCAGTTTCTCTGACACCTTATTAATGACTGGTGCAGATGATGGATGATAGTTGCTGACATAATTGTTAGATGGCTGGGGCCGCATGGGTTCCGTCTTTGGTATCTCAATAGGTGTGATTGGAACAAAGGGCTTGTTCTGTAGACGTGCTGCAGCAAGTTCATTGATCTGAGTAGCCGTCGGACGATTCCATGTTTCTGCAGCAAGGCAGGAAGTGACAAGGTTTATCAGTTCTGGTGAGAAGTTTCCACTTATAGTTGGGATGCGCGCACCATTCAATTGCACACAACCACCCATACCTTCCCAAAGTACATCTCCTGTCATTAACTCATAGAGTGTCATGCCGAATGCCCAGATATCACTTGCAAGCACCACTAAGGGCTTCTCAGAAAATCTTTCTGGCCCCATATAGGCTATTGTCCCGGAACTGCTGATGTTGTTATTCGTACGGCTCATCTTCGTCCGGAAGCTACGACTGATGCCAAAGTCTGAGATGACATAACGGCCGTCGCTGGTTATCAAGATGTTATCAGGTTTGATATCTTGATGCACAATCGGTGGCTGCTGGTCATGAAGGAATGCCAATCCACCAGACACATCAAGAATAAAATTCCATATCTCTGACTCTGGCATCTTTCCTATCAAATGATTAACAGAGCCGTTGGCACAATAGGGCATTACTAAGTAAGGACAGTTCTCATAGACATCAAAATGGTTGATGTTGAGCAGATTGGGATGGCGCAGTTTATAGGCAACCTTAAATTCATTGCGGAATTCTTCGAGACCATTCGAGTCCAACACTCCATAGAACTTAATGGCAACGTCAATGTCCGCCAGCAGGTTGTGTGCCAGCCACACGTCGCCAAAACTGCCTTGACCGAGTTGACGCTTAAGCTGATAATGCTCGGCTACGATACTTCCTTCTTTGAATGTCATATATACCAATTATTCTATTTAATGTAACTCGTCAATTTGTCCCAGTAGGGTGTTACGACCGACAAAAAGGCTTGCTTCACAGGGTCACTATCATTGGCCAGCCATAGATAGGCTATGCAGCCAATGATGATGAGCAATAACAGGAATAGGAAATACCTGCCTTTCCCTTTCTTGACACGATGTCCAATAACTTCGCTGCGAACAGTGGTAGAAAGGACTTCTTCTTCGGACTTCTCTTTGTCTTTGTCATCTTCTTTTCCATCCTCAGTCTGCTGCTCTTCTTCCGTTTCCTCGTCGGTCTTTATGTTGGCAAGGGCTATGGTCACATTGTCATAACCACCAGCAGAGAGTGCGACAGAGATAAGTTCGTTCTTACACTCCATGGGATCTTCGTGATACTTGATCATCGTGTCGAGAATCACGTCATCATGACAGATACCACACAAGCCATCACTACAAAGCATGATGATATCACCGTTATGAATCTGATAGATACGTGTCTCGGGATCAGCACGATTCTCCACATCGCCCAGACACCGGGTGATGACGTTAGACAAGGGATGATCGTGCATCAGTTCGGGATTCAGTTCTCCTTTGTCTACAAGTTCCTGAACATAGGAATGGTCTTTGGAAAGTTGGATGAGACCATGCTGTTTGTTGAGTACATAGCAGCGACTGTCTCCACACCAACAGACATAGGCTTTGTCGCCAAGGATCCACGCCATCACGATGGTGGTACCCATACCACGGGTGGCCTCGTCTTCCTTACTGTGGTTGAAGATGTTGAGGTCTGCCTCCTTGACTACGTCCTTCATAAACTCCTGAATATCCTTGTCACTCTTAGTAACATCCTTAAGTTGTTCAGGCGTGAATTTTTCCTGAATAGTCTCTACAGCAATGGCTGAAGCCACTTCACCCGCATTGGCACCGCCCATACCGTCAGCTACGACGAGGAGGGCACCAAACTCCCCCAAGTCGGCATGGGGACCGGCTTGGGGGATGAGCCATTCAGAAGTGCTGAGGTCACTGGAGACAACAAAGTTATCTTCATTGTTCTGACGGATGAGTCCGACATTTGTGCCTGCAGCAAGTTTGATTTTTACTTCTGACATATAATAATAAGATTATCTTACTCTGTGAATCGGAACGATACGTACCTCACCTCCGAAATTACCTACGTTGACACCTACAACACGATAGCTGCCATTGCTCTCCTTGAAGAAAGCAGGTGAACCAGTGAAGCCAAAGTTGGTAGAGGCATCCTGCAGCGTGATGAAATGCGCAGCCAGACGAGAGGTACGACTGGTGAAGTACTTGATGTAGTTCGAGAGTACCTGAATATCCGTTCTACCAGAGAAACCGGCAATCACAACTTCCTCGCTACCCTTCAGGCTCTGTGCAGTCGGGATGTCAACAGGCAGACCACCAGGAGCACCAAGTGACAGAGAAGCTGCATTGTGAGAGTTATCGGTGTAATATGTCACAACGAAACGCTCACGGGTACGCTTGGTATACTTAATGTCGATACCCCACTGCTTGACTCGTTTCTGGACATCCTTGCGAATGTCGACGATATCCTTACCGTCGTATGCCTCGAGTGAAGCCAGATCAAACTGAGTATTGCTGAAGCGGAGCGGGTGACCAGAACCACGGGTTGAGTAAGCCTCGAAATCAATGATCACATGGAATCCAGCTGCCACATATTCTGCCAACAGCTGACGCCAATCGTCGCGATATACATTACGGTATACCCATGGCTGCAGGTTGGAACGGGCTGTAATGAACTTACCGCCAATAACAAAACCTGTACCTACAACCAACTGACTGGTGGCGATACCTGGATCATAAGAATTGCCATCACGCTCCAGGGTAATACGCTTAACTTTCAATGTATAAATATCATTGTAGTAGTTGACGATATTGTCTGAAGCACCTGCTGATTGCTTTGCTGATTCTGCGATAGTCGGATTCGACCTGTCAACAAAGTCGTTCTTGTTGCCTGGATTAACAGCGACACCATTTGATGACACCATGGCTTGCTCTGAATTGTCCCAGCGCTCCTGACCATCTGTGATAGGACCTGTAGAGCCGAGACCTGCATTTCCACCTGTTGCATCTGCAATTGCTGCAGGAGCTTCACCAGAAACAGCTGATTCATCTTCATCATCGTCATCATCAAAGCCGTATTCAGCCATCTTGGCTTTCGTGGAAGCCAGTCTCTGGGATGCGTTATTATAAGCATAGACCACACGGACACGCTCCTGCTGAACCTGTCCAAGCTGCTGCTTTACCTCCTGGTTGTTCGGGTCGGCAGCCAACTGGGCCGTCAGCTGTTGTTCCATATTGTCAAGCTTAAGTTTCTCCATACCGAGAGAGTCGACCTGTGCCTGATAGAGTGCCATCTCTTGACGCAAAGCCTGATTGTCGAGCGTGAGCTTGTAGTTCCATGCGCCGAAACCAAGAATAGCCAGAATGAGCAATGCGGAGAGTGCCCAGATAGCTCGACGATAGGGACGGAGTGCCTGCTGGCGGAACAGATTCATACGCTCGGTGAGCTTGATGCTTGAAGTGAGACCCTGCTTGCCTTGCGGCTGGATGAAGCCGAGACGCGGACCGTTGACTGAGAGTTGAATCTCATCACCTGACTGAAGGTAGTAGGTGCCCTGAATAGGACGACCATTCACCAACGTGGGATTTGAGGTCGACAGATGAACTAACTGCCAGTTGTTACCATCACGAACGATGGCAGCATGCTTGCGGCTGACAGTGTCAAAAGATTCGTCATAACGAACTTGACAAGCTGCATCACGACCGATTTCAATCTGGTCGATGATGATCTTCTGTGACTCACCAGCACTGTGATACTTAGAACTGGTCTTGTGCTCCAGGATGTAATAAGTACGTCCTGATCCATTAAAGATTGCACCCATGCCTGCTCCTACTGAGCCTGCTACTGTGCGTTTGTAATTGTTTTGCGTATCCATAAAATTTATAATTAAAGGGTTATTAATAATTTTCAAATCTCATGGTGACGTCACCTATAGCTATGATATCACCAGCCTTCAGATAGAAGCCATTGGACGTGACAGGCTTAGCATTAACGTAAGTGCCGTTACTTGAGTTTTTCCACTGTCGGTACTCATTCCGCCACTGACCATCACGAATAGCCCAAAGCCCTGAATTAGGATCTCGTTCAATCGTACAATGGAAACGTGACATAAAATCACTAAAGTCTGATTTTATTTTAATAACGTTCCCCTGCTGCCTGCCAATGGTGAGGATCCTTCGTCCCGCATCAGCCATTTGTGTCAGATTGTAGGTCTTACCATACTCTTCTCCTTGGAGTATCCGCAGTTGGAATCCTCTGGTTTGCTGTTGAGGAGCATAAGACTGTACCATTTTAACGGGCTCACTACTATAATTACCACCTATTTGCTGGGGTAATAATTTAAGTACTTCCTGTACAGTCTGTAGCCGTATTTTGAAGTCTGGTATCAGACATCCGTCAATGACTCGTATCCACTGTTGTCCATTGGGGAGAGGCTGCAATAATCCTCTGTTCCAGATGCCATCCTTGCCACGCTTCTGATATTCTGCCAAATCATTATGGGTCTCTAAAGATCCGAATGGAAGTTGGCCAGTCAGGAGTTGGAAGAGGAGTACACCAAAGGAGAAGATGTCCGTTGTAGGTAATACCGTTGCTCCACCTCTCGCCCTCATGGCCTGCTCGGGAGGCATGTAAGCATAGGTGCCAAATATCTGATTGGGCTTGCCGAAGATGTTACGTTGTGTCATTCTGTGCGTACGGTCTCCAGAAATTCCAAAGTCCGTCAGGGCAGCCTTGCCGTTTTGTTTGAACAATACGTTCTCGGGTTTCAGATCACGATGAACTTTTCCTCTATCGTGTAAGGCATTGAGGCCAACGAGAATGTCCTGACAAATACGTGGCGTCCTGGCATCGGGCTTGCCGAGTAAGGGCTCCAGATCACCGCCAGGGCAATACTCCATCACAATATATGGATTACCACCTACAATGCCATAATTCAGAGAACGAACCAGGTTGTCGCAGTCAATCTGACCAGTCTTGAATTCCATCTCAAAGCGGTCCATGAGGGGCTGCCGGATTTCTGCCGGCACCTCCCACAACCTCAGGAGTTTCAGGGCATACATACTACCCCGACCGTCTTCAACCAGATAGACTGCACCAAACGATCCCTCACCAAGGGATTTCTTGACGCTGTATCTGCCGTCAATGACGTTTCCTGGCTGGAAGTCACATCTGTCAACAACCTGATAGGTCACGGTCTCCTACTTTTATTCAGTTTCAAACTTGAATCTTCTGTCTCCTAAGACAATGATGTCACCGGGTTCAAGAGCGAGCTTACGGTTAGCCTCAAGATACGTAGACCCAAGTTCGCTGTGATTCAACACAAACCATTTGCCATCTTCACAGATCAGTTCTGCCTGTTCCTTGGATGTAATGGTGCGGTTACCCTGCTCAGTATTCTCTCGGTTCAGGATGATCGTGTCTCCCTCATAATTATTTCTGACAGCCTCCGTATTCTCGCCCTCTTCAGGGATAATAGTCAGATGGCATTGGGGCTTCGGGGGCTCAGGAGCTGGTGTCGGCTTGTGTCTGATAGCGCGTACTGTCGGCAGATGAATCCGCTCACCACACTTCGGACAGAAACTGAAGTCGATGGACACCATTGTTCCACACTTATCACACTTCACTTCTTCTGCGATATCCAACTCTAACTGTTCATCCTTTTTCTCCACAGGCTGATGTATGGCTGTAACAGCCGCACCTAAACTGGCACCACAGTTCGGACAACTGTTGAAATCACCAATAACAGGATAACCACAATGTGGACAACTCTTTGGTGCCTGAGATACTGTCGATTTCAATGCAGCCTGACTCTGGAGGTCTGCACTGTTTACAATTCTTGTTGGCCGCGGTGCGGGCTCGGCTTGTTGTGAATTAAGTACCGTTGGACGAGGCGTTGGCTCTACACCGTTATTGTTCGGCATTTTTACTCCATTGTATGGATCCTGATAATGTGATCCCCCAGACTGAAGCGGGTGTCCACATTTGACGCATACACTACTTCCGGGAGCGTTGTCCCAGCCACAATTGTTACATCTCATACTTTTTCTCTTTAGTTATGGTAATATGTTTTGTTTATTTCTGATCAACTCTGATGATAAACTCCTCATTCTGACTCTCGATACGGATGTAACCAGAACGTCCTGCCTTGAAGTCGGGATCGGTCTTTGACAAAGGCCCTGCCTTAATAGTAATCTCGTTACCACTTGAAACAGTCACTTCACACCATTCTGGTGATTTCGTAAGTTCCCAGTTCTTACTGTCGGAATACAGAGTATCACTATTGCAACTGATGCCGACTTTCTGAGTGCCGCCCTTACGCTTGCTGATTTTGACATCTGTCTTTGTCGCGTCAAGATGGGGTTTATTACCTTTCTGCGTGAGTCTGATGAAACGAGTTACCTGATCATAGATAACAGTGATACCCGTTTGTCGATTCAACGTGCTACTTGTAGCCAGACAGGTCACCTGCAGATTCTTGCCATCCATCGATTTGGACAGTTTACACCAACTCTCATGTTCCGAGGCAACATTGGCTATCCAGTCACTACTCTCCGGCATCGTCTCAATACCGACGACCTTTGTGCTTTCACCGGAATCAAAAGATAGGTTGTATGTGCTGAGTGTCAACTGTTTCTGAGGTGTAGCTTTCTTTGTGTCGTCTTCACCACCACTTCTTTTCTTCTTGGCAAGTCTATTACATTTGGCAATCTGCGCATTACACTTCTTCACGTTGGCAGCACTTTTGTTGATGGCCATAGAGGCCTTAAAACTTGCAATAGCACCTTGGTAGTCACCTTTGTTCATCAAAGCAACACCCTTATTATACGATTCGCTGGCACTCTGGGCATAACTAAAACTGGGCATGAAACACAGTAGCCCAATGATCATTATCAACTTACTAATTGTCTTCTTCATTTGTAGTTTCATTTGATTGGTTGTCAAGTAGGTCATCGATAAGAGGCTTTATGGCATCAGCCCTGGTTCTAAATTCCTGAACGTATTCTGCTCCGGCATCCAGATTCTTGTAGATAGCAAGCAGAGCCGTCTTGATAGCATCTTTCTGCTGCAAAGCTGTACTGGCCACACTAACATCAAGAGAATCTTTGTCGACAAGGGCTTCGTCTAATCTAACAAGTGCCTTTCGATAGATGTCCTCTACATTATTATATATAGAAGCATCAGTATATTCATCAGGGTGGTTTTGAATGATGGTGTCGGCTCCTTCCTTGATTAGAAGAGCCTCCTGGATTCTTACTTGTGCAATAGAATCATAGTTTACACGGGGAACGACTTCCACCACCGTCTGCTCATCATCACCACTGCCACCAGAGAATAACGCTACAGCTATACCTATAAGCACAACAGCCGCAGCAATGACTCCGATGATAAGAGTGTTATTTTTACCTTGTTGGATTGGCTTACTTTTCTTGATAGAAGGTTCAGTCTGAGTGGTCACATCCTGAGGTTGGGCCGTATTCTTTGTCTTAGCTTGTTTTGAGGACTTAGCAGCCTCAACTGGAGTTGTGTCGGATGCTGTTAGATTTTGTACCGGTGACTCATTCTTAATACCATGCATATGATTATAAGTCATCTCCTCAATCTTACTGGCCGATGGACGATCCCACGTCTCTTTAGCCAAGCACTGGGTAACGATGTCTTTCAGTTCTTGTGAATAGTCACCTTCGATGATGGGGATATCGGCACCATTCTTCTGGAGTACACCACCATGATTGCCGAATGGCGGAAGGCCTGTCATCAACTCATACATCATTGCACCAAGTGACCAAACGTCACTGGCCATAATAGGCTTGGGATTACTGCTGAAACGCTCTGGACCCATATATGCCAACGTACCGCCGCTCTGCTCCTGAGACTGTGCTCCACGGATGGTGCTACGCACACGGGCACTGATACCAAAGTCGGTGATGAGATAACGGCCCTCGTCATCGATGAGAATATTATCTGGCTTAATATCCTGATGTATCAAGGGTGGAGTCTTCTCGTGCAGATAAGCCAGTCCAGCTGCCACGTCATGAAGCATCTTCCAACATTCTTCTTCGGGTATGTTCTTGCCTTCGGTGATATATTTGAAAGCAGAACCGTTTTTAATGAGGGGCATGATAAGATAAGGCATGCGGTCCCAGCAGTCAAAGTGAGTTGGTCGCAACAGATTGGTATGATTCATGTCAAATACCAACGAGAACTCCTGAGTAAAGAGCTTGATGCCATTGTCATCTAAACCAGTTCCTGGGGCATACACTTTCACTGCCACCTGAACCTCTGTCATGCTGTCTTCAGCGAGCCAGACTTCCGCAAATCCGCCTCTACCTAATTGCCTAATCAGTTTATATCTCTCTGCGAAAAGCAGACCTTCTGATAATGCCATTTTAATTGTTTTTGTTATTTTTAATGTTCAAAAGTACTATTTTTTTGCTTAGGATACAGACAAACGAGTAAGTAATTAAAGTTTTTTAGTATTTCTTTCTTAATTTTTGCCAAATACTTAAGTGGAAGAGAAGAATCGTTTAATATCTGTCAAATACTTCTTTCCCACATCAATGCCCGTATCGTAGACCCGTTGCATCTCTTCCGGATCGTGAGAAATGTGACCGATAGGCAGTTTCCTTTCCGGACGGATGACAAAGCAGCGCCCTTCCCGCTCAGCCTCACGGACATACTCTAATTGTTTATTATACATGATGTGGCGTTGGTCCAAAGCTTCAATCATCTTGGGATATCGCCGTAGGGCAATACGCATCAGAGGCATCAGTTTGTTATGTTCCTTGATGTACCCTTCGGGCTGAGTAAGGATCACGACATTGCGGTCATAGCCAATCTTCTCAAAATATTCAAGAGGGATAGAGTCGCTGACGCCTCCATCAAGTACTTTATGGCCTTCCAATTCAACGACCTTAGATGCTAATGGCATCGATGCCGAAGCACGTATCCAGTCATAGGTGAGGGGAGTAGACTCCGTCAATTGTTTATAGAGGGGGGCACCTGTTTCTACATCAGTACAGACAGCGTAGAAAGCCATTGGGTTTTCGTTGAAGGCTTTATCGTCGAAGATGTCATACTGGGCTGGGATAATATGATATCCGAATTCTGCATTATAGAGGTCACCTGTCTTCAGCCACGACTGCCAACTGCAGTACCGCTTGTCCCGCGCAAACCTCTTATTATATCTGAGTGCCCGCCCTGGTTGCCTCGACTTATAGTTACAACCGAAGGCTGCTCCTGCTGATACACCTATTAGGCCGTCGGGCTCTATGCCTGCATCCATCATCAGGTCAATAATACCCGCAGTAAACAGGCCGCGCATCGCACCGCCTTCTAGTACAAGTCCTCGTTTCATTTTGATGTTTGTATTCCTATTTTGGATGCAAAGATAATGCTTTTTATTGAAATAGACGTATGAAAATGTGCTAAAAATTTGGATGTGTCAGAAAAACTACTTAATTTTGCGCTTTGAAACTATCTAATTTAATTGTAAGTACATATGAAGAAACTGTTTTTTGCCCTGTTTGGCGTAGCTATGCTTACGTTAACATCCTGTCAGCCGAAGAAGGTGGCTGTAGCACACACACCGTATCGTACCATTGTGACCTATGACATCACATTCGATGTCAATAAGGCTGATATCAAGGAGGAGTCAATGGCCGAAATTAACCGCATCAAGACTCTAATGGATCAGAACCCCGAACTGAAGTATGAAGTTCAGGGACATACCGACTCCACAGGTAATCCTGAGGCAAACCAGAAGCTCAGTGAGAAACGTGCTCAGGCAATTGTTGACAAACTGGTTGAGTTAGGCATCGATGAGAGCCGTCTTACCGCCGTTGGTAAGGGTCAGTATGCACCAATTGCCGACAACGCCACAGAAGAGGGACGGGCTCAGAACCGCCGTGTGGTGTTTGTTGCGAAGTAATCTGTGATGAGATTATTATTCACGGTTCTATATATAGGTATCTCGGCAAGCGTCTGGTCGCAGACGCTTGTCGATCCTAAGTGTATCTCAATCATGGATGTTCCCCTCGAAGGACCCGATTCGGTGTTTCTGCCTGCACTGCTGAACGTAGGCTTCGTAGAGGTGCAGCCTGAAGATCCTGAAGCCGACACCTATTATTTTGAGGGTGATTTCTATGGTATCAAGTCATCGTTGATGGTCACCGTCAACGAGAAGACAAAACTGCTCTCTGATGCGGTTGTCACTTGTGGACCATACCGTACACGTGATCTCTACGATCGTAACCAAAAGTACCTTTTAGGCAGACTGCAACGCGAGTGGGGTAACTTCAAGGCCAAAGGCGACGGCTCGCTATATATGCTTAACAGCTACGGCTACATACGTCAGTCGACAGGCCTTGACGAGCAAGGACGTCACGCTATCCGATACTACTATCTCAATTCGTCGCCCTACTATAAAGATGCGTCCAACATGGGACTAAAGGGGCTTGTGCAGGAAGTCATCACAGAGAATCCCGTGACGGAAAATGATATAGAACATTTCAGTGAGACGGGCCAGTTGGCCAACGACGATCTGATAGACCGTGAGTACGATTCCCGTGGCTACCTCGTGAGGGCCGCCATGCGGGAAAAGACTGGTGGTAAGAGTCGTCTGACATACGAATACGACAGCGACGGCTGTCTGGTGAAACGCACGCTGGTCAATGCAACCTCGGGTATCAGGTCCATCAACGAATACCGTTACAACACCAGTTATGAAATCACGCAGCAGAGCATGAAGGCATTTAGTAAGGAGAACGAATGTATTGTCTCCATCAACATGAAGAACGATTTACAGGAACGTGACGATAACGATAACTGGACAGTGAACAAGATGCAACTCACTTACTGGGAAAAAGGACAACGCACAACTATCCAAACCGTAGAACAGCGCCGCACCATCAGTTATTGGGACGAATAATTATGGGAATTAGTTTCTGGTAATCATCTCTAAAAATTCATCTTCGTTGACGATTCTTATTCCCAGCTTCTCGGCTTTCTGCAGTTTTGAGGGCCCCATGTTCTCACCAGCCAAGATGAATGAGGTCTTACTGGAGATGCTGCCTACATTCTTGCCACCGTTCTGCTCGATAAGGGCTTTATACTCGTCACGGCTATGGTGGGCAAAGACACCGCTAATGACAACAGACTGTCCTGCAAGGATATCCGATGTCACTGCAGTCTGTTCTTCGGACAATTCCATCTGTAAGCCGTATCCTCGTAGCCGTTCCACGATCTTCAGATTCTCTTCATGATGGAAGTAGGTGATGATACTCTTTGCCATGACCTCTCCGATACCCTCCACTTCCTGTAGTTCTTCAAGACCTGCCGACATAAGGGCATCGATGTTCTTAAAATGACGGGCTAACAGTCGTGCTGACGTTTCGCCCACAAAACGGATACCCAGGGCAAAGATCACCCGCTCGAAAGGTACCTCCTTCGACTTCTGGATGCCGTTCACAATCTTTTGAGCCGACTTTGTACGACTGCCGTCGCCATTTATCTGTTGGACCTCGATGTCATAGAGGTCAGCAACATTATGGATGAGTCCCTGACGATAGTAGTCGTCAATGGTCTCTGATCCTAACGAGTCGATGTTCATGGCCTTGCGAGCAATAAAATGCTCGATGCGCCCCTTGATCTGTGGCGGACAACCTGTGTCGTTCGGACAATACCAAGCTGCTTCTCCTTCGTAACGGACGAGTGGGGTGCCGCACTCCGGACAACGTTTAATGAACTGTACAGGCTGGGCGATGATGGGCCGCTGGTCTATGTCAACCCCCACAATCTTGGGGATGATCTCACCACCTTTCTCCACATAGACGTAATCGCCGATATGCAAATCAAAACTCTTGATGAAGTCTTCATTATTCAGAGTGGCCCGTTTCACGGTAGTGCCTGCTAATTGCACAGGATCCATATTGGCTACGGGCGTGATGGCTCCCGTACGACCCACCTGATAGGTTACCTCATTTAGTCGCGTACAAGCACGTTCTGCCTTAAACTTATAGGCGATGGCCCAGCGTGGACTCTTTGCCGTAAAGCCGAGAGATCGCTGTTGACGTAATGAATTAACTTTCAGCACTATACCGTCCGTTGCTACAGGAAGGCTTTTACGCTCTTTGTCCCAATAGTTGATGAAGTCGTATATCTCCTGTAGCGTCTTCACCTTCCTCATGCCCTCGCTGATCTTGAAGCCCCATGAGCGTGCAGCCTCCAAGTTCTCATAGTGTCCCTCTGCGGGCAGTTCCTCACCCAACAGATAATAGAGGTATGCATCGAGTTGGCGACTGGCCACCAGACTGGACTTCTGACTCTTCAAGGTGCCACTGGCAGCATTACGGGGATTGGCAAAGAGAGGTTCTTCGGCTTCCTCGCGCTCTCTGTTCAATCGTTCAAAGACAGCCCAAGGCATCAGGATTTCACCGCGAATCTCAAATTCCCGAGGATAGCCTGTACCTGGCAGGACGAGAGGGATGGCGCGGATGGTCTTCACATTGGCTGTCACATCGTCGCCATGCACGCCATCACCTCGGGTGACAGCCTGCGTCAGCCTTCCGTCTACATAAGTCAGGGAGATAGAGAGACCGTCGTACTTCATTTCGCAGCAAACTTCGAAGTCTTCGCCAGCCAGTCCCTTGCTGACACTCTCGTACCAGTCGGCCACATCTTGTTCATTATAGGTGTTAGCCAGCGATAGCATCAGGTATTTGTGCTCCACCTGACGGAACTCTGCATTCAGGTCACTGCCCACGCGCTGGGTAGGGGAGTTGGGATCGGCCATCTCCGGATGCTTAGCCTCCAAATCCTGAAGCTCATGCATCATGAAGTCAAACTCCTGGTCGCCGATAGTCGGCTGGTTCAGCACATAATAACGGTAATTATGCTCATGCAACTCCTTTCGAAGTTGTTCTATACGTTTGATCTCGTCCATAGTTATCTGTTGTTTGTGGCAAAGTTAAGCATAAATCCCGAGATAGGCAAACTTTTTGGCATATTTTTGATGGAAAAACTCCCAAGTCCTTTTCTGCTTTCCTGTTTTTTTCGTACCTTTGCCCCCGTTATGCTGATGATATTCCAGATCGTTCCCATGATGTGGCGGGCCATGCGCCCCAGCCGTACTGCTGATATGCCGGCAGTGGTCAACTCCTTCTGGATGCGCAAGGGCTATGAGGGATTGACCTTCTTCGGCCACATCCTGACGCCAACGCAACAGGAGGCTGACCGCTTCAATGCCGGTGCGACAGGCGACAGGCTGTCGGCAGCGATGAAGAACCATGAGATGATCCATCTGCGGCAGGCACAGGCCTGTCATGACTCCTGGATCTGCTTTTACCTATTATATATATGTTATTGGCTGAAAGGACTGCCGATGAACTTCAGGATGAAACATGCCGCCTACCTGTTGAATCCCTTTGAGATGGAGGCCTACGGCCACATGTACGACCTGAGTTACCTGAAAGGCTGCGAGGGTGGGGCACAGGAGTGGCGCAAATATGCCAAGATGTCAAGGAAACAAAGACTGCAAGCCTACAAGAATCGATATAAGAAATCATAAACTTTAAACTTCAAATATCAAACTTCAAATGAATAAGAAACTACAGGCGCACAGCGCTATCTTCTTAGCAAACACGATTTTCGGACTCGGTGTCCCAGTTACCAAATTGCTGCTCGACGAGTGGGTGACGCCTATGGGCTATATGGCCAGTCGCAGCCTCGGAGCCTGTCTTGTATTCTGGCTCATTGCCACTTTCCTGCCCAAGGAACACGTTGAGCGCAAAGACCTGCTCACCATCCTTTTGGGTGGACTGTTAGGCTTTGTGATCTCACAGACACTCACCGCCTGGGCACTCGACTATACGAGTCCCGTCTATTTCTCGCTGATTGCCACGCTGACGCCTGTGGCCGTCATGCTCTGTGCTGCCCTGACGATCGGTGAGAAGATCACATCGATGAAGTTCTTGGGTGTGCTGTTAGGTATAGCCGGTGCCGTGCTGATGGTGCTGATGAGTCAGACTCTCGGCTCAGGCAAGAACGACCTGATAGGCATTACACTGGCCATCCTGAGCGTGCTGACATGGGCCGTCTACCTGATTATCACCCGTAACGTGGCAACAAAGTATTCCCCTGTGACTCAGATGAAGTATGTGTTCCTGATCTCTGCCATCGTCACCGTGCCCATCGCACTGCCCGAACTGCCTGCCAATGCACTCTACACGGCTGCATGGGGTTGGGATGGTGTGTTGGAGATGCTCTTCATCGTACTGTGTGCGACGGCTCTCGGCTATTTCCTCATCCCGTTTGCCATGAAGTACCTGCAAGCAACCACCGTCTCAATCTACACGAACCTACAACCTGTGATTGCCTCGTTCGTGGCCATTCTGTTAGGACAGGATGTGCTGACATGGGACAAGCCTGTGGCTGGCGTACTGGTGTTGTTGAGTGCATACATCGTCACCGTGGTGACGGCGAAAGATTCTAAGGCTTGACAGCCAACTCCCAGAAGGCAACGGCAGCCGCTGCGGCCACATTGAGGGAGTCGACTTGATGAGACATGGGGATGCGGACGGTGAAGTCTGCATCCCTGATTGTTTCTGTGGGCAGACCTTCGCCTTCCGTTCCCATGATGACAGCCAGACGTTGTTGGGCCTTGAGGATGGGGTCGGAGAGTGAGGTGCTGTCGTCTCTGAGTGCCATCGCTACCGTCTTGAATCCTAAATCGTGTAGTTGACGATAGTCGTCAAGCCATGTCCATGGCACAAGAAAAACGGTTCCCATCGACACCCGTATCGACCTGCGGTTCAAGGGGTCACACGAACTTCGTGTCAGTAACACTGCATCCATGCCAAGGGCAGCCGCACTACGAAAGATGGCACCGATGTTGGTTGTGTCACAGACAGCGTCGATCACACAGACGCGCTTGGCGTTCTGAAGGATATCGGCTAAGGCGGGCTCTGCTTTCCGTCGCATGGCGCAGAGCACCCCACGGGTCAGTGTGTAGCCCGTCAGTGCCGACAGCAGTTCTCTCTCTCCAGTATAGACGGGAACGTTTGGACACGCTTTGATGATATCCGCTGCATCACCTGCAATGTGCTTCCGCTCACAAAGTATGGCCACAGGCTCATAGCCCGCCTGAAGTGCCACACGTATCACCTTGGGACTCTCCGCGATGAACACGCCCTGGCTGATATCGGCACGATGGCGCAACTGTGTCTCTGTCATCGAGGCGAACAGACGGATGCGCTCGTCGTTGAGAGATGTGATGACTTGAACCGTTTCGCTCATTCCGTATAGAAATTGATCAGTCGGATCAGCGCCTCCTTGCATACCAAGCAGAACTCAGGTTCCTCATTGGTGCGCATACGACAGTTCTCGAAACCGCGCCAGACGCCCTTGGTCAGATAGCCGCCACCCTCAACGAGACCACCCTTTCCTTCCTTGACGAGATGCTCCCATTTGCCGTTGAAATCGTGCTTGGTCGTCAGGTTGGGCTCCCACGGCTCCGTATCGGCAAAGTACATTGGATCGTCCTCCCCATAAGGGTACTCATCGCCAAGTCCACCAAAACTGTGGCCAAACTCATGGACAACGACGGGACGGAACGAGGGACCGTGGGCATCGGTGAGGGTATAGCTGTTGTAGATGCCGCCGCCACCATAGCGTTCGCCATTCACCAACACGATGATATGTTCGTAGGGTGTACCAGCCAGCACATCGTTCATCTTCTTCAGATGAAGGGTGGTCAGGTAACGGGCACTATAGAAGGTGTCGAAGTGGGCACCAAGGGCGGTGTTCTTCCATATGCCTTTGCCTGGTTCACTGACACCACTCTCGGCTGAGGGCGACATCACGGCAATCATATTGAAGCGATCCTGCATCTGTCGGAAAGGCTCGTGCTCGAACAGCGATTCCATTGCAATGCGACAGTCTTCGATGAAGGTGCCCATCTCATGCTGCTGATAGCCTTCGGCCACGTAGGCCACATGGATGCAACGGCTGGTATCACGGGCCTGCTGGAGTGTGACGTAGGGTGTCACCTGTCGCTCACCAGCCTTGCGGATCAGGATATCCGAGGGGTCGACGCTATGGGTCATCGTAGCGTTAACCTGGTCGTGATAGTCGCGCAGTTCCACCGTAATGTCGACAGGCTGCTTGGGGTAAGGCACTAAGAATACATTCTCAAACGACTTCTGTGTGTGCTTCGACTCATCGGTAGACAGCCATTCTTGAAAGAGGCTGGAGAAGGAGTGACGATAGATCACCTGACCGTCCGCCTTGGAGCGCACGATGATCTGTCCGTTACCTCTCAGGGGTACTTCAGCCAGCCGCTGCCGTTTTCCATACCATCGGGGCATGGAAATCAGTTCGTCGACATAGAGTTCCTGATGCTGGCTGTTGCCAGAGAAGGTGTAGTCGAGGCGCAGGGTACGGTCTTCGAAATAATCGTCGAAGCGCTGAGCCTTCGCTGAAACAAATAAAACTAATAACAGGCTGATAATGAGTATCTTCTTCATAATTCACTAATTAAATTCTTAATATAATCCCTATCCCAGTCACGCAGATGGTAACGCAGCCCGTCGTACGACATCAAATCAAGGTCGATGGTCACGATACCCTCTTCGTTGTGAGTACGGCCTAACCGCTTCTCAATCTCCTTCAACACCTCGTTGAGCAGGTTCACGCCGAAGGCTGTAGTCCCCTGGCAGAGTTGGTTCAGGTAGGGTTCCTTCCTCAAAGAGTGGACGGGCTCTGTCCAATGCTCCGTTGTGAAGCGCAGGTCATTCAACAGCAACGACAACTGTTCCCGGGCGGCCTCCATGTTGCGTTTCTGGTTCTCGTTGGAGGCGAGACTGATGATGATTTGATGCTCTTTCTGATTCATAACGAATGCAAAGATACTAAAAAGAAGTGAAAAGAGCGCAGCAAAAGCGAAAAAATGTGCAGAAAACTTAGTAACTTTGCATCGGCCTATATATAAAGAAAGGTGTCAGCATGCCCTCGATACTGACATGTGGAGTTGACAAAATGAAAGAATTTGCATTAATTTCGTGAATTTATGCTCAAATATTTGGCCAAATAAAAATAAAAGTGTAATTTCGCAGCGTTTTTCGAAAACAGATTATTTAAACATTATAAAGTAACAACCAAAATGAAGAAGTACAACTTTAACGCCGGTCCCTCGATGCTTCCCCGCGAAGTGATTGAGAAGACCGCTCAACAGTGTCTTGATTTCAACGGCTCAGGTCTCTCGCTGATGGAGATCAGCCACCGTGCAAAGGATTTCCAGCCCGTCGTCGACGAGGCCGTGGCTCTGGTGAAGGAACTGCTCTCAGTGCCAGAGGGCTATTCTGTGATCTTCCTCGGCGGTGGTGCCAGTCTGGAGTTCTGCATGATTCCTTATAACTTCCTGATCAAGAAGGCTGCCTACCTGAACACAGGCGTTTGGGCTAAGAAGGCCATGAAGGAAGCAAAGCTTTTCGGTGAGGTGGTTGAAGTAGCTTCTTCAGCCGACGCCAACTACACCTTCATCCCCAAAGACTGGACTGTTCCTGCTGATGCCGACTATCTGCACATCACGACGAACAACACTATCTACGGTACTGAGATTCGCAAGGACCTCGACGTCAGCGTACCCCTGATTGCCGATATGTCATCAGACTTTATGAGCCGTCCCGTTGATGTCAGCAAGTACGACGCCATCTACGCCGGTGCCCAGAAGAACCTGTCTATGGCTGGTGTGACCATCATCATCCTGAAGGACGAGAAACTGGGCCGCGCTCCCCGCGAGATCCCCACGATGCTCGACTATCGCACTCATGTCGACAAGGGCTCTATGTTCAACACACCTCCTGTGGTGCCCATCTACTGTGCCCTCGAGAACCTGCGTTGGATAAAGGCTCAGGGTGGTGTCGAGGCTATGGACAAGTTGGCCAAGCAGCGTGCTGAGATCGTCTACGGCGAGATCGACCGCAACAAGCTCTTCGTAGGCACAGCCAAGGAAGAGGACCGTTCGCTGATGAACCTCTGCTTCGTAATGGCCGACGAGTACAAGGAGTTGGAGAAGGAGTTCCTCGACTTCGCCGTCTCTAAGGGAATGGTTGGCGTGAAGGGTCACCGCTCCGTTGGTGGCTTCCGCGCTTCGTGCTACAACGCCCAGACCATCGAAGGCTGCAACGCCCTCGTCGCCTGCATGAAGGAATTTGAGAGTAAACATTAATTAAGTAATATTCAACACAGAGATACAAAGACACAGAGGAAATAATTTTGAGATTCTGAATTATTAAAAACTCTGTAACTCTGTATCTCTGTGTTTAAAATATAAAACAAGATGAAAGTATTAGTTGCAACAGAGAAGCCATTCGCAGCAGCAGCCGTGAATGGTATTAAGGCAGAAGTAGAGGCAGCCGGCAATGAACTCGCGCTGCTGGAGAAATATACAGAGAAGGCTCAGTTGCTCGACGCTGTGAAGGATGCTGACGCGCTGATCATTCGCTCAGACAAGGTTGACGCCGAGGTGCTCGACGCTGCCAAGCAGTTGAAGATCGTCGTTCGCGCTGGTGCTGGTTACGACAACATCGACCTCGCCGCCGCCACAGCCCACAACGTGGTGGCTGAGAACACCCCTGGTCAGAACGCCAACGCTGTGGCTGAACTCGTATTCGGCCTGCTCGTGATGGCTGTTCGTGGATTCTACAATGGCAAGAGCGGCTCTGAACTGCTCGGCAAGAAACTTGGTATCCTCGCTTTCGGTAACGTGGGTCGCAACGTGGCCCGCATCGCCAAGGGCTTCGGCATGGATGTCTACGCCTTCGATGCCTACTGCCCCGCAGAGGTGATTGAGAAGGCTGGTGTGCACGCCGTCGCCAATCAGGACGCCCTGTTCGAGACCTGCGACGTCGTCTCACTCCACATTCCCGCCACGCCCGAGACCAAGCAGAGCATCAACTATGCCCTCGTGGGTAAGATGAAGAAGGGTGGCATCCTCGTGAACACAGCCCGTAAGGAAGTCATCAACGAGCCTGAGTTGATCAAGTTGATGCAGGAGCGCGAGGACCTGAAGTTCGTCACCGACATCATGCCCGATGCTAACGACGAGTTCCTGAAGTTCGAGGGCCGTTACTTCTCGACCCCGAAGAAGATGGGTGCCCAGACGGCCGAGGCCAACATCAACGCTGGTATCGCTGCCGCCAAGCAGATCAATGCCTTCTTCAAGGACGGCGACACCAAGTTCCAGGTGAACAAATAATCATCACTGATTAGCTATCAAATCATCAGAGGGTGCGACTCCGTTCGAGTTGCATCCTCTTTTTCTTTTTTTTAACTGAAAAAAGTTGCACGGTCGCATATGCGACCATGCGACTTTTTATATTCGGAGTCTCTGCTCGATTAATTCGGAATGATTATATAATTATTTATATATCAGCGTATTATATTATGACATTCAATCTGCTTGTTGCTCTATTATTCCTTTTTCCTTGCTGGAAATCGCAAAAAAATCCTTACAATGCGACCAAATGGCGGAAAGCAAAAAGTCGCATGGTCGCATATGCGACCGTGCGACCATTGCTAATTGACGTACCGTTCGTTATGTAAACATATTTCGTAACAATTCCAAAAATCGCAACTTGCTGATAATCAGGCTTGTTTGTGCCCCAAACAAAGGGCTAAGGAAACTGGGACTTTGGGCTAAGGAAACTCCCATTTTCCTGCCACCTTTCTCCCAGAAACCAGCCACCTTTCTCCGATAAGTCCATAAAATTAATAATGTTGTAAAACTATTTCGCTTTTCCTGAACTCTATTGGTCACATGGTCACTGCTGTGACCGAGACCGTTTTAGTTGTCTTATAGGCTATAATACAGATAGTTCCAAATTATAGTGCGATTTTCTTGCCGTTTCGGATATAGATACCCTTTCGAGGCGTGGCGACACGCTGGCCGGAGAGTGAATAGGTGAGAGCCCCGTCTTTCATGTTGTCACGACGTGGTGCGCTTATACCTGTTAGGACTTCCGTAGAAAGCGTGCATCCCCAGAATACGCTGATCTCTGTTTCGACCTCAGTATCGTCATTCTTGATCAGTACGGCACGCTTCACCCTGCAAGTGCCAGCCCGCGATCCGATATGCGTCTGAAGGGTGATGCGCTTGATGGTCTTGCCTCCGAGGATGCTTTCATTAAAAACCAAGGTATTGTTCGGCTCTGTGCTGGAGATGACGCCTCCCTGGTTATGATTATCGTCACTACCATAGACCTTAAACTGCAGGGCGTTCTCGGCGGGAAGCTCATACATCTCCAGTCGGATGGCCTTATAGTTGCTGGTAGAGATGGCAGAACCGCAAAGGTTTAGTTCCTGCCAGTCGCCTGTATACGTCACATTATAGATGATTGTAGAGCTACCGAGTACATCTTGTTTCGTGGGATATTTCCCTTGGAAGTCATCTCCATGCCAAGCCTTAGTGATGGCCTCTGCCAAGTCTGGCTGACTGAAGCATGGGTATTCGCGACTGGAGCCATCCGTGATGCCCATCCAATAGAACGTGCCCATACCTGCAGCCTTGGTCTGCTTCACAAGGTATTGCATGAAGTCGATCATATTGTCGCGATTGTTGTCATAGTCGCTGGTTCCGTCGCCATTGGCACTGGACGTGCCCCATTCGCCATAGATCACGGGAGCTCCCAGCGCACCCAAAGTCTCTTGTAAGTCTTTTATGTTCTGGTCCAGTTCTTTCTTGGCATTTGCCAGATTACTGATATTGGGGTAGTTGTGTACCTCGAAGACGATATGATTAGATTCACCCTCAGGCATCTTCATCTCTGTCAGTGGATCCTTCAGATGGGAGTTCCATGTGCCGGCACCATTGCAGGCTCCGTAGGTGTTCACGACCAAGTTGCGCTGGGCATTGTTACCACCTGAAGCCCTGACCACATTGACGAAACTCTGTGCATAGCTATTGATGGCCTCATAGGCATCAGCAGCATCAGCAGCGATATACCGGCTTGACGAGCCGAAGGTGGCGAAACACCAGGAGTTATACTTATCGAGCATTTCGTTATAGCTCTCGAAAAGCAGCCTCTGGTCATAATCCTTGAACTCTTCGGCTATCTGTTTCCAGAGATACTCATAGCGTGCCTTCTGTGCATTGTATGTATCCATGTTGGCATGCAGCCAGTGAGTATCACCATCACCAGTATCATGATGGACATTGACGATACAATACATACCAGCATCGATCACGTAGTCGACGACCTCATGCACACGCTTCATCCATGCCTCATCCACCTTCCCGTCTTTATCCATGTGGTTGAACCAGGTCACGGGCACACGGATGGCTCCGAATCCAGCTTCCTTCATCATCACCATCAACTCGGGTTTCGTTATGGGCTGTCCCCAATAGGTCTCTGATGACAAATCCTGTGAACTGCCGTTGTTGGCGTCGAGTGTATTGCCGAGGTTCCATCCAGGACCCATGTTCTTGACGGCATCGGTGGCCGACTCAAACTCCTGAGCCTGAATACCGCTACCGCACATCAGCAGCAGCGCAAAAATAGCAGATAGTCTTTTCTTCATATTATCTTAATTATTTAGAGTGATCGTTCGTCTTAGGCTGCAAAGATACTACTTTTTTCTGAATCAACAAAGAGAAATGCTTCTAAAATATAAGCAGATTATTTGGGTATTACAAATAAAATGCGTAATTTTGCAGCACAAATTCAGAATCTAAAGACAAACAAGCTATGCAAAGTGATCCCAAGCAGTGTCTGTACTGCACAAACAATCAGACACTTCATGACCTGATGATCGAGTTCGCCCATTTGTCAGTGTCGCGTGCCTTCCTCTTTAAGGAGCAGACCTATCGAGGTCGTTGTCTCGTGGCCTATAAGGACCATGTGAATGACCTCAACGAGTTGAGTGACGAAGACCGCAATGCCTTTATGGGCGATGTGACCCGTGTCACCCGTGCTATGCAGAAGGCTTTCAATCCTGAGAAGATCAACTACGGTGCCTATAGTGACAAGCTGTCGCATCTGCATTTCCATCTGGCACCGAAGTATGTGGATGGTCCCGACTACGGTGGCACGTTCCAGATGAACCCAGGTCAGGTATATCTCTCGGATGCCGAGTATCAGGAGATGATAGAGAAGATCAAAGCCAACCTTTGAAAGGTAAAGGGGTAAAAAAGTAAAAAGGTAAAAAATAAATCATGGCAATAGTAAAACCGTTTAAAGGAATACGCCCGCCGAAAGAGTTGGTGGAGCAAGTAGAGAGCCGCCCCTACGACGTGCTCGACTCAGAAGAGGCGAGGGCAGAGGCTGGCGACAACGAGAAGAGTCTGTATCACATCATCAAGCCGGAGATAGACTTCCCTGTGGGCACTTCGGAGTACGACCCCAGAGTGTACGAGAAGGCTGCCGAGAACTTCCAGAAGTTCCAGGACAAGGGGTGGCTGGTGCAGGACTCGCGCGAACATTATTATATTTATGCCCAGACGATGCAGGGTAAGACCCAGTATGGTCTCGTGGTATGTGCCCATACCGACGACTACATGGCTGGCCGCATCAAGAAGCACGAGTTGACCCGTCGTGACAAGGAGGAAGATCGTATGAAGCACGTCCGTGTGAACAATGCGAACATCGAGCCAGTCTTCTTCGCCTATCCGGATAATGCCGTGCTGAACGAGCTGATCATGCGCTATGCTGCCACGGAGACAGAGTACGACTTCATTGCACCCATCGACGGATTCCATCATCAGTTCTGGGTGATCAGCGACGATCAGGATATGCAGACGATAACCAATGAGTTTGCCAAGATGCCGTCGCTCTATATCGCTGACGGCCATCACCGCTCAGCAGCCGCTGCCCTCGTAGGAGCAGAGAAGCAGAAGCAAAACCCCAACCACAATGGCACGGAGGAGTATAACTTCTTCATGGCTGTTTGTTTCCAAGCCTCACAGCTGACGATCCTCGACTACAACCGGGTGGTGAAGGATCTGAATGGCATGTCATCAGATGAGTTCTTGGCTTCGTTGCAGGTGAACTTCATCGTAGAGGACAAAGGTACAGACATCTACAAGCCTCAGCAGTTGCATGAGTTCTCGCTGTATCTGGATCAGCACTGGTATAGCCTGAAGGCGAAAGAGGGCACCTACGACAATAATGATCCCATCGGCGTGCTCGACGTGGATATCTCCAGCCGTCTGATTCTCGATGATATCCTGAATATCGGCGACCTGCGCTCTTCACAGCGTATCGACTTCGTGGGAGGCCTTCGTGGCCTTGGTGAGTTGAAGCGTCGTGTAGACTCTGGTGAGATGCGTGCTGCCCTGGCACTCTATCCCGTATCAATGCAGCAGATTATGGACATTGCTGACTCGGGAAAGATCATGCCGCCCAAGGCAACGTGGTTTGAGCCGAAACTGCGCTCAGGCCTTGTGATCCACAAGCTGAGTTAAAAAGGAAGAGGCCTTTCTCCACGAGAAGGGCCTCTTTCTTTTATTTCACATGATATTCGAAATGCTGGTAGTCTTTCATGGTCCGCCACAAACCTCCCCATGTAAATCCGTGTTTCAGAAATAACCTGTAGCATAGGTCGCCTTTATCGATCTTGTATCGGAAGTCCTTCTTGCGATCACAATAAGGCACCGCCGTCGCTGGCTCAACTATTTGCTGACCGTTCTGACCAGTCCTGACGTAGGGGTTATAGAGCGGGTTGATGTCAACGGCAAGACCTCGGGCGTGGTAAGAAAGATGTTTGCGACCAGAAACCCTACGGAAACAGAAGCAACTGGTGTTATTGTCGCGCATCTGTCGTTCGTCGTCAGCGTCATACTCATCAGCCAGACGAATCCGTTGGATAGGGTAGTGCTGACGATAGAGTTCCATAAAGATCCTTATCAGTTTCTGGGCAATGAGGCGGTTACAAACCATTTCCCCTTGGTGCGTACGACCGTCGTAATCCCAATGCATCACTCGCAGATAGCGAAGATCACTGCGACTGATGACATCGTTGGGCTGCCATGTCTTCCCCTGCATCTTCTGCCAGATGGTGTCAGGAATTTCCTGAATAGAGAAACCAGCAGAAAAATCCTGGCTCTGTGCAGGATAGATGCCACAGAGCCAGAACAATATCATCGATAATAGTGCTACTCTCATCAGCGTAACACTTTCTTGTTGTCTTGGATATACACGCCTTTCTGAGACGGTTCACCCAACATCCTCACACCACCAATGGTGTAGACAGCAGCATCGTCAGCCTGATCGGCTGTTACTGAACGCACACCCAATGTGCCATCCAGTTCTTTCTTGACAATCTCAAACTGCTTAAGGAACTCCTCGCTGTTGTGCAGACGGGCATAGACGGCAGAACCCACTAAGCGTCCAGCATCCACATCACTCTGCCAATGATAGCCAGTGATGACACGTCCCTGACCATACTGGTAGGCACGGGCCAACAAGTCTTCTTCTGCATCGGGATTGAGTTCTGCCAATACCAAAGCATACAGCCAACCCGTTGATGCATGACCAGAGGGATAGGCACCGATATTCTTCTCAATGTTCTCTGCTGGCGGATAGGCAGTCGCCTCGTTCAACTGCTTATAGGGACGAGGGCGCATATAGTAGTTCTTACAACTGCGGGTGGCACCATCGCCCAGATAATACATGTTCTCACACAGTTTGTACAGTTCCGGCGTCGTCGTGGATGAGAGCGTCCTGCCGAAGGCCGATGAGAATATCTGCAAGAGATAGTCCAGATCATTGTTCACGTCGTCGATGGCAGTCTGACCTTCGTCTGTCGGACGGATGTTCTTGCCTTCGATGAACTTGTTCAGGTCGGTGGCAGCAAAGGCCGAGACTGTATCTGGCGGAGCAGGCAGATAATTGACGGCATCCGGCAACTGATCGTTGCTGTAGTACTGATTCTCTTCTGTCAACGAAGGACTGACATAAGTCACACCCGACACCTTGGCGTATTCTGCCTTGGCTGAGTTGATCATTGCATTGACGCCTGTGTGGTCGTGCAGACGAACCACAAGGGCACTTGCCAACAGACGAGCAGCCAATACATCGCTGTCCCAGTGATAGCCTGTCACCACAGAGGCCTGACCAAACTGATAGCCACACGACAGGATATTGTCTTGCTTGTCCGGACAAATCTCCGAGAGCAGCAACGCATACATCCAGCCCATCAGGGCCTCACGGGACGGGAAGGAGCTCTCGTAGGTGTAATCACCCTGTTGGTCAGGAATGAGCGATTCTTCATCGAAACGCACATAGGGACGTCTGAAATAAGAGAAAGAACTCTTGGCCTGTTTGATGCTCTTGTTTCCGTATTCCATGCAGTACTCAAAGAGTTCTGCGATATAGGGGGTCTCGGTATTGGACAGTGTGACACCAATGGCCTGCGAGAAAGCATTCAGATAGTAAGGAGCCTTGGCGTTGAAGTCGTTCTTTGCCTGTGTTCCAAGTTCTGTGCTTCTCATGGTCTTTCCCCAGGCATACTGTAGATAGTCCTTGATATAGTCTACAGAAGTTTCCGCAGGGGGACCAGGGAGGAATCGTCCTGCATCAGGTATTGCCTGAGCATGAAGGTTACCGCAGCAAAATGCTGCGATAACCAACGAATAGATAAATCTCATTGTTTCCTTATACATATTGTTATTATGAGAATGCAACGGTCAGACCGGCCATTACAATTGATACCATCGACATCAGTTTGATCAGGATGTTCAGAGACGGGCCAGACGTGTCCTTGAAAGGATCGCCGACGGTGTCGCCTACGATACAAGCCTTATGGGCAAAAGAGCCCTTGCCACCGAAGTTACCTTCCTCGATATTCTTCTTGGCATTGTCCCAGGCACCACCGGCATTGGCCATGAACACAGCCAGGGTGAAGCCACCAGCCAGACCGCCTACCAGCAGTCCGAGAACACCTGCCACACCTAAGATGATACCCACGAGGATGGGAATCACGATGGCCAGAACAGACGGGATAATCATCTCGTGCTGAGCGGCACGGGTGGAGATCTCTACACAACGACCATAGTCGGGCGTGCCTGTTCCCTCGAGGATTCCGGCAATCTCACGGAACTGACGGCGCACCTCCTGTACCATCTTCTCTGCAGCACGGCCTACGGCCTCCATCGTCATACCGCAGAAGAGGAAAGCAGCCATGGCTCCGATGAAAGCACCAACGAGCACCTTCGGGTTCATCAGGTTCACCTGATAGTAGTTCATGAAGTCGGGGATGGTAGCATCAGTAGCAGAGATCACGTTGCCTGCCACGTCTGTCAATGTCTGTCCGGCACGGGCAAGCGCAATCTTGATTTCCTCGATATAAGAAGCCAGCAGAGCCAAGGCAGTGAGGGCGGCAGAGCCGATGGCGAAGCCCTTACCCGTTGCGGCAGTCGTATTGCCGAGGGCATCGAGGGCATCGGTACGATGGCGTACCTCCTCACCCAACTGCGACATCTCTGCATTACCACCAGCATTGTCGGCAATAGGTCCGTAGGCGTCGGTAGCCAGAGTGATGCCGAGTGTGGAGAGCATACCCACAGCAGCAATACCAATACCATAGAGACCATGAGCCAAAGAGGTAGAGGTCATCGAGAGGTCGAAGCCATTGGCACAGAGATAGCTGAGCATGATGGCCACACCAATCGTGATGACTGGAATACAAGTGGAAATCATTCCTGTACCAATACCCTTGATAATCACAGTGGCAGCACCTGTCTGTCCTGCCTCAGAGATCTTCTGGGTTGGTTTATAAGAGTGCGATGTATAATACTCGGTAGCCTGTCCGATGATCACACCGGCAGCAAGACCGCTGATGACAGAGAAGGAGAGACCGAGCCAGTTCTCAACACCCAGGAGGTAAAGGATGGCGAAGGTGGCAATAGCGATGAGGATGGCACTGACATTCGTTCCTAACGACAGGGAACGGAGCAGATCCTTCATCGTGGCGCTTTCCTTCGTGCGGACGAGGAAAATGCCGAGCAGAGAGAGAAACACACCCACAGCGGCAATCAACATCGGGGCGATGACAGCCTTGAGTTGAACCTCAAGACCAGCCACACTGAAGGCGGCAGCACCTAAGGCTGCTGTGGAAAGAATAGAACCGCAGTAACTCTCATAGAGGTCGGCACCCATACCAGCCACGTCACCCACGTTGTCACCCACATTGTCTGCAATAGTAGCAGGGTTACGTGGATCGTCCTCGGGAATATCGGCCTCGACCTTACCAACGATGTCAGCACCTACGTCAGCGGCTTTGGTATAAATACCACCACCGACACGGGCAAACAGAGCCTGTGTAGAAGCACCCATACCGAAAGTCAGCATGGTCGTGGTGATAGAGATAAGGCCGTCGGCATCGAAATAGTTCAGCACAACAAACCAGATAGCAATGTCGAGCAGTCCGAGACCTACCACTGTGAGACCCATCACAGCACCAGAGCGGAAGGCGATCTTCAGACCTGCATCCAGACTCTCACGGGCTGCATTGGCTGTACGAGCAGAGGCATAGGTGGCAGTCTTCATGCCGAAGAAACCGGCCAGTCCGGAGAAGAAACCTCCCGTCAGGAATGCAAAGGGCACCCAGGGGTTCTGCACATTCAGCCCGTAAGCCATGAAGGCAAAGAGGGCACAGAGGACAATGAACACGATGAGCACTACCTTGTACTGCTGCTTCAGGTAGGCCATAGCGCCATTACGCACATAGAGTGCGATTTCTTTCATACGTGGCGTTCCTTCATCGGCCTTCATCATCTGACAGAAGAAGAAGTACGCCATTCCCAGTGCCACTAACGATGCGATAGGCACTAACCAAAATACTACTGGAATGTTCATGTGATAGGTTTTAGTTGTTTATGAATGAATTTATTATTCTTCCGAGAAATCAATCAGATTGGCAGCCTCGTCCTCAGGGTCATCACTGCCGAGATCCATCATGGTAGAGTAGTTGTCCTCCGTGATCTCATCGTCATTGGGATCCTCCACCTCCTCATCTTCCTCATCGTGGGAACTGTAGTTGTCCTCCACCTCGTAGTCTTCGTCTTCATTATCTTCATCGTCGCCTTCCTCATCAGGTCTGTCCGAGAACTTCATACGAATCCTTTCAGGTTCGGGCTTCAGTTTGGCGAAGATGGCTTCAACCCAGCCACCTTTCTCCACTTCGAGCACTTCAAAGCCGTCCTCCACCTTCTTCTCATACATACCGCCTTTCTTGTGGAGACGGTCTTTGGGAAGCGTAGTGGTAGAAATATCAAAGCCACTGAGGATAATATCTTGGATAGATTGAGACAAAGAGTCCCAGCCGCCGCCGAAATTTCGGTCCAATACCTCTATCAGCTTGGCTGCAGAGATGTGGCGGATATTCTCGTATGTCAGGTCTGTCACACGCATGATCGGTCTTTTCTTGATGGCCCATGCGAACTTCATGTTCTCATCAAACTTGATCTGGGCTACTTTGTAACCGCGTTTCTCATAGCTCTTCTTCACGAGCATGACATCATCCTTTATCTCCTCGATCAGGAAGGCACTCTTGAAGATGTCCAGATAGTGGTTGACATTCTCTTTGACCTCTGCATCCTTGGAAGCAGCCTCCCACATACGGAACACATCATTCTCCTGAATGTCCCACACACTGCTTTTCGTGACTGCTTTAATGGATAGTGACGGATTACTTTCCGGTTGTTGTTGCTTTGTTCTTGCCATATATTCTCTTGTTTTTTTCTGCAAATGTATATACTTTTTTTCTTATTAGCAAGTTTTTTGATGATATTTTTTGTGATTATAACATTTTATTTTAACTTTGCACTCAGAAATGGCACAACCACTGGCTGAAAGACTCCGTCCTCGCACATTAGACGACTATATCGGACAACAACACTTGGTGGGCGAGGGAGCCGTCCTGCGGAAGATGATCGAAGCAGGACGTATTTCTTCGTTTATCCTGTGGGGACCTCCGGGTGTAGGCAAGACCACTCTTGCCCAGATCATCGCCCATAGACTGGAGACACCGTTCTATACCTTGTCGGCCGTGACGAGTGGGGTCAAGGATGTCAGGGATGTCATTGAGAAGGCTCAGAAAGGCCGCTTCTTCAACGAAGCCTCGCCGATTCTTTTCATCGACGAGATACACCGATTCTCCAAATCACAACAGGATTCCCTGCTGGGGGCTGTAGAGAAAGGTATTGTGACGCTGATTGGTGCTACGACCGAGAATCCTTCCTTTGAGGTCATTCGTCCTTTGTTGTCCAGATGTCAACTTTATATTCTGAAATCTTTAGAGAAAGAAGACCTCCTGAAACTACTCGACAGGGCTATTCATACAGACTGTATTCTGAAAGAGCGGAACATTGAGTTGAAGGAGACAGGCGCCTTACTGAGATACAGTGGCGGCGATGCCCGTAAATTGCTGAATATCTTGGAATTGGTCGTTGAGTCTGAATCATCAGATGAAGTACAGATTACGGATGAAGTTGTCGTCAAGCGACTGCAACAGAACCCTTTGGCATACGACAAAGATGGTGAGATGCACTACGACATTATTTCGGCCTTTATCAAGAGCATCCGGGGCTCTGACCCTGACGCAGCCCTTTATTGGCTCGCCAGGATGATTGAGGGTGGGGAAGACCCGCAGTTCATTGCCCGTCGGCTTGTCATCAGTGCTGCCGAGGATATCGGTCTGGCGAATCCCAATGCCCTCCTTCTCGCGAATGCCGCCTTCGATGCTGTCATGAAAATAGGATGGCCAGAAGGACGGATACCCTTGGCAGAAGCGACAGTCTATCTGGCTACTTCGCCAAAGAGTAACAGTGCCTATTTAGGGGTGGACGCTGCCCTGCAATTAGTTAGACAGACTGGCAATCAGCCCGTGCCACTGCCCATCCGGAATGCTCCTACACAGTTGATGAAGGATCTCGGATATCATGATGGCTATATGTATCCCCACGACTATCCGGGACATTTCACCCCACAGCAGTATCTGCCCGATGCCTTGGTCAACGAACGACTCTGGCATGGACAGCACAACCCCACGGAAGAAAAATTGTACCAGCGGATGGTCAACTACTGGGGAAAGAGATATGAGGATTAATCATTAAGAGTTAAGAGAAAAAAGATTCAATATGCCCGAACAAGAGAATAATAATCGTAAGAGACAACGTCGTCAGATGGCAGTTGACAACACCTATGGCCATCTGCCACCACAAGCATTAGAGGTGGAGAATGCCGTGCTGGGTGCCCTGATGATTGATAAGGATGCCTATGCCATTGTCTGTGAACTGCTTCATCCCGACAGTTTCTACGATCCCCGGCATCAGATGATCTATACGGCCATCCGTGACCTGAATATGGACGAACGGCCTGTAGACGTGCTGACTGTAACAGAACAACTGGCCAAATCCGGACACTTGGAGGAAGTCGGAGGTCCTGGCTATGTCGCAGAACTGAGTTCTAAGGTTGCCTCTTCTGCCAATATTGAGTATCACGCCCAGATTATTGCCCAGAAGTCACTGGCCCGCCAACTCATCTCTTTCTCAAGCGTCATCCAGACCAAGGCGTTTGATGAGACGGTCGATGTAGAAGAACTGATGCAAGAGGCCGAGGGTTCCCTCTTCGAACTGTCGCAGCGGAACATGAAGAAGGACTACACGCAGATAAACCCCGTCATCGACCAGGCTCTGAAAGTCATTCAGGCCGCTGCTGCAAACACGGATGGCCTGACGGGTATCTCTACGGGATATTACAAACTGGACGACATGACCAGCGGTTGGCAGAACTCCGACCTTGTCATCATCGCCGGACGCCCAGCCATGGGTAAGACCTCCTTTGCCTTGTCGATGGCCAAGAATATCGCGGCAGACTCTCATGTGCCGATGGCTTTCTTCTCGTTGGAAATGTCGAATGTGCAGTTGGTGAACCGTCTGATCTCCAATGTCTGTGAGATTCAGGGCTCGAAGATCCTGAACGGACAGTTGCAACGTGACGAGTGGGACCGGCTCGACAAGCATATCAACAACTTGTTAGGTGCACCGCTGTATGTCGACGACACGCCGGGACTCTCGGTGTTTGAACTGCGCACAAAGGCTCGCAGGCTGGTGCGCGAACATGGTGTCAAACTGATCATGATCGACTACCTGCAACTGATGAATGCCAACGGCATGCGATTCTCGTCAAGACAGGAGGAAGTGTCTACCATCTCCCGCTCCCTGAAGGGACTGGCCAAGGAACTGGATATCCCCATCCTGGCACTGAGTCAGTTGAACCGTGGTGTTGAGGGACGAGAGGGTATAGAAGGAAAACGACCGATGCTTTCCGACCTCCGTGAGTCGGGAGCCATCGAGCAGGATGCGGATATGGTGATCTTTGTTCACCGTCCTGAATACTACCACATCTATCAGGATGAAGCCGGCCACGACCTGCGAGGCATGGCACAGATCATCATTGCCAAGCACCGTAAGGGTGCCACTGGCGACGTGCTACTGACATTCCGTGGGGAGTACACTCGTTTTGAGAATCCAGAAGACAGGAGCCTGGGCAATCGTGCGCCCATAGACGGAGGAGAGATCAGAGGCTCGAAAGTCAACGGAGAGGATCAGAACCCCATCCCACCAATAGACAACGGCCCATTACCATTCTAATAAACAACGGACCCCTACCATTCTGATAAGGGTCCGTCTCTTTTTTATTTGTATTTCTCTATCAATCCGTCGGCCTGCGGGTCGCCGAGTTCCTTGGCTTTCCTCAGATTGTCGAGCCCTGACTGTTTATCGCCTTTCATGCATTGGGCCAGTCCGAGGAACAAGTAACCGTCGCTGTCGTTGGTGTCTATCGTGATACACTCTTTCGCGGTGGCAATAGCATCGTCGAAGAGTCCGACACGTACCTCCAAGGAGGCCTTCTCGGCATAGTAGAGTGTCTCTTGTGGATTGATCTGAATGGCCTGACTGATGTCGTTGAGGGCCTGCTGGTAGAGGCGTGCCTGAATATCTGTCTGGTGACGGATGTAGTAGAAGTTGTCATTGATGCTTGCACTCATCAACTTCTCATACTCATTCATGTCGGAGATGGCATCACGATACTTGCCGGCATCCCGTCTGGCCTCGGCTCTCGCCCACAGGAAAGGTGCCGCCTCCTTCAGATAAGGCTTGGAAAAGGTGCTCACACAACTGTCCAGCAAGGAGAGCATGGCCGTGGTGTCGCGTAACAGGGCCTGACACTTTGCGGCTCCATAGAATATTTCCGCATTCCGCAAGGGCGTGGTCGTCAACTGCATGTAGACATTGTATGCCTCTTCGTATTTCTTCTGGGCAAAGAGAATGTTGGCCTGAAGTTGCTGATAACTGGGCAGGGGGGTGATGCTGATAGCCTCCATAACTTCGGAGAGCGCCTTGTCCAGACTCCAGTTCTCATAGGCCACGTCCGACTGATACACCTCTTTATTATATATCAGTCGGGCGAAGTTGAAGTGGGCTTCGTCTTTTGGTGAAGACACCCGGATGGCTTCTGTCATATTCTGATCGGCCAGGGCAAAGTCTTCATTGCCGGCTGCCAACTGGGCTTTGTAGGTATAGCCGTCTGGTGCTTCGGGGAACTTGCTGATCATATCGTCGATGAGTTCCGCATAAGCCAGCGAGTCGTTTCTGGAACTGGCCAGGAAGATGGCCACATTAGCCTCATTGAGTTCATCTGGCAACTCCTTCTTGATCTGGGTCTGCTGGAAGATGGGATCGTTCATGCTGAATCCTGTCATACGCAGGGAGTCGGCAAAGACCGCGCTGATAGCGTAACTCAGGGAGTCCAGCGCATTGGCCGATGGCTGCATCAAGCCGATCACCTCACCGTCTTCATTCAGCAGCGGACAACTCTCTGCGCTTTGCGGAGAGGTCATGGCCACCGTATAGTAGGCATAGTTCTGCATGAACAGTTCAGCCTTCCTGATGGGACCGCTTAACAACTGTTTGGTCTCATGGTAGGGTAGGAGCCATACCATGCTGCCCTCTGCCATCGGTGTGCTACAGATGGGTAATGGCTGCGTCTTATTGTTGGCTACACGGAAACGGGCGACATCATAGATGTCATTGGCACCGAGAATGCTGACGACAGCCGTCTCTTTCCCCTGGGCATCAATGACAATAGCCTTGGCGGCACCCTTGAAGGGTGTAAAACTACTGACGGCCTCACCGTTCTGTCCAGTGAAGAAGCCATTGCTGCTGGCTATCAGCGAACCGTCTGCCGCAAAGGTCTTCAGCGTAAACACGGCCTTCGTAGCCTTCTTCGTCCACGAGGGTTGGGCATTTAAAGGTAAAAAGGTGAAAAGGTAAAAGAGTAAAACTCCCATCACCCCCCTTAATACCTTATTATATTCTGTTCTCATATTCTTTTATTATTATACCTTTTTACTTTTTTACCTTTTCACCTTTTTACTTTTTTACCTTTAAAAGTTGCTTGGCGTTGGCAATGGCGGCTTCGCTCACGTCACTGCCACTCAACATCTGGGCAATCTCATGCACGCGCTCCGTCTCGTCGAGTTGCTTCATGCTGCTCACGGTGCCCTGCGGGGTCTCTTGCTTCTCCACCTTATAATGGATGCTGCCAAGGGCGGCGATTTGCGGCAGGTGGGTGATGCTGATCACCTGACGACCACGGGCGCCCATCTCCTGCATCATCTCTGCCATCTTCTCTGCCATCTTTCCGCTGACACCCGTGTCTATCTCGTCGAAGATGATGGTCGGCAGTTTGACGGCACCGCTGATCATGGCTTTCAGCGAGAGCATCACACGGGCAATCTCACCACCCGAGGCCACCTGCGAGATGGGCTGGAGTGGGGTAGAGGTGTTGGCGCTGAACATGAAGGCGATACGGTCTTGTCCGCTGAGACTCAATGGCTGACGGGTCACGTCGACAGAGAAACGGACGTTGGGCATGCCCAGCGGCACGAGTTTCGTCTGCATCTCGGCCTCGATCGTCTTGGCTGCCTTCATGCGGAGTTTGGTCAGCGTCTCTGCTTCCTGCTCTGCCTGCCGCTGCAACTGCTGCAGTTGTTGCTGAAGGGCCGACAGGGCTTCGTCGCTGTTCTCAATGTGATCCAGTTGGGTGGTCAGTTCGTCGCGCTTGGCCATCAGTTCCTCGACCGTCTCAACGTGGTATTTCTTCTCAAGGTCGTAGATCTTATCGAGACGATTGGTGACGGCATCCAACTCCGAGGGGTCGAAGTCGATACGCTCTAAGTGGCTGCTCACCTCCTGCGCCACGTCTTTCAGTTCGATATAACAACTGTCAATGCGCTGCTCCAGTTCTGCGGCGGCGAGGTAGACCTCACCGATCTTTCGCAGTTCGTAGAGCGTCGACCGCAAGGACTGAACGGCGCCCGTCTGTTCTGCCGACAGCGCACGGTCGGCTTCATAGAGAGCACTCTTGATATCTTCCGAATGACTCATCGTGTCACTCCTCTGCTCCAGTTCTTCTTGCTCACCCTCCACCAGATGGGCTTGGGTCAACTCCTCGCACTGGAATCTCAGGAAGTCTTCGTTCTGACGGTTGCGCTCGATACTCTCTTTCTGTTCTTCGAGTTCTTGCCTCACCTGCTGGTATTGCCTGAAAGTCTGCTGGTATTGCGCCAGTTGCTGGTCATCACCCGAGAAGATGTCGACCACGCCTAACTGGAAGTCCTGCTTGTTGAGCAACAGGTTCTGATGCTGTGAGTGTACGTCGACGAGTCGTTCGCCCAACTCCTTCAGCATGTTCAGTTGCACGGGGGTGTCGTTGATGAAGGCGCGGCTCTTGCCCGACGCCAACAGTTCACGACGGATGATGCAGTCTTCGGGGTCGTTCTCAATGTCGTTCTCCGTGAAGAACGCGTCCATATCATAGCGGGTCAGGTCGAAGTGGGCCTCAATGACACACTTGTCTGCACCCTGTTTAATGGTCTTCGAGTCTGCCCGCTGACCCAGCAACAGGGCAATGGCTCCTAAGATGATGCTCTTGCCGGCACCCGTTTCTCCGGTAATGACAGAGAAGCCCTGCTGGAGTTCAATGTCCAGTTCATCTATCAGCGTGAAGTTCTTGATATATAGATGCTTAAGCATGGAATTTCAACTATTCACTGTTCACTTTTCACTATTCACTTTTCACTATTCACTTCTTAACATCGTCCCAGGCGTTACTCTGCGAGGCGTTTATGCTCATCAGCATGTCGTAGATGCGCTCCTTCTCCTTCTGCGTACCTTTGCCTTTGTAGATGTTCTTCAACTCGTCTTTCTTGTAGTCCGTCCATATCTGGGGCAACAGGCTCAGGGGCTTGTTCTCGTGGGCCGTCTTCAGACCGCTCTCCAGGGCATTGCTGATCTCTGTCCTGCCGCGCTCCGCATTGTTGGCCATCTCGTCGAGACCCTTGCGATAGTAGTCGTACTGCAACTGGCGGAAGGGTTTCATCGACTCGTCCATGTAGTCGTTGATGATGGCAAAACGGTTACGACTGTCCTCAAACAGTTTCCAGCCAGGGAATCCCAAGTCCTGGGCATTGTTCACCAGATAGACGCAACGCTGCAGGATGTCCGTCCCGCCAAGCGGAGAAAAACTGTCGAGATCGAGACCGATGATCAGATAGGCATAGAAGGCAAAGAGGGCCGTCAACTGGTTGTCTATCGTCTCGTCGTTATAGTTCAGTTGGTCGAACTGTGCGAACGCGAAATGGAAGTTGTCGTCTTTATTATTATATAAGGTGGTGGTGTAGGAGGAGTTGTACACAGGACGGTTGGCCTGGATGAGGGCCGTACACTCGAAACGGTCCTCTTCCTTGACGTATTTCGTCACAGTGATGTTGAAGTTGCATTGTATGCGCTCGTTGCGTTGGAACTGCAGGTCGGTCCACTGGCGCTCGTTGACGAACTGCTCGAGTGTCTGCTTCAGGTTCTCAAACACGCTGACGTCCGTTCCTTGTATCTGACTGTGGTTGATGTTGATCTTCGCCTGCAACTCCTGGGCCTGCAAAGGTGAAAAAGTGAAAAGGTGAAGAAGTGAAAGACTTCCCACCAGTACACATCTTTTTATATCTCTGCTATATCTCAATATTACAATTTTCACCTTTTTACATTTTCACCTTTTTACCTTTATATCATCCGTTCAGTTTTGATTCACGCAGTCGGATGCGGGTCAGCACCTGCTTCGTGTTGTAGGTGAAGTCGCCAGACAGTATCCAACTGTAATAGCCGGGGTCGATGTGCAGCACGTCGGCCACAGGGATGCCCTTGTGCTTGCCGAAGTTGAACACCTCCGTCAGCCGCGGCTGACCGTTCTGGTCGAGTAGGGGACGCCCGTTGCGATCCTTCATCTCTGCCCAGACGATGCGACCCGCAAAGTCCACGTTGTTGTTCAGTTTCGAGAAGGCTGCCAACTGTTCCATGTCGTTCTCCAGCACCTTCTCCGGATCCTCATTGGCACCGGGGGCATACTTGTCGAGTTCGCCCATCAGCACCCGGTAGGTGGCCTCCGTATCCTGGTCGGCACGGTGGGCCTCGAAGTCGTCCTCCATCTTCCGGCCGCAGTAGAACTTATAGGCAGCGGCCAGGTTGCGGCGCTCCATCTTGTGGAAGATAGCCTGGGCGTCGATTAGGCGACACTTGGAGAAGTCGAAGTCGATACCGGCACGCAGAAACTCCTCGGCCAGCAGGGGAATGTCGAAGTGGTTCGAGTTGAAGCCGGCGAAATCAGAGCCGGCAAACTTCTCTGCCAGCTTCTGACCTAACTGCTTGAAGGTCGGCTTGTCCTTCACGTCGGCGTCGCTGATACCCGTCAACTGGGTGATCATGGCGTCGATGGGTCGCTCGGGGTTGATCAGTTCGTTGCCACGCTCCTCACGACCGTCGGGATACACCTTAATATATGATATCTGGATGATGCGGTCTTTGACCAAATCAAGACCCGTCGTCTCCAGGTCGAAGATGACGAGTGGCTTCTGAAGGTTCAGTTTCATATCTCTAATCGTTGATCAGCATCGGCATCATCAGCATCAGCACGTCCTGATTCTCAGGCTGCTCTGAGGGCAGCACCAGACCGGCGCGGCTGGGGTCGGCCAACTGGATGATCACCTCCGGGCAGTCGAAGTTGCTCAGCACCTCGATGAACGACGAGCCCTTGAATCCGATCGACATCGGCTGACCGTTGTATTCGCAGGTCATCTTCTCCGTAGCCGTCTTCGAGAAGTCGTAGTCCTCGGCGTCCAACTGCAGGGTAGAGCCCTCTACGTGGAAGCGGATCAGGTTGCTCGAGTCGTTGGCGAAGGGCTGCACACGGCGCAGGGCGGCCAGCAGACCGAGACGGTCGACGCGCAACTCGTTGGGGTTGTTCTGCGGGATCACGCTGTTGTAGTTCGGGTAGCGGCCCTCGATCAGTCGGCACTGGAGGGTGCCGTCGCCATAGTTCACCTCGGCATTGCGCTCGTCGAAACGGATGACAACGTCGCCACCGTCCTTGCCCAACAGGTTACGGAGCAGGTTGGCGGGCTTCTTCGGCAGGATGAACGCGGCGGGCTGCTCACTCTTGATGGTGTACACCTTGTTGCGCACCAGCTTATGGCCGTCGCTGGCCACCACAGCCAGACAGTCGGCCGTCAGGTCGAAGTAGATACCGTTCATTACGGGGCGCAACTCGTCCTGAGCCGTCGCGAAGACAGAGCGGTTGATGTTCTCAGCCAGTATGAGGTTGGGCAGGGTGATCGACGAGGCGAAGTCGCTGATGGGCTGGGCCATGGGGAACTCGTCGGCATTCTCGATGGGCAGGGAGAACAGACCGTTCTGATACGAGATCTTCACGATGTTCTTCTCCTGATCGACGTCGAACGTGATGGGCTGCTCCGAGAAGCCCTTCACGGCCTCCAGCAGGTCGTGGTTGCCGATGGCGAAGCGGCAGTAGCCGTCGCTGTCCGTCAGTTCCAACTGCGTCTTCATCATGTTCTCCGAGTCCGAAGCCGTCAGATACAGGACACCGTCCTTGATTTCGAACACGAAGTCGCCCAGGATGGGTAGGGCGTTCTTACTGTTAATCACTCTCGAGAGGGCAGTGAGCCTTCCGCTCAGTGCGCTGCTTGATACTGTAAATCTCATAGCTGTTATAGTTTTCTTGTTTTTGATTACCTTTTTAATAATTGAGGCAAAATTACAAAAAAACGTTGTATTCAGCAAAAAAAAGCAGAGAAAATTATGCAATTCAAACTATTTTTAGTAATTTCGCCACCTGAAAACGATAAAATCAACAAATAAAAACAATTTAAACAATGGAATTAACAGGTAGAATCATTGCAGTATTGCCCGCCCAGAGTGGCGTCTCGGCTCGTACTGGTAACAACTGGATGTCGCAGGACTATGTGATCGAGGTTCCTGGCCAGTATCCCCGCAAGTGCCTCTTCCGCATCTTCGGCGAAGACCGTATCAAGCAGTTCAACATCCAGCAGGGTGAAGACCTCACCGTGCAGTTCGACATCGACGCCCACGAGTTCAACGGCCGTTGGTTCAACGATATCCGTGCTTACAATGTCATCCGTGGTCAGCAGCCCGTCGCCGGTGCGCCGATGGCAGCAGCGCCCGGAGCACCCCAGGCAGCGCCGTTCCCGCCAGCCGGTGGTGCCACGTCACCATTCCCGCCAGCACAGGAACCCGCTGAAGGATCAGCCGACGACCTGCCGTTCTAACATCTAAAGGAAGATAGAAGAAGATAAAAGAGGGGGAGCCCGTAAAAATCTCCCCCTCTTTAATTCACTTTCACCTATTTATCATAATGCTGATTCTAAATAATTAACCGCATTCCTTGATAAATCGGCTTTTTCCCGCCGTCAGATCAGTCTTTCTCGTCGACAAGATTGTTGAAGCCTTAGCGGATGTCGCGGTCGTCGAGGACTTTGAACTTCGTGCGCTGACGGTTGACGACTTCCAAGTCAAGTGAAAATGTGACAGTTTGCTCTTGGTTGGCCCGACAACAGGCGAGCGTCTTGCCGATGGGGCTGATGATGGCACTCTGTCCACGATAATGAGAATAGTCGTCGTCGCCGACACGGTTACAGCCGATGAGATAGGCCTGATTCTCCATGGCGCGTGCGCGGGTAAGGATTTGCCAGGCGTTCTGACGACTCTCGGGCCAGTTGGCCACGGCAATGATGGCATCGTACTGCAAGGCGTCGGCGTAACGGCTCCATACGGGGAACCGCAGGTCATAGCACGTCAGCAACAGGATTCGGAAACCACCATACTCGACGATGGTGTGGGCCTGCCCTGGCTGATAGTAATGGTCTTCACCGCCATAACGGAACAGGTGGTGTTTATCATAATAGGCTTCGTTGCCAAAGCGGCCATCGATGAAGTAATGGCGATTACAGTATGTTGGATGTTGGATGGTTGATGTTGGAAGGTCTTGACGGCCTGTCTGGATGGCGAGGCTGCCGGCGATGGCGCAGTTGAAGCGTTTGGCCGTCGAGCGCATCCATTGCAGGGAGACGCTGTCGGCTTCGTTCTCAGCGATATCCTGTGGTTCTGTGGCAAAGCCTGTGCTCCACATTTCGGGCAGCACATAGAGGTCACTTCGCGGGGCTTCTGCCATGAGGCGCTCCACCCGACGGATGTTGTCGAGCGGTCTCCCCCACTCGATGTTCAGTTGTATTAATGTTGTCTTCATTTGATATAAAATTCTTTGGTCAGTTCGTGATACCATTCACTCCTTTTCTGGGGTGATGATTCAAGTACACCGTTTGTCGTATCAACCTCATTGACAGGTTGTTTTCTTAATTCAATCATGTAGCGCTTCGGGGCTTTCGCGGGTGTTGTCTGGATGCTGCAGACACGACTGACGAAGAAGCCTCTCAAGTGTGCCTCGCTCTCCAATCGGGCCCGGCAATCGGAGGGGATGATCACGGAAAACCGCCCGTCGTCACTGAGCAGTCGGAAGGCCGCTTCCATCAGTTGTCGATAGCCCAGCGTGACGGTATGCCGTGCCTCCGTCCGCTGAGGATCCGGACAGGTCAGCGAGTCCTCGAAAAAAGGCGGATTACATACGATGGAATCGTACTTTTCTGCATCTTCGAGCGTCAGCACGTCGGCCTTGACGACATGGACCCTCTCGGCAAAAGGCAATGCCGCCACGTTCTCCCTCGCCTGGCAGACGGCTCCCTCGTCGATGTCGATGGCGGTCACCTGTGCCTGCGGAAAGCGCTGGGCCATCATCAGGGCGATGAGTCCTGTGCCGGTGCCGATGTCCAAGATGCGGCACGGCGCTTCAGATGCCTGTGCCCAGGCGCCGAGCAAGGTGCCGTCGGTGCCTACTTTCATTGCACAGCGCTGCTGGTGAATGGTGAATTGCTTGAATTGGAAGTATCCGTTTGCCATTTTCAGTCTGCAAAGTTAACTATTTTAAGTCATAGAATCTATGGATTAACACAGATTAATAATATAAATAGGTGTAATCTGTGGCTTTTTTCGTACCTTTGCAGCCAATTTGTTAGTTTATTAAGGTAAAAAGGAAATATGAGTGACCAGAATAATAATCAAGCATTCCAGATGATCGCAGACGTTGACGGAGATCTTAGAGACCTGCTCAATGTGAACGTTCCACAGTCTGTTCCCATCCTTGCTGTACGCAATCTCGTACTCTTTCCGGGCGTCGTCTCGCCTATCCTCATCGGCAGAGACTCCAGCAAGAAACTCGTACAGAAGGCAGAGAAGACGGGCCATGTGATCGGCATCCTCTGCCAGCGCGACCCTGAAGTGGACTTCCCTCAGCAGGAGGATCTCTACGAAATCGGCGTCTATGGCAAGGTGATGAAGCAGTTGACGCTGCCCAATGGCAACCTCACCACCATCGTACAGGCCTTAGGCCGTTTCCGTCTGGACCGTCTCATCAAGACCGACCCTTATCTCGAGGGTATCGTAGAGCCTTTGGAAGACATCGAGCCGGAGAAGAAAGACCGTGAGTTCAAGACTGCCATGGAGGATCTGCGCAGCATGGTGAACCAGTATATCAACGTCAGCGAGGAGATTCCCGACGAGGCTTCGTTCGCCATCAAGAATATCTCCAACAATGTCATGGCGCTGAACTTTGTATGTTCGAACATGCCGTTCTCCGTGAAAGAGAAGATGAACCTGTTGGAGATGGAGCATGTGAAGGAGCGTCTGTTCAGTGTGATGAAGATTCTGAACCGTGAGATCAACCTCCAGAACCTGAAGGCCGACATCCGTAACAAGACCCGCGAGGATATCGACGAGCAGCAGCGTAACTACTTCCTGCAGCAGCAGATCAAGAACATGCAGGCGGAGATGGGCAACGGCGAGTCTACCCCTGAAAAGCGCGACCTGCTCCGAAAGGCCGAAGAGAAGAAATGGCCATACGAGGTAAGCAAGGTGTTCTATAAGGAGGCCGACAAACTCGACAATCTGAATCCGCAGAGTCCAGAGTTTAACGTGCAGTTGAACTACCTGCAGACCTTCGTCAGTCTGCCTTGGGGCGAATATACCGAAGACGACCTGAACCTGAAGCGTGCGCAGAAGATTCTGGATCAGGACCACTATGGCATGGAGAAGGTGAAGGAGCGCATCCTTGAGTATATGGCCGTCTTAGCCCTGCGTGGCGACCTGAAATCACCCATCATCTGCCTCTATGGCCCTCCGGGCGTCGGAAAGACCTCGTTGGGTAAGTCTATCGCCTCGGCCATGAAGCGTAAGTATGTGAGGATGTCGTTAGGCGGTCTTCACGACGAGGCCGAGATCCGCGGACACCGTCGCACCTATATCGGTGCCATGCCCGGACGTATCATCAAGTCCATCCAGAAGGCAGGCTCCAGCAATCCCGTGTTCATTCTGGACGAGATCGACAAGGTGACGCAGATGACCCACAACGGCGACCCTGCCTCTGCCCTGCTCGAGGTGCTCGACCCAGAGCAGAACAACGCCTTCCACGACAATTATCTCGACGTGGACTATGACTTGTCGAAGGTGCTCTTCATCGCCACCGCCAACAACCTCTCCACCATTCCCCGTCCCCTACTCGACCGTATGGAGGTGATCGAGGTAAGTGGCTATATTACAGAGGAAAAGTACGAAATCGCAAAGCGACACTTGATACCCCGTGAGCTGGAGAACACCGGACTGAAGACACGGAGTCTGAAGCCGACATTCAACAAGGCGGCCATCGAGATGATCATCGAGCGCTATACCCGTGAGAGTGGTGTGCGCCAGTTAGAGAAGCAGATTGACAAGGCCCTCCGCAAGATTGCCTATAAGCGTCAGTTGGAGGACAACACCGGTTATCAGAAGATCACACCGACAGAGATTGAAGACCTCTTGGGCAAGCCTCCCTTCTATCGGGATATCTACCAGGGCAATGACTATGCGGGTGTTGTCACTGGTCTGGCCTGGACGAGTGTCGGCGGAGAGATACTCTTCATCGAGACGTCGCTCTCCAAAGGCAAGGGCTCGAAACTCACGCTCACCGGTAATCTGGGCGACGTGATGAAAGAGTCGGCCATCCTCGCCTTAGAGTATGTGAAAGCTCATGCCGACAAACTCAATATCGACTACCGTATCTTCGACCATTGGAACATCCATATCCATGTGCCGGAGGGCGCCACACCGAAGGATGGACCGTCGGCAGGCATCACCATCGCCACCTCTATCGCCTCGGCCCTCACCCAGCGTAAGGTGCGTAAGAACACAGCCATGACAGGTGAGATCACCTTGCGTGGCAAAGTGCTCCCTGTGGGAGGTATCAAGGAGAAGATTCTGGCAGCCAAGCGGGCGGGCATCACCGATATTGTCATGTGCCGTGAGAATGAGAAGGACATCAACGAGATTCCCGATGTCTATCTGAAGGGGGTCACCTTCCACTATGTGGAGAACGTACAGGACGTATGGGACTTTGCCCTCACCCATGAGATTGTCAACCATCCGCTCGACTTTACGATCCCGGAGGAAGAAGGAGACAAACGTAAATCGTAAATCCCGTGACATTCGAGGTTCAACATACAGATGCCGCCAGTGATGCCAGAGCAGGTTTGATACAGACCGCCCATGGTCCTATTCAGACGCCCATCTTCATGCCCGTCGGTACGACAGGCAGCGTGAAGGGAGTGCATTTCTCAGAACTGCGGGAACAGGTGAAGGCGCAGATCATCCTTGGTAACACCTACCATCTCTATCTGCGTCCGGGGCTCGACATCCTCCGCAAGGCAGGCGGACTGCATCAATTCAATACATGGGATCGTCCGATACTGACAGACAGCGGTGGTTTCCAAGTGTTCTCCTTGACAGGTATCCGTAAACTCCGCGAGGAAGGCTGTGAGTTTCGCAGTCATATCGACGGTTCAAAGCACTTCTTCACCCCAGAGAACGTGATGGACACGGAACGCATCATCGGTGCCGACATCATGATGGCCTTCGATGAGTGTCCCCCTGGACAGAGCGACTACCAGTATGCAGAGAAGAGTCTGCGACTGACACAGCGCTGGCTCGAACGGTGCATGAAGCGTTTCCGTGAGACGGAGCCACTCTATGGCTACGAGCAGAGCCTCTTCCCCATCGTGCAAGGCTGTACTTATAAGGACCTTCGTCGGGAGGCAGCCAAGCACGTGGCCGACTTCGGGGCCGACGGTAATGCCATTGGCGGACTGGCTGTGGGAGAGCCTACGGAGGTCATGTACGAAATGATCGAGGTTGTCAACGATATCCTGCCCAAGGACAAGCCTCGCTATCTGATGGGCGTCGGCACCCCACAGAACATCCTTGAGGCCATCGAACGCGGGGTGGATATGTTCGACTGTGTGATGCCCACTCGCAATGGACGCAACGCCATGCTGTTCACCTATGAGGGAACGATGAACATGCGTAACAAGAAATGGGAAGACGACTTCTCGCCCATCGATCCCGATGGCTGTGAGATAGACCGTCTCCATTCGAAGGCCTATCTCCATCACCTCTTCAAGGCTCAGGAACTGTTGGCCATGCAGATCGCATCGATTCACAACCTGGCTTTCTACCTGAGGCTGGTGACTGATGCCCGTCAGCATATCGTTGCAGGCGACTTCGTACAATGGAAACGAACGGTGATAGAACAACTCGGACAACGAAGGTGAGAAAGAGTAAGTACATCAGAGTATGGTTCCGTAAGACGGGACGTCTCCTGCGGAAGAATTTCCGTTGGCTGCGTCGACTGAACCCCTGGCGATGGCTGTCACGACTCGACAGATATATTATCGCCAAGTTCATCGGCACCTATATTTACTCTATCATCCTCATCATCTCCATTGCCATCGTCTTCGATGTCAACGAGAACTTGTCGAAGTTCACGACATTAGGCGCACCCTTTAAGGCTATCGTCTTCGACTACTACGCCAACTTCGTGCCCTACTTCTCCAACCTCTTCTCGCCCCTGTTCGTGTTCATCGCCGTCATCTTCTTCACCTCAAAACTGGCAGGTAACTCGGAGATCATCGCGATGCTGGCAGCCGGCGTGAGTTTCAAGCGGTTGTTAAGGCCCTACTTCCTCTCCGCAGCAATGATTGCCTTGGTAAACTTCTACCTCGGTGCCTATATCATTCCCCACGGAACGGTGGTCAGGCAGGAGTTTGAGTCAAAGTACAAGAACAACAAGAAAATCACTTCTGCCAGTAATGTGCAGTTGATGGTGGGCCCCGGCGTCATCGCCTATATCCAGCAGTACGACAACAACACGAAGACTGGCTATGGCTTCTCGCTTGACAAGTTTGAGAATAAGAAACTGGTCAGCCACATGACCGCTTCGACGATCCGTTATGACTCCATCAGCGAAGACCGTTTCCACTGGAAGGCACAGAACTATAAGATCCGTACGCTGAAAGGACTGCGCGAAGAGATCAAATCTGGTTCTGTCATCGACACCCTGATTCAGATGGAGCCGATGGACCTGGTCTACTCAAAGGGTCAGCAGGAGACGCTCACCTCCGACGAACTACGAGAATACATCTCCAAGCAGACGGAGCGCGGTTCAACAAATGTGGTGCAGTATGAGGTGGAGTATCATAAGCGCATTGCCACTTCGTTCGCCTCATTCATCCTGACCGTCATTGGGGTCAGTCTGTCCAGTCGTAAGCGTAAAGGTGGCATGGGATTGTATCTCGGTATCGGTCTGGCCCTGTCGTTCTCCTACATCCTGTTGCAGACCATCAGTTCCACCTTTGCCATCAATGCCGACACTCCGCCGATACTGGCAGCGTGGATTCCGAACATCCTCTATACGATTATTGCATACTTCTGTTACAAACAAGCACCCAATTAAAGGGTAAAAAGGTAAAATGTAAAAGGTAAAAGATTAAAAGTGAAATTTGAAGAAACATATCTCAATGATAATATTCTCGATGCGCTCTATGACATGCGCTTCGACGAGATGACCCCTATCCAGGAACGTTGCATCCCCGAGATTCTTGATGGTTACGACGTGCTGGGTGTGGCACAGACGGGAACGGGTAAGACGGCCGCCTATCTGTTGCCTATCCTCTCGCAGTTGGACGACGGCGACTATCCCAAGGACGCCATCAACTGTGTCGTCATGTCCCCTACCCGCGAACTGGCCCAGCAGATCGATCAGGCCATGCAGGGCTTTGGCTATTATCTCGACGGTGTGTCGTCGGTGGCTGTTTATGGCGGCAATGACGGTGGTCGCTATGAACAGGAACTCCGCGGCATGCGCCTCGGCGCTGATGTACTCATCGCCACGCCGGGACGTCTGCTCAGCCACCTGAAAGTCGGTAACCTCGACCTCTCACGTTGTAGTTTCTTTGTACTCGATGAAGCCGACCGTATGCTCGACATGGGATTCATCGACGACATTATGAAGATTGTGCAACAGTTGCCGCAGTCGTGCCAGCGCATCATGTTCTCAGCCACCATGCCCCCGAAGATCCGTGAGTTGGCCGTCACCCTGCTCCATAATCCCGTGGAGGTGAAGATTGCCGTTTCAAAGCCTGCGGAGAAGATCCATCAGAGTGCGTATGTCTGCTACGACCCACAGAAGTTGAAGATCATCAACCATATCTTCAAGCAAGGCGACCTGAAGCGAGTCATCATCTTCTCCGGCAAGAAAGAGAAGGTAAAGGAGATTGCCCGCAGCCTGAAACAGATGCATATCAACTGCGACCAGATGCACTCCGACCTCTCCCAACAGGAGCGCGACGAGGTGATGTATCGTTTCAAGTCCGGACAGACCGACGTACTGGTAGCCACAGATATCGTGGCCCGTGGCATCGACATCGACGACATTCGTATTGTCATCAATTATGATGTGCCCCACGATGCTGAAGACTATGTGCACCGTATTGGTCGTACAGCCCGTGCCGACCGTGACGGCGAGGCCATCACCTTCATCAGCGACACAGACATCTATCGTTTCCAGCAGATCGAGCATTTCCTCGGCAAGGAGGTGGAGAAGACACCACTGCCTGAAGGTCTCGGCGAGGCTCCTGTCTATACCAAACGTGAGAAGAAACGTTCCAACACCCGTCGTCATGGCCGTTGGCACTCGAAGGGTAATGGCAGTAAGAACAATCAAAAAAAGAAGAATCATGCTCACAAGACCGATCGCAAAGATCAACCTCGGCCTTAATGTCGTGGAGCGCCGTCCCGACGGTTACCACAACTTAGAGACCGTCTTCTATCCCGTACCCATCTGCGACGCCCTCGAAGTGTTCGAGATGGATAGCCAGTTCCCTTCTGCCTTCGACTGTGACCTGAAGGTGACAAACATCCATATCGATGGCGACGAACAAAAGAATCTTGTGGTGCGTGCCTATAACCTGTTGAAGCGGGACTTCCCTGCCCTGCCCCGCATCCACGCACACTTATATAAAGGTATTCCCACACAAGCTGGCATGGGAGGAGGCTCCAGCGACTGCGGTTTTATGATTACGTTGCTGAACCAGATGTTCCAGTTAGGACTGTCTGACCAACAGATGATCAACTACGCTGCCCGATTGGGTGCCGATTGTGCATTCTTCATTCTCAACAAGCCCTGCTATGCAGAGGGTATCGGTGAACGACTGGAGCCTATTGCTCTCGACCTCAGTGGTTGGTATCTCGCTGTGGTCCGTCCAGCCATTCCCGTTTCCACGAAAGAAGCCTTCTCTCTCATCACCCCACAGCATCCGACCGTCAACTGTCGGGACATCGTGATGCAGCCTGTGGAGACCTGGCGGGATCGTCTGACTAACGACTTCGAGCGTAGCGTCTTTGCACTTCATCCTGAGATTGGGGCCATCAAGGAACGGCTCTATGACTTAGGGGCCGTCTATGCAGCCATGTCTGGCTCGGGTTCATCGCTCTTCGGTCTCTTCCGTCAGCCCGTCTCTCTCGATGAGTTTAATGACGAAGGCACCTTTAAAACAATCATCCCGCTCGATTGAGCGGGATGATTTGCTTCATTCTTATTGTATACCTTCCTCACGAAGTTTCACTTGCCACTTCCAGGCACTCTTCAGAACCTCCTCTGTGGGTGTGTCAGCCTTCCAGCCAAGCACTTTGTTAGCCTTGTCGACATTACCCCACACCTGTTCGATGTCACCCTCACGACGAGGTGCGTAAGTCCAGTTCACCTTCACGCCAGTAGCCTTCTCGAAGCCTTCGACAACCTCCAGCGTAGAGAGACCCTTACCCGTTCCTATATTGAACACCTCTACGGCATCCGTCTCAGGCTGGTCGAGCACACGCTCCATCGCCTTCACATGAGCCTTGGCCAGATCCACCACATAGATATAGTCGCGGATACAGGTCTTGTCAGGCGTGTTATAGTCGTGGCCGAAGATCTTCAACTGCTGACGGATACCCATAGCCGTCTGCGTCACAAAGGGGATGAGGTTCATGGGCACGCCATTAGGCAACTCGCCGATGAGTGCAGAGGGGTGTGCACCGATGGGATTGAAGTATCTCAGGATGATGCTCTTGATGGGAGCGCCCGAGTGGATATAGTCCTGGATTATCTCCTCGTTGATCTGCTTCGTGTTGCCATAGGGACTCATGGCCTTCTGGATAGGAGCATTCTCCGTGACAGGCAGGTTCTCCTGCGAGGGCTGACCGTAGACGGTACAACTCGAGGAGAAGATAATACCCTTCACATCGTACTTCGGCATCAACTCCAACAGGTTGATGAGCGATGTCAGGTTGTTACGGTAGTAGAGCAACGGCTTCTCCACGCTCTCTCCCACAGCCTTCGAGGCGGCGAAGTGGATGATACCCTCAATCTTCGGATACTTCTTGAACACGCCCTCTAAGGCCTCCAAGTCACAGCAATCCACTTTCTCAAATGCGGGTCTGATGCCTGTGATCTTCTCAATGCCGTCGACGACGTTGGCGTTTGAATTTGAAAGGTTGTCGATGATGACGACCTCATAACCTGCTTCCTGCAGTTCTACGGTCGTATGGCTTCCGATGAAGCCCGTACCACCAGTTACTAATATGGTCTGTTTCATAATTTATAAATATATACTCAAAACGTTAAACTCATACACAAACTATCCCGGCAGAGGATTCTCACCCGGCTCTGGTACAAAGCTGTTCTCAGGTGCAGCCTTCTGACTGACGACCACCTTGTTCTCCAGCGTACCCGCCTCATTCCTCATATAGATAGTGCCCGACCTTCTCGCGCCAGTCTTGTTCGGGCTGGCAGTGATCGTCACCTTGCCGTTGTTCTCTCCCGAGGCGGGATCAACAGACAGCCAGTCAACTTCTGGGTAGAGTGTCCATTTACAGTTGGCTTTGATGGACAGGGTGGTCTCGTTGGCATCTGGCATCTCCAACTCTTCATTAGCGGCGATATAATCAGGCTTCTTGACGTTATCGTCTTCATCATCGCCACCACCACAGGCCATGAAGGCCACCATCATAAACAAATATAGCGTTGTTTTCTTCATCATGCGATTCATACTGACCTCCTTTCCTATTTAATGATTATTTTCTTTCCCTGCACCACATAGACGCCGGGCTTCAGTCCATTACCGAGTTCCGTCACCGAGGCGTAGCGCTTGACGAGTACACCCCGCACGTCATAGACGTTGACTGCCTGAGCCGTCTCGTCAGTCATGCGGTTCACGGCCTTGATGCTGGTAGTCATACCATCCAGCACATTGATTGCACGGGTGTTCGAGGTCGTCGTCATATAAGCCTCGAAGGGATGCACCGCCCGCAGTCCTTTCACGAACTGACTGCCTTTATCTGCCGCCGAGTACGTCACAATGTCGTTATTCACGTTCAACGCCAGAATCGACTCGTCACTCTGGTTGCTGAAGTTAGGCACGAAGGTCCTGTCGCTATATTTGACACTGCGCAGGTCGTTGGAAGCCTTGACTTCCACATTCTCCGACGCGAAGGTGATCTTTCCGACAATCCTGTATTCATTCAGATACAGGCTGTTGTTCGGCATACTTATTAAATAAGGTGTATTGGCCTTGATGCCTTCAGCCTCCTGATAGCCACCAGAGCTCAGTTCATAGAGCCAGAAAGGCTTCTCCTCGCTCTCTGCGGTCCACGACTTAAAGGGGATAATCTTGCCGGCACTGGAGTGGCTGATCGTCTGCACATCGTATGGCAGGGCGATGGTCTCCCATCCCTTAGCCTCAGTGATGCCTGTCTCCATCGAATAGGTGTGGGTGTATGAAATCTTCTCTGCCGTGAAGGCACGCGGACAATAGAAGTCATTTCCACTCTTGGCGTCGGTCAGGGTGATGGTCTGAGCCTTACCGTCCACCACGGCGTTCTGGTCTGCCCAGGCTACATACTTTGCATTGCTCACATAGAGCAGGAAGTTCGGGTTGTCGACGATGGCCTTGAACGGTACCGATGGGTTCCAGATCACGGCAGTCAGGTCTGTACAATTCGACAGCGCGTTTTCCTTAATGCCTACCACTTGCCAGTTGTTATCCATGTACGACACGGTAGCTGGCACCTCCATCACACGAGTGGTCTGGTCTGCGGAGGTGATGGTGACCTGGCGATCGGTAAACGATGACACCTGATAGCTGATACCATCCTTTTCAAAGTTCATATCCACAGCAGCGAACGACACGTTCACATTGATGTCTGCACGGATGCCGCTGATAGTATACTGATTGTCGGCAATAGCCGTCGTCACATCTGTTCCATTCACTCTCAGATACTTCGTCTCATAGCCGGTATCTGGCCTGAAGGTGAGCACTGCCGTCGTGTCTTCATTGAAGAAGGCCGACCACGAATCATCACGAATGACGGTCTGGTCGTCAACGGCTACCTCACCCTGCCCCGACACGTACACCGTCAGGATAAACTTGTTGATAGGTATCTCCTCATATTCGGCCACCAGCGTCGTATTCTTCTTGATGTTCTTGATAGAATACTGGTATTTTCCCAGTTCCGACGTGATATCGAGACTGTCGACGGTGACACTCTTTATACGCCATTTATCTTCAGGACTGAAAGTGATGAAGGCATCCAGTCCGTCCTCTATTCTGAAGGTGGCGGTAGTGTCTTCCACAGCCTCGTCCTGGAAGATGACACGACCCTTACCGATAGCTGTTACAACCAGTCGATAGTGAATCCGCTCATAGGCCACGGCCACCGTAAAGTCCTGATCAAGATAGGCGATGGTATATTCACCAAACCTGGGCTTTTCAGTAGTGAGCGTGTCGGCAGCATAGATATCGGCAAACAGACTATCCGTGATGACCATGTCGTTCACTGTCACGTCCATGATCTGATAACCCTTGTCCGACATGAAAGCCACCATCACGGAGTCGCCCTCCATGAAGGTCAGCTCCATCGATTCACTCCTGACTGACAGGGTGTCGCTCAGCAGAGAGTCGACAGGTGCAGGCAACAACGAGTCTTGTTTGCAAATGGCTTCACCGTCACCCGTGGCGACAATCGTCACCTTATATTCGCCACCGACAATCTTTGCAAAGTGCTCGGCCCAGCCGTCCTTCATCATAAACGCAGCCCTCGAGCCCTTGGGCACCTTCAGAACCGACTCCTGATGAATACCCTCAAACACGCTGAGTTCTATGTCGAACGGTTCCTTGAACTCCACCTGCACCCATTTCAGACTGTCGCAGTCCTTAAAGGCAGCCTTCTCTATCGAGGTAAGACCCTCTGGCAGAATCACCGACGGCAGCACCTTACAGCCCTCGAAAGCCGACTCTCCGATCTTCGCCAGACTCTCGCCAAGCTGCAACGAATCCACTTTCTCACAATCCTTAAAGGCGGCTTCTCCAATTTCCTCCACCTTGTCGGGTATGACAATCTCCGTCAGGGCGTTACAGCCGCTAAAGGCCGACTCACCAATCTTCTTCAGCGTCTGAGAGAACTCCAACTCCCCCAGGCCGATACAACCCACGAAAGCCGAGTCGCCAATCTCCTCGACGCCGTCTTCCATCTTCACCTTCTTCAACTTTTCACTGTTCTTGAAGGCCGAAGTCTTGATCACCTTCATCGAGGCGGGGATGGTCAGCTCCTCCAGGCTACTGCCCTCAAAGACCGACTCTCCGATTTCCTTCACCGAGGCAGGGATGGTCACCATCTTCAACTCACCACAGCCCACGAAGGCCGAGTCACCGATTTCCTCGACGCCCTCCTCCAGTTCGACGGTGGTCAGCTTGGCACAGTCCTTAAAGGCCATCTCACCCACCCGCTTCACCGTACTGGGAATGGTCACCTTTTCCAGACTGCTACAGCCTTCGAAAGCCGACTCGCCGATCTCCTTCACGCCTGTCTCAATCTCGAGATCAACTAACTTCTCGCAGCCCTTGAAGGTCGACTTCTCAATCACCTCCACACTGCCGGGGATGAAGAATTTCTTCAGGCTTGTACAGCCTTCAAAGGCCGACTCACCCATCTTCTTCACCGTCTTCCTCTGGTTGAGATCGAACGTCTCCAGACTGCTACAGTCCTTAAAGGCACTCTTGCCGATCTCGTCGATATTACCTTCAAATGTGACCGACTTCAGTTTCTTATGACCTTCGAAGACCGACTCGGCAATCTTACCGATGTCGCCTTTCAGCTCCAGCGTCTCCAGACCCGTACAGTTCGAGAAGAGATTCTTGTCTATCTCCTTCACGTCACAGCCAATCTCAACCTTAGCCAGTCGGTCGCATCCCGAGAAGAGCGATTGTCCCAGTTCCTTCACCGACTTCGGAATAATGACGGACTCCAGCCTCGAGCAACTCTCGAAGGCAGAGTCACCAATCTTCTCTACGCCTTCGGACACTTCAACCTTAGCCAGCGTCACATTCTTCGAGAAAGCCTTCTCGATGATGGTGGTCACCTTATAGGTTACCTCCTCATACTCCACTTCCTTGGGGATGACGATGCTGGTGGCATCTGCTTCAGCACCCTCAACCTCTACCACGTCCTCAGCCGTCACGTGATACATGACACCCTCGACGGTAAAGTTCTCTACTGGTTCTTTTTCTTCCTCTTCGCCCTCCTCTTCGGTGCCTTCGGCAACCTCTGTCTCGTCGTCGGCAAAGGGGTTCGCATCATACGACAAGCTGACGCCAAGCGAGAATGACGACAAGGCCATGATGAGCGCAAGTACAAATAAAGATGATCTTCTCATTATTTTGTGACTTAATTACATTTCACCTAATCAAGATGCAAAGTTACGAAAGATTTCTGAAACGAGCAAGAAAAAGGACAAGTTTTTCATTAAGACAATTATCTGCCCCTGACGAGTCATTAACGCCTGATCAGTTTCTTCCCATTCTGAATCACAATGCCGCGATAGCTGTCGTTCACGCGCTGACCGCTGAGAGAATAGAAGGGTAAGCTACTGGAACTTTCGGAGATACGACCAGAGAAACTCATGTCTGTAGAAACATCCGTGAAGATAGTGGCGCCAGCTTTCTCTTTGACCACTTCCGGCACGTCACCATAAGGAGCGACGGTATAGGTGTATGGCATTGTAACCTCTGCACCGGTGGATGCAGGCAGACTGCTCGCCTCAGCGATGTAATTATCCGATTTCCATGTCACGGCCTTAGCACCACTCTGACTGTAGTATTTCTTCACGCCCTTCTCGAAATAGTTGCCCTCGATGAGGAACTCTGAGTTCTTTCGCGGGTTGATGCAGTTACCCGCCGTCGTGCAGCTGAAGTAATTGTTCAGCATGTGAATCTTGCCGACACGGGCCATAGGCATGCGCTGCCTACAGCCAGTACCCCACCAGTTGAAGGCGAAAGTCGTATTCAGGAAGCCTGTTGCTTCGCTGTCGCTGCTGCCGATGAGGTTGGTGTTCTGGTGCATGTACGAACGGTCTGTGTAGCTGAAGGTACACCAGCTGACGGTGATGAAGTCCGACTTCTTGGTGATATCGAAGTTACCGTCCATGCCGTCGGTAAAGTCACAATGGTCCACCCAGCAGTTCTTGGCGCTGTTAATACACGAGATCAGGTCGTTGCCGCCCACGTCGATAGAGCCTGGGCCCACGAAACTCACATTGCGGATGATGATGTTGTGACATCCGCTGAGGGTGAAGATGCCCGCCTTGCGATAACCCTCATCGTTATCTCCGGTCATCTCGATGATGATCTTCCGCGTGTTGTACTCAGCTTGTTCTGTGACCGATGTCCCGTTTGGCAGCATGCCACCACCACTACTGGTACTCATGCTGGGCACACCGGCTGCGTCGAGCGCTGCCTTTAAATCATCTGTGACATGCCACTGCGTGCAAAGCCGGGCATGATTAATGCCGATGATGGTCTTGTTGCTTGAGGTGACGCTGATGCTGCTCGACACGAGGAAATCACCCTTCGAGCCGTCCAGTATGATCACATCATAATTCTTAATGCCATCCTGAATGACTGTTTTCATGTCGACATCGGAGCCGTCGGAGGTTAGCACAATCACTTTCCCCGCGAAATCATCGGGCACAGGATAAGCGTACCACCCGCCCCCATTCATGTCAAACGTACTGGCAGCCTCTGTGCGAGAAGAACAGGTGCAGAAGCCGAAAGGACTGCCCAGGTCGTAGTCGGCAGCCATCACCGACAACGACCATACAAACGTGCTTAATGTAAAAAGTAGTTTTTTCATTTTTCCTAAATGTGTAAGTTCGTGAATGATCATTCGGCTGCAAAGTTACATATTTTTCTCGTAACTGCCAAATGTTTGCAAAGTTACACCTTTTTATTTAATAGTATGCAAAACTCAAAAATGTTACATCGTGCCTGTCCCTCCGTGTACTACAAACTAAATCTTTGATCTTCCGCCGCTGAGAAGCGGCTATCTTCCTCTATCTTCTTCTATCTCCTTACTTTGTTGTTGATACTTCCTAACATTGTTGATGATGCCTCCTAACGTTGTTGCAGATGCCTGTTTACTGGGATTCTGATGCCTGTTAATAGGGGTAATCAGGCATCATCACAGGGGTTTTACCCTATCCTTTCTACCGTTTGCCTATACTCGAATGACCGTTTGCCTATACTCAAACGACCGTTCGCCTATAGGCAAACGCTAACGCCATAATTTTCAAAGGCTCTTTCATAGCAGGGTCATAGCACCATCATAGCAAGGTTAACGCCCAACCATGCTATGAACAACTACCTGAATACCAATTGTATAGATTCAATCATAGCATGGATAGCATGGTTTTAACATCGAAATTGCAATGTAGTGTACTCGACACCAACACCATCCATAACAATGAATACTACGACTACAACCTATACATTGTAGATTCGTATAAAAATTGGAAGTAGTTGATAATCAGCAGATTTCTTCTTGTGGTAAATTCGCATGTAACAGAAGAGTCCCTCTTACCCTAATTCCGCCATAGCAGTCTGCTCTTACTGTGGCGGAATTATCTTCAGAACACTTCATTCATATTCTTCCATCCTTCGGTTGACCCTTGCCGATAGACATACTCGTCTCTACTATTACAATACCACATGCCATTTTCCTTCCTGACAATACCGCCTTCATAGCGTATTCCCTCTCTGTCATGGCTATTTAGAATCTTCAGGTGCCGTTGCAGTTCTTCGGCTTTGTTCTTGGTTTCCTTGGAAGATGCTGTCTGCCCTCCTTTAGTGTCCCAGATGCCGATGGTGCCATCTTTCTTCTTGTAAATCCAGTCAGGATAGAACAATTCCTTTCTTTGTGACGTTTCGTCGAAATAGCGAATTGAGAACCAGTCTTTGCCGCTGTCGCCATTCTTCATCCACCACTCAATGCTTTCCTGACCATCAAGATACTCTGCAAATTTCAATTCGTTGTCTCGGCCCATATAATCCTTACCTATGTAGAATGGCTTGAACAAACAACGCTTCATTTCTATGCCCTCGTATTCGTCACTATAGGCATAGACTTTCTGAATCCGGAAAGTGGTTGTTTCCTGCTGCTCGGCTTCCTCCCTGCGCTTTCTGACATATTCCTCACGCATAGGGAAATGGTCTTTGAGAGTCTTTGTCACCAAGTAGCGAAAGATGCTGTTTGAACCTTTATTGATGACATCCGCCAAGAAGATGCGATAGCGGGCATCATCGTCTTCCTCTCTGAATGCGTATGACTTGAACCACAGACGCAATGCACTTTTAAGGGTGCCAAACGAACGGGCGATATTGGCAATCTTCGCATCGTCGTCTGTCTGTTCCCGTAGCAAGTCAACGCATATCTTCGAGAATAGTTTCTGCACATCGTGGTGACTCACTTCACGGTTCATGTCGTTGCCGTTGAAGTGGAAACTGATTTGATCCAAGTCTTTGAATTTCGCGTTGACAACAATCTGTTGCTCTAACCTTGGAATGATTTGCAGGTGCCTCAATCTGAGTTTATCTTTCACTACATCGAACATATCTTCAGCAGTAATACCAAAGTAGTCATTGAATGTCTTGATAAGACACTGCTGAAACTCCCAACTCTTACCCAAATCACCATAGTCAACACGTGACATATATTCTGATTGGAGCAACTCATCAATGATGATTTCTCTACCCAGAACGTTCTCTGCAACATTCACCTTCGGCTTATTGCCAGGCTCCTTGAAATCACCAGCCAATACTGCCTTGCGAGAATAGTTGGTATAGATGTAACCCGTTTGGAACACTTCGCTGCCAGGTACCCCTCTTACAGGTATTCTTACGATACGTCCGATGGTTTGTGTCTGGAAAGTTTCTGACTGGATGTCTCTCAGCATCACCAGCACTTGTGCCCTCGGGCAGTCCCAGCCCGTACCAGCAGCCATCTTGAAAAGCAGGTAGTCGTAGGGGCTATTGTTGTCTTCCAGTCCAGTCGGCTTTTTCTCATTGGTAAACCACTTTGCTATTCTTGTTGGCTCCACCCCATGACTTGTCAGATAGTCGGTAACCACCTCTTCTTTCGTCTGGTCGCCTGTGTCAACACTGGTATTGTTGGGTAGTTGTATTATCACTAGCGGATTTACATCCATTCCAAACTTGGTGATGTCTGCCACCAACTGCTCCCTGCGTTCCATCGCCAAGTCAAGCAACAGTTCGTCAAGATCTTTATTGCCATGACTCTTGATGTCTTCTTCTGTCTGGCATACCAATTCACGCTTAATCATGCCTGCGTCAATCACATCTTGACGCTTCACCTCTACAAACCCAGCCCTATGGTTCTGCACATCAGAGTAGGACGGCTCGCTTTCAGGTGTAGCCGATACTTTTAGGATTATCTTCGGATTGATGGGGCCAATAACATCACGCACAGCGGCATCGGTTACGTTTTTGTGGCTCTCGTCGATGATCATCACAAACTCGCGCCCTTCGGCATGGGTCAGCTCCACAACATCCTCGAAATAAAAACCCTGCTCCTTTTCGTTTCTATCATCGTCAGGGCGGCGAAGCACACGATTCTCTGCACTCTTGCTGACCAACTTTTGCCAGTTCAGGAAGATGATGTCACGTTCACGCATGGCACCCTGCTGGAAGTCCTGAATAGTCAGCAATCGACCAGGCAACGACGTGGGGAAGTAATCCATGAACTTGTCGCGGCTCTGCATTGCCAAGTCATCGCTGAAAGTAATCCATACATATGCCACGTCTTGAACCCAATCCGGCTGTTTCGACAGTTCACAGATGAACTTCTCAGTCATGTATGTCTTGCCGCTTCCCGTCGGTGCTTTCAGCGTAATGGGTATCTGGTGCTGTGGTTGCTTCCAACATTCCTTGAACTGACTAAGCAACTGCTCTACGGCCTGCTTCTGAAATTCGATTCTCTCCATATCTAATATTGGTTATGCGTTCAACGATTTGTAAATGTCAAGTATGGGCTGCGGTATACTCTTTACTGTCACATTCCGTTCATACTCAAATTCGGCAGCGAACTCAGCCCCGTCAGACCAACAGAAAACATAGACACTCTTCTCGTTGCCCTGCAGGGATAAGGCCTTCCGACGGAACTCCTCGAAATGAGAGTAGTCCTCCTGGAAGTAAATACAAGTCCAGTGTCCTTTCTCGTCATTATATATCTGATAGTAGTCTGTCACCTCCGTTTCATAGAGGGTATTCTCTGCCAAACTCAACAAACTGCCGGCTTTCTTTGCTAATGCCAGTTTGTCATCATCCAATGCCGCCTTGGGTTGGTTCTTGCCGACGAAAGCGGTACGATAGTACTTCAGGGAGTTGCCAAAACCGACATGCTTATTACCGCGATTGTCAGTATAACCATTTATTACGTTACAACAACGTTGATACGTGATTTGAGTTATGTTTTCAAAGCCCGCATTGAAAACGTTCTTACAATTGTCTTTGGCTACTTTTTTGCCCTTTTTGACTTCATAAGTCAATTCAGGAAGCTGTACAAGTATCACTTGATTCTTCTTTGAAGACTTGTTCCCCTCAATAATACAATGACCAGTGGAACCACTTCCCGCAAAAAAGTCCAGAACAACGAGATTGCCCTTGTTTCCTTTGGATATTTCAAGTATCTTGTTGATAAATGCCACAGGTTTTTTACCACCATCGAACGGTACACCGCCCTCAGTACCTACATTGTTAAATTCTTCTTCGAAATCAAAGAAGTTCGGATATGGTATATCTTTCGTGTCTTCTCTGTTTAATGGGGAGCCTTGGAAATAAAAGCCGTTGGCTTTGTTAGCTGAGCCCCTTGTCATGAAGTAACGATAACCCCTTCCGTCATCACCCATATCAGGAACCTTGTAGAGATAACTGAAAAGATTGTTTCTTTCCTCCAGATAGCTCATGTGAAACCTTCCTGAACTATTACCTGTTTTTATGGAGCCTCGAATATTAATGCTCTTCAAATGAGAAAAGTCAGCAGGAACATCGACGATTTCGTATTCACCTGGCTTAAAAACGCTGACTATCTTACCGCCGAGTTCAATCTTTTCAGGATTGGAAATCAATTCCTTTATCTCATACCTGTAATCGCTGGGGTCAGAATTGTCTACTACGCGTTTGTTTATCTGATAGCTATCACTACATCTGTACATCAGCAAGAATTCCGTTGTCTCATGAATCGGTTTATCGCCTTTCAATATTCGATCCTCATGGCGAACCTTGATGGTGAATGTCGTAATATAATTGGAAGCCCCCATAATCTGATCAAGAAGGAGCTTTAGGTTTGCTTGTTCATCTTCATTTATGCTGACAAGCATGACACCATCATCTTTTAGCAACTGATGAGCCAGACGGATGCGTTTCTCCATAAACGACAGCCAGGCACTGTGGCGAAGAGGATGGTTCTTGGGTATAGGAGTACCGTCGGGATATTCTTCCAAGAATCTTTTGTCTTTATAGCTGAATCCGTCACTTCCTGTATTATATGGCGGATCAAAGTAGATGACATCAACTTTCTTTCTGTGAGTATAGTTCAAACAAGTTAGCGCGTGGTAATTATCACCCTCTATCAGAACGTGAGTCGGTTTTCCGTCTTTGTTGTGGATGGCCAACTCTGGCACCTCTTCCAATACCGGTATCTTGTTTTCGCTTTCCTGCTCAAATGCTTCAGGCACATCAATCCATGTGAGCCCAAAACGTTTTTCCTTCAGTTGAGCGTTCAAACGTTCAACCTCCTTTTGGAGTTCCCTTACTTTTATCGCTAACTCTTCTTGCGTCTCTGTCATATTTCATTTGCTATGCCGCCACATATGGCAACACGTTACTCTGACTGATACCCAAGTGTCAGTGGGGTTAATACTACTTCCGAACATACAAAAAGCGGGGTATCTTCATCTGCTGTCCCCCATTTTGGCCGTCGGAAGCCATCTCTAATAGAACAACAGAGTTCGAATACCCACGCTGGTCAGTATACAAGACACCCAAAAGTGTGCTGAGGCGGTGAAGCCTCGCAGCACACTCCGGGTTGTATATACTACACCCGTAGCATTCACCTCTGCATTTGTCTTTGATTAGAGATTTGAATTTCCGACGTTCAAATGGTCAAAAACAAAGCATCAATGACGCTTCTTAATATGTCGTTGTCCTTAGCCCTCAGCCCGCAGGCTCAGGTTTAGACGTTGCAAAAATACAAAAAGTTTGTGAAATGAAAAAGAAAAGGGCAGAAAATATTCATCAACGCGCATTTTCTGCCCTTTATTGTTGTTTACGAAGTGGCATTTCAACAGAGATACAAATTGTACCCATCAGAAACTCTTCACCCAATCCTCGCGAAAACTGGGGTTCTTGCAAGTATGCAAGCGACCAGAGGTCGAGCGGGTGAGTTTGTAAACGTATTCAGGTTCTTTGTTTGGCATATTATATTGTTTAATCGATTTTTCTTTTCTTTCTCATCCAGCGTTTTGGTAATAGCCAGATTTTGACCACAAAGATACGAATATACGAGCAAAATACCAAAAGAAAATACAATTTTCTTTGTATTCTCGAATGAAAGGATATTTTGGTGGTGTTTTAAAAAAGAGAGTCCGACGCACTTGAGGCAATCGGGCTCTCTTCGAATATAGTAGAAAGTAGTTTAGTTGTTCACGGAACCACCGACGATATCGAGCAGCTCGTTGGTGATGGCTTGCTGACGGCTCTTGTTGTACTGGAGGTTCAGCTCGCGGAGCAGCTCGTCGGCATTGTCCGTCGCCGTCTGCATGGCCACCATACGGGCGGCGTGCTCAGAAGCGTTAGAGTCGAGCAGGGCTGTATAGAGCATCAGGTGTGCCAACTTCGGGATGAGCTGAGACAGGACGGTGTCCATGTCGGGCTCGACGATGAAGTTGTCGTTGAGTGGCTTCACCTCTTCCTGCTTGCGCTCTGTCTGGCGTTCACCGCGCTTCTTGAGGTACTCCTGCGACTCCTTCGTAGCGATGACGCTCGTCAGGTCGCGCTCGTGGTCGGCCTTCAACTCCTCCTCGATATCGATGGGGAGGAAGGTCTTGCGGGTGAGTACCTGCGAGCCTGCGCTCTTAAAGTGATGATAGATGAGTTCCACCTTATCTATCTGACCTTCAGCGAACTTCTCTCCGAGCTCCATCGCAATCTCGATGCACTGCTGCACGTTGGGTTTGTCGGCCAGGGCCGAGAATTCGCCCTGCACGTTGAGCCCCATCTTCTGCGCCTTCTCATAGACCTTCCGGCCGATGGGATAGACCTCGACATTGTCGCGCCCGATGGTCTGGGCATACTCATCGACGACGTGCGTCATGAGCTTGATGGTGTTGGCATTGAATCCTCCGCATAGCGAGGAGTTGGATGTAAACACCACGAGGGCTGCCCGCTTCACGGGTCGCAGCTTGTCGTAGATGGTCTGGGCCTCGGCCTCGGCAGCGAGGAACGACTTGAGGATGTGCTCCAGCATCGTCTCGTAAGGCAGCATGTTCTGTATCGCCACCTGTGCGTGATGGAGCTTGCTGGAGGCCACCATCTTCATAGCCGACGTGATCTTGCGCGTCGAGTTGACTGAGGCTATGCGGCCTTTAATTTCTTTCAGGCTGGGCATAGGCTATCAGGCTTTATACGTTCCGGCAATGTCGGCCATGACGGCTTCGATCTTCTGCGCCGTCTCGTCGTCGATCTTTCCTGCGGCAAGGGTCTCGATCACCTCGGGGTTGGTAGAGCGCAGCTTGTCGAGGAATTGCGTCTGGCACTCACGCACCTTGGCAATGGGCACCTCGCGCATCAGACCGTGTACGCCACAATAGAGGATGGCGATCTGCTCACCTACGGGCATCGGGCTGTACTGCGGCTGGATCAACAGCTGGTTGTTCTTACGTCCGCGGTCGAGCGTCATGGCTGTCACGGCATCCATATCGCTGGAGAACTTCGAGAAGGCCTCGAGCTCACGATACTGTGCCTGGTCGATCTTCAGCGTACCGGCCACTTTCTTCATGGACTTAATCTGTGCCGAGCCACCCACACGGGATACGGAGATACCGACGTTGATGGCGGGACGGAAGCCCTGGTTGAAGAGGTCGCTCTCGAGGAAGATCTGACCGTCGGTGATGGAGATCACGTTGGTCGGGATGTAGGCCGACACGTCGCCAGCCTGCGTCTCGATGATTGGCAGAGCTGTCAAGGAACCACCACCACGAACATGACCCTTCATGCACTCTGGCAGGTCGTTCATCTGCTCGGCCACCTCCTGCTGCTCGTTCATCTTGGCTGCACGCTCAAGGAGACGGGAGTGGAGATAGAACACGTCGCCGGGATAGGCCTCACGTCCTGACGGACGACGGAGAATCAGCGACACCTCACGGTAGGCCACGGCCTGCTTCGACAGGTCGTCGTAGACCACGAGGGCGGGCAGACCACGATCGCGGAAGTACTCACCGATGGCAGCGCCTGCAAACGGTGCATAATACTGCATGGCGGCAGGATCAGCTGCTGTGGCGGCCACGACGATGGTGTAAGGCATGGCGCCGTGCTCCTGGAGCGTACTCACGAGGGCGGCAACGGTACTGGCCTTCTGTCCGATGGCGACATAGATACAATAGACAGGCTTGCCTGCCTCATAGAAACTCTTCTGGTTGATGATGGTATCCACGGCGATGGCGGTCTTACCCGTCTGGCGGTCGCCGATGATGAGCTCACGCTGTCCGCGGCCGATGGGGATCATCGAGTCGATGGCCTTCAGACCAGTCTGCAGCGGCTCCTTCACGGGCTGACGGTAGATCACGCCGGGAGCCTTACGGTCGAGCGGCATCTCAAATGCGTCGCTCAGGTCGATGTCGCCCTTGCCGTCGATAGCCTGTCCCAGCGGGTTGATGACGCGGCCCAGCATATTGTCGTTGACACGGATCGAGGCGATGCGCTTCGTACGCTTCACGACCATGCCCTCCTTAATGCCCGAGGTGGTGCCGAGAAGCACACAACCGACGTTGTCTTCCTCGAGGTTCATCACGATGGCCATCGTCCCGTTCTCAAACTCCAGCAGCTCGTTGGCCTCGGCGTTGCGCAGTCCGTAGATACGGGCCACACCGTCGCTGACGGTCAGCACGGTGCCAACCTCGTCGAACTTCTCGGCGCTGGCGATACCCTTGAGCTGGTCGAGCAGGACCTGGGATACTTCGCTTGGTTTAATCTTATCTGACATTGTTATTTACTTTTTTAGTGTATTAAGAATGTTGTTGAGCTTCGACTTGACAGAGGCATCCATGCGATACGTGTCGTATTCGAGGATAAAGCCGCCGATGATGTCGGGGTTCACCTCGGTCTCGAACTCCACAGTTCCATTAGTGTTGCTCTCCACCATCTTGCGCATCTTCTGCTCAGTAGCAGGGGTGACGGCAGTGGCGGTGATCAGTCTGCCACGGATGACGTTCTTCTGTTGGCGGTATAGGGTGACGTACGAATTGGCGATGAACTGCATCACGCTCTCACGGCCCTCCTTGAGCACGAGGGCGATGAAGGCCTTTACCAGCGGGGAGGGCTTCTTGCCGACGGCCGTTAGCAAGAGCTTCTCCTTCTCGGCTTTGGAGAGCATGGGGTTGTCGATCGCAGGCCTGAGCTGCGGCACGTCGGCATAGCTCTTAGCGAGCTGCTGCATTTCGGTGTAGACAGCATCTTCGGCCTTCGCGTCGGTAGCGCTCTTGAGCAGCGCCCTGGCATAACGAACCGATATGACTCCTATATCCATACGCTATTACTCCTTAGAAGAAACATCATCCAGCATACGGTCAATCAAATCCATCTGCGCCTTGTCGCTCTTGAGGTTCTCCTTGAGCACCTTCTCGGCAATCTCGACGCTGAGGGTAGCTACTTGCTTGCGGATGTCGGCAATGGCGGCCTTCTTCTCCTGTTCGATGGCAACGCGGGCGTCCTCCATCAGACGGGCTCCTTCGGCACGGGCCTTGTCCTGGGCTTTCTCTACGATGGCATCGCGGGTCTCGGCAGCCTCCTTGAGGATCTGTGCCTGCTTCTCGCGAGCCTCCTGCAAGATGGATTCACCTTCTTTCTGTATATTGGCGAGCCGCTCGTTGGCCTCATGCGCCTTGCGCAGAGAGTCGTCGATGAAAGCCTGACGCTCCTTCACCATACCGGTGATGACAGGAAAGCCAAACTTCCACAGCAGGAAGAACACCACGAGGAACGTGATGGTCATCCAGAACAGCAGGCCAGTACTCGGAATCAATAAATCCATACGCTGAATTGATTAATTAGATGCAGAGGAATGCGATGACGGCTGCGAAGAGGGCAACACCCTCGATCAGAGCGGCAGCCACAATCATGTTTGTGAACAACTTGTTCATCACCTCAGGCTGGCGAGCCATGGCGTCCATAGCCTGACCACCGATTTTACCAATACCAAGACCTGCGCCAATAGCTGCGAGACCTGCGCCTACTGCGGCGCCTAACTTTGCAACACCTTCTGCTGCCAATAATGCTGTAATCATAATCTTTAAGTTTTAAATTGTTAATTATTTAATGTTTACTCTTTTTTACTTTTTTACCCTTTTACCTTCTCTACTCGTGTTCGGGTTCAACACGTGCCAGTCCGATGAAGACGGCAGAGAGCATCGTGAACACCATCGCCTGGATGAAGCAGACCAGACACTCGAGGCACATCATGAAGATGCTCATGATGACGCTGAGAGCCGACATCGACAGTTGTACGGCCACAGCCTGACTGGCTACAAGGAAGATGATGCACGTGATAGCCACAGCGATGGCGTGTCCAGCCATCATGTTGGCGAAAAGTCGGATCATCAGGGCGAAGGGCTTGGTAAAGATACCCACAAACTCGATGACCGGGATGATGGGTATGGGCGCCTTAAGCCATGTGGGCACCTCGGGCCAGAAGATGTCCTTCCAGTAGTGCTTGTTGCCCGAGAACTGCACGATGAGGAAGGTGCAGAGGGCGAGGAAGAACGTCACGGCGATGTTACCCGTCACGTTGCCCGATCCCGGTGGGAAGGGGATCAGACCCATCACATTGCACGTGAAGATGAAGAAGAAGCACGTGAGCAGATAGGGGGTGTACTTCTCGTAGTCCTTCCCTACTCCAGGCTTGATGATCTCATCGACAACGTACATCACGAGCATCTCGACGAAGCCTACGAAGCCACCGGGGGCACCATCGGAAGCCTTGCGCTTCTTGTACCAGCGGGCGCTGAACAGGATGCAGCAGAGCAGGATGATGACATTGATGAACATCACGGCAACCGTCTTGGTGATCGACAGGTCGAGTACGGGCTCCCCGTTCTCGACAATCTTGCCTGCGTTGTCACCTTCTGTGGCGATGGCCAGTCCGTAAGGCCCCTGACGGAGTCCAGCGGCATCGGCATGGTGCTCAAACTTCGAAGAGCAGAAAACGTGCCAGCCTGTGGAACTGTTGACGATGATGGGCAGCGGGATAACCAGTGACTTGCCCTCACCGAGGTCGGTCACGTGCCAGTCGTGGGAGTCCTTGATATGCTCAAGCACCACCTCCTTGGCTGAGAAATCCTCTGCCTGCATCGCCGGCACCAGTGCGAACAGCAGTAGTGAAGCGCATAGCAGTCGTTTGATGTGATTCATTATTCTTTCTACTTAATGTCTTAATTTCAGTGTAACAACCATCGTAATCGCATACATTATTATAAATATAGCGGCGAAGCGAATGGCGTCTTCTCTATTCTCGGTGAAGGATACGTAAAGCCCGACAACCGTTGCGACGAGCAGCATGCGTATCGTTGCCATGATCAGATAGAAGTGTACCAGGTGATCAGGGGCTTGTCGTTTGACGACATCATAGCCTTTCACGTAGGCAACGCCTAAGAGGGTGAAGAAGAGAACGGAGAGAATGTACTCCACGACTCACCTCGATTACTCCTCTTTCAGTTCCACGCAGAGTGAAACCTGGTTCTTCTGTACCTCCACGAATCCACCGAGGATGGGCAGCTCGTTCCCTGCATACTCCACGACACCTTTCGTCAGCGTAGAGATGATCGGCGCGTGGTCGCTCAGAATCTCAAAGTTACCCCTTGTGCCGGGTACCTTCACAGACTCCACTTCACCTGTGAATTCAATCCTTTCGGGCGAGACTATCTTCAACTGCAACATAAACGTGATTTACGATTTAATCATTTACAATTGAGATTTATCCCTGTGCGGCAGCAAGCAGTTTCTTCGCCTTCTCCTTCACATCTTCAATCGTTCCCACGTTGAGGAATGCCTGCTCGGGCAGGTCGTCGACCTCACCGTCGAGGATGGCATTGAAGCCCTTGATGGTCTCCTCGATGGGCACCATCACACCGGGCAGACCCGTGAACTGAGATGCCACCGTGAACGGCTGCGAGAGGAATCGCTGCACGCGGCGGGCGCGGTTCACCGTCAGTTTGTCCTCGTCGGACAGTTCGTCCATACCGAGGATGGCGATGATGTCCTGCAACTCGTTGTAGCGCTGCAGAATCTCCTTAACGCGCTGGGCACAGTCGTAGTGAGCCTTGCCCACGATCAGCGGATCGAGGATACGCGAGGTAGAAGCCAGCGGATCCACAGCCGGATAGATACCCAGACCGGCAATCTTACGGTCGAGCACCGTCGTGGCATCGAGGTGGGTGAACGTTGTGGCCGGAGCCGGATCGGTCAAGTCATCGGCAGGCACATACACGGCCTGTACCGAAGTGATAGAACCTGTCTTCGTAGAGGTGATACGCTCTTGCATGGCACCCATCTCTGAGGCCAGCGTCGGCTGATAACCTACGGCCGACGGCATACGGCCCAGCAGAGCCGACACCTCAGAACCAGCCTGAGTGAAACGGAAGATATTGTCGATGAAGAACAGGATATCGGCTGCACCGCCATCCTTACCACCACCGTCACGGAAACCCTCGGCAACGGTCAGACCCGACAGGGCCACAGAGGCACGTGCCCCCGGCGGCTCGTTCATCTGGCCATAGACCAGCGTAGCCTGACTCTTCTTCAACTCCTCGGGATCCACAAGTGAGAGATCCCACTTGCCCTCGTCCATCGCCTTGCGGAACTTCTCGCCATAGCGGATCACGCCCGACTCGATCATCTCTCGGATGAGGTCGTTACCCTCACGGGTGCGCTCTCCCACACCGGCAAACACGGAGAAGCCGTTGTGGCCCTTGGCAATGTTGTTGATCAACTCCATGATGAGCACCGTCTTTCCTACGCCGGCACCACCGAAGAGTCCGATCTTACCACCCTTCATATAAGGCTCCAACAGGTCAATCACTTTAATACCTGTGGCGAGGATCTCCTTCTTCGTGGAGAGTTCCTCGAACGAGGGGGCTTCGCGATGGATAGGATAGGCTCCGTCCATGTTAAGCTGTTTCATACCGTCGATGGGCTGACCAATCACGTTCAGCATACGACCTTTAATCTGATCTCCCGCAGGCATCTGGATAGGTGAGCCGAGCGGGATGGCCTCCAGCCCGCGCTGCAGGCCGTCGGTGTTGTCCATGGCCACGCAGCGCACCGTATCCTCGCCGATGTGCTGCTGCACCTCGACGATCAGGTCACGTCCGTCACCACGTTTGATCTGCAAAGCCTCATAGATCTTCGGCAGCACCTTCTCAGCCTCCTGACCCTCTGTATCGAAATACACGTCGATAACCGGGCCGATGATCTGCGAAATGTGTCCAGTAATTTGTGACATAAGCTAATCTTTTATTTAAATAGTTATTCAATTTTAGTTTTAGTCGATTGCAAAAGTAATCAATTTTCCCGAAAGAAAAAAACTTTTTGCCAATTATTTACCAAATCCGACATCTTTTCCGACAAAACGAGTATGGCTTATCTGTTCAGAGCGATGTTATAATTCAGGTAGCGAGAGTTGCCTGTGACATCCTCGAGTACCTCGATGAATGGCGGAAACTTCACGGGTTCCTGGGCTGCGATGCCCTTGGTCTCCATCATCACGAGGTCATGAACAGGCTCGAGGAAGGTATCGATCTCGAAGAACTGTCCCTTCCAGATGAAACTCTGGCGACGCTTCTTGATGGTAGAGCGGTAGGGATCGGCCTGCTGTAGCATCTGCTCATAGAGGTTGTTGTCGACCTTACGCTCGGTCTCGATGACCTCGGTGTCGGAGAGGCGCTTCTTGGAACGGTGTACGTTGACCACCTTTCCCCCACTCCACTCCCTACGGCGAAGTCGCACCTCACTGCCCGGCTCCGCCACAAGATAGGTCTGTGTGATTAGGCTCTCAGAACACTCCGGTATCTCTCCCGTTATACGGACGCGGAAGATACGCTCATCCTGCACAGGTTGCGGCAGACCAACGACTTTCGCGATTTCGTTCAACACGCGGTTCAGCTTATTCTCAAAATCGTCGTGGTTGTTAATGACGCGCAGATGAGGATGCCCCGTCCATGCCTTGATAACCTTCTTGTCCAACTCACGGGCGATACGCAGCCCCTCTTCGTTGGCCTGTTCGTAACGGGTGGCATTGGTAGCCGTGGTGTAGTATTGCTCAGCACCATCGGCAGCCGACACAAGGTGGAGCACGGCATCGTAGCGTTCATGCAACTCACTGGGACTTGTACCCGCCATACGGGTAATCTCCTCCCACTCCTCGGGCCTGATATAGGCTGAGATATCCATCGTACCCCTGTCGCAGACAATCAGTACAGGTTTGGTACAAACCTCTGCAAGGTGCACGAACTGATCCTCGAGTGCCAGTTGGGTCTCCAAGATAGCCCGCTCTCCCTGATAGTAGAGATCTCGGTTGGGCGTCAGGTAGTTCCAGCCCGCCGTGCTGTAGATGGTAGGCACCTCAGGCACATTGAACACCTTATATCCGAATCCTGAGAAGTATTCGGTTATCTTCACCAATGCCGTCGTCTTACCAGCGCATGGACCTCCTGTCAGGACAATTTTCTTAATCTCAGGCATAGTCCTAAATGCTCAATTCGTCGAGGACTTTTATCAGTCGCTTGTCGAAGCGCTTGTCTGTACGGATACACTCGGAGAATGGCACATAGACCACCTCGTTGTTACGCACACCGATCATCACGTTGCGCTGTCCCTGTTTGATGGCCTCGATAGCACCCACACCTGTTGTGGAGGCGAGGATACGGTCACGGGCAGAGGGTGTTCCGCCACGCTGAAGGTGACCCAGGATTGACACACGCACATCGAACTCGGGGAACTCTTTCTTCACACGGTCAGCATAGTAAAGAGCACCGCACTTGGGACTCTCCGACACGATGACGATACACGACTTCTTCGACTTGCGAATGCCGCGACCCATGAACTGTGCAAGCTGGTCGACATCGGTAGCCTCCTCTGGAACGATGGCAGCCTCTGCACCACAGGCGATGGCGCAGTTCTGTGCCAGGAAGCCGGCATCACGACCCATCACCTCGACGAAGAAGATACGCTCATGGGAGTTAGCCGTGTCACGGATACGGTCCACGCACTCCATGATGGTGTTCATCGTGGTGTCGTAACCGATGGTAGAGTCTGTACCATAGAGGTCATTGTCGATGGTACCGGGCAGGCCGATACAAGGGAAGTCGAACTCCATACCGAAGTTCCTGGCTCCCGTCAGCGAACCATTACCACCGATCACCACCAGGGCGTCGATCTCCTCCTTCTGACAGGTCTCATAGGCCTTCTGCATACCCTCGGGCGTCATGAACTCCTTCGAACGGGCGGTCTTCAGAATCGTACCGCCACGGGTGATGATGCCGCTGACATTCTCCGTTGTGAAAGGCTTCACCTCACCCTTGATCAGTCCGTCGTAACCACGATAGATACCCTTGATACAGAATCCGTTATAGATTCCGGCACGCGTCACCGCACGGATGGCGGCATTCATGCCCGGCGCATCACCTCCAGAGGTGAGTATACCGATAGTTTTAATCTTACTCATAGTCTGTTTATTTTAGTTATACATATAAATCTCAAACCAAAGCACGACGAGTCCCACAACCCATCCTGCCAACACCTTCAACGTGAGGTTTTTCAGGTACCACCCCAATCGGATGTGTTCCATCTTCATCAGAGCCAGACCACTCACAGAGCCCACGGAGAGCAGGCAACCGCCAACGGCTGTGGTAAAGGCGATGACCATCCAGTAGGCACCATTCATGGCAAACTGACTCATATAGGCGTTGTCGGCCATGTGCTGCAGTTGCAGGCTGTCGACGACGGGATAGAGCGAGATGCCGCTGATGGCAATGGTGAAGGTGTCGACTACGGCACTCAGCAGACCGGAGACCACACCTACTATCCATATATTGTGGATGTTATCATCGAACCAATGAGCCACATCGGGGAACACACCCGTTTCTGTCACCACACCCATGCCCAGCATGATACCCATCACGAAGAGTATCTGCTGAAGACTACCATACTGCAGGGCCATCGGCGTCATGCGCTTTGACATCTGATCGGCCTTCATCAGCTTACGGTTGAAGAGCTCGTTCACCACCCACAGCACACTCAGGACACAGAGGGCGCCGAGGAAGGGCGACAGCTTCGTGATGTTATGGAATGTAGGGATGAACCACAGTCCTCCGATGCCGACGAAAAGCATCACCACACGCTGCCACGGACTCAGGTTTGTGTCGTCACCCCGGTAGGGCATCGGCGACCACTGGGTGTCGAGTCTGTCGGGCAGGCTCAGGCCGATGAGTACCGTTGGGATCACCCATGCCAGTATGGCGGGCAGGGCCATATAGGAGGTGAAGTGCGTGGCCGTCACAGCCCCGTCGCCCCAGAGTAGTAAGCCGGTAGGATCACCTATCACCGTGAAGCAACCTCCGCAGTTAGCGGCTATGACAATGGCTGAGCCGATGAGCATCCGCTGGCGGCGACTCTGCACGATGTTGTGCATAATCACCAACATCATTGTAGCAGTAGTCAGGTTGTCGAGGTTGGCTGAAATAATGAAAGTGGCCAAGGTGATGGTCCAGAGGAGTCGTTTGGAGTTACGGGTATGTATCCATTTCGTAACAAAGTCGAAACAACCATTATTGTTCAGGATCTCGATGATACTCATCGTTGCCAGCAGGAACATCACGATGCTGGCAGCGCGGCCTACATAGTAGAGGAACACATTATTATATATAAAGTGCTTCACGGCATCACTCGACGGGTTGTCGCCATGCAGGAACTCGGCATACTCCCCCGGGTGCTGTGCCATCACGTAGTCGGCACCCCAGCAGATATATACCACCCATCCTACTGTTCCGATGAACATAGCAATGGCAGCCTTGTTAACTCCCGTTATATGTCCTGTGGCTATCAACAGATAGCCAAATATCAGCATCAATACAATAATCAGTGTCATTCTTTATTCCTAAACTCTTAATTCAACAACTTCACCGGTGCCCAGAACCACACGATGGTGCCACGACCATCCTCCTCGTTATCACGCGCCCCGATCTTTCCATCCAGCTTGTCGATGACAGCCTTGCAGATGCTCAAGCCCAAGCCCGGTGTCTCATTCTGCACGTAGGTGTTCTTATCTGCCAGCAATGAGAAGATATTTGCCTTGAGCTTCTCCGGCAGTCCACAGCCTGTATCTTTCACCTCCACATAGAGGCCGTCTTCTTTGGCAAAGTAGGTCAGGGTCACGGTTCCCTCTGTCGTGTACTGGCGAGCGTTGTCCAGCAGATGCATCGTCACCAGGCGCAGCAGGTTCACGTCTAACATAGCCCTCATCCCGCCAATAGGCTCCACCACCTTCATCTCCACGCCCTCGTTCAGCTGCAGGCGAGTCTCCGAAGCATAGGCAGACATCTCTGCGTCGACGTCTGCCACCTTACGGTCGAAGAGCTGCGTCTTACCTTCAATATCCGAGAGCGACAGCAGTTCGTTGATCAAGTGGAGCAGTTGCAGACCATTACTGTTCACGAGACCCAGCAGGCTCTTCTGTTCCTCCTCCGACATCTCCTCACGTGGGGTTGTCATCAACAGGTCAGAGAATCCTATGATGGCGTTCAGCGGCGTGCGCAAGGCATGGCTCAGGTTGCTCAGGAAGATATCCTTCAGCTCCTCGCTCTTCTGGGCGCGCTCCATCTCTCTGAGTATCTGCTTCTTGCTGCGTCGCTGGATCACGATGATCGACATCAGCGCAAACACCACCAAGGCTGCGATGACAGCCCACACCCATCCTGGGATCTTCAGCCCCCCAAAGTTTGCCTTAACATCTCCATATACCTCATCGATGGTGCCGTCGGCCTCCATCCTGTCAAGCATGACGTTGATGGTGTCAATGAGTTGCTTGTCGTGACTCACGTAACAATATTCCCTCGGCATCAAGGCAAGGTCCGTAGCGGACAGGTTGTCCAGCCCCTCTTTCTCAATAAGGTAGCTGGCCTGATAGCGGAAGCAGATCAGGGCATCGAACTTTCCATTCGAAAGATCATGGAGCGATTCCGACAGGTTCTTGATAAGAAAGGGCTTGGCACCCAGTTTCTGGAGCGTGTCCTGTATGGGGCGTGACATCATGAACGCAATCTCCCGACCTCTGGCATCACGCAGACCGATGGGGCGCTTATCATTGGTTCTATAGACCATCTGATAGTAGAGGCGAAAAACAGCTCGTGAGTAGTTTGTGATATCCTTCCTGTAAGGCGAGTATACCATCATGCCGAGGTCTACCTTGCCCTTCAGCACGTCGTCGGCGATGTTCTCCCATGTATTCGGCGCAAAGGTAAACGGAATGTTGAGTCGTTTCATCAATCGTTTAGTGAATTCCACATCCAAACCGTGAGGGATTCCCTCGTCATCTACATACTCCATTGGAGCATAGTTCATATCGACACCAAAGATCAGGGGATGCTCATCCCAGTAGCCAAGTCTGTCAGCTCTTGCCTGAAGTACGGCAAGGGTTATTAGTAGTAGTATAGTATAAACTCGCTTCAGTTTCATATTACTTGGCTTACTTTCTGATTGGGCACAAAGTTACGATTATTTTCCGAAACCACCAAAAAGTTCGCACAAAAAAAGTTCGAAAGCTAAAAAGAGATTCATGAAATTGCTGCATCCGTTACACTAAGGCAACCGCACATTGGGCCTTAAATTATTACGAATAATCTTAACAAGAGTTTTTCTTCCATTTTAGCTCATAACTTACCTTTAAGTAAACCCGGACTTTAGATAGACTAAAGTGGGACTTTACTTATACTAAACTCCCACTTTACTTAGCCTAAAATCCACGCAATCACAAAGTATTGTATATCAAATAGTTACAAATCATCAAGATGGAAATGATGAAAATGCGAATTTTGTTTACAACACCCACACTTTCAACGCAAAATGCCTTTATTCAAAGAGAATCTGAAAGATTTGAGGAGGTTGTTGGGGCTTTTAAAATTGCCAGATTGATTTAATAGGCGAGTTCAGCCTCTTTGGCCAGGACTTGACGAATAAAGGCATTGATTGAAAGACCTGCCTTTTGGGCCAGCATGGCAATGGCGCTATGAATCTCAGGCGACACGCGCACGTTGAACGTCCCACTATATGGCTTTGCTGGCTCTACGCCACGAGCGGCACAACTGCCCAGATTGTCGTCGATGGCACCTTCAAAGTCCTGACGCAGTTCGTTCACATCCAGCCCTTCGTAGGTAATGCCATCACGACTCAGACCCATCACCTTTCCGTAGAGGCAATTATCCTCTTCACTATACTCCACGCTACCTGTGTAGCCCTTGTACTTCATGTAACCCATAATTCTTAATCCTCCTTTTCCTTTAAATAACCATTAGTTGTCAAAAACGAAAGTAACACATCGTTCCAGCCCCCTTGTGCATTTTTTGTTATTCATTCTCCGATTGTGTATTTGCATAGAATCTTGATGTTCTTCCTGTTTTAAGTCTAATACTATTTTCCCATATTTGATATACAACACCATTATATGTAAATGTACCTCTATCAGTTAAATCCATTGTAAATGTGCCAGAACTATCACTAAACCTAACATTCCATTCTTGTGGCACAGCAACATAAGTATCTTCTACAATTTCAGATGTATTGTTTTGATATACTAATTCATACTTATCCCATGATGGTTTTTCATTAGAAGAACCAATTGCTAAATTACGAATGTTTTCTGCTGTTGGTATTTCAATACCCGCATACCAGTAGTACGTCGTCTTCTCAGTTTTGGTTGTTACATAAAACGTTTGAGTCTTGCCTGCTTTAACTGGTGAATTTTTATGCTTTACTTCGTATGTAACTCCGTTATATGTAAATGTACCATCTTCAACGAGGTTCATTTCATAAGTACCTGAACTATCAGTAAATTTTGCATTAAAATCAGCAGGTATAGCGATATAAGCAGTTTGGTCTGATTCTGTCTCATTTAAGAATTGTAATATATGTGTATTCCAGTTAGGAATCTCATTTGACGAACCTAAGGCAATAGAGGCGATGTTCTCCGCCGTCGGCTCCGCAATGCCTGCATACCAGTAGTACTTTGTGCCACCACTTTGTCCTTCCTGCTCCATAATGATGCTCACGACTGCAACAACATCTGCTGCATTCACCACACCATTACCATCCACATCACCCTTAATGGGTGTTCCGCTACTCTGTGCGTTTGCATTTACACTGAACAACGTCATCAATAACGCCATCAATACGAGGGTAAATTTCCTTTTCATACTTATTGCTTTTAAGTTATTACTATGTTGTTAATACTACTTCTTCAATTTGGAAAGTCAGCACTAACAAATTTGGAAAATGAAAATGCAGACCTCTCCATACTCTCGTTCAGGTCTGCGACAACCCATTACCACGTATTTTGAAGTCTGCACTATGTGCATACTCCAATATGGTAATGTTCTGCTCGTCTTTCTTCTTTCGAGGTCGCAGTTCGAACGAGAATTGAGCAATCAAAAGTTTTGTATCGTCCTTTATGCCAATCACACATGACAGGCAGGCAATACGGTGCAATGATACGAATTTTATTCGACTATATGTACATTCCTTAAACTTTTTGCATTTTTGCTGCTATTTTCTTCCAAACGTTGAAATATACCACAACATAAGGTGTCATGAGTGTCACGTGTGTCATTAAACTCGAATGAAAGAGAAAGGCTTCCCGTTTTAGGAAGCCTCCGTTAAAGATATTTGCACTCAGATGGATTATTTACTGCCGATGGCGAGGAAGATCATGCCCAGCAGTACCAGAGCGAGGTCGACGGCTTTGGCACGGAGGTTCTTCTCATGGAAGAACATGGCGCCGAAGAGGAAGCTGACGATGACGCTGCCACGACGAATCATTGACACGATGGAGATCATCGCGTCGGGCAGCGACAGGGAATAGAAATACATGAAGTCGGCAGTAGACAGGAAGATACTTACGCCGAGGATGGACCACGACCAATGGAAGGGAGTGGTCTGTTCGTGCTTGGGCCACCAGAGCAGCCAGAGCATCAGGGCCATCATGCCACATTGGTAGATGTTGTACCACGACTGCACCATCATGCGGTCGAGCCCTACCCCACCGCTCTCGACGGGCGCCATGAGGTACTTGTCGTAGAGACCGCTGACGGCTCCTAACAGCGCGGCACCGACAATCATATAGATCCAGTGGTCGTGCTTGAAGTCAATGCCTTCTTTCTTTCCGCTACGACTGAGCATCAGGAAGGAAGCAACGGCCAGGAGCACGCCGAGCCACTGCCACAGGTTGAGCCGTTCACCAAAGAACAGGAGTGCTCCGACGAGCACCATCACGGGCCGCGTGGCGTTGATAGGCCCTACGATGGTCAGGGGCAGATGCTTCATGCCGAAATAGCCGAGAATCCAACTCGACAGCACGATGAGGGCCTTGAGCAGAATGTACTTGTGCATCTCCCAGCCGCCGGAAGCCGTCAGGAAGACGGTGCCGTCGAGCACATGGGAGGTGCTGCTGAGAATGATGCAGGGCAGGAAGATGAGCGACGAAAAGAGGGTGTTGAGGAACAACACGGGTATGACGGCATTGTCCTTCAGCGCCTGTTTCTTGAAGGAGTCATAGCAGCCGAGCAGCGCTGCCGACAAGAATGCTAAAACTAACCACATAATCAATAGGTGATGTTTTCGAGGAAAAGGGCATTTGCAGGCATAGACTCGCCGGCCTCTGTACGACGTCGGCCCTCGATGACCTTTCGGAAGTCATCGAGCGAAAGCCGACCGCGACCAACATCAATCAGCGTACCAACGATTGCCCGCACCATATTCCGTAAAAACCTGTTGGCTGTGATCTCGAAATACCAACTCGTGGGAGAGGTCTCGCGCCACTCGGCAACCGTGACATGACAGAGAGTGGTCTTCACGTCGGCATGAGCTTTGCAGAAGGCGCCGAAGTCTTCATAGTTCAGTAACATCGCAGCTGCCACATTCATCAGTTTGAAGTCAAGCGGATAATGCAGTTCACATGAATATGCCCTACGAAAAGGGTCCTTTATAGTATGTATATAATAATGGTACGTGCGCGAGGTGGCTGAGAAACGGGCATGCATGTCATCACGCACAGGCTGAATAGCTTGGATTGCGATATCCTGAGGCAACAGGCGATTTAGCTTATAGGCCAACTGTTTGCAGTCAAGTCCCTCGCCTTGCTTCTCTCCCCAGAATCCGCAAAAATCGAAGTGAGCCACCATCATGCGGGCATGAACACCTGCATCGGTACGACCAGCACCTGTCACCAGGATATCCTCCTGACGAAGGATTGTCGACAGTGCCCATTGCAGCTTCTCCTGCACAGAAGGGCCGTTAGGCTGTATCTGCCAGCCGTGATAGTGCGTACCGTCATAGCTGAGGGTGATGAAGTATCTCATTCGCTGTAAGCCTTTTCGCCGATGTTCTCTTGAGAGCCGATGGTCATCTGACGCAAATCGTAGTACGAACCGTTATAGATGTTGAAATCGACATTACCCTTGATACCTGGCAACCGACCTGCATCAGTATGCTGCCAGAATTTCCACTTGCCCTTGTATTCAAGGGAATCCACATAATAGTGGGCAATCCAGTAGGGATACTGGTCGAAGATGGTATCATTGAGATAACGCATCTTAAACTTGAAATAGGTATAGATAATGGGCTTCACCTGATAGTGCTTCTCAACCATATCGAGCCACTGCAGTACCGAAGTCTTGAACTCCTCATCAGTCTGCTCTTTCGGCTTATGCTCCACGTCGAGTACAGGGGGCAGGTCGCCGTTCTCGAGCTTGACAGTACTGATGTAGTGCCAGGCTTGCTGCTCTGCGGGCGTATGCACGCTATAGAAATGATAGGCACCGCGTGTAAAACCGTTCTCTCGGGCTTGATAAAAGTTGTCACGGAAGTTCTCATCTGTCTGCGTGGCACCTTCAGTAGCCTTGATCATGACAAAACGGATGGGGCACTTGTTGATGGAGCCATTGTCTTTCAACTCACCCCAGTCGATACGCCCCTGATGATGAGAGATGTCTATGCCGTGAATCTCATAGCCTTCAGGATAGTTGACGGTGCCATAGAGTGCCCGCCAACGGAACCCGAAGGGTCCCACAAAGAAATAATAGAAGAACCAGATGTATGCCAAGACGATGGCAGCGCCACCAATCCACCAGCCCCAGGAAGGGACACGCTGCAGAAAGCGTACAAAGACATTGGGCTTACGACGGCCTTGTGGACCATGATAAGTACGGGTAGACCCAACGCCCTTACGGCGGACAACGCGCTTCTTAGCCAATGCAGTTCATCTTTCAGAAAAGAGGGACCCTGCTTTTCAAGGCAGAGCCCCTCTCTCTCAGTTCTTCTTTAAAAGTTATTTCTTCTGTTCGAGTGCCAGCGTCTTCGTTGGCTGGTCGCAGACCTCTGTCGGTCCCCAATACTGGATGGGGCCGGGATAGACGTAAGCCGTCTCACGGGCCCAACGATCGCGCTCAGCAGCAAAAGCCTTGAAAGGTGCACCGTCGAGTTCGACGAGTGCCTTGCGGATCACGGGCTTCATCTCACCGTTACGACGCTCCATGTTCATCATCATAGTGATGGGCACACCACCGGCAATCCATTGGTCGGCAGGAGCTGTCGTATTCTTCACGATAGCCATATAACCAGTCTTGCCATTGGCAATCAGCTGTGCGGCAGAGGTACCAAGGGCATAGCAGTAGTCGGCATCGAAATTTGAAGGAGCAGCACAACGACCCTCATAGCCGAAGAAGTGGTGCAAAGCAGCGAATTTACCAGTAAACTTACCTTCTTTCTTCATCCTCTCAAGCTTCTGGGCAACCATCGTCGAGAGCAGCTTCTCTGTCTCGATGAGTGACACCTGAACATTACCGTGAGGATCGCGGTCAAGGGCAAGTTGACGGGCGACACCCGTAGGCAGGGAGTTGAATACTGCAAGGTTATCTTCTGTAAGATGACTCTTCACAAAGTCAATTGACTCAGAACGACCCAGGTCCTTGGCCTCAGGTAGTGCGAGCACATCGTTCAACTGGGCAATCAGCTTCTTGATGGCAGGGATGAACTCGATGACACCCTCTGGGATGATCACCGTACCGAAGTTGTTACCATCAGCTGCGCGCTGACAGACAGCATTGGCGATGTATGCCACGATGTCGTCGAGGCTCATGCCCTTCTGCTCAATCTCCTCAGAGACGAGACAGATATTCGGCTGAGTCTGCAGGGCACACTCAAGGGCGATGTGAGAAGCCGAGCGTCCCATCACCTTGATGAAGTGCCAGTACTTGCGGGCTGAATTACAGTCGCGCTCGATGTTACCGATAAGTTCTGAATAGGTCTTACAAGCGGTATCAAAACCGAAAGAAGTCTCAATCTGCGAGTTCTTCAGGTCACCGTCGATGGTCTTCGGACAACCGATCACCTGCACACCATACTTGTTGGCAGCATAATATTCAGCCAGCACGCAGGCATTGGTATTGGAGTCGTCACCGCCGATAATCACAATAGCCTTGATGTCGAGTTCGCGAATAATCTCAAGTCCCTTCTCGAACTGGTCGACCTTCTCCAGCTTTGTACGCCCAGAACCAATCATATCGAAACCACCGGTATTACGATACTCGTCGACGATCTCCTTAGTCAGTTCCATGTAGTTGTGGTCAACAAGACCACCAGGGCCAAGGATGAAGCCATAAAGACGGTTCTCGGGATTCAACTTCTTAATTTGGTCGAACAAACCGGTGATAACGTTATGACCACCAGGGGCCTGACCACCGGAAAGGATAATACCTACGTTCATTTTCGTATTGTTGGACTCGGTAGCGGGCTCGAACTCCACGATAGGCATGCCATAGGTGTTGGGGAACAACTTCTTGATCTCTTCCTGGTCGCCGACACTCTGGGTAGGCTGACCCTCCTTGATTTTCACTGCACCCTGAAGTGCCTTAGGCAACTTCGGCTGATAGGCGGCTCTCGCCATCTGCAATGCACTTTTTTCCATAATCTGATAATTGTTATTTTAGAAATGAATAATTCTTTTCGACGTGCAAAATTAGTTTATTTTTGTTAGAAATACGAAAGAAAGTAGGCTAAATTAGTCATTTTAATATTTTTTTGGTCGTAAAGGCTTTGTATATCGAAAAAATTGCTTATCTTTGCTTAGTCAATTTAGCAAATTCACTTTTTACAAAGAGAAAAGATTATGGCAAACAAAAGAAAACTAAAGAAAAGAATCAATCTGATTTGTGAAGCATTATTTGCAGAATGTGTAGCCGTATCTCTCTACGGACCAGAGGAAAATAAGGAGAACTTAAATGCACATGTATTCTCCATCGTGAAGTTGCAGGATAACGCCATCCGCAGAGTTTCTCACCCGGAACCAGGTATTCCTGCCAAGAAGTATTTCCAGAATCTGCGTGAGCAGTTCAGTGCGCAGGTTAGTGATATTCTGGATCAGTTAAACGCATAGGATATTTATGTGGAAGTCGTTTTGTAACTGGTTGCTATACAAACGTATGGGGTGGACTGCTGAAGTAACAGAAGACCATCCCGACAAGTATATTATCTGCCTGGCGCCACATACCAGCAACTGGGATTTCATTCTTGGATTGCTCTATAGCAGGTCAATAGGCATGAAGAGCAATTTCCTGATGAAGAAAGAGTGGTTCTTCTGGCCACTGGGTCCCTTGTTCAAGCGACTCGGAGGTATCCCTGTGTACCGTCAGAAGAAGACCAGTATGACTGACGCGATGGCCGAGACCGCCAAGGCTGCACAGACCTTTCACCTCTGCATCACGCCAGAGGGTACACGCTCGAAGACGGCCGACTGGAAGAAAGGCTTCTATTTTATCGCCCTAAAGGCAGGACTTCCCATCCTGCTCTATGGCATCGACTATGAGCAGAAGCGGATCCAATGCACCAAGACTATCAATCCTTCTGGTGACCTGGATCGCGACATGAGAGATATCAAGCTCTATTACAAGGACTTCAAGGGAAAGAAGCCTGAGAACTTTACCATTGGAGAACTCGTATGAAAAGACTTTGCACCTTCATCCTTTCAGCCTTACTGATACTCCCTGTCAACGCACAACAGGACATCAAGAAGTCTCTCGACAACTATTTCAAGGCATATCGTCCCTACGGTCAACTCATACGAACGGCCTCCCGACTGCAGAGCATCGCCGTCAACGACACGACAAAGACCATCGAGGTATGTGCCGATTCACACTTTGGCGAACAACTCTTTACCCCTCAATCGGTAGAGGATATCTACGATGCTGTCAAGAAGATGGTCTCTCCTGCCTACAAACATTATGATCTCGTCATCAAGACTGGCGGGTGGGACATCCGCCAGCTTATCCCTACCCGACTACAGAAAGACAAAGACCCGAACCGTCTCTGGGGAGATATCGACTATACAGGCCGTCCGTGGGTGAGCAACACCTCCCTACCTTATAAAATAACGCGTGGTCTGCAAAACAGGCATATCTCCCTCTGGGCCAGTCACGGTCGATACTACAATCTCAAGGACCACATGTGGCGCTGGCAGCGTCCGGCCCTCTTCGGCACGCGTGAGGACCTATTCACGCAAACTATCGTCACACCCTACCTCATCCCCATGTTAGAGAAGGCAGGTGCCATTGTGTTCACACCCCGTGAGCGTGACTGGCAAGACCATGAGGCTGTCATAGACAACGACACCAAGAAAGCTGCCGACGGCTCACGCTATAAAGAGAACAAAGGCATCTTCGATTGGCATTCCACCAACGTACCAGGATTTGCTTTCCACGAAGGCGGCTATGAGGAAGGCGAGAATCCTTTTGAAGCTGGGACAGCCCGACAGACCAGCACCGTCAATGATCCCAGCTTAAAGAGTACCATCACTTGGTATCCCACCATCCCTGAATCAGGCCGTTATGCCGTCTACGTGAGCTATCAGACTGTTGAAGGCAGCATCGACAACGCCCACTACACCGTGTGGCATCAGGGCATCCCCACAGAGTTCCGAGTGAATCAGCAGATGGGTGGCTCCACATGGGTGTATCTCGGCACCTTCGATTTCGACGAGGGTAACAATGAGCGTAACTGTGTGGTGATCGACAATGTCAGCGAGCACGACGGCATCGTCTCCGCTGATGGCGTACGTTTTGGTGGTGGTATGGGTAACATCGCCCGTGAGGGAGAAGTCAGCCTCTTACCGCGCTGCTTCGAGGGTTCTCGTTACTATGCCCAATGGGCGGGCATGCCTTATGCCGTCTATAGTACCAAAGACGGCCAGGATGACTACGGCGACGACATCAATGTCCGTTCCTGTATGACCAACTTCCTCGCTGGCGGCTCCGTCTATTTGCCCGACAGTGCGGGTCGCAAGGTACCCATAGAACTCTCGCTGGCCATTCACAGCGACGCCGGATATACCAAAGACGGAAAGACCCACACTGGCACACTCTCCGTCTGCACGACCTACCTCCTTGACAGCATCCTTGGCACAGGGCGCAGCCGACTGGCCTCACGCGACCTGGCCGACGAACTGCTCACCGTCATTCCTAACGACATACAGAAGACCTATCATGAGTGGCAGCGTCGGGAACTTTACGACCGCAATTACTCGGAGAGCCGGGTGCCCGCAGTGCCCAGCGCCATCATCGAGACCATGTCGCACCAGAACTTCGCCGACATGCGCTTCGGTCAGGACCCCAACTTCCGCTTCGATCTTGCACGTAGCATCTACAAGACCCTGTTGCGCTACATCTGCCGTATGCACCAAGTGCCGTATATCGTCAGCCCTCTTACACCCGACCATGTTTATGTCGTCCTCACCGGCAAGGGCGAGGCTGAGGTCCACTGGACTGCTGTCGAAGATCCCCTTGAGCCCACAGCCAAGCCTGCAGGCTATATCGTCTATACTGCTACTGGCAGAAGTGGCTTCGACAACGGACAGTACATCAAAGGGCGGGGGCACAACAGCGTGAAGATACCTATCACCCCGGGACGCCAATACTCTTTCCGGGTAGCTGCTGTCAACGAAGGTGGAGAGAGTTTCCCCAGTGAGGTGGTTTCCTGCTACTACACCCCAGAGGCCGAGAAGACTGTACTCATTGTCAACGGCTTCCATCGCCTCTCATCACCTTTCGTACGCGACAACGCAGCAGAGCAGGGCTTCGATCTCGAAGAGGATGCTGGTGTCACCTATGGCCGCACTGCAGGATGGCTGGGGTATCAGACCTGTTTCAACAAAGCCGCAATGGGCAAGGAGACGACCAGTGGCCTCGGATATACTGACGAGACGCTGGCAGGACAATTCATTGCTGGCAATGACTTCAACTATGTCCGCACCCATGCCGACGCCATTGCAAATACCCAAAAGTACAACATCGTGAGTTGTTCATCTGAGGCGCTGGAGACCAACGAGGTCATCCCCCTGAAATACGACATGATCGACCTTATCCTCGGTCTTGAGAAGAACGACGGTCACTCATTGCGCCCCTATCAGGCCCTGTCTCCGATGATGCGCCAGCACTTGCAGCTGTTCACCTCACGTGGCGGTGCCCTGCTCGTCAGCGGTTCATATATCGGTGCCGACATGAGAATGCCTGCCGAGCGACGTTATCTTGAGGATGTGCTCAAATGCAATTACTTGGGTACCGATGCCGACTCCTTGCACCGTAATACGATCAATGGTCTTGGCACCACCTTTGCCTTCTACCGTCAACTCAACGAACGCCACTATGCAGCCACCCATCCCGACGTGCTGCAACCCGTAGCACCTGCCTTCTGTGCCATGCGCTATGCTGACCAACAGAGTGCCTGCGTCGCATACGACGGCTCTGACTACAAGGCAATGACCCTCGGATTCCCCTTCGAGTGTATCAAGGAGGAGTATGTACGCTTCGCCCTGATGAGGGGAATCCTGAAATTCTTGTTACATTAATCACTAAGAACAAATCATATTAACAAACAACCAAAAAGTAATTTGACATGAAGATCCAGACCAATTCCTCCGGCACACGGAGCATCGAAATCCAGGAGAGTCATCTCCAGACCATCGAGAAGTACCAACTGTTGCGCGACCTGATCGACTCTAACGGTTACGTCGACGAACAAGTATTAGAAAAGCTCAAGCTGAACGTTCGTTCCCTACTCGAAGCCCAGTCCGGACTCGACAAGGACCTGCTTGATCTCTGCCTCGATGTCATCTATCATCCTAACATGAAAGCCTTCGGACTCCAGCAGTTGGTGCTGCTCTACATCAACTGGAAGAACCAGGGCAACGACAACCTGGGTTCCACCACCCGCGCCTTCCAAGGTACGCCGTTTAATTGAGAACTGAAGATCGAGAGAGGTGGAATATAGGCTGACGGACTTTCTGCCGACGACCAAGAAGGAACTCGAACTCCGCGGATGGACGGAGGTCGACGTGATTCTCTTTTCTGGTGACGCATATATCGACCATCCTTCTTTTGGTGCAGCTGTCATCGGACGAACACTCGAGGCAGCAGGCTATCGGGTGGCGATTGTCCCGCAGCCTGACTGGCACGGTGACTTCCGCGACTTCAAGAAACTCGGTCGTCCCCGCCTCTTCTTCGGTATTGCGCCGGGCTGCATGGACTCGATGGTGAACAAATACACCGCCAACCGCCGCCTGCGTTCTGAGGATGCCTACTCGCCCGACGGTCGACACGACATGCGACCAGAATACCCCACCATCGTCTATACGAAGATTCTCAAGCAGCTCTTCCCCGACGTGCCCGTCATCCTCGGCGGCATCGAGGCCTCGCTGCGCCGCGTCACCCACTACGACTACTGGCAGGATGAGCTGCGGCGATGCATCCTCTGCGACTCTGGTGCCGACATGATCACCTACGGCATGGGCGAGAAACCAACTCTGGAGCTCGCACGCCGGCTTAGCGAAGGCCAGCAGATCGGTGATATCCGTGACGTTCCCCAGACGGTCTACCTCTCACGTAAGGAGGATATTCCAGGGGGAATCACCGACGCCGACATCGTACTGCACAGCCACGAGGAGTGCTTGAAGAACAAGCGCTCGCAGGCCGAGAACTTCCGCCATATCGAGGAGCAGTCGAACATGATGCACGCACAACGGCTGATTCAGGGTGTCGATGGTCGATACGTCGTCGTCAACCCACCCTACCCGCCAATGACGACGGAAGAACTCGATGCCTCCTTCGACCTGCCCTATACCCGTCAGCCCCATCCCAAATACAAGGGCAAGCGCATCCCTGCCTACGACATGATCAAGCATAGCGTGAACATCCATCGCGGGTGTTTCGGCGGCTGCGCCTTCTGCACCATCTCCGCTCATCAGGGCAAGTTCATATCCTGCCGCTCCAAGGAGAGCATACTGAAAGAGGTGAAACAGGTGATCGAGATGCCCGACTTCAAGGGCTACCTCTCCGACCTCGGCGGCCCGTCGGCCAACATGTACGGCATGCATGGCCGCAACCTCAATGCCTGTGAGAAATGTCGCCGCCCAAGCTGCATCCATCCCCAGATCTGTCCGAACCTCGACACGAACCACCAGCGCCTGCTCGACATCTATCATGCTGTGGATGCCCTGCCCGGCATCAAGCGAAGCTTCATAGGCAGCGGCGTGCGTTACGACCTGCTCCTCTACCGCGGCAAGGACGAGGAAGCCAACAAGGCAGCCCGCGAGTACACCCGGGAACTGATCTGCCGACACGTCAGCGGGCGCCTGAAGGTGGCCCCCGAGCACACCAGCGACCGAGTGCTGCAGCTGATGCGCAAGCCCTCGTTCCAACAGTTCTACGAGTTCAAGCGCCAGTTCGACCGCATCAACCGCGAGGAGAACCTCCGCGAACAGATCATCCCCTACTTCATTTCCTCCCATCCCGGCTGTCGCGAGGAGGACATGGCTGAGCTCGCCGTCATCACCAAAGACCTCGACTTCCATCTAGAACAGGTGCAGGACTTCACCCCCACGCCGATGACCATCGCTACGGAGACCTGGTACACCGGCTACGATCCCTACACGCTGGAGCCAGTATTCAGCGCCAAGTCGCAGAACGAGAAGCTCGCCCAGCGACAGTATTTCTTCTGGTACAAGCCCGAGGAGCGGCGCCATATCGAGCAAAGTCTCCGACGCATCGGGCGGCCCGACCTCATCCCAAAGCTCTACGACTCTTCCACCCACCACCACTCACCCCTTCCCTCTAATGAATATCATCGAGCAAAGCCTCACGCCGAAGGACCCCGCAAGGAAAAGCGAAGACGGCCTGGTCATCACAAATGACTTCATCGCCGTCATCGACGGCAGCACCTCGAAAGCCACCCGCCAATGGAACCGGCGGATGACTAACGGCCGCTATGCCATGACCATCGTCAGCCGCCTCATCCGAAAGATGCCGCCAGAGACCTCGTGCCACCAGTTTTGCGCCCTTGCGACAAAAGCACTCCGCGATGCCTACCTGCCCCTCTGGAGACTCACAGGCCGTCAGGCTATCGCCGAAACCCTCGCTGCCCACCCGGAGGAGCGCCTCTGCGCCTCGGCAGTCATCTACTCGAACCGCCGCCGGGAGATATGGCTCGTGGGTGACTGTCAGTGTCTCGTCGGAGGCGAACTCTGCGAGAACCCTAAGCCCTACGAACAGACACTGGCCGAGCACCGCGCTGAACGAGTACAGCAGATGCTGGCCTGCGGCATGACACCAGAAGAGATTCTGGTCGACGACACCGCCCGGGCAGCCATCATCCCGGAGATGCTACGAGAGATGCAACAACAGAACAAGACCTACGCCGTCATCGACGGCTTTCTCATACCTGAGACACGAGTCCCCATCATCACCCTCGACTTCCGCCCCTGGGAGATTGTCCTCGCCTCCGACGGCTACCCCTTTCTCTGCCCCACACTGCAGGAATCAGAAGAAAGACTGGAAGAACAGAAACGCTCAGACCCGCTGAACATCGGCCGTTTCAAAGCCACAAAGGGTTTCACACCAGGAAACAACAGCTTCGATGACCGCACTTATGTAAGATTTACCGTATAAAATTTGTCTATTTCCAAAAATATCACTACCTTTGCACCCGATTTTCGATAAAATCGCATCATAAAGGTCGGTTCCGTAGCTCAGCTGGATAGAGCAACTGCCTTCTAAGCAGTAGGCCTTGGGTTCGAGTCCCAACGGAATCACCAGTTTAGACTCCCCGTTAGATTTTTCACTAACGGGGATTATTTTAGGGTGCCATAGAAGCCTTGCACCCTTGGTAGGGATACCTTGTAACGTTGTTGCTGATGCCTTCTTACGTTGTTGATGATGCCTGTTAACTGGGATACTGATGCCTGTTAATAGGGGTTAACAGGCATGAGCATAGGGGTTTTACCCTATCCTTTCTACCGTTTGCCTGTACTCAAACAACCGTTTGCCTATACTCAAACGACCGTTTGCCTATACTCAAACGCTAACGACAAAAATTTCAAAGGGCAATTAATAAAGAAACCGCTGACTCTCATAGAATCAGCGGTCTCTCCGTATATGGTCGAGGTGACAGGACTCGAACCTGCGACAGCCTGGTCCCAAACCAGGAACGCTACCAACTGCGCTACACCTCGATTTTCTTCTTACTTGATGACGCCCTGCTCGACGAATATCTTCTTCAGAGCCTTGACAGAGCGTTCCACCTGCTCCTCCGTATGTGTAGCCATCAACGCATAGCGCACAAGCGTGTCTTGCGGTGCACATGCAGGCGGCACGACGGGATTGATGAACACACCAGCCTTGAAGGCGAGGGCTGTCATCAGGAACGTCTTATTGGCATCACGCACATAGAGCGGGATAATCGGGCTCTCCGTATCACCAATCTCAAAGCCCTCCTCACGGAAGCGCTTCAGGGCATAGTTCGTCACCTGCCACAGGCGCTCAATGCGCTCCGGCTCCTGCTGGATGATGTGCAGTGCCTCCATTGCAGCAGCCGTGGCGGCTGGCGTGTTGGAAGCAGAGAAGATATACGAGCGGGCATTGTGGCGCAGGAAGTTGATCGTATCCCAGTCGGAGGCGATAAAGCCGCCAATAGATGCGAGCGACTTCGAGAAGGTACCCATGATGAGATCTACTTCGTCGGTGAGTCCGAAGTGGTCGCAGACGCCCCTACCCTGACGCCCGAAGACGCCGATACCATGAGCCTCATCGACCATGATGGAACAATTATACTTGTGCTTCAGCTCAACGATTTCGGGCAGTTTGGCAAGATCGCCCTCCATGGAGAACACACCGTCGACGACAATGAGCTTGATGGCCTCGTGAGGCAGCTTCTGCAGCACGCGCTCAAGATCTTCCATATCGTTGTGCTTATAGTGCAGCTGCTTGGCAAACGACAGGCGGCGCCCGTCTACGATGGAGGCATGATCCCTATCGTCGCAGATGATGTAGTCGTCCTTACCACAGACAACGGCGAGCACACCCTGATTCACAGAGAAACCGGTAGAGAAGCAAAGGGCCTCATCCTTTCCGACAAACTCTGCCAGTTCTTTCTCCAGCTGTACATGCAGGTCGAGCGTACCGTTAAGGAAACGGCTACCCGCACATCCTGAGCCGTATTTATCAAGAGCAGCCTTGGCGGCATCTATGATACGCTGGTCGCCAGTAAGACCAGTGTAGGCATTCGAGCCGAACATCAGCACCTTCTGTCCGCCCATCTCGACTTCTGTACCCTGCTTGCCCGTTATGGCACGGAAATAGGGGTAAACATCGTCTTCCATGAACTTCTGAGGCACACGGTAGCTCTTAAATTTCTCTTCTAATTGTCCCATCCTATAATAGGTAAAAAACTTGTCTTTGTTATTTTCAGGGTGCAAAGTTACACAATTTTAATCAAAACATGCAAGTTTTTCTTAATAAAAGTGCTATTTTTCTATTTTTCTTGCATAATTAGTTGGTTTATTAACCGATTTTCGTAATTTTGCATAGTAATTATGAGCATGAAGAAGAAGATCGTATTCATTATCAATCCCATTTCGGGCACACACTCGAAGGATGAGATTCCAAACCTGATTGAGAAGAAGCTGGATCACGAGTTGTACGACTACGAGATCCAGTTGACGGGCTATGCCGGACATGCCACGGAGATAACCAAGAACTGTGTGGAACGGCAGGTGGACGTGGTCGTGGCGGTGGGCGGCGACGGCACGGTGAATGAGGTGGCCCGTGCGCTTACTCACAGCCAGACCGCCCTGGCTATCATGCCCTGCGGCTCAGGCAACGGGCTGGCAAGGCATCTCTGCATCCCCGTGAACCTGAAAAAGGCGATTGACATCATCAATGCCTACAACATCGAAACATTCGACTACGGCATCATCAACCAACTGCCTTTCTTCTGTACTTGCGGCATGGGCTTCGATGCCTTCATCTCGCTGAAATTCGCAGAGGCAGGCAAGCGTGGACCTGTCACCTATGTCGAGAATGTGCTGAAAGAAGGACTGAAATACAAGCCCGAGACCTATGAGGTGGAAGACGACACAGGCACCCACCGCTACAAGGCCTTCCTCATCGCCTGTGCCAATGCGTCGCAGTATGGAAACAATGCCTATATCGCACCTGGCGCCACCATGAAAGACGGTGAGATGGATGTCATCATCATGGAACCCTTCGACGCCCTCGAAGCCCCACAGATAGCAGCCGACCTGTTTATGAAGACGCTGCCCAAGAACTCGAAGATCAAGACCTTCCGCACCAAGCATTTGCACATCAGACGTAAACAAGCAGGAGCTATCCACTACGACGGTGACCCCATCATGACAGACCCAGAGGTAGACGTACATATCGAGCCTCAAGGTATCCGTATCCTGACCGATCCCAACATGACAGAAGATCCAGGGCAGCCAAACTTCCTGCTCAATGCCTTTAGTGACTTATTTAATAATATAAATAATGTACGCGAGGACATCGAGAAGCGAGGCCACAGGATCATGGTAATTAACAAACTGATGCTACGCAAGTTGACGAAGCTATAGAGCAATGCAGACGGTGGTAACAATCATCATGGTGGCAGGGGCTGTGGCGTATGTCGGATATCGAATCTACAGGGCGCTGACAGACGAGAATGAAGCCTGTCGAGGCTGCGCTCTGGCGGAAAAATGCACGAAGAAGCGAAAAAAAAGGGAAAACATTTGGCAGTGTCGAAAAATATAACTACCTTTGCACCCGCAAATGGCGCATGACCTACGGTCTTGTCACCTCGCGCTCGAAAGAGCATCGCTCTTTACTCAATTAATCGGTGCCTTGGATGAGTGGCTTAGTCAACGGTCTGCAAAACCGTCTACGGCGGTTCGAGTCCGCCAGGCACCTCAAAGAAAAGAAGCCCCCGCTGATTAGCGGGGGTTATTCGTTTTATCCTTCTTCATCGAAGAGATGTTGAATCTCGTCGATTTCCTCTTCGTCAAACCACTTTGTCAGCTTCTCCTTCGCCTGCGAAATAATCTCAGGATCGATGCCCGTCCACACCTTCTTCAGCACATAGAGCAGCACGGCCAAATCATCCGTCAATCCAGCAATAGGTATGGCATCGGGGATCACGTCGAGCGGACTGATCATATAGCCTAAGGCACCAATGATGATGGCTTTGTCGGCCTTGCTCACCTTGTCACTTTGAAGCGTATAGTACAGGATGAGGGCTGCATAGACAAGTTTCGAACCGGCACGCTTAGCAATGCGGGCAATTTTCTCCACAAAATCCTTCTGAGAGAATTTGTTGGCATAACTCATAAAATCGGGTAATTCCATTTTCATATCCAATTTAGTATTTATTTGTTGATTCTGATGATTCTGATACCTGTGTGAGAGGGATGCTTCTGCAGATACTGCCAGAGTGTCATTGGCTCCTCAACCACCTGCTTATGCAGTTGGGAGGCGTTAAGCAGATGCAGGTTGCCATTCTTCCAGACAGCCAGTCCTAAGTGAGCGATATCGAGCCCGGCCTTCTTGCAGGTGATGGCGATGATATCACCATCGCGCACAACCTTGCGCAACTCTGCGCTCCGCCCTACCCTCGCTTTAGGGATAAATCGGAACTTCTGACCGGATACGCTCTGCTCCATGCGCCTTATCTCGCTAACATATTCAGGATGGCGCCGCAACGCCTGATAACTACCTGGATGCTGACTCATATAGTTGACATTCACCGTCTGAACAGCCGTAAACGGCGGATTAGGCTGCTGTATCTCTGTCACAAGGCCTCGATTAGAGTTCTCTGTGATCCACTCGGTGAAATAGTGAATACGGCTGGTATAACGATCGATGATGCCCTGGCGGTATCGCATAGCTGTGAGGGCTTTCAAATAGGCTTGCCAAGTATATTGCTGACTATAGACACACCGAGTAAGGGCTGTGACAGTCTCTATCAGTGTCGTACAGTCCAGCTGCCGGGTGTTAACCACAAGCCGTTCGTCACCTTCTGACTCAAGGGTATGGGCAACATACGGCACACCTAAGAACTGGCGGGCAAAAAAAAGAGGAATACTCATATCAGCAGGCTGGCGACGCACCTCACTGAGCAGACGACAGATGGTGACGCTGTCAGCCTTATGGTAGACAGGCCGCATGTTCCTGCCCTGTGCCACCATCGTTATCCCAAAGCACACACTCACCAATGTCATCACATACTTTCTCATTTCTCTTTCCACTTAACTAAATCAGAACTTCCCGAGAATTCTGTCCATTACCCAGTTCACGGGTGTGGCAGAGACACTGGTACAGGTACATACGGACAAACCCTGCAGGTGCTCAATCACGTTCTTAATCAATGGATACTGTACGTACGGGGGATTAGGAACCATGATATCCTCATCACCGTCGCTGGTCTGCAAACGGATGGGATTGTAGTCAAATATTGAAAAACTGACCTGTCCCTCTGTTCCGATAATTTCAATACAGTCCTCTCGGGCACTCTCATGTGCCACATAACACCAAGAGCCACTGCCCGGCAGACCGTTCTCAAAACGGAAGCAAGCACTTACAGAGTCCTCAGCATCGTAGTAACCGCCACGATTGGCCCTGATGCCACGCGCTTCGAGAATAACACCGAACATGTCTTGCAACAAGTCGAGCTGGTGAGGTGCCATATCATAGAAATAGCCGCCTCCTGCTATCTCTGGCTGTAAGCGCCACGGCAGAGGAGAACCATTCTTAATGGCATCAGCATCGGCGGTACGCAACGGTTCTGTATAGCGTATCTGCACGTTGAGCACCTGCCCTATCCTGCCACTTTTGACTATCTCCTTCACCTTTTGGAAGTAAGGCAGATAACGACGATAATAGGCCACAAAACAGGGAATGCCAGTCTGTTCGGATATACGGTTGATGCGAGCACAGTCATCGTAGCTCGCTGCCAGCGGCTTCTCCACATAGACAGGCTTGCCTGCCTTCATAGCCATAATGGCATAAGTGGCATGGCTCGAGGGAGGGGTAGCCACATAGACAGCATTCACGTCAGGATCATCGATAAGTTCCTGGGCATCAGTATACCATTTCTTAATGCCATGGGCTACGGCATAGGTACGGGCGTGCTTCTCTGTGCGGCTCATCACTGCCACTACGCTGGAACCCTCAACTTCGCTGAAGGCTGGACCGCTTTTACGCTCTGTCACCTCGCCACAACCGATGAATCCCCACTGAATAATCTTCATGTGTACGTTACCATTTTCTTACACTATCAGGGTGCAAAGATAATAATATAATTGAAAATTACCAAGGCGGAGGCAAATTTTTCACTTTTCACTTTTCACTCTTCACTTTTTTTAGTAACTTTGCACACAAAAAACAGCAAACAAGATGGAAAAAGATAAGGATGACCTCCTTTTAAAAGACCGTAGCAGCCGTGCCTGTATCAGTGCCGGATACCGTCTGTACATGTCAAATTTCAAGCGCATCTTCCGCGCATCATGGCTGGCAGCCCTTGTCTTTGCTGCCTTAGTCAGCATTGGAGGTACGATGATGATCCTCCGCCCGCAACTGGCACTTATTGCCCTGCCTTTGACGATCATCATTGATGCCCTCTTCACATCCTATGGCTTCTCGGTGCTGAAACAACATCAAGAGTCAGGGACCATCAGTTGGGCTGCCCACTGGTATAGCTTTGACACACATGTTTTCACCCGTACGCTGAAGGCCTGGCTCTGCATGATCGCCATCAGTCTCATTATCAGTTGTCTCATCGCCGTCGTGAGTGTTACGCTCATTAATTATCTCTCTACATATACTGCCTTGGCGACTATCGTGGTGATAGCATTGACAGTTTTCGTATTCATTCTGCCACTGACCTACACCAACCTACGCTATATACTAACCGACGGCACAGGATACTGGAGCAACCTCTTCGGATGCTACGGCAAAGGGATGCGCCGTTGGGGATTTATCTTCCTCGTAGTCTTCATGACGACCCTCATCGGATGGGTGTTCTACGTCTTTACATCACTCCCCGCCATCATACTATCCATGGCAGGCAGTGAGGCCAACAAAGGATTCTTGTATGGCGATCCATACAATCTGCCATCCTATATCGGCTGGCTTTCAGCACTGGTATTCCTACTTATCGGATTTATCCAAGCCTATGTCATGCTTTCCTGCCTGTTCCCTCTTTACTATATGTATGGTTCTATCGAAGCCCATGAGCAGGAGAAGAATAAATTTAACAATTCTGCATTATGAAAAGAGTTCTCTTCATCGACCGAGACGGCACACTCATCGAGGAGCCCGCCGACGAGCAGATAGATGCTTTCGAGAAATTGAAGTTCGTCCCTGGCGTGTTTCGTAATCTGACTTTTATTCGTGAAAAGCTCGACTTCGAGTTTGTCATGGTGAGTAACCAGGACGGATTAGGCACAGATGCTTTTCCAGAGGATACATTCTGGCCCGTACAGAATTTCATTCTCCAGACACTCGAGGGTGAAGGCATCACTTTTGACGAAATACTCATAGACCCGCACTTTCCCGAAGACAATGCTCCTACACGAAAGCCAGGTACTGGTATGGTTGAGAAATACATAAACAATCCTACCTATGACATCACCAACTCATATGTCATAGGTGATCGTGAGACCGACAGAAGCTTTGCTCGAAACATCGGCTGCAAATCACTGATACTAAGCGACGAAGGTATGTCATGGAACAAGATAGCAGAAATCCTTTTTGCTGGCGAGCGAATCGCCGAGGTCAGCCGGAAGACAAAAGAGACAGACATCTCAATAAAAGTGAATCTGGACGGCACAGGCCATTGCGACATCCAGACAGGATTGGGCTTCTTTGACCACATGCTGGAGCAGATTGGCAAACATGGCATGATGGATCTCACTATCCACACTAAGGGCGACCTTGAAGTGGATGAGCACCATACCATCGAAGATACAGCCATCGCCTTGGGAGAATGTATTCTCACAGCCTTAGGCGACAAGCGTGGTATCGAGCGCTATGGCTATTGTCTGCCTATGGATGACTGTCTGTGTAGTGTCGCACTCGATTTCGGTGGTCGTCCTTGGCTCGTATGGAATGCGTCATTCAAACGAGAGAAGATTGGAGAGATGCCTACCGAAATGTTCTTACATTTCTTCAAATCGCTTAGCGATGCTGCGAAGATGAACTTGAACATCAAGGCAGAAGGTGAGAACGAACACCATAAGATTGAGGGAATCTTCAAGGCCTTAGCACGTTCGCTGAAGATGGCTGTCAGAAGAGATATCTACCACTACGAACTGCCTTCAACTAAAGGATTGTTATAGATTTCACAAGAAAATTTGGCTGTTTCGGAAATTATTCGTAACTTTGCAGCCCATTATTATAAAAAGGTATAAAAGTTAAGTAATGATAACAGTAACAAATCTGCAAATACAGTTTGGGAAAAAAATTCTCTACAAGGATGTCAACCTAAAATTCACGAGTGGCAACATCTACGGCATCATTGGTGCCAACGGTGCGGGTAAGTCCACCCTACTCCGTGCTATCAGCGGAGAGTTGGAGCCTAACAAAGGAACGGTCGAGATGCAGCCAGGTGAGCGGCTGAGCGTACTGGAACAGGACCACTTCAAATATGACGATTTTTCTGTGATGGACACGGTGTTGATGGGACATCAGCCACTGTGGGCCAACATGAAAGAGCGCGAGGCACTCTATGCCAAAGCTGAGATGACAGAGGAGGATGGTGTCATAGCCGCAGACCTCGAGATGGCTTTTGCCGAGATGAACGGATGGGAAGCAGAAAGTGAAGCCGCCCAGTTGTTGCAGAATCTGGGCGTGGTTGAAGGACAGCACTACAAGCAGATGGCAGAGATTTCGAACAACGAAAAGGTACGTGTGATGCTGGCCAAGGCTCTCTTCGGACACCCGGACAACCTATTGCTCGACGAGCCTACCAACGACCTCGACCTGGACACCGTTCAGTGGCTGGAGGAATATCTCTCGAACCTGGAACAATGCGTACTGGTTGTCAGCCACGACCGTCACTTCCTCGATGCTGTATCTACCCAGACCGTCGATATCGACTTCGGCAAGGTGACACTCTTCTCGGGTAACTACTCGTTCTGGTACGAGAGTTCACAGCTGGCATTACGGCAGGCTCAGAACCAGAAGATGAAGGCCGAGGAGAAGAAGAAGCAGTTAGAAGAATTTATCCGTCGTTTCTCTGCCAATGTGGCCAAGTCAAAACAGACCACATCCCGAAAGAAGATGCTGGAGAAACTGAATGTAGAGGAGATTACACCCTCCACACGTAAATATCCCGGCATCATCTTCTCGATGGAGCGCGAGCCCGGCACACAAATTCTCGAGGTTGAGGGGCTGAAAGCTGTTGATCCTGACGGCACTGTACTCTTCGACAATGTGAACTTCACCATCGAGAAGGGACAGAAGACCGTATTCCTATCGCATAACCCCAAAGCGATGACAGCCCTATTTGAAATTATCAATGGTAATCGTGAGGCAGATGCTGGTACCTTCAAATGGGGGGTAACAATCACAACAGCCTATCTACCACTCGACAACACAGAGTTCTTCCAAAGTGAAATGAACCTGGTCGATTGGCTCTCACAGTGGGGCCCCGGCAATGAGGTGACCATGAAGTCATTCCTCGGTCGCATGCTCTTCAAGGAAGAAGATGTGCTGAAACATGTAAGCGTCCTCTCTGGAGGCGAAAAGATGCGTTGTATGATTGCCCGGATGCAATTGAAGAACGCCAACTGCCTGATTCTCGACACACCTACAAACCACTTGGACCTCGAGAGTATTCAGGCTTTCAACAATAACCTCATCCAGTTTAAGGGTAACATTCTCTTTGCCTCTCACGACCATGAGTTCATCAATACGGTAGCAGACCGCATCATCGAGCTGACACCTAAAGGCACCATCGACAAGCTGATGACCTATGATGACTATATCTATGATGAGCAGATTAAGGCTAAGAAGGAAGAACTGTATGCCTGATGGCACGGTATTTGCAGAGGGACTTGCAGAAACATTAAAACAAAGCAATTATGACAGAAAAAGATATTAAAATCGAGGACGAGGAGATGTTGAACGACCAGCCTGTCGAAGAAACTGACAAAGAGGCAGAAGAAGTGAAAAGCGATGAGGTGACTAGTGAAGAGCCTTCCGAGGAAGCCGAAGAAAAGGATCCATTGGAGAAGGCACAGGATGAGATCGCCAAACTGAAGAACCAGATACTCTACAAGGTAGCTGAATTTGAGAACTATCGCAAACGCACGCTGAAGGAGCGCGCAGAACTGATTCTGAATGGTGGTGAGAAGTTCATCACAGCCATTCTGCCTATTCTTGATGACATGGAGCGTGCTATTGAGAACGGTGCAAAGACAGATGACCCTGACGTGCTTCGTGAGGGTATGACGCTGATTCATCAGAAGTTCATGAAGGTTCTTGAAGCACAGGGTGTCAGCAAGATTGACACAGAGAATGCCGACTTTGACACAGACGTACATGAAGCTGTAGCCATGGTGCCTGGCATGGGTGACGACAAGAAAGGCAAAGTCATTGACTGTCTGCAACAGGGATACAAGCTAAATGATAAAGTAATCCGCCACGCAAAAGTGGCCGTAGGACAATAATTTCATGGCACAAAAAAGAGACTACTACGAGGTGCTTGGGGTCGAGAAGACCGCCTCGGAAGACGAGATTAAGAAGGCATACCGCAAAATAGCCATCAAATATCACCCAGACCGCAATCCGGGTGATAAGGAAGCTGAAGAAAAGTTTAAGGAGGCCGCTGAGGCGTACAATGTATTACATGATCCTAAGACCCGCCAGCAATACGATCAGTTTGGATTTGCTGGGCCTGGAGCAGGTGGATTCGACTTTAGCGGATTCGGCGGAGCATCGATGAACATGGATGATATATTCTCTATGTTCGGCGACATCTTTGGAGGTCATGGCTTTGGAGGTTTTGGAGGTGGCACACGTCGTCCCCAGCAACATCGCGGTAGCGACCTGCGGCTGAAAGTAAAACTCTCGCTGGAAGAAATCAATAAAGGTGTAACGAAGAAATTCAAGGTACGCAAAGACATTCCCTGCCCTCATTGCAGCGGCTCCGGAGCTGAAGCAGGCAGTGGAAAGGAGACCTGTCCGACATGTCATGGACAAGGAGTCATCACCCACACCACTCAGAGCATCTTCGGTATGATGCAACAGCAGAGTGTCTGTCCTACATGTAATGGTGAAGGACAGGTGATCAAGAACAAATGTAAGCACTGCGGTGGCTCAGGTATTGAGAAAGGCGAAGAGGTTGTTGAAATCAACATTCCAGCTGGTGTGGCAGAGGGTATGGTTGTCAACGTGCCTGGTAAGGGAAACGCTGGTAAGCATAATGGTATCAACGGTGACATTCAGGTATTTATTGAAGAAGAAGATAACGACACTTTCATCCGCGACGGAAATGACCTGATTTACAACCTATTGCTCGACTTCCCTACAGCAGCCTTAGGCGGTGAAGTAGAGATTCCTACCATTGAAGGATCAAAACTAAGAGTAAAATTAGAAAATGGCACCCAGCCCGGCAAGACACTCCGTCTAAGGGGCAAAGGCCTTCCTGCTGTGCAAGGCTATGGCAATGGTAAAGGTGACCTTGTGGTAAACATTAGCGTCTATGTACCCAGAACGCTTAGCCGTGAGGAAAAGCTGGCCGTTGAGTCATTCCGTGACAGTGATAACTTCAAGGGCGACAAACAAACAAAGGACTCTATCTTCCAGAAATTCAAGAACTATTTCAGTTAAATATTAAATCAGCATGACCTATCAAGAGACGTGTGAATACTTATTCAACGCCATGCCAATGTTTGAGCGGCAAGGTGCAAGTGGCTATAAGGAGGGACTTGACAACTCACTGGCGCTGGATAAGCATTTCGGGCAGCCCCACAAGAAGTTTCTGGCCATCCACGTGGCAGGTACGAACGGCAAAGGCTCCTGCTCACACACGCTCTCTGCCATACTCCAGATGTGTGGTTACAGGGTGGGACTCTATACTTCCCCCCATCTCGTAGACTTCAGTGAACGCATCCGTATCAACGGACTGCCGATACCAGAAGAATATGTCATCAACTTTGTTGAGAAAGAGAAATCATATATCGAATCCATTCAGCCCACGTTTTTTGAGGTGACCACAGCCATGGCCTTCAAGTATTTTGCAGAGATGAAGGTGGACATTGCTGTCATTGAAGTGGGCCTGGGAGGCAGACTCGACTGCACAAACATTATCACACCTATTCTATCAGTCATCACAAACATCGGGATGGACCACACACAGTTCTTAGGGTCCTCACTCGAACAAATCGCATTTGAGAAAGCAGGTATCATCAAGCCTGGCATTCCCGTTGTCATCGGTGAGACAACTCCTGAAACACGAACGGTCTTTGAAACTATGGCGACAGAGGCTCATGCGCCCATCGTCTATGCAGAAGACAAGCCAGAAGTGTTAGACTGTTCACCCTCAAACAAGGGCTTTACCTATCAGACAGAGCATTTCGGCATCTTAGAAGGAGAATTGGCAGGTTCATATCAAGTCAAGAACACTAATACGATACTCTGCGCAGTCAGACAACTGGAAAAACTCGGCTATATGCATCCTATCAACTGTGATTCCAAGTCTGAATGTCAGAACAAAGAAGTAAAAGAGGGTTTCAAAAATATATGTAAACTGACAGGGTTACAAGGTCGTTGGCAGACGGTAAGAGAGAAACCCAAGACTGTTTGCGATACAGGACACAACCTCCCCGGCTGGCAGTATCTAAGTAAACAGTTAGGTAGCGTCGTATGTGATCAGATGCATATTCTTTTCGGCATGGTCGACGATAAGGACATTGAGGGAGTTATGGCTCTGTTGCCCAAGAACGCCACCTATTACTTCACTAAAGCCAGTACGAAACGGTCTGTTTCTGAAAGCATTTTAAGTCTTTATGCCCAACAAATGGGACTCCAAGGGAAGAGTTACCCCAATGTAGCCAGCGCATATGATGACATCATGTGTATTGCCAAAGATGACGATTTTGTGTTCATTGGAGGTAGCAGTTATATTGTAGCAGACTTCCTGAAAAACTGCATTTAGAGTTTTTTAATACATCAGAAACATTTTTTTGGGCGTTTCATTCGTTCATTTGCTTTTTTTTCTGTTACTTTGCAAAAAATATAGTAACTAAAGACATATTTTTATGGCAAGCACAACAGAAACAGCGAATGCATGTGGTCTAAAGCGCGAGAACTTTCAGGCCACAATTAATGGTAAGAAAACCGATTTGTACATTCTCAGAAACCGCAAAGGTTTTGAAGTAGCCATTTCAAATTATGGGGGTGCCATCTGTGCCATCATGGTGCCTGACAAAGACGGTAAAGTAGGTAACGTGGTTCAAGGTCACGACAGTATTAAACAGCTCACAAGCGGTAACGAGCCTTATCTTTCCACACTGATTGGACGTTGGGGTAATCGTATCTGTAAAGGACAATTCACACTGAACGGGAAAGACTATCAGTTGGCCCTCAATGATGGTCCGAACCATCTGCATGGTGGGGCCGTTGGCTTCAATGCAAAGGTGTGGGATGCCCGTCAGATGGGACCTCGTTCTCTGGCCCTGCACCGTATTTCATCATACGGTGAGGAAGGTTATACTGGAGAGCTCGATGTCACGGTAGAGTTTACCTTTACTGACCTCAATGAGTTGGTTATTGAATACATGGCAACAACAAACAAGAAGACAATCGTCAACTTGACGCATCATGCATTCTTCTCTCTGGCAGGAACTGCAGACCCCACCCCAACAATTGAGGATCAAATCTGTGAGATCAACGCCGACTTCTACCTACCTACTGACGAGACCGCCATTCCTACTGGCGAAATATTGAAGGTGGAAGGTACGCCATTTGATTTCCGTAAGCCGAAGACTTTTGGTCAGGATATCAATTCAGACCACGAGCAGATTAAGTTCGGTAAAGGTTTTGACCACAACTATGTACTAAACAAGCACGAGGAAGGAGAGTTGAGTTTTGCTGCAAGAATCACAGATCCAAAGAGCGGACGTACACTGGAGTGCTACACCACCGAGCCTGGTATGCAACTTTACACAGCCAACTATGCCAGTGGCTATAAGGGTGCTAACGGATGCACATTCCCCTTCCGTTCTGCCGTATGCCTTGAAACACAGCATTTCCCCGACACGCCTAATCGCCCGTACTTCCCAAGTGTCATACTGCGTCCTGGTCAGACCTACAAGCACAAGACCATCTATCGTTTCGGCGTGGTCGAATAACTATTCCAACATAAGAACAACATTTAGACATCAATTTTAATATGAGTAATCAAAAGACTAACGGAAGTATCATCGCCATTATTACGATGATGTTCCTATATGCCATGATCTCGTTCGTCACGAATCTTGGCGCACCCATCGGAGTTATTTGGAAGAACCAACCTGAGATTGGCGGCTCCAACGTACTTGGCATCATGGGTAACTTCATGAACTTCTTTGCTTATCTGTTCATGGGTATTCCCGCAGGAAAGATGTTAACAAAAGTTGGCTATAAGAAGACAGCACTGATTGGAATCGCTGTAGGCTTTATCGGCGTACTTATCCAATACCTTTCTGGCTTCTCTGGCGGCATCCCCGGCTTCTGCATTTATCTCTTTGGTGCTTTCATCTCCGGTTTTTCCGTCTGTATCTTGAATACAGTAGTGAACCCAATGTTGAACTTGCTTGGTGGTGGTGGTAACCGTGGTAACCAGCTGAACATGATTGGTGGAACCCTAAACTCTCTTGCAGGAACAATGACCCCGATGCTTGTAGGTGCACTCATTGGAACGGTGACAGCATCAACCCAAATGGCAGATGTCAATTTGGTGATGTACATTGCCATGACGGTCTTTGCAGCAGCATTTGTGGCCTTGATCTTTATCCCGATTCAGGATCCTGAAATGGGCAAGGTAACCGCAGAGACAGTGTTTGAACATTCACCGTGGTCCTTCCGTCATTGTCTGTTAGGCGTTATAGCCATCTTCGTCTATGTAGGTGTTGAGGTGGGTATCCCTGGTGGTTTAAATTTCTACCTTTCAGATACTACAGCCAATGGAGCTTGGGTAAATCCTGAGGCCATATTAAATGCTGCGACAATCGGTGGAGCCGTTGCAGCCATGTATTGGTTGCTAATGCTTGTAGGACGTTTGTGCTCCAGTTTCATTGCAGCCAAGGTGTCATCGCGTCAGCTAATGTTGATTGCCACTTTTGCTGGCATGGTCTTGATACTGGCAGCCATCTTGATTCCAAAGACTGTGACCGTCAGCATGCCGTTAATCTCCATTCTTGAAGGAACAGTCACCTCCACAACGGTACCTCTGAGTGCACTGCTCTTAGTTCTCTGTGGACTATTCACCTCCGTGATGTGGGCTTCGATCTTCAACCTTGCTACCGAGGGGCTTGGAAAGTACACAGCACAGGCTTCAGGAATCTTCATGATGATGGTGGTAGGTGGTGGCGTCCTGCCTGTCGTGCAGAATTTCTTTGCTGACATCTTCGGTTATATGCCAAGCTATTTCGTTTACCTCCTGGCTATGGCTTATATGTTCTACTATGCCCTTATAGGTTGTAAGAACGTGAATAAGGACATCCCTGTAGACTAATTAATAACACCTAATATATTATATTAATAAAATGATGGATATTGAATTTGTAAGAAGTCGCTTCATCAAGCATTTTGATGGAAAAACTGGCAACGTATATGCTTCTCCTGGGCGTATTAACCTGATTGGCGAGCACACCGACTACAATGGTGGTTTCGTGTTCCCAGGCGCGGTAGACAAGGGCGTGATGGCAGAGATGCGTGCCAATGGAACAGAAGATACAGTGATGGCTTATGCCATCGACCTGAAGGACCGTGTGGACTTTAAACTCAGCGATCCAAACGGTCCCCGTGCTTCATGGGCACGCTACATCTACGGTATTGCATTGGAGATGAAGAAGTTGGGCGTTCCCGTTAAAGGCTTTAACATTGCTTTCGCTGGTGATGTGCCTCTGGGTGCCGGCATGTCTTCTTCTGCCGCTATGGAGAGTTGTTTCGCCTGCGGTCTGAACGATATTTTTGGCGAGAATAAGGTATCTCAATGGGATATGGTTCTTGCTGGTCAGGCTACGGAGCACAACTACTGCGGTGTGAACTGTGGCATCATGGATCAGTTCGCCTCTGTTTTCGGCAAAGCAGGCTGTCTGATGCGCCTTGACTGCCGCAGCCGTGAGTTCGAGTACTTCCCCTTCAAGCCCGACGGCTATCGCCTCGTGCTGCTCGACTCTGTGGTGAAGCACCAGTTGGCAGGATCGCCTTACAACGACCGCCGCAACTCGTGCGAGAACGTGGTGAAGCACATCCAGGCCAAGCACCCGGAGGGCAAGTTTGAGACCCTGCGCGACTGCACTTGGGAGCAACTGGAGGAGGTAAAGGAAGAGGTTGGTGCTGAGGATTACAAGCGCGCCAAGTTCGTACTCGGCGAGAAAGACCGCGTGCTGGCTGTCTGCGACGCCCTGAACGAAGGTGACTACGAAAAAGTTGGCGAGATGATGTATAAGACACACGAAGGTCTTTCCAAGGATTACGAGGTGTCATGCGAAGAACTCGACTTCCTGAACGATATCGCTAAAGAAAATGGAGTTACAGGTTCTCGTATCATGGGCGGAGGCTTTGGTGGCTGTACTATCAATCTCGTACGTAACGACCTTTACAAGAAATTCATCGAAGATGCCAAGAAGCGCTTCAACGAAAAGTACGGACACGAACCTAAAGTCTATGACGTAGTCATTGGTGAAGGTTCACGTAAACTCTGCTAAAAGCACAGCAAATAAGCCAAAAAAGGTTAAATAACGGCATAAAGTGTTATATTTACACTTTATGCCGTTTGTTTATGAGATAAAGTCTTGTATAATTCAAATAATAATTGTACTTTTACACCCAAAATAGAACTCTATAACATCAATTAAACTTAAAACGTATTAAGATGAAAGTACTTAAAGGAATGATTCTGGGACTGGGCACGGCTGTGCTTATGTTCTCTGCCTGTGAGAAAAAGGAGCAGGCACCACAACTGACAGTATCAGGACTGGACGTTGCTCAGTTTGACACGACCATCCAAGGTAAAGCAGTCCATCTCTACACTCTAAAGAATGTCAAGGGCATGGAAGTGTGTATCACAAACTATGGCGGACGCATCGTATCGCTTGTTGTACCCAACAAGGACGGCAAGCCTACTGATGTCGTACTGGGCTTTGACAACATCGCCCAGTATGCCGACACTCTCAACAGCCCCTCTGACTACGGCTCAAGTGTAGGCCGTTATGCCAACCGTATCAAGGAGGGACAGTTTACCCTTGGTGAGACTACGTATCAACTCAAGAAGAACGATGGTCCGAACTGTCTCCATGGCGGTGGCAACACTGGATGGATGCATCAGGTGTACGATGCAGAACAGATTGGTGATTCTATCCTGAAATTGACGATTGTGGCTGCTGACGGTGAAAACGGATTCCCCGGCAAGGTGATGGCTGTCACGACTTATAAGGTGACAGCAGACAACACTCTCGACATGACCTGGGAGGCAGAAGCAGACCGTCCGACGATCATCAACCAGACAAATCACAACTATTACAACCTCAGCGGCGACTTTACGCAGCCCGGCTACGATCAGGTACTTTATGTGAATGCCGACAACTTCACGCCGAGCGATAAGCTCTACATACCGACCGGTGAGATCAAGTCCGTAGAGGGAACACCGATGGACTTCCGTACCCCCCATGCCATCGGCGATAGCATCCAGTCTAATTTCGACCAGATCCAGAATGCCACAGGTTACGATCATAACTTCTGCCTGAATACCTATAAGGATGGTAAGGGCGACGATACTCAGGTCTGCGCCAGCCTCTACTCTCCGAAGTCAGGCATCTTCATGGAGATGTATACTAACGAGCCTGGTGTGCAAGTCTACAGCGGCAACTTCCAGGGTGTCGGTGCTGATGCTACTATCATCCGCAAGCATGGCATCACATACCCCAAGCACGTGAGCGTCTGTCTGGAGAGCCAGAAGTATCCTGACTCACCCAACCATCCTGAGTGGGTGCAGCCGACCCTGAATCCCGGTGAGAAATACTTCAGCCATGCTGCCTACAAGTTTAGCGTTAAATAATTAATTGTAAATCAATAAATTGCAAATAACATTATGAATTGGAATGCAAATGAATTCATCTGGCTCGACTGGATTGTTCTCGCCATCGGAGTCATTGGAGTAGTGTGGATGGTCTATCGCGCCATCAAGAAAGACAAGGAGAAAATGGCTGGTGCCGACTCCCAGGACTACCTCTTCGGAAAAGGTGAGCCCTGGTATGTGATCGGTATGGCTATCTTTGCTGCCAACATCGGTTCTGAGCACCTTGTAGGTCTCGCCGGTACTGGTGCCAAGGACGGCGTAGGTATGGCCCACTGGGAGATGCAGGGATGGATGATCCTCATCCTCGGCTGGCTCTTCGTGCCGTTCTATCAGTTATTGAACAACAAGATGGGCAAGATTATCACCATGCCCGATTTCCTGAAGTTCCGCTACACACAGCGCACAGGCTCATGGCTCTCGATTATCACCCTCATAGCCTACATTCTGACCAAGGTGTCTGTCACAGCCTTCACGGGTGGTATCTTCTTCGAATACCTTATTGGTCTGCCCTTTTGGTGGGGTGCCCTCGGCCTCATTGCCATCACGGCCATCTTCACCGTCATTGGCGGTATGAAGGGTGTGATGACGATGTCCAGTATCCAGACACCTATTCTTATTATAGGTGCTTTCCTGGTGCTCTTCCTCGGTCTGTCGACGCTTGGTGGCGGTAGCATCGTGGAAGGATGGCAGCACATGATGGAATACTGCCGCCAACTGCATGATGGCTACGGCACGACGCACATGTTCCACTGGGCTGATGTCAACGCTTCCGGCAATCCCGACCCGTTGTATCACGAGTATCCCGGCTTCGTCGTGTTTATCGGCGCCTCGATCATCGGCTTCTGGTACTGGTGTACTGACCAGCATATCGTTCAGCGTGTCCTCGGCCAGACGAAGGGCGAAGACAGCACCGTCGTGATGAAGCGCGCACGTCGTGGCACCATCGCTGCAGGTTACTTCAAGCTGCTGCCTGTGTTCATGTTCCTCATCCCCGGTATGGTTGCCATCTCTCTGGCAAGCGGTCAGTACGGCGACTTCGGCATCCACATGGACATTACCAACCAGCACGACACCGACGGTGCCTTCGCCATGATGGTGAAGTCGATTCTTCCTGCAGGTGTGAAGGGCTTCGTCACCATCGGTTTCATCTGCGCCCTCGTCACATCTCTGGCTGCTTTCTTCAACAGTTGCGCTACCCTGTTCACCGAAGACTTCTACAAGCCCATGAAGAAGGGTATGAGCGAGGCTCACTATGTACTGGTTGGCCGTATCGCCACTGTCGTGGTGGTTATTCTCGGCCTGTTGTGGCTGCCTGTCATGATGAACATGGGTAACCTCTATTCATATCTCCAGGGCATCCAGTCCCTGCTGGCTCCTGCCATGGTGGCAGTGTTCACACTCGGTATCCTCTCTAAGAAGATCACGCCGAAGGCTGGTGAGTGGGGTCTGATTGGTGGTTTCCTCATCGGTATGCTCCGTCTGGTCACCAACGTTATTACCGATACGGGTAAGGCTGCGATGGACGGCGCCTTCTGGGATGCCACCGCATGGTTCTGGCAGACCAACTGGCTGGTGTTCGAGTGCTGGCTGCTGGTATTCATCGTCCTGCTGATGGTTGTTGTCAGTTTCTTCACACCTGCCCCCAGCAAGGAGCAGGTCGAGGCCATCACCTTCACCCCTGACTATCGCAAGCAGATCAGTCAGAGCTGGGGCGTATGGGATGTCGTGGGTACCCTCGGTGTACTCGCACTTTGCGGCTGCTTCTATTGGTACTTCTTCTAAAGATTATATCAAAGACGTAGCACATGACGTACTATAACGAACATTCCAAGGTCTGGCTCTCGGTCGACTGTATCATCTTCGGCTTTGATGAAGGCAAACTGAAGATTCTGATTGGCAAGCGCCAGATGGATCCTGGTCGTGGGGAATGGAGCCTCTATGGAGGCTTTGTTTCCAGCGACGAGAGTGTCGACGATGCCGCTGCACGTACACTCTACGAGCTGACGGGACTGCGGAATCTGTTTATGCGCCAGGTTGGTGCTTTCGGAAGTGTAGATCGCGACCCGGGTGATCGGGTTGTATCCATTGCATACTATGCACTTATCAACGTCAATGACTATGACGATGATCTTCGCTTGTCACATGGCGTAAAATGGGTTGACATCAATGAGATTCCTCAACTCTATTCCGACCACAATGAGATGGTTAATAAGGCGCGTAAGATGATGCAACAGAAACTGGCCCATGAGCCTGTCGGCTTCCGACTCCTCCCGGCTTTGTTCACGCTCACCCAACTGCAACAGTTGTACGAGGCCGTCAACGGGGCTGAGCTCGACAAGCGCAATTTCCGCAAGCGCATCAAGGATATGGACTTCATCGAAAAGACAGATTTGATGGACAAGACCAGTTCCAAGCGTGGTGCATATCTCTATCGATTCAACAAAAGGGTCTATAATGAAGCCCCGAACTTTAAGCTATAAGCAATTGATAATTGACAATTGATAATTATGTTAGAAGAACTCAAAGAAAAAGTATTCAAGGCCAATCTTGACTTAGTGAAACATAACCTCGTGATATTCACCTGGGGAAATGTATCAGGTATCGACCGTGAAAACGGACTCGTAGTCATCAAACCCTCTGGTGTAGACTACGACGTGATGAAAGCATCCGATATGGTAGTGGTGGATCTCAATACGGGCGAGGTGGTCGACGGCGACCTCAATCCCTCATCCGACACCCCCACACACCTTGTATTATATAAGGCATTCCCCAACATCCAGGGCGTGGTCCACACCCACTCTACCTACGCCACCGCCTTCGCCCAGGCAGGACGCGACATCCCCAACATCGGCACCACCCACGCCGACTATTTCTACAAGGATATCCCCTGCACCCGCGACATGACTAAGGAAGAGGTGGAGGGACAGTACGAACTGGAGACGGGTAACGTCATCGTCGACGAGATCCTGAACATCCGCAAGATCAATCCGGACCATACGCCCGCCGTGCTGGTGAAGAACCACGGCCCGTTCTCCTGGGGAACCTCTCCCGACAATGCCGTCTACAACGCCAAGGTGATGGAAGAGTGTGCCAAGATGGCCTTCATCTCGTTCTCCGTCAATCCCAACACCACGATGAACCCGCTCCTCGTGGAGAAGCACTACAACCGCAAGCACGGTCCAAATGCGTACTATGGGCAGAAAAAGAAGTAAAGACATCAACTATTAATAAATTTAAAACTTACAACAATTATGATTAAAGCATTTGAGAATTTAGAAGTATGGTGGGTAACTGGTGCACAGTTGCTCTATGGTGGTGACGCAGTCGTACAGGTTGACGGTCACTCAAAGGAAATGGTCGAAGGACTCAACAATAGTGGAATCATCCCCATCAAGGTGGTCTATAAGGGCACAGCCAACAGTTCGAAGGAAGTAGAGGCTGTGATGAAGGCCGCCAACAACGACGACAAGTGCGTGGGTATCATCACCTGGATGCACACCTTCTCGCCCGCCAAGATGTGGATCAAGGGTCTGCAGGACCTGCAGAAGCCGCTCCTCCACTTCCACACACAGTATAACGCCGAGATCCCCTGGGAGACGATGGACATGGACTTCATGAACCTGAACCAGAGTGCTCACGGCGACATCGAGTTCGGACATATTTGCACCCGTATGCGTGTGCCTCGCAAGGTGGTTTGTGGCTACTGGAAGGACGAGGCTGCCCAGAAGCAGATCGCCGTTTGGGCCCGCGTGGCCGCTGGTGTGGCTGATGCCAAGAACGTGCGCTGCCTGATGTTCGGTATGAACATGAACAACGTGGCCGTCACCGACGGTGACCGTGTGGAGTTCGAGCAGCGTCTGGGCTACCACGTAGACTACTACCCCGTCAGCAGCCTGATGGAGTACTTCAAGAAGGTGACCGATGCAGAGGCCGACGCCCTCGTTGAGGAGTACAAGAAGCAGTACACCATCAAGATCGACGAGTCGGGCGAAGAGGTTTACTGGGAGAAGGTTCACAACGCAGCCAAGGCTGAGATTGCCCTCCGCCGCGTGCTGAAGGATGAGGGCGCTACCGCCTTCACCACCAACTTCGACGACCTCGGCGATGCCGACATCGACGCACCCGACTTCTGCGGTTTCGACCAGATCCCCGGCCTCGCTTCTCAGCGTCTGATGGAAGAGGGTTACGGCTTTGGTGCCGAGGGTGACTGGAAGACGGCTTGCCTCTATCGCACGCTGTGGGTCATCCAGCAGGGTATGCCTACTGGCTGCTCGTTCCTCGAGGACTACACCCTGAACTTCGCCGGCGACCGCTCGTCTTGCCTCCAGAGCCACATGCTCGAGGTTTGCCCGCTCATCGCTGTCGACAAACCCAAACTGGAGGTTCACTTCCTCGGCATCGGTATCCGCAAGCAGCAGACTGCCCGCCTCGTGTTCACTTCGAAGACAGGTCGTGGTATCAAGGCTACCGTCGTTGACCTCGGCAACCGCTTCCGCCTGATTTCGCAGGAGGTGGAGTGCATCGAGCCGAAGCCCATGCCGAATCTGCCCGTGGCCAGCGCCCTCTGGGTTCCCCAGCCCACGTTCGAGATTGGTGCCGGTGCCTGGATCCTCGCCGGAGGTACGCACCACAGCGCCTTCTCTTACGACATCACCGAAGAGTACTGGGAGGACTTCGCTGAGATGCTCGGCATCGAGTATGTCAAGATCAACAAGGACACGAAGACCTACGAGTTCAAGCAGCAACTCCAGAACAACGAGATTTACTTCATGCTGAACAAGGCACTCCGTTAACAACTAAACACAGAGATACAGAGACACAGAGACTCTAATAAAAACTCTGAACCTCTGTGTCTCTGTGTTGATATAAAATAAAGAATATGAACGCAAAACAGACAATCGAAGCAGGTAAGGCCATTCTCGGTATCGAGTTTGGATCTACCCGCATCAAGGCCGTCCTCATCGACGAGGACAATAAGCCCATCGCACAGGGCTCACACGAGTGGGAGAACCAGTTGGTGGATGGTCTCTGGACCTATTCCACCGAGGCTATCTGGTACGGACTGCAGGACTGCTACGCCGAACTCCGCAAGGACGTTCAGAAGCAGTACGACTGCGAGATTGAGACCCTCGCCGCCATCGGCTTCTCCGCTATGATGCACGGCTATATGGCCTTCAACGAGAAGCAGGAGATCCTCGTGCCCTTCCGCACTTGGCGTAACACCAACACCGGCAAGGCTGCCGCCGAACTCTCCAAACTCTTCAACTACAACATCCCCCTCCGCTGGTCGATCAGCCACCTCTACGAGGCTATCCTCGACAACGAGGAGCACGTTTCCGACATCAAGTACCTGACCACCCTCGCCGGCTACGTGCACTGGCAGGTAACGGGTCAGTTCGTCCTCGGCGTAGGCGATGCCTCGGGTATGATCCCCGTTGATCCCAACACCAAGACCTACGATGCCACGATGGTGAAGAAGTTCGACGAACTCATCGCACCGAAGGGCTTCTCTTGGAAACTCCTCGACATTCTGCCTAAGTCTCTCAACGCAGGTGAGAACGCTGGATTCCTGACACCCGAAGGTGCGAAGAAACTTGACGTTTCTGGCCATCTGAAGGCAGGCATCCCCGTCTGTCCGCCTGAGGGCGATGCAGGCACGGGTATGGTGGCCACCAACGCCGTCAAGCAGCGCACGGGTAATGTATCCGCAGGCACATCGTCCTTCTCGATGATCGTGCTGGAGAAGGAACTCTCCAAGCCCTACGAGCCCATCGACCTCGTGACTACGCCTGACGGAAGCCTCGTGGCGATGGTACACTGCAACAACTGCACCAGCGACATCAACGCCTGGGTGGGTCTCTTCAAGGAGTATCAGCAGTTGCTCGGCGTGCCTGTGGATATGAACGAACTCTACGGCAAACTGTTCAACAAAGCCCTTGAGGGCGATGCCGACTGCGGCGGTCTGATGGCCTACAACTACGTCAGCGGTGAGCCTGTCACTGGCTTGCAGGAAGGTCGTCCGATGTTCGTGCGCTCTGCCAACGACAAGTTCAACCTGGCCAATTTCATGCGTGCTCACCTCTATGGTGCCATCGGCGTGCTGAAGATCGGTAACGACATCCTGTTGAAGGAGGAGAACGTGAAGGTGGATCGCATCACGGGTCACGGCGGCTACTTCAAGACCGCCGGCGTTGGTCAGCGTATGCTGGCTGCTGCCCTCAACAGCCCGATCTCCGTCATGGAGACTGCTGGTGAAGGTGGTGCCTGGGGTATCGCCCTGCTGGCTGGCTATGCCGTGAATAATCCTAACAAACTCAGTCTCGCCGACTACCTCGAGGAAGTGGTCTTTGCTGGCAACACAGGTGTCAGCATCGCCCCCACGGCCGAGGACGTTGCAGGCTTCAACAAGTACATCGAGAACTACAAGGCCGGTCTCGCCATCGAGCAGGCTGCCGTCGAAAACAAGAAGTAGTTACAAACATGAAGAAATTATTTGTTACTGCGATGATCGTAATGGCTTTTGCCACAGGGGCAATGGCCGCTGAGAATGTGAAGGCAACCATCCACGCCGATCAGGCTGGTGCCAAAATCAACAAGGAAATCTACGGACAGTTTTCCGAACACCTCGGATCATGTATCTACGGTGGTCTCTGGGTGGGCGAAGGCTCACAGATTCCCAACATCAATGGCTACCGCAAGGACGTGTTCGAGGCCCTGAAGGCGCTGAAGATACCCGTGATGCGCTGGCCCGGTGGCTGTTTCGCCGACGACTATCACTGGATGGACGGCATTGGTCCTAAGGAGCAGCGCCCCTCGTTGCGCAACAACAACTGGGGCGGCACCATCGAGGACAACTCATTCGGTACCCATGAGTTCCTGAACCTCTGCGAGATGCTGGGCTGCGAGCCTTACATCAGCGGTAACGTAGGCTCTGGCACGGTGAAGGAGATGGCCCAGTGGGTGGAGTATATGACCAGCGACGGCGATACGCCGATGGCCCGCCTGCGCCGTCAGAACGGTCGCGACAAGGCCTGGAAGGTGAAGTATTTCGGCATCGGCAACGAGGCCTGGGGCTGCGGCGGCAATATGACGCCGGAATACTACAGCGACGAGTTCCGCAAGTTCAACACCTACCTGCGCGACCAGGGCGACAACAAGCTCTATCGCATTGCCTCGGGAGCCAGCGACTATGACTACAACTGGACGAAGGTGCTGATGGAGAAGATCGGCCGCCAGATGAACGGCGTGAGCCTGCACTACTATACCTGTTCGGGATGGAACGGTTCGAAGGGCTCGGCCACACAGTTCGATAACGACCAGTACTACTGGGCCTTGGGCAAGTGCTTGGAGATTGAAGAGGTGATCAAGAAGCACAAGGCTATCATGGACGAGAAGGATCCTGAGAACAGGATCGGCCTGCTTGTGGATGAGTGGGGCACGTGGTGGGACGAGGAGCCTGGCACTATCGCCGGCCACCTGTACCAGCAGAATGCCCTGCGCGATGCCTTCGTGGCAGCCCTCTCGCTCAACGTGTTCCATAAATATACGGACCGCGTAAAAATGGCCAACATTGCCCAGGTGGTGAACGTGCTGCAGTCGATGATCCTGACAGATCAGGAGGGCACGGGCCACATGGTGCTCACACCGACCTACCACGTGTTCGAGATGTACACCCCGTTCCAGGAGGCCACCTATCTCCCACTCGACCTCGAGACGGAGATCATCCAGGTGAGCAAGGCCTACTTCAAAGAGAAGGAGGGCGCCAAGGATGCCGGCTACCGCCCCTGTCCGATGCTCTCAGCCTCGGCAGCCAAGACTCAGGACGGATCGATCGTACTCGCCATCACCAACGTAAGCCTCGATCAAGCACAGACGCTCGACATCAACATCGAGGGCTTCAAGGCCAAGAGCGTTACAGGTCGCATCCTCACCTCGAAGAAGGCCGACGACTACAACGACTTCCAGCACCCCAACGTGGTAGCCCCCACTGACTATAAGGACGCCAAACTGAAGAAAGACGTGCTGACAGTGAAGGTGTCCGCCAAGTCGATTGTGGTATTGAACATTAAGTAATCAGTATGATGACTGCCTTTTGCCTGTTGGTTGCCAGCCTTTTATTAGGTGGCAACCAATGGGTCGTTAATAAAACAGACCAGACGGGAGACGTCTTGTCTACATCGGCAGCGAAGACTGACGGTTGGATACCTGCCCAGGTGCCCTCAACCCTGATGGGGGTGCTGACAACACATGGTATTGAGCCCGAAGCGCTGACGGCTGAGGACTATGCCCGTATCGACAAGAAGCAGTTCAATCAGAGTTGGTGGTATCGCACCACATTTCGTCTCCCTGCACTGAAAGAAGGTGAGCATGTGTTGCTCGACTTCGACGGTATCAGCTATCGGGCTAACGTATGGCTGAATGGCCAACAGATAGCTAACAGTCAGGAGATGGCCGGTCCGTTCCGTCAGTTTGAATTTGATGTCACCAAAGAATCGGCTCTGGAGAATGTTCTGGCTGTCGAGGTGTTCCGTGCCCAGCCCGGCGAACCTAACATCGGCTTTGTCGACTGGAACCCACGTCCTGCCGACGAGAGCATGGGTATCTTCCGTGAAGTCAGGGTGAAGACCTGTGGCAACGTGGCCGTATCCCATTCCGCCGTCCGCTCCAAGGTGAAGGAGACGCTCGACGAGGCGTGGCTCACGGTGGCCACTGAGCTGAGGAACCTCTCTGACAAGCCCGTCGAAGGTGAGATACGAGGCACGGCCGATGGTCATCCGTTCAGCTATCCCGTACGTCTTGCTGCCGGAGAGAAGCGACGCATCACCATGCCGACGGAGATCCATATCAAGCAGCCCCGCCTTTGGTGGTGCCACAACATGGGCAAGCCCGAACTCTGTGACCTGCATGTGGAGTTCGTTGAGAATAACAAGATATCTGATGCAGAAGACGTCCGATTCGGTATTCGTGAAGTACACAGCTATCTGACGGACGAAGGCTATCGTGCTTTCACACTCAACGGACAGAAGGTGCTGCTCCGTGGTGCCGGATGGACCGACGATATCTACCTGCGTGACACACCGGAGACCAACCGCCTCCAATTAGAATATGTTCGCGACATGAACATGAACACCGTCCGACTGGAGGGCTTCTGGGGCACTTCACAGAATCTCTATGATCTCTGCGACGAGCTGGGCCTCCTGATACTCGTGGGCTGGAGCTGTCAATGGGAGTGGGAAGACTATCTGGGTTCGCCTACTGAAGAGCCCTACGGCGGCATCATCACCCCAGAGAAGATCAAACTCATCGCACAGTCTTTCGAGGACCAAGTCATGTGGCTGCGCTATCATCCTTCGATTATCAGCTGGTTTGTAGGCAGTGACAGACTACCCAAGCCAGAACTGGAGAGACACTATCAACAGTTCCTTAGCCAAGAGGACGATCGCGATTACCTGACTTCCGCCAAGAACCTGAAGAGCGACATCTCCGGGCTGTCGGGAACGAAGATGGCTGGACCATACGAGTATGTAGGGCCGTCGTACTGGTATCTGCCAGAGGCTCCCGGCGGGGCCTTCGGCTTCAACACGGAGACAGGCATCGGTGCCCAGTTGCCGGTGAAGGAGTCACTCCAGAAGATGTTGGGACAGGAACTCTTCCCCGTTGACAAGCGCTGGGATATCCTCTGCACCGCATCGAAATCGGAAATGAATTCACTCCGACAACTGAACGAAGTCATCCATCATCGCTTTGGCGACGCAAAGGATATAGATGAGTATCTGAAGCGCGCTGACCTGTTGAACTACGAGAGCACCAAGGCGATGTTCGAGTCGTTCCGTGTCAGATGGCCCCACACCACCGGCATCATCCAATGGATGCTCAACGGTGCACGACCCGGCATCTACTGGCAACTCTACGATTACTACAAGCAGCCCAATGCCTCCTACTACGGTGTGAAGAAGGCCAACATGCCCGTACAACTGATTTACGACTATTACACCAAGGCAGTCTATGCCGTCAACGAGACCCTACAGCCCGCCCGCTTCAAGGCCTCGATGAAACTCTTGAAAGGAGGTCTGACGACGGAAGACAGCCAGCTGATAGAGATTGTTCCCGGGACGGTGGTCAAGGTATTCGACATCGACACGACGGATGCCCCTGCGGCCTTCCTGTTCCTCAAGCTGACCAGCGACAAGGGGCAAGAGATCGCGACCAACGAGTACTTCCTGCCGTCAGGCAACGACACCTACGACTGGGCAAAGTCCAATTGGGTGTACACCCCTATCACGCAGTATGCCTCGTATGCCATGCTCGACGGCATGTGTACCCAGTCCTGTGAGCTGTCTGTCAGACAGACTGCCGCGAACTGCTACGAGGCAACCCTCAGCAACCCGACGGACAAGGTGGCCTTCATGATTCGGCTGACAGCCAAAGACCCTAATGGCAACCTGATCTGTCCTGCCTACTGGTCGGATAACTATCTGATCTTGGCGCCTGGTGAGACGAGAACGGTCACATGTCTGTTACCTTCACTGCCTCAGGGCAGCACAGTCAGCATATTTTAAGCCTTAGCGAAAGAAATATTCCGAAACTGTTGATTGTTTCGGAATATTTTTGTATCTTTGCACCCATATTAACGTTTTTCAATTAATTATTCATTATGAACGACAACAAAGTTATGCTGAAGGCAGCGGACAATATCCGAATCCTCGCTGCCGCAATGGTTGAGAAGGCAAAGTCGGGACACCCCGGCGGTGCTATGGGTGGTGCAGACTTCATCAACACCCTGTACAGTGAATTCCTCGTTTACGATCCTGAGAACCCTGAGTGGGAAGGACGCGACCGCTTCTTCCTCGACCCGGGCCACATGGCTCCGATGCTCTACTCGCAACTCGCCCTCATCGGTAAGTACACACTGGAGGATCTGAAGAACCTGCGCCAGTGGGGTTCAGTCACTCCTGGTCACCCCGAGCGCGAACTGGCTCGTGGCATCGAGAACACATCCGGTCCCCTCGGACAGGGTCATACCTTCGCCGTAGGTGCTGCCATCGCCGCTAAGTTCCTGAAGGCTCGTCTGGGCAACGTGATGAACCAGACCATCTACGCCTATATCTCTGACGGTGGCGTGCAGGAGGAGATCTCACAAGGTGCTGGCCGTATCGCCGGTAACCTGGGCCTCGACAACCTGATTATGTTCTACGACGCCAACGATATTCAGCTCTCTACCCGTACGGAGGTGGTGACCTGTGAGGACACCGCCAAGAAGTATGAGGCTTGGGGCTGGTACGTGCAGAAGATCGACGGTAACGACGTGGATCAGATCCGTGAGGCCATCAAGAAGGCCCAGGCAGAGAAGGAGCGTCCGAGCCTCATCATCGGTCACTGCGTGATGGGTAAGGGTGCCCGCAAGGCCGACGGTTCATCTTACGAGTGCAACTGCGCTACCCACGGTGCTCCCCTCGGTGGCGACAACTTCGTGCAGACGATGAAGAACCTGGGTGCCGATCCCGAGAATCCATTCGTCATCTTCCCGGAGGTGCAGGAGCTCTACGCCAAGCGTCGTGAGGAACTGAAGAAGATCGTGGCTCAGCGCTATGCCGAGAAGGCTGAGTGGGCCAAGGGTCATCCCGTACAGGCTCAGCAGTTGGAAGACTGGTTCAGCGGCAAGGCTCCGAAGATCGACTGGAGCAAGGTGGAGCAGAAGGCCGGAAGCGCTACCCGCAGTGCCTCGGCAGCCGTTCTCGGCGTGCTGGCAGAGCAGGTGCCCAACATGATCTGCGCATCGGCTGACCTCTCTAACTCTGATAATACCAATGGCTTCCTGAAGAAGACCCACGACCTCGTGAAGGGTGACTTCAGTGGTGCCTTCTTCCAGGCAGGTGTGGCCGAGCTCACCATGGCTTGCTGCTGCATCGGTATGGCCCTGCACGGTGGTGTCATCCCCGCCTGCGGTACCTTCTTCGTATTCTCCGACTATATGAAGCCCGCCGTCCGTATGGCTGCCCTGATGGAACTGCCCGTGAAGTTCATCTGGACGCACGATGCCTTCCGCGTAGGTGAGGATGGTCCTACCCACGAGCCCGTAGAGCAGGAGGCACAGATCCGTCTGATGGAGAAACTGAAGAACCACCACGGCAAGAACTCCGTATTGGTTGTTCGTCCTGCCGATGCCGAGGAGACCACCGTCTGCTGGCGTATGGCTATGGAGAATGTCGACACCCCGACGGCTCTTATCTTCTCTCGTCAGAACATCGACATGCTGCCCGAGGGCAACGACTACACACAGGCTACGAAGGGTGCCTACGTAGTGGCCGGTTCCGATGAGAACTACGATGTCATCTTACTCGCCTCAGGCTCAGAGGTTTCCACCCTTGAGGCTGGAGCAAAACTTCTCGCTGCCGACGGCATCAAGACACGTGTGGTGAGCGTTCCTTCCGAGGGTCTGTTCCGCAGCCAGCCGAAGGAGTATCAGCAGAGCGTGCTGCCCGCAGGCAAGAAGAAGTTCGGTCTGACCGCTGGTCTGCCCGTCAACCTCGAGGGTCTCGTAGGTGCCGACGGTTGCGTCTGGGGTCTCGAGAGCTTCGGCTTCTCTGCTCCCTACAAGGTGCTTGACGAGAAGCTCGGCTTCAATGGTGAGAATGTTTATAAGCAGGTAAAAGCCCTATTGGCATAAATAATCAACACAGAGATACAGAGTCACAGAGGATTATTTAAAAACTCTGTACCTTTGTGTCTCTGTGTTTTAACTATATAGACTATGGAAGTTAAAACAGTAGGTATTGCCAGCGACCATGCAGGCTTTGCCTTGAAACAGTTCGTGAAAAAGTACCTCGACGAGAAGGGCTACCCCTATAAGGACTACGGCACCTATACCGAGGACTCCTGCGACTATAGTGACTTCGGTCACGCACTGGCTCGTGGTATTGAGGAGGGCGAGGTCTATCCCGGCATCGCCATCTGCGGCTCCGGTGAGGGCATCAATATGACGCTCAACAAGCACCAGAGCATCCGTGCCGGTCTGTGCTGGATTCCAGAGATTGCCCATCTCATCCGTCAGCACAACAATGCCAACGTGCTGGTGATGCCCGGTCGCTTCATCGACGAGGACATGGCCCGCAAGATTATGGACGAGTATTTCTCAACCGAGTTTGAAGGCGGCCGCCATCAGAAACGTATCGACAAGATTGCGATTAAGTGAGCAAAGTGGAAGCGTGCTTCCATTTTCGAGCGTGAGCAATCTTATTAACTTTGCACCGATGAAAAGAACGATCGGCATTTTGACGGTGGGAGTGCTCTTGCTCCTGACGGGTTGTGGCGGCGATGGCTACACCCCGCCGCTTCGTGCCATCGATTCCGTCATCAACGAGAAGCCCGACTCCGCCCTCCGCCTGCTCGACAGCCTGAGCACCGAAGCTGCGACATGGCCCAAAAGCCAGCGCATGCGCCACAGCCTGCTCACGCTGAAGGCACAGAACAAGGCTTACGTTCCCTTCACCTCCGACTCTCTTGCCCGCGACCTCGTCGGCTATTACGACAACAACGGTTCTTCCAACGACCGTCTCTTGGCCCACTACCTTCTTGGCTGTGTCTACCGGGACCTTGGCGAGGCGCCCCATGCCGTCGACTGCTATCTCGACGCCATTAGTCTGGCCGATACTACCGCTGCCGACTGCGACTACAACACGCTGGCCGTCGCGTATTCCCAGTTGGCCAAGCAATATCACCAACAGCTGCTGTTGTCAGAAGAGTTAGAGGCCCAGAAGCATGCTGGCAGATACTTTTATCTGGATAAAGACACGGCCAAAGCCATCTACCATATCGTAAAAATAGCCGATGTCTATATCCTCATGAATAAAAAAGATAGTGCAGAACTGATTATCAAAGAGGCGCAACGACTCTACATGAAGCATGGCTATAGGCAAAAAGCCCTGCAAGCCTCTCTCTCCTTATTATATATGTATGTAAAGTCATCGGACAGACTACAAGAGGCCAAACAGCTGATCGATCAATTTGATGCTGAGTCAGACTGGTTCGACAGTCATCATGAGCTACCGCCATCGAGACGCCAATACTATTCATACAAAGGACAATATTTTGACAGAATTGGAAATCTGGACTCAGCTGAATATTACTTTAGGAAGATATATCGCTCTAATATGGGGCCAGTAGACAAAGATCCCATGTACCGAGGGCTATTGAGTGTATTCAAGAAACGCCATCAAGCAGACTCCATTGCCAAATATGCTCAGCTCTATGGTGAGGTCAACGATTCCTCTATTGCTAAGAAGGATCAAGAACTGACCGCTCAGATGGCATCGACATATAATTACAACCGAAACCAGAAGATAGCTGAGCAAGAGAAACAGAAATCGAGGAACACGCGGAATCTGTTAGTTTTGGTTGTTGTCATATTCTTTGGTTGTGCAATCCTTATTCTCAAGAAGAGAAAAGATAGACAAGATGAGTTAAGGCTGCTGAGCCAAAGCCTTCTTAAAATGAAAAGAGAACGAGAAGGTATCACAAAAGAACTGGAGAAAATCAAGGCGAAAGATTATGAGTCGCTCATTGTTCAGAAAGAGCGTAAAGAGGAAGAATTGAACAACGTCATAGCTTCGTTGCAGCAACAGATAGGCCAGGCAGATCTGGAAGACCATCTCCAGCAATTAACAGGGTCGGATATTGTGAAGGCGTTCAATGAGAAGAAGTTGTTTAAGCAAGGGGTTGCCAGTCCTACTAAGAAAGAGTGGAAACAGCTCGAACAGCAGTTTCGTAAGGATATGCCGGTCACCTCTGCCATGTTGGGCAAGGCGGGTCTGTCTCCCATGGAGCTTCGTATTTGTATATTGTTTATCATTGGGTTTGATGACAAGGATGTCAACACCATTTTCTATTCCACACCACAAACCATCTCTAAAGCGAAGCGGCACGCAAACAATAAGCTGTTCAATACTGATAGCGCCCAGTCGTTAAAGAGCAACCTAATCATCAATTTAGGACTTTAACGACAGTCGTGTGACTGGTGGCGCCTAATAGCCTCATTCTCAGCTGTTTCAAGATTCTTTAAGAAAACGCTTGGTTAATTTTGGTTAACTAAAAGAATGTGCGGATTTTGGTTGGTCTGTTGTTTTATTCTTATTTTTGCACCATGATTAACTCAAAACTTTATCAATTATGAAGAAAAAATGTTTATTTCTTGTGCTGCTATTGGCGCTGCTGCCATTGTCTAATCTGTACGTCATGGCACAACCCATTGACTTTGGTGTAGGGTATGAAGACCCACAAAATCCAGAGGATGATTATCCACGTTCTCCCATCCTTATTCCTAATGTTGACATCGATGGTTATACCCTGACCTTCTACACGCCCTGTGACGGTTGTGTGCTCCGCCTGATCGACGAGAATGATGTGGTGGTATATTCCACAGTCATTCCGACTGGCGCCACCTGCCTTGTACTTCCCTCCTATCTCTCTGGTGATTATGAAATCCAGATAGTAAGAGGTATTTTCTGTTTCTACGGATACATAAATCTATAAAGATGGATAAATGAGATAACGAAAAGAGATTAAAATTAAGACGAATTTATTATGAAACAGAATTTAGCATTAATGGTGAGCCTGCTGATGTCATTGGGACTGTTCTTTTCATGCAGCAGCAATGACGATGTCATCACTGTCCATGCGACAAGTGATTCTCCGAAAGAAGAGAATAGTTCTGAATCACCTCAAGTGAATGATATTCAAGAAATGATGACTAAAATCACGACTTTTAATATTCCT
>JAFTFO010000013.1 GCA_017449495.1 Prevotella sp. | reverse complement strand
GCATCCTGGGAAAGTCTGCACTCACCACGGACAACATCAGCGACCTTCTCCAGCCCCTCAGAGAGACAGAAAAACCGGATGACGGACAACTCTATATCGACTTCAAATTTGATTAACATATATTAAGAGACACTAGTGATATTATATATAATGTATTATGGGCCTATGGTACATGATAAAGCCTGTTATCCTAATCTTTCCCCAAACTGATGTACCGAAGTGGGGTGGTCTCTTTCAGAGTCCCGGGATGTCTCTTTGGAGACCACTCCCACAAGTTTGGCACGTTACGAAATATTAAAGGGGAAAAATTAAAGTGACTCGTAACGACACTGCAAAGTTAATACAATTATCTCAAATACACTCACTGAATAATTTTACAGAGCATCATATCCGTATCAGTGATAAAATGCCTCAGAACTTATTGAATTTCTTCATTGCCTTAGCCTTGATGTCATCAGCAATATCGATATATGGCTTCATGGCTTTGTAGTCGCTGTGACCAGTCCATTTCATGACGACCTGGGCAGGGATGCCAAGTGACAGTGCATTACAGATGAAAGTCCTCCTGCCAGTATGAGTGCCAACCAACTCGTATTTGGGCTGAACCTTGTCTATACGTTCATTTCCCTTATAGTAGGTCTGGCGTATCGGCTCATTGATTTTCGCCATCTTGCATAGTTCGTGGAGGTAATCATTCATTTTCTGATTGCTGACCACTGGCAGTACCTTGAAGTCCTCAAAGTCCGCATCCTTGTACTTTTCAAGGATGGCCTTGCTGTACTTGTTCAGCTCAATAACAAGACTATCTGTAGTCTTGATAGTCGTGATTTCTATGTGATCTCCCTTGACATCGCTCTTGCGAAGGTTCGACACATCGGAATATCTAAGGCCAGTGTAGCAGCAGAACAGGAACACGTCACGGACTCGATCCAGATACTTCTTGTCCTCTGGAATCTTGCATTTCACTAACATGGTCAGTTCCTTGCGAGTCAGGAATATCACTTTCTTCTGAGTGCTCTTCAGCTTTGGCTTGAAGGTCTCGAAGGCCCTATTCTCATGATAGCCTCTGTGGTAGCACCATCTGAGAAACCACTTCAGGAACGATACCTGCTTTCCAATCGTACTGTTCTTCATGTCCTCTTTCAGACGCAGGAACTCAACGTAGGCCAGCAGCCCGTTTTCGTCGAAGTAATCAAAGGTCAAATCGTCCCTGAACTTCTTCAAATGGTTCTCCATCGCATTGAACTTTTCATAGGTCGCATCAGTCCAATCATTCTGCCTTCCATTGACCCGAATAAATTCTTTGAAAGATGGCCAAAAATTGCTTTTTTTCTCAGTTGTCACCTCGTTGTCAGGGTCAGAATCATTCCAGTTTTCGTCATAATTCTGCTCAATTCTCTTGTTGAAGTCCTCCTTAATCTGTTCACGGGTGGGCATCACTTCCATCAATTCATACTTGTGGAACACTTTGATGATCTCAGCCTTTAGGAACGCCAAATAGTCGTTTACCTCACTTGCAGTTTGCATCAATTTGGTCATTCCTGTAGCTCTCTGATTTTCAGCGTCCCACTTGTTTGCATCGATTCTGTAGCCTGTTACGAACTCAATTCGCATGTTATTATAAGAAACACGCATGCGAAGTGGAAGATTTTCCTGATTTACTTCGTTGTTTCCATTTTTTTTCGTACCTTTGCGCCTGAATTCTAGCGCGAAATTAATTTTTTTCTTGATGAGCATAGCTATTTCTGTTTAAAAGTTACACCCAAAATTACACCCACTTTTGCAGATAGCCAAATTTACTCCAAGAAATTTTGATTTACTGAAAACGCCGAAAAAGCCCCTATTTACGGGGTTTGTCAATGTGGGACTGACAGTTTGTGAAACTCAAAGAGCGGTTATGAAAGGTTCAAAAAAATCCCTCTCTCTCCGCAACACTGCTGAATGTCAGCAAGTTACAAAGTTACCCCCAAAATTACCCCCAAAATGGTGATTTTGGGGGGTAATGTTCATGCTTGTCATCAGCACCCTCCAGGGTATGCTCATTTTACCAAAGGCCGCATCTTAACCATTCACGGCACCACAAAATTCTCATAAGTTATTGGCCCATTTCATGACGACTTGGGCAGAAACGCTATTGTAGCGTTATCTTTGAACGGAGTCCGCTGGGCACGGGAGCCCACTGAGCGTAGGTGGTCTTGTGGTAATTGATGTCTACCACATTGATTTCATTGAACTTGCGCCATACGACACCCCTGCGGTCTAAGTCGGCAATACGATTGGCAGGGAGGTTGGTCACTTCAATGCGCAGTTCGTTCCGTCCCTTTCGTGTTGCATCGTGGCAATCGAGGATATAGGGCACTGCCCAGGCACAGCCTAAGAACTGTCCGTTGAGATAGACACGGGCCGACTCTCGTACATCACCGAGGTTGATGTGCCAGTGACGCTTGGCCTGTTTGCCTGTCAGTTGGAACGTCGTGGTGTAGATACCTGTCCCCATCGTGATGGCAGCCGAGTCGCTGAGTGTCTCCCAGGTTTGAAGTGTATCAAGGTGGAAGGTGTCTTCCACACGGGGACTCTCTTCCGTGAAGGTCAGCGTCCAGGGCCCTTTGATCTCTATCGGTTCTGAAGGCTGTTGCTCTTCACAGGCAGACGCCGTCTGTTGTGACGATGTCTGCAGGATACGGCTCTCACCGGATTTCAAGTTGATACACAGTTTCCCGTCACGAACACAGGCAGGGGTGATGTCACCGTTCATCGGATTGAACCACGTAGCCCCTGTGAAGGGAACGGCCAAAGTGGTTTCCCCTTTTATGTCGTTTGGCGTCAGATTGGCAATGAAATAATGCCAGCCGTCAGTGGTCTTCCTGCGGATGGCCCGCAGACCGAACGCCGTCTTCATCGGTTCCGACTTCGCGAATCTTGCCATGTCCTCTGCCGATTCCCCTTGGATGATATAGTCGCTGATAGGCGTCAGCAATGTCTGTAGGCGACTGTCGATGGTCGTGTTGCTGGGAATGATGAGGGCACGATAGCGAGTACCGCCCTCTGTAACGAGCAGGCCGTCTTCGATGCGCACCTTGGCCAGTTGACGGTCGCTGATGTAGTCGCAGTCATAGCCAAGGCTGTCGATGGTCAGGATACTCTTGATAAACTGAGGTGCCTTCTCGTCCATCGTGTGGATATCGAACTGCATCAGTAGGTCTTCGCCTCCTCTGCGGTCCTTGCTCTCCTCTTTAGCATCGTCATTACGCGGTCCCCGGATGCGCCACATGTCCCTGACAGGCAGGTACACCAAGAAGTCATTGTCGGGCTGTCCTAACTGCAGGAAACTCTGGCAGCGCTCGATATATTTCATCAGGTACGGTGCGTCGCGCCAGATGGAGTTGGTGGGACTCATGTCGATGGAGGCATAGAATTTCCATCCCGGCCAGGGGTCATCCTTCGGTGTGTAGCATGCCCCGTGGAAGTAGACATGGTTAACACCACAGGTGAACATCAGGTCGAGGTCGGGCTTCATCTGTGACAGACTGGTACGGAAATGCTCCGTCAGCCATGTGAATGTCTCGCTCGATGTGAAGGGCTTGCCGGTGACATGGGCTGCCGACGAGGCATACTTCAACATCGATACGTCACTGAAGTTCTTCCTCGTCATGCCGGGGTCAGTGCGCAGTCCTTTAATGCCAAACTCTGATAGTCCGAAGCCTTCAATCTCAGGAATGTCGACGGCAGCATAGAGGTCGAGCAGGTTAGCTGGTGATCCGTGTGCCTGGTTCCTGACTTTCACGCCATGCTGATGTGCCCACGACACCCACTGCTGGGTGAAATTCTCCAAGAGCAGGTCTGAGAGTGTCTCACGGTAGTCACAGAGCACTTGGTTGCTATCCTCGACCTCACCTAACAGTTCTGGCAGTTTCGAGCGTAGGTCGTAGCCACGGCGTTTCTGGAACTCCTCAAACAGCGACGGTGTCCAGTTGGCCTTATATACTTCATAGGAATCGTTGAAGAAGGTATGTGGGTATGGCACTCCCGACGTGGCAAACGCCTGCTCGAAACGGTCGAGGTAATGGTGAACGGCTTCACGGTCGAAGTGGTCCACCACCCAGCCTTCGCCTCCTGGGGCGGCACGCTTCACTTTCTGTTTTGTACGGCCGATCTCCACGTCATGGGTACGTACGCCATTGATGACCGTGTCCTTGAATATCGCTTTGCAGGCGGCTTGGTCCAGTGAGATATGCGGACCACCGAAGGGCCAGCCGGTACCACAGTTCATGTCAACCTCGATGCCCAGTGGCTGGGCGATGTCCTGAACGGTCTTCAGTGCCTGCATCCATCGGGGTGACAGGAAGGAGATGTTGTTCTCATCGTTGCCCTGGACGCCGTAGAGTGGGGTGATCTCCACCGCACCGATACCTACACGGGCATACTCAGAGAGGTTCCACTGCAGGTTCTCCTTGTCTACCGCCGATCCTAACCACCACCAGCGGGTACCGGCCTTTGCCTCTGGCCGGGGCTCAGGCCATTGCTGGGCTGATAAAGGTAAGAGGGTAAAAAGGTAAAAGGGTAAGAAGATGATAAATCGTCTAAACCCACCTTTTCTCAATGTACCATTCATAACGCCTTATTATTTTTTAATCTTTTTACTTTTTTACCTTTAATTTATAGTATTCTGTCAATCCGAGCAAGTAGCACCCTGTTCCGTAGTCCTCAAAGTCAGGTACTTTGGTAAAGGTTACTGGCTGACCAGCGGATGGGTCTTTTCCCGTACCTTGGTTCCAGCCGAGGAATCCGTCGCTGTGGATACATGTCTGGAGGGCTTCCCATGCCTTGTCGCATGCCGGACGATAGAGCTTCTCCTTCAACAGCCCTTGCTGTATACCCCATGCCATGCCACAGAGGAAGAGAGCCGTACCAGTCATCTCAGGACCAGGGTAATCTACATCCGACACCAGACTGGCGTGCCAGAATCCGTCTTCATGCTGGCAGTTCAGCAGGGCAGCGCTCATCATCAGGAAGTCTTTCTTCAGTTTCTTATAGGCTTTCTCCTTGGGCGAGAGTACCTGCATCGAGCGGATCAGGGCGACATACACCCAGCCATTACCACGACTCCAGTAGCAGTTCTGACCGTCTTTCTCCTTGTAGGGTGGCACAAAGTCCTTGTCTCTCCACCACAGTCCTTCCTCGGTATTCAGCAGTCCACCGCCACAGGTGTTCCGACTCCACTCATAGCTCTTCATGGCATAGTCCAGATACTGTTTGTCGCCAGTGATGGCATACATCTTGGCATATACGGGCATGGCCATCTGGATGGCGTCAATCCACGTCCAATAGTCCGTGCGCTCCGTAGCCATCTGCTTGGCCAGGTTCTCCTTGATGTTGTCGAGTGTTCCCTTGCCAGTCAGCTGGTTCAGTTCGATATAGGTCTGGGCGCAGCACTGGTCGTCGGCATCGGTCGTGCTTACGCCGTTGCGCGGCGTCCATTGATGGAAGTCCGCCCACGTCTGAGCATAGTCGAGGTAGTGCTGCTGTGGGTCGATGTTGTAGAGTGCCATCAGCCCCTCGTAATATACCGCCCGAGTCCACAACGACGAGGGCCTGATGCGGTTCACGTTGGTAGGTAGGGTAGGGTCGGCATACTTCGCCATAAAGTAGTCGTTGGCTTTTTGCGCCGTTTTCAGCACCTGTTCCTGAGCGCTGATCGTAGTCGTCATGCTGATGAGGGCTACGAGTGTGGTGATGATTCTCTTCATATCTCTTACTTTTTTACCTTTAATTTCGTGGTGACGGTCTTGAAACCATCTGATGTGGTCTTGAGCGTGACGTCTGAGGGTGTTGTGCCAGCCCGCAGTATCACCATGGCCGTCCCGTTCCACAGGCGTCGGTGGTCGGTCGTGTTCAGCTCGTCGCTGTTGATGTCGCCATTCGTGACAGCCACGATCCTCGCGTCGCCCGTTACCTCGAACTTCAACTCGTCCTCCGCCTGTGCCACGCGCCGCCCTTTGCTGTCTACTGCCACAATGCGCAGATGTTGCAGGTCCTCGCCGTCGGCCTTCCACTGACTGTTGTCGGGTGTGACGGTCAGCCTCACAGCCTTGCCCGTCGTCTCCAGGGTGTGACGGGCCGTCACCTGCCCATCTTTGTAGCCCACGGCCTCCAGCCTGCCAGCTCGGTAGGGCACCTTCTCCCACACGATCTGATCCCTCAGCTTGGCATCCTGTGGGTTCTGTCGCCTGCCCAGACTCTTGCCGTTGAGCCGTAGCTCCACCTCGTCGGCATTGGTGAAGGTGATCACCGTGACCGTGTCCCCCTCCGTGCGGTTCCAGTTCTCCGACAGTCTGGCATTGCCCGTCTCTACACCGTTCCACAGGGCACCGGCCTGTTCACTCTCCACGACGGCCACGTGCACTGTAGGCTCGTCGCTCCAGAGACTCTTCATCAGGTATGCCTTCGGCTTCGGCTCCAGCGCGATGTCCACAACTCCCTGTGCCCAGCCCTTGGCTGGCCAGCCCTGGCTCTCGCCTAAGTAGTCGATGGCTCCCCAGTAGGCCAGTCCTATCACCTTGTCGAGGTCCATCTCAAACCAGTTGGGCCCCATGCTGCTGACACTGGCCTCACTCTGGTAGAAGGTCATCCACGGGAATCGTCGTCCGTCGCCGGGGAAATACATATACCTGTAGTTATAGGCTTGTATGTCTGTGATCATCGCCAGGTCGCAAGGTAGCGAGTCGGTCTCCCAGTTACGATAGCGAGGATGCATGGCCACTGTCACCCGTCGCGTCGAGTCATACCGTTCCACCACTGGCTTCATCATCTTGTAGCACGTCACGCCCCAGTCGTCAAACGGCTGGTTGGGGTCTTGCTGCAACTCGTTGCCCAGACTCCATAAGACGACGCTGGGCGAGTTGCGGTCACGGGTGATCCACTCCTTCACGTCCTGTGCCCAGTGATTAAAGAAAGGTACGCGCCCGCCCGTATGTTGCTTGGTCCATTTGTCGTAGAGCTCGTCTACCACCAGGATGCCATACCGGTCGCATAGCTTGATGAAGTCACGGCTGTAGGGATTATGCGAAGTGCGTATGTGGTTCACGCCCAGCTGCTTCATCAGCTGCAGGCGCTTCTCTATGGCTCTCGGATAGGCTGCCGCCCCTAAGGCCCCTAACGTGTGATGGTTCGCATAGCCTTTCAACAGCACTTTCTTCCCGTTGAGCTTCAGGCCGAACTCAGGACCGGTCTCGATGGTACGGATGCCGAACTGCTCACGAGCCTCGTCGGCCACGCTACCGTCATCACGTATCAGCTGGGCAACAGCTGTATACAGCCGGGGCGACTCCGTGTCCCACAGCTCGGGATGCTCAATCTCTATCTCACCCGTCCGTATGTTCAGCCTGCGCGTCTGCGGATTGCCACCCCGCTGCACCGTCTGCTGGGCTACCGGCACGCCGTCAGGGTCGTAGATGCTCACCCTCATGGTGGTCTGCCTCTGCTTCGTGCGGTTCACGAAATCGGCCGACAGACTGACGTAGCGGTTGTTGCGGGTGGTGATGTATAGCGGATGACGCTCGAAATACAGGTCGGCGGGTGTACTCACCAGCGACACGCGTCGGAAGAGTCCGCCGCCAGTGTACCAACGTGAGTTCTTCTCCCTCATCGTACTGGCCCTGACGGTGATCACGTTCTCCTCACCATAGCGCAATATGTCTGTCACGTCTATCTCGAAACCCACGTAGCCATAGTCCGTACCGCCGATGTACTGTCCGTTGAGCCACACGTCGCCCACCAGCATGATGCCCTCGAAGTCGAGCAGCACCCTCCGGCCTCTCATGCCGTTGTCGGGCGTGATGGTCTTGCGATACCATCCCGTCCCCATCTCCTTGAAGCCTCGTGCCGACAGTCGGCTCTTGATATTTGCTGCCACGTCGCTATTGTCGGCGCGTTCGTCGGCCGAGGGCGCGATCCAGGGCTGTCCGATCTGGAAGTCGTGAGGCACGTCCACGGTCTGCCCGTCTCTGAAGAGGGAGTCGCGTGAGAACGTCCACCCGAGGTTCAGACTGACGGTGTCCCGGGGCTGCAGGTCCGGGGTCTGCGCCCCTGATGCTGAAGGTAAAAAGGTAAAAAGGCAAATAGGTAAAACCCTCTTTCCCATTACCATCACCTTATTCCAAATATTATGATTCATCTTTTTTACTTTGTCGCTGCAAATATACGTATCTTCTCCCAGCCAGAGCCTATCCATTCGTTCTGTTATTAGCAAAATTGTACGATTTTCATATTTTATGGACAATCCATGTGACCGTATTCCAACCTATTATCCTATTTTTGCAGCATCAAAACAAACCACTATGCACAGATACCACCTTTTAGCGCTGACGATGATGGTCAGCATGAACATTTGGGCACAGCGGGTCGACACCTTATTAAATATATACAGTGCCGGTCCCATCGACTTCTCGGTGCCTGTCCCCGACGGCAACTACCGTGTCAGTGTCACCTTAGGTTCCAAGAAGCGTGCCGCCCAGACCGTCGTTCGCGCCGAGTCGCGCCGACACTATGTCGATGAGGTCGCCACCAAGAAAGGCCAGTTCCAGACGGTCACCTTCGTGGTGAACAAGCATGAGCCTACGATTGACGGAGACCGGCTCGTCAAACTGAAACCCCGTGAACAGGACTATAAGAACTGGGACAGTGCCCTGAACCTGCAATTCTGCGGTCCCGCTCCCGCCGTGCAGCGCATCACCATCGAACCCGACACCACGGTCACCACCCTATTCCTGTGTGGCAACAGCACTGTGGTAGATCAGGAGCAGGAGCCCTGGTCGTCGTGGGGACAGATGATCACCCGCTGGTTCGACGACCGTGTGGCAGTCGCCAACTATGCCGAGAGCGGACTCTCTGCCACCACCTTCCTCGCCCAGCTACGCCTCGACAAGATCCTCTCCCAGCTACGCCCAGGCGACTACGTCATCTGCGAGTTCGGTCACAACGATGAGAAAGAGCACCGTCCCGGCGACGGTGCCTGGTATAGCTATTCGCGCAATCTGAAGATATTCGTCGATAGAGTCCGTGAAAAAGGAGGTCACATCATCTTCGCCACTCCCACAGCCCGACGGTTCTTCAACGACGACCAACAGACACTGCGCCACACTCATGGCGACTATCCCGAGGCCATGCGCACCGTTGCCCGTCGGGAACATGTACCCTACATCGAACTGAATGGCATGACACATACGTTCTATGAGGCATTAGGCTTCGAAGGGTCCAAGCAAGCGCTGGTCCACTATCCCGCCAACACCTTCCCCGACCAGCCCCAGCCTCTGGCAGATAACACCCATTTCAATCCCTATGGAGCCTGGGAGGTCGCAAAGATGATCGTGATGGGACTCAAACAGACAGGATGCCCATTGGCCGACCATCTGCGTGCCGACTGGCATGACTTCGATCCAGCCCATCCCGACAACCCCGCCGAATTCGTGTGGCATCCCTCGGGCCGCGCCCTTCTCACCAAGCCGGATGGTAACTAAAATACAAGGATTGTACAATTCGTATATTATTTGAACGATTTTAGTATATGTATAATTGGTAAAACATCTAATTTTGCAGCATAACCATTTTTTTATAAACTACAAAACAAATTTAACTACAGTATGATTGACATTGGTAAATCAAGTCTGAACAACAGCTGGGGCATGCTCCAGAGGTTGATGTTTACGGTTCTGTTCGCAGTGTTTGCCGTTGGCGCATTCGCTCAGAACAAGATTACCGGAACGGTCGTCGATGCACAGGGAGAACCCATCATCGGCGCAAGTGTCGTAGTAAAGGGCTCCAGCAATGGGACAGTTACTGATTTGGATGGTAACTATACTATTGCCAATGCTCCTGCTAAAGGAAATCTTGAGATTTCTTACATTGGCTTTAAGACCCAGACAGTGGCTGTCGGTGGAAAGAGTCAAATTAACGTGACGTTGGAGGAAGACCGCCAGATGCTCGACGAAGTCGTCGTAGTTGGTTACGGTGTTCAGAAGAAAAGTGACGTGACGGGTGCTCTGACTCGTGTGGGTGAAGAAGAACTCAATGCACGTCCTGTTTCCAATGCTTTGGAGGCCCTGCAGGGAAAGGCTGCAGGTGTTGACATCACAACCAATGAGCGTCCAGGTCAGTTGGGTAGTATCCGCATCCGCGGTGAGCGTTCATTGAATAAGGGTAATGAACCGCTTTATGTGGTTGATGGTGTGCCCTTGATGTCTGCCTCAGGTATTGAGACTCTGAATCCACGTGATATAGAGTCTATTGACATCTTGAAGGATGCTTCAGCAACGGCCATCTATGGTTCTCGTGGTGCTAACGGTGTCGTACTTGTTACAACAAAACAAGGAAAGGCTGGTCGTACAACAATTGACTATACTGGTACGTTGACAGTTTCCAACATCATTGATCGTTCACCCTCTATGAGTGCATCAGACTTCATTACCTTTGCTCGATGGGCAGCACACAATCTTGATGCTTCTTCTTATGCAGATCCTTTGCATCCCACACAGGCAGAGGATGAGGCTCTGTTCAACAATATTGCTTCTCTTGACCCCGCTACTTATAAAAATATTATGAATGGATGGTCTGGCGGAAGTTGGGATGCAGGCAGAGTTCAGAGCAAGGACTGGACTGATTTTGTTACTCAGACTTCACTTTCCCACGAGCATACATTAGCTATCAGTGGTGGTACAGAGACTATGAACGCCTATGGCTCTTTTGGCTATCTGAGTAATAAGGGTACTCAAAAGGGTCAGTGGTACGACCGATACACGGGTAAGGTAAGTGTCAATATCAAGCCCACAAAGTGGTTCTCTTTCCAGGCTTCTATCAATGGTACTTGGTCTGAGCAGGATTATGGTATGAATACACTTGGAGGTCGTTCAGGTTCAGTACCCGATGCTATCTATGGAACTGCAAAGCAGATATTTAGCTATGCTGTGCCTTACGATGAAAACGGAAATACTGTGATTAACCCTGGTGGTGAAAGCGCTGTCTATACAATTATGGATGAATGGGATCACTCTCAACAGAAGCGTCAGATATTCCGTGCTCTTGGAAACTTCTCTGCAACAATTGATCTCGGGGAAATCTTCAAACCGCTGAATGGTCTGCGTTATAAGATGGCCTTCGGTCCTGACTTCCGTAACTGGCGTGAGGGTGCCTACATTGACGGTTTCTCTTCTCACAGAATTAATTCTAACGGAACAGAAGGTAAGAACTTCTCGCGTCTGCAGAATCGTCGTGACTTCTCTTGGACTTTGGACAATATGATTCTCTATGACCGTACATTTGCCGAAAAGCATAAGGTTGGCGTTACTTTGTTGCAGACTTCGTCAATGTGGAACACTGAGACTTCTAATATGCAGGCAAGTCAGATTGAGAAAGACTCTTATCTGTGGAATGCCTTTAACACTGTTAACCCAAGCAATGCCGATCAGGCTGTAGGACTTGGTTCTGGTTTGACAGAACGTCAGTTGGAATCTTACATGATTCGTCTGAACTATGGTTTCAACGAGCGTTACATGTTGACAATCAGTGGACGTTGGGATGGTGCTTCCCAGTTGTCTGAAGGTAACAAGTGGGATTTCTTCCCCTCAGCAGCCATTGCTTGGCGTATCGGTGAGGAAGACTTCATCAAGAACATTGGTTGGATCAGTAATCTGAAGATTCGCCTTGGTGTAGGTGTGACAGGTAATGCTGCAGTGTCTCCTTACGATACGAAGGGTGATATCACAGGTGTCTATCTGCCTTTCAACGGTATGACAGATGTTCTTGGCTACACTACTAATGAGCCTTACTATTCAGGAACTCAACTTACGATGGCAAACCCGAATCTTGGATGGGAAAAGACTACTCAGTGGAATATTGGTATTGACTATGGCTTCCTGAATGGCCGCATCAATGGTAGTTTGGATTACTACTGGTCGCATACTGATGATGTGATTATGTTCACCAACATTCCAACTCTGACAGGCTTCCCCGGTACATACTCTAATGTAGGTAAAACTAAGAACCATGGTATAGAGTTGACTTTGAACGCAATTCCCGTGCAGACTGCTGGATTCGAATGGGAAACGAGTTTCAATATTGCCTATCAGAAGGATGAAATCGTTGAGCTTGCATATGGTAAGAACGATATGCCAGACAACTCTCTGTTCATCGGTGAATCGCTGAGTGTATATTATGGTTATGGTAATGATGGTATTTGGCAGGAGAGTGACGCAGCTGAAATGGCAAAGTGGAATGCTAATGGTTATAATTTCACTGCTGGTAATGTACGCCCACATGACGTGAATGGTGACTATCAAATGACAGTGGATGACCGTATAGTACTTGGTAATAGAAATCCGACTACGACTTTGGGATGGACCAACAACTTCTCTTATAAGGGTATTGAACTTGGTGTATCTATTATTGGTCGTATGGGCTACACCTTCTCGACAGGTGGCGAGGCTCTGACTGCACATGCTAACCAGCGTGAGATTGACTATTGGACACCTCAGAATACTGGTGCTGAGTGGCAGAAGCCGATCTTGGCTCAGGCAACTTCTGGTTCTGGTGACAACTTCTCTAGCTTGCTCGGTTTCAAGGATGCTTCATTCTTGAAAGTACGCAATATCTCGTTAGGCTATAATTTCCCAGCAAAACTGATTAGACCTGCCACACTCTCACATGCTAAGATCTATGCTCAGATCATCAATCCATTTAGCATTCATCAGTCAATCAACGGTTTCGATCTTGACACTGGACGCACTTATTTCAACCGTAGCTTCGTATTCGGTCTTGAAGTTGGATTCTAAAGAATTATTTATCATTATAAAAACTGCAATGAATATGAAAATTAGTAAATATATTATAGGTGGTCTGCTGGCAGTTTCAATGACTGTAGGGATGTCCTCTTGTTCAAGTGATTTCCTTGATGAGGATCTGACTACTAAATATTCGACCCAGTATTTCGATACCCCAGAGGGTCTTGAAGCACTCACAGTATCCCTTTATGGTAATCTCCGTTGGCATTTCGGTTATGAGTGGGCTTATGGTATTACACTTTATGGTACTGATGAGTTCACCAATGCTAACGACTTGACCAGTGAGCCCTGGAATACGTATGACACACGTTTCCAACCAATGAACTGTACGACAGCATTAGGCGCAGCTAACAACAACTGCCCAGCCATTGATGCTTTGTGGAATGAACTCTATTATGGTATAGCATCCTGTAATACGATTATTGATAAGGCTGAGAGTGTCATCTCTGATTCTGAAGTTCGTAATCGCTGTCTGGCTCATGCATACTTCCTTCGTGGTTATAACTACTATCGTCTGACAGCCCAGTATGGACGTCCTGTGATACAGACCACTCCCGTTACTGATGTTGTTCGCAACTTCACACAGGCCACAGAAGAGGAAGCTTGGGAGCAGGTGATTAGTGACCTCCGTCAGGCTTACAATCTGTTCAAGGGTGAGGAGTTTACATACGGGAAGGGTATTACTTGGACGAAGGCTACAGCTGCACACTTCTTGGCAAAGGCACTTCTGTTCCGTGCTTCTGAACGTTGTGAGGCTTTCAATAGTGCCACCAAAGAGGCTGATTTGAAGGAGGCTGTCGAAGCATGTAACTATGCAATTAATGCCCGTACCCTAGCTCCTGATTATGCTGATCTCTATGCTAAGTGGACTGGTGTGGACTGTGAGACAGAACAGTTGAGCGAGATATTGATGGCTGCTGGCTTCAATAACAATAGTGCTACTCAAGGTCGTTTCGGTAACCGTACTTATAACTACTTTGGCCCGCAGTTTGGTGCTGGTTTTGGTGGTGGCTGGACAAAGCGTGGTGTTTGGACAGGTGAGATGGACTTCCAGCGTTGCCGTCCAACGGAGTACACCTATGCTGCTTATGACCATGTAAACGATGCTCGTCTGTGGAAGACTTTCAAGACTGTCTATGGTATCAATACTATTGTTAAGGACACTTTAGGCGTGGAACTTGGTGCTCCTGGTGCCATTATGATTCTCAACACAAAGGACGACCATACCTATGATGGTTACACATTTGGTGCTTATGCACAGAATTCGAATTTCTCAGATGATGCAGGTCGTCTACCTGAGTGGAAGGGCGATAATCGTCAGACTGAAACATCTGGTGAACTTGTCAGCAAGGCTGGTACTTGGGTCCCCAGTTCATCGGTCCTCTATCAGAATGGAGAGTATGTAGCTCCAAATTTCAAAAGTACTGCTGTTTGTAACTTCTTCGCTGGTATCAATAAGTGTACTGACGGCACCCGTCAGGCAGAGAAGGGTGATGCCTATCGTGATGTGACGATGGCTCGTCTGGCAGAGACTTATCTTATCCGCGCAGAGTGCAATGTTCGTTTGGGTAATTATGATGCTGCTAAGGCAGACATCAATATCATCCGTGCTCGTGCTCAATGGAAGAACGGAGAGAACCGCTCCTACTATGTGGATGGTTCAAAAGCATTTGAGATCAGTAATGGTCTTTATGCAGCCAACCAGGCTATGTATGAAAACTCTAATCCTTGGATCAACACCTATTATCTGTCAAATCCTGATCAGCCTGTTACTACAGATGCTTCAGACTTGACTAATTGGGATTGGAATAATCTTCCTGCAGAGGATGAGGCAATTCTATCCAAACTCGGAGTCAGTGGTCAGCAGGAGCGTGCTATTAATTTTATCCTCAACGAGCGTACTCGTGAGTTGATTGGTGAGTGGCAGCGCTGGGAGACTCTTTCTCGTACAAAGACTCTTGTAGCTCGTGCAAAGGCCTTTAATCCAGAGGCTGCTCCTAATGTTCAGGATCGTCACATCTATCGTCCTATTCCACAGACTTTCATCGATGGCTTGAAGAATGAGGATGGCTCAGACCTCTCTGATGCTCAGAAGAAGGCATGGCAGAATCCTGGCTATTAATTGTCTCTTTGATTTGGTTCATACATATTAGTTAGTTACAGTTAGTTGTTCATGAAGACCGCCCCGAGAGTAGCGACTCCTCGGGGCGGTTGTTTTTATGACTTTTGTTTGCCGTATTTGCTGGGCGGAACGCCGTACTTCTCTTTGAAGCACTTATAGAAGTAGGTCGGCGACTGGAATCCTACCTTATAGCTGATCTCGGTCACGTTCAGGTCGCCCTCAATCAGCAAGTCAGCGGCTTTCTTCAGACGCTCGGTCTGTAGGTAGGTGTTGGGCGACATGCCTGTAAACTCCTTCATCTTACCGTAGAACTTGGTGCGTCCCATCTTAAGCATGGCAGCCAGCGTGTCGACATTAAATGTGGGGTCGCCTAAGTGCTGAGCAACGAAGGTCTCCATCTTATACTTGAACCGCTGGTCGGCTTCGTCGGTGACAATTGACAATTGAGAATTGACAATTGACAATTGAGAATCCCGGTGATGATGGCCGTACCACTTGATGAGTTGGGTGATGCGCAGGATGAGCAACTCGTAGTTGCAGGGCTTTACCATATAGTCGTCGGCTCCGGCCTTATAGCCGCGCAGTAGCTGGTCATCGCCGTCGAGGGCTGTCAGCATGATGATGGGTATCGGGGGCAGTTCCTGGTCGGAGCGGAACTGACGGACAATCTGAAATCCGTTGATGTCGGGTAGCATGACGTCGCAGAGGATGATGTCGGGGTGGCTCGCTCTGATGCCTGTGAGGGCTGACTGCCCGTCGGTATAGCTGTCGGTGTGGAAGTAACGGCCTATGGAGTCGCGTATCTGGTCGAGCATGTCGGGATCGTCTTCGATGATGGCGACGGTCAGGTCGTTGTAAGCTTCTGGCACGAGGTCTTTGACAATTGATAATGGAGAATTGACAATTGACAATTGATCATGGAGAGAGGCGGTGTTGACGGCAGTGGTGCCGGCGTGGTCTTCAGAACTGTAGACGGTATCGGTGGCAGGGATTGTCACTGTGAATCGTGATCCTCCCTCGTCGGAGATGCGCTGGTAGCTCAGGCTTCCCTTGTGTAGCAGGGCTGACTGATAGGCGGTGTAAAGGCCGATGCCCATGCCGCCCTGCGACACATAACCGTGCATGAAGGGTTGGAACAATTGTGGTATCTGCTGGGGGCTGATGCCGGGGCCTGTGTCTTCTACGATCAGTTGTATCTGTTGGCTCGCCTCGTCCTGCCGTAGTCTCAGGCTGATGCTGCCTCCCTTGGGGGTGTACTTCACGGCGTTGCTCAACAGGTTATAGAGGATGGTCTCTATGAGGTGTGGGTCGAACGTCATCGTATGCTGATGGGCAAAGGGGGTGAAGGTGAGCTGCTGCTGGCGGTGTTCCGACAGGTCGCGGAACTCATCGCAGGTGGCGCGACACAGCTTGACGATGTCGGCTTCGACGACGCCCAGCCGCTGGTTGCCTGTGTTGATGCGACGGAACTCCATGAGCTGGTTCACAAGCTTGGAGAGTCGCATCGTGCCCCGGCGCACCGTCTGTACGGCTGATCGTGACACCTGCTGGTCGCCCGTCTTCTGTGTCAGCTTGTCGGCAGCGCCGGAGATGATGGCCAACGGTGTACGGAACTCATGGGCGATATGGGTGAAGAAGTTCAGACGGAAGGTGGTCAGCTCCTTTTCTACGCGTATCTGTTGGTGGAGTTCGAAGTTTCGGCGCCAGGCTCTATAGAAGTACCACGCTAACAGGCCGATGGCGGTCAGGTAGATGAGCCAGGCCCACCACGTGTTATACCAAGGCTCACGGATGACGACGGTAAACAGGCTCTCCTGACTCCATTGGTTATACTTTCCCAGAGCGCGTAGACGGAAGCGGTAGGTGCCTGGGCGCAGACCGTTGTAGTGGGCCTGGTGCTCACTCGTCAGGGGTAGCCAGTCGCGGTCGATGCCCTCCATACGGTATTGGTATTGGGTGGAGTTGAGGTCGTCGTAGTCGAGACATGAGAAATGGAGTATCAGCGAGTTCTGGTCGTGGGCGACTGTCAGGCTGTGGTTCCTTGGTGACAGGTATTGGCTGATGCCGTTGATGCTGACGGAGGTGATAATGGGTGTGGGCTCCTTGTCGGTGGCGATAGTGTCGGTAGCGGTAGGGGTGAGTACCATCAGGCCGTCGATGGTGCCAAAGAGCATCCGCCCGTCGCTGAGCATCGTGGCGCAGTTCTCGGTGTAGATATTGCTCTGTGTGGTCTGTCCGAAGAGGTAGCTGTTCACCTTCATGCTGGGACTGATGCGGCAGATGCCGTTGTCAGTGCCTACCCAGAGGTTGCCGTGAAGGTCTTCCACCATTGAATAGATGTTGTTGCTCGCCATACCGTCGTGGGTGGTGAAGGTTTTCTCCACGTCGAGTTGTCCTTGGTTGGGCTTGCAGCGGAGCAGTCCTCCGCCTCGGCTGCCTAACCAGATATGGCCGTCGTTGGTGCAGACGAGGCTGATGATCTCGTCGAAGGGCAGACGCTCGTTCTTCATGTTCGAGCTGGTCAGGTCGTCGTCGGTGACCTCTTCTTTCCCTGGGGCGATACTGTAGACGCCATTGTTCGAGGCTATCCAGATGGTGCCGTCGCAATCGGTCTCCACACGGCGTATCAGACTCTCGTTGTAGGATTGCTTCATCAGCTGTCGGTAGTCAAGTGTACCATCGCTGTTCAGACGGGTCATGAAGAGCCCTTCGCCCCAGGTGCCTATCCAAATGCGGCCCTGCTTGTCCTCGGTGATGGTATAGATATGCTGTGAGGGAAAGTCCTTATGCTGACCGTCAATGAACAATCCGCCGCCTCGGGTGCCTCGCCAGACGTGTCCCTTCCGGTCTTTCAGCTCGGCGTAGACGGTCGCGGAGTGGTGAGAGGAAAGTGGAGTGAGAAGTGTGGAGTGAAGAGGCGAGAAGCGGTACAGGTTGTTGTCGCGGGTGCTCAGGGTGGCGCTACCGTCATCGTTCTGATGGATCATGCGCACATAGTTGTTCCAGTTGCCCTGCTGTCCGGGCATGGGGTAGAGGTAGTCAGTCTTCAGTCCCGTCGGGGGCAGGATGCAGCTCAGTCCTGTCAGCTCCTCGCCGAGCCAGATGCAACCGCTACGGTCTATGAGGATGTTGTTCAGGAAGTTGCTGCCCAGAAGGGGCGCCTTGCTGGTGGCGGAGTAGTGGGTCATGTGGTCGTGCTCCAGGTCGTAGACGAAGAGTCCGTTGCCGTGGCTGGCGATGTAGTAGAGCCCGTCGCTGCCTTGGGCGACATTATACCGGCGCATACGGTCTACTGTCGACTCCACGCCGTCCATCAGGTTGTATTGCCGTTCGTCGCCCTGGGCGGGGAACACCCAGAGTGTGCCGGTGGGGTTGCTCACGAACACGACATCGTCGGACATACGCATCACATAGCCTCGGTTGATCTGGAAGTGTCTCGTGGGTCTGAGTGAACCGTCGGCAGGGTCAACGCGGAAGGTGCCGCCCTGTGTCAGGATCGTCCAGATACCGTGCCAGATGAAGCTGCCGGTGATCACCGGTACATGGTCGGTAAATGGCTTGCGCTTCAGTTCGCGTCCTGTCTTGTCATAGATGATGATCTCCTGGTTAGTGGTCATCGTCAGTACCTGATTGTCGTTCACGATGGCTTTGCGGAAACCGGCCTTTGTGGTTATGGTGCGGGCCTTGCCCTCACGGTCGATGATGGTCAGTCCACCGGTGGTCATCACCCAGAGCCGTCCGTCACCGTCTCTCTGGGCATCGTTCACGTGGTTGGTGGGCAGGGTGCCCTGCTCCTTCGTGTAGTCTATACAACTGAATGTGCCGTCGGCAGAGGCTTTGACACGGCGGACGCCCGACTCATCGTCGAACATCCACATCACTCCGAGGTCGTCGGTGGCATACTTACGGTAGGCGTGCTGGTCGTCGCCCCGTCCCGTGAAGTCCACGAAGCGCCCGTCGGCCATGTCGTAGCAGGCAAAGAGATAGGTGGAGGTCTGCATCCAGAGGTGACGGCCGTTGGCGTCGGGCATCACATAGCCGAGCACGGCGTGCATGCCGCTGGTGCCGAGGTCGTAGAAGTTCAGGAACTTGTAGCCGTCGTAGCGACTCAGTCCGTTAGCCGTCGCCAGCCAGATGTATCCGTCGGCATCTTGCTGCATGTCGAACACTTGGTTGCAGGGTAACCCGTCGGCAGTGCTGATATGCCGGCTGTTGGTGAGTAGCTGTTCTTGTGCGCCCGCCAGGCCACTCAGGACCAGCAGAATAGACAGGTGTAGTAGTCGTAAGTTCATGTTGTTAGTTGTTACAGGGTGCAAAAATACAACATTATTTTGGAAATGACGAAAAAAAGTATTGATTTTTGAACGATATTGCTATGAAATGTCGTTCTGCATGGTGTATTTTTGTAGCCGACTAACACTAAATGAAGATGAGAAAGTGTACATTGTTTATAATGGCTTTGCTTTTTACTGCTTTTGCGACGGCACAGCCTCGTTATGACATGTCGAAACTTCAGCACGAGCGGCTGGATCGCGGCGTGGTGGCTTTTCGCAGTGAGAACAAGGTGGTCGTCAGCTGGCGTTCGTTGTCTGCCGATGCCAAGGGCGAGGCGTTCGATGTGTATCGCAATGGAAAGAAACTGAACCAAACGAAGCTCATGAGTGGCGGAACATTCTTTGTAGACGAGCATCCACTGGCTGTTGATGCCGTTTACGAAGTGCGCGGTGGCGGCAAGAATGGTTCTTTCGTCTTGAAGGCCAACGCCCCGGAGGGCTACCTGGCGGTAAAGTTACAGAAGCCCGAAGGCGGCACGACTCCCGACGGACAGACCTATACTTATTCTGCCAACGATGCTTCGGTGGCCGATGTGGATGGCGATGGACAGTATGAGATCGTCTTGAAGTGGGACCCCTCGAACGCCCACGACAATGCCCACGACGGCTATACCGGCAACACCCTCTTCGATTGCTATCGTCTCGACGGTACCATGCTCTGGCGTATCGATATGGGCATCAATATCCGCAGCGGTGCCCACTACGTACCTTTTATATTCTATGACCTCGATGGCGACGGACGGGCTGAGTTCATCGTCCGTACTTCCGACGGCACTCGCGATGGAGTAGGGCAGGTGATAGGCGACCCCCTTGCCGACTACCGCCATCGTCCGACACCTGACACCCAGGAACCGACGCCGCAGAAAGAGTGGGGAAAATATAATAGACCAGGCCGCCCGATGACGGGCCGCATCCTCACCGGCAATGAGTACATCACCGTGTTCGACGGTCTGACGGGCCGCGCTATGGACACCCAGCCCTATATCCCCGAGCGTGGCAACCTGAGCGAATGGGGCGATAACTATGCCAACCGCTCCGACCGTATGCTGGCTGCCGTGGGCTATCTCGACGGCGTACGTGCATCGGCCATCTTCTGTCGAGGCTATTACACCCGTACCGTTCTGGCTGCATGGGACTGGGACGGTCGGGAACTGAAACAGCACTGGGTGTTCGACACCAACGATCCCGTGTGGGCAAGCTATGCCGGTCAGGGCAACCATAACCTGCGCGTGGCCGATGTCGATGGGGATGGCTGCGACGAGATCACCTATGGCTCGATGGCCGTCGATCACGATGGCCGCGGACTCTATAACACGGGCATGGGTCACGGTGATGCCATCCATCTGATGGCTTTCGATCCCGCATCTGAAGAACTCCAGGTTTGGGATTGCCACGAGAACAAACGCGATGGCAGCGATTTCCGCAATGCCCGCACCGGCGAGGTGATCTTCCAGATACCCTCAACGAGTGATGTCGGTCGTGCTATGGCTGCTGATATAGACCCCACTAACCCTGGATTGGAGATGTGGAGCACCGACAGTCACGGCATCCGAAACATCAAGGGCGAGGTACTCTATACCGCTACCGATCCCGACGACCCACAGCACCAGCAGCACCTGAAGCTCGGCGACCGCTACCTCTCCGTCAACTTCGGCATCTGGTGGGACGGCGACCTGCTGCGCGAACTCCTCGACCACGAGACGGTCGCCAAATACGACTGGGTGAACCACACGATCGTTGACGTCGTGAAGTTTGATGGCATCGTGTTCAACAACGGCACGAAGTCTAACCCCTGCCTCGCTGCCGACATCCTGGGCGACTGGCGCGAAGAGGTGATAGCCCGCACGCCCGATAGCGACGAGCTACGCATCTTCGTTTCGCCCATCCCCACCGACTACCGCCTCAACTGCCTGATGGAGGATATCCCCTACCGTCTCTCCACCGCCGCCCAGAACGTCGGCTACAACCAACCCTCCGAGCCCGGCTTCTACCTCGGCGCCGAGCTGAAAGATAAGCTCGCCCCCAGTCTACTGACTCCTACCCTTGAGCAGGTTGGGCCGAAGGTTATGCCGCAAGAGATTGCCCCTATCAAGGCGCCGTTCGAGATGCCGCAATTGCAGCGTCCTGTGTTCCCGGAACGCACGGTGACAGTAAAAATGCCTAACAAGGGTATCGCCACCAAGGCTATTCAGCAGGCTATCGACCAACTGGCCAAGCAGGGCGGCGGCACGGTGATCATCCCGGCAGGCGACTGGCTGACGGGGCGCATCACCCTGCGTTCGAACATCAACCTACACCTGGCGGAGGGGTGCCGACTGCTCTTCAGCGGAGAGATTGCCGACTACCAGCCCATCGTGTTCACTCGCGATGAGGGAATCGAGATATACAGCTTAGGGGCATTTATCTATGCGAACGGGGAGCAGAACATCGCGCTGACGGGCAAGGGCGAGATCGTCGGGCCCTCGACGGACTGCGAGATATACCAGCAGAACAAGGAATACTGCCTGAATATCGAGATGATCGTTGGTGAGCTGCCCTTGGAGTCGCGCCACTACGACGGCATCAAGACCAAAGAGGTGTTCCTGCCCAAGACCGTTGCGCCCATCAACTGCACGAACGTGCTGATAGAGGGTGTCACACTGACCCAAGGACTCTACTGGAATGTGGTGCCGCAGTATTGCGAGAATGTCATCATCCGTGGCGTGACGGTGAACAGTTTCGGGCATGGTCGTACCGACGGCATCGATGTGGAGTCATCGAAGAATGTGCTGATAGAATACTGTTCGCTCGACTGTCAGGACGACTGCTACACGATGAAGTCCGGTCGTGGCTGGGATGGTCTGCGTGTTAACCGTCCTACGGAGAATGTCGTCGTGCGCCACTCCCTGGCACTTCGTGGTGCTGGCGGAATCGTCTGTGGTACCGAGGTGGCAGGGTTCGTCAAGAATGTGTATTGCCACGACTGCGTGTTCCAAGGCACCGATCAGGCTTTCCGCGTAAAGAGTCGTCGCACACGTGGCGGTGGCATAGCGAACTACTTTGTAGAGCGCGTGCGGGCCGACGTGAAGTATCAGGCTTTCTACTGCGACTTGCTTGGCGAAACTAAGTGGATGGGCGCGCTGGCACAGCGATTCCCCAAGCCCGAGCGCACAAGGTTTACACCTTATTTCCACGATATTTCAGTTCACGACGTGATCGTTGAGAACTGCCGCGACTTCATCAGCTTTACAGGTCAGCCGGAGCTGCCCGTCAAGAATGTGTTCTTCGGCAATGCTACGGTCAGGTGCGAGCGCATCGGAAAGGTGCAGGATGTCACGGGCTTTGCCTTGAAAGATGTTCAGATCCATTCAGAAGACAGCATCCTGACGCTCGATGGCTGTAGCGTGGTGAACATCTTCGGACTAAACAATACAGACCGGCAGCAGCCCGTGAAGGTGGCGCAGCGTGGTGAACCCTCTCAATACGTCAGTGTGCAGGAGGTGCCCATGCAACCAGTCACTTACAACTCAGTCCGCCCAGGTGCTGTCTGGCTCGATACCGATGGCAAGCCTATTCAGGCGCATGGCTTCCAGATTACTTGCATCGACGGGACCTATTACTGGTATGGCGAGAACAAAGCCGATGCCCTGTTGGGGACAAACCGCATGTTCGGCGGTGTGCGCTGTTACTCGTCGCGAGACTTCTACAACTGGAAGGACGAGGGACTGATACTGCCGCCAGACACCGTCAATCCGCTTTCGCCCATCCATTACAGTCAGAAGTTAGAGCGGCCCCATATCATCCACCATCCCCGCAACGGCAAGTATGTGCTGTGGGCTAAGAGTCAGGCAGAAGACGGCTATTTCGCCATCTTCCAGTCTGACAGCTTCATGGGACCCTATACGTTTGTGCGCAATCTGCAGCCCGAGGGTTATGGTGTGGGCGATTTCGATATGTACGTAGACGAGCAGACGGGCAAGGGCTATGTGTGGTTCGAGCGTCCCCACTGGGAGCTGATCTGTGCGGAGCTTACCGACGACTTCCTCGGCGTCACCGATGTCTACTCCAACCACTTCGTGGCCCAGAAGCCACCCCATACCCGTGAGGCACCCGCCCACTTCTTTGCCAACGGCAGGCATTACCTCTTTACATCCGGCACTACGGGCTACACCTCCAACCCTACGGAGGTTGCCGTGTTCGACGACTATCATGGCGAATACCGCATCCTGGGCGATCCCCATGTAGGCGACTCCTGCGCCTCGTCGTTCAACTCACAGATAACGGGGGTAATCCGCATCCCCGACAGCGACCTGTGGGTAGCCCTTGCCGACCGTTGGGAGCCCCACACCACCGGCACCGATTTCGCCCGCCGCACCTTCGAGGCCAAGAAGGACTCCTATGCCAACTACACCCCCCAGCCGCAGAAGCCCGTCGGTACAGAGCCCCAGGTGGTGGATCGCCAATACAAACTCGTGGATGCCGCCCATGCCGTATACCATGCCGGTTACGTGTTCCTGCCCATCACCTTCGAGAACGGCATCCCCAAGATCCACTGGCAAGAAGAGTGGCACATCCGTTAGACCATCAGAATTTTATGCTACCGTCATAATTAAAGATCGGTGCATCGGTATTCACCTCGTGGTCGTAGAACATCACGGCAGAGTCATTCGACTTAGGATGCTGTTGCTTCAACAGGTTCAGCATCTCTGCTCCAGCCCAGAGCACTGGGCCGTAACCGTGAGCTGCCATCACATGACAGGGGCGGTAGGCGTAGAAAGCGGGATCGAAGCCCATGCCCGTTCCTACACACACTTGCTCTACCTGACCTTTCTCATTGACACTCGACGCAACCGCATGCCAGCCCAACTGTGCTACGGGCCCATAGGCCTTGGCGTCGAGCCAGCCCTGGTTGACGGCGTGGGCCAGACAGTAGGTATAGATAGCTGTGGCTGAGGCCTCTAAATAAGTATCGTCACGATCGAGCAACTGATGCCAGAAGCCGTCGTGGTGCTGTAGTCTCGCCAGTCCGGCAGCATGGGCCTTCAGCAGTTGCAGAATCTCCCCGCGCTTCGGATGATCCTGCGGCAGCACGTCGAGCACCTCACACATGGTGAGGATGGCCCAGCCGTTGGCCCTGCCCCAGTGGAAGGCAGGATGGGGCTCCATCGACTCCACCCAGCCATGACGGAACAGCCCTTTCTCGGGCACCCACATCCGCTGGGCAAACTGCAACACCTGACGGACTGCCTCGTTGTAGTACTTCGCCTCGCCGGTATACTTACCCATATAGGCTACCGTTGGTATCCCCATGAACATATCGTCGAGCCAGAGGGTATTGTCCTGCGGACGGATGCGGGCAAAGGTGCCGTCGGCGAGGCGGTACTCCTTATTTATAATATAGTCGGCGTAGTTCTGGATGCGCTCGTCCACTAACCGCCGCAGTTCCTTGTCGGCACCCTGGAAGATGCTGCCCATCGCCTTGATCATCGAGCAGCAGACGGCCCCTGCATCGTCCAGCGCGTGCGGGTCGATCACACGGCGCACGTTGCCGTCGATCTGCCTGTTCTTCGCGTACACCTTATTAAAATAGGGCGCCATCTCTGCCAGCAGTCGGTGGCGGGTGTAGACATAGTCGCGGTAGGCCTCGTCGCCCGTGGCCTCGTAGGCAGCCAGCACGCCTGAGTAGGTCACGCCCCACTCGTAACTCGTCAGTCGGAAACCACCCTGCTTCAGTTGGGTGTCGGCATCGATCTTCTTATAGTCGGTCACCGGTGCGCCTGTCTTCGTATCTACCAGTTGTGCAGGCGTCTCTGCATCAAGATATCTTAGGATGCGGTCCATCGTCTGCTTCACGCTTTCTGCCTTTGCCACCCCGTAGTTGTAGCGGTAGTCGGGCTTCATCAGGTGGAGTGGGGTGTTGTTGTCGTTTATCTCCCCCGCAGCTCCACCACCTATGAATGCCTCCACCTGGTCGGCTATCTGGCGCATACCTTTCACCGAGGGATGGCCGGAGAGTTTGTCGATGCCTTTCAACTCGATGACGGGGATGCCATAGTGGGCACAGATAGTCTTCACCGATTCGTCAATCTCGTCGCGCAGATCGTCGTTGAGCAGGAAGTAGATCTCCGTATTCACATAGCGCTCTTTCATGCGCTGCAACAGGTAGGCCATTGCCGGACGGAACTGGTAGAGGTCGCCATAGCCGATCTGCTCGTACTTGTACTCACCGATAGGCGTTCCGGCCCAGCTGTCGTTGGTGGCGCCGAACACGAAGATGATGTCGGGCTGTCCGAGGTCGTTCATACGGGTGTTGAATGAGCGGGCGGAGTAGTCGTTGCCGTCGTAGCCCGTATAACTGATGGTGGCTCCACTGTAGGAGTTGTTCACGCAGAGTCGCCAGCCTTGTTCGCTTATGACTTGGTGCCACCAGGTCTGGCGTACGTTCTTCACGTCGGTTTTCTTCACCCCGTTCTGGGCGTAGTACCATAGCTCATTGGTGATGGGAGTCACAAAGCCCTCGTATGTGGAATACGAGTCGCCCAGCACGGACACCAGCTTCGTCTGGGCGAAGGCGGTGAAGGCTGAAAACTGGAAAGTAATCAGTATTAAAACTAATAATGACTTCTTCATAATGCTTCTATATTTTTAACATGTTCGCCAGGTGTAGTGTCAGCCTCCCGTGGGAAGTAGACTGGCATGTCTTTCTGAAGCGGCAGGATGCGGAGTTCCAGTTCGGTGCAATCTTTGGGCAGTCGCCACAGACCGTAGAGGAACGGGCGCCCATTATAGAAATTGTCAGCTATCAGCTTTCCGTTGGCATAGAGTCGGGCCACGTCGCCCCGATAGTCGATGCGGAGCAGATGGTGGGACGGCTGTGGTATCTGAATCCGATAGATGGCAGCCTGCTCAAAGTCCTCGTCGGAGGGCTCTTCTGCTACTTTGTTCACACCGATGGTGATGGTGCGCAGAGTACCTGCTTCTTTCTCCTTGGAGAAATTGAGAGTATTGAGAAATTGAGAGTTTTCGTCCTCGATAAACAGGTGTCCTGCTTCCTCACTGGTCAGCAGGTAGATGTTTTTATAGACGGGCTTTCCTGTTCCTTTCGGCTTCAGGTTCCTGAGTGTCTTGCCGTCCACGCAGAGGGTCGTGGGGATGTCCTTGACCTGCTCCATATAGATTTTGCCGTCGCGCTTGGCAATGAGTTGGGCCGTGGCATAGCGGATGCCGTCGATGTTGACCGGGAAGACACACATCGCCCCGGCAGGGATGGTCAGCGTAGGCAACTTCACGCCGCAGGCCTCCAACTGTACGTTCTTCTTAGCGGTCAGGTTCTGCAGGCGCTCGTAGTTATTGACGAAGATAAAGCCATTGCCGTCCTTTTGCCGGATGCTCCAGCGTAGGAAAGAGTCGTCGCCCTTGGGAATGTCCTGCTGGCAGGGGAAGGTGGCCTCCATCGGTGCCAGCACGTCGCCCCAGTCCTGCATAAACAGGTGGAGCTTGCGGAGCATGTAGTAATGCGGGTTGATCTGCCCGAACTCGCCCAGCGGTGCCTGGAAGTCGTAGGTCTTCACGGGCAGGTCGTTGTAGTTGGTGGCCAGCGTGCGCTGCATCTCGTTGAGCCATGTCTTGCCGTCAGGGTTCGTACCGCCGTGATACATATAGTAGCCCAGCAGGTTGGAGCCGCTACCCAGCTTTACGATGGCCATTGAATAGGCATCCTCGGGATAGAGGTAGGGCCTGCGGTGATAGGCTGTCATCATGCCGCCTCCCAACTCACAGGTGAAGTAGGGATACTGATTCTCCTGTTTCCTGTCTCCCGTTTCCTTAGAGTAGTCTATCTGCTCCGTGGCGATGGCCGTGGATGAGCGGAAGGCCTTGAAGTTGAATGCCTTATAGTAGTTGCCTGCCGTCTCTTCGATGGAGCGCTCCCAGAAACCGTCGGCATAGTCGCCATAAAGGGGAATCATCTCCCCGAAGGGTACGGGCGATGCCAGTTCTGGCCAGCCGGTGCGGGTGTAGAAGGGCAGGTCGAAGCCTATCTCGTTGGCCATCTTCTTCAGCGCCATCAGGTAGGAGCCGTGGCCGCGGTATTCGTTGTCGAACTGCATCGCCATCACTGGGCCGCCGTCCTTCCACTGCAAGCCCTGTACCTGCGTGAATATCTGGCGATAAAGCCTTTCGGTGTGTTTCAGGAAGACGGGGTCTTCAGAACGCATCTTACAACCTTTCGTGAATAGCCAGTCGGGTATACCGCCGCAGCGCACCTCGCCGTGGCAGAAGGGACCTACGCGCAGCACCACCGGCAGCCCCTCGGTCTTGCAGACCTCCAGGAACTGGCGCAGGTTGCGCTGACCGCTCCAGTCGAACACGTCCTCCGTCTCCTCGATGTGGTTCCAGAACACATAGCAGGCAATCACGGTGACGCCGCCCTCTTTCATCTTTCTCACTTCGCCGCTCCACTCATCAGCCGGTATGCGCGAATAGTGCACCTCGCCCATGACTGGACAGACGCGTCGTCCGTCGATGATCAGGCTGTGCCTGTCCCATGTGACGGATGGCACCTGTGCTGCTGATGCCAGGCATAGCCCCGTCAGGCAGGTGATTGTAAACAGTAGTCTTCTCATATTCCAAATAAATTCAAGTCAATTAAGGATTGGAGTGCCTGGATGCCCTGATGGTTGATGTCGAGTTTGCGCACCTCAGCCAGATAGCGCTCAGCTTTCTCCTGCTCACCCAGTCCGAGATAGCCGAGGGCCAGCATGTACTTGCAGTGTATCTCGTTCTTGCGGTCGAGGGAATCCTCCCAGATGAGTAGGTCGGGCAGCGACACGGCGAAGTAGTCCATCACCACATGGTCGAAGACATGTTGCTTGCCGTAGTTCGCCAACTTGTAGAAGCGGCCGTAGGCCTCGCCCTCGCGTCCCAGTTTCAGCAGGGCCAGTCCCTGGTAGAATATCTTGTCGGGTTTGGCGTCGTTGTAGTACATCGCGGCGGCAGGCTCCTGCGGCCCCTTCGTGGCTTCCTCCCAGCATTCGCGGGCTTCGTCCTGCTTTCCGAGGGCCTCGTAGGCACAGCCCAGGAAATAGTGGAAGTCGTTCTCCTGTGCGCCGTAGAGCTTGCCCTCGCCCAGGTGGGGCGGATACGTCAGGCATGCCTTCAGCAGGGTCGCAGCCTTCTCATAGTCTTTCGCCGCCATCGCCTGCTTCGCCAGTTCCACTCTGGCCGTCTGGTACTGAGCGGGCACCTTGCCTTCGCCACCCTCCCAGGGGTGGAACTGGTGGGCGTCGAGTTTCGCCATCGCCTCCCCATAGCGACCCAACTGGTTGAGTAGCGTGATCTCTTCGAGCATGAGGTCGTCGCGCTGGGCTATAAGCCCTGGATACTGCTGCAGGAATGCCAGACGCTCGGCATGCGGCTTCTGCAGACGCTTGTAGAGCTGGTCCAGCTCCATCAGGATGCGGCTGTCGCTCTCGTCGAGGTGGAAGGCTCGTTCCATCATCTCTACGGCCTCTTCCTGAGCCGTCTTTTTCTTCTGCATAATCCTGTCTTTGCCCAAGTGCTGAACGGCTGCCTGCATGGCATCGGCCATAATGTCTGCTATCATGTTGATCCGGCCCGTCTCTGGCTCACGCTCCTCTGCACTCTTATTAAACTTCGCCAGTGCCAGGTTGCGCCATACGGTAGGGAAGTCAGGATCGATTTTTGCCGAACGCTCCCAGCAAACTACGGCCAAGTCGTATTGACGCTTGTCATAATACAGGCATCCGAGATAATAGGGGGCACGGGCATCCAAACTGGGCATCATGCCTACAGCCTGGAGCGCATAGGCATCCTCCAGACGGTTGGGGAAGCAGTAGGCAGGATCAGCCTCCTTAGCCTTTTCAAGATACCGAAACGAGTCACCTATAGTGCCACCATAAATGGCCAGATAATAATAGGTAAGGGGTGACTCCTCCACGCCATGGTCGATGGCCGTCTGCAATACCAGTATTACCTCGTCACCCTGATCTGCCTGAGCATAGTCGAGGGCGGTCTCGTGGTAGTTGTAAATGTTGCCGTGCATCAGTTCCACCATGTGCTCTAATGATGCCTTATTTCCAGTGAGTAAATACTCCTCCACCATGCAGACATAGTTGAAGGGGTCTATCTTGTAGCTCTCCTGAATCCAGGCCAGCGCCTCTTCCTTCCGGCCTAACTTTCTTAATACCAGCGCCTTCATGCCGCGAGCCTTGTGGTTATGGCTGTTACTGATAAGTGAGCGCTCCAGTTCGTCGAGGGCATCTTCCCAACGCTCGTCGCTGATGCTGATACAAGCGGCCTCGAAATAGCCGGCATCCGCCCATGCTTTGTTCCACGTAGACTTCCAGAAGCAGTCGTAGGCAGTTTTCTGGCTCCCGAGATACTTATTGACGATGCCCAGATAGAACAGGGGCTCGCCATCGTAGGGGTTGGGATTGCGACGCTTCCATATCTTGACAGCCTTCTCCAGATAGAGCGCGGCCTTCTCGAAACGGGCACGGCGCAGGTACCAGAGTCCCATTTGCGTGTTGCAGCGCACATCGTCGGGGTCACGACGCAAGGCTTCCTCATAGTAGTCGAGGGCACTCCACGTGGCATGGCGGTACTGCTCCAGATGCAGTCCCGTCAGGTAGAGCTGGTCGACGGTCTTGGTGTCTTTAGGCGAGAGGGGAGCCTCTGCAGCATCGGGGATGGGACGGATCTCGTCGGGTTCGGCAAGCCACTCTAACAGTAAGGGCATCCTTGGATTATTTACATCCTCGATGAAGAGATGGAGGTCGCTAAGATGTTGATTGCCCGTCTCTGCTGTCTCAATGAGTACCTCCTCTGGACTCAGCGATACCACCTTTTTATAATATTCTATGCCATCTAAGTCCTCAAGTATGATTCTTACCGTCTTCTTTGAGGTGGCCAGGATCTTGAACTCTACCTTGCAGTCGGCAATCTCTTCGATATTCATCACCAAGTCTTTTGACGCCTGTTTCACGATGCCAATCTCGCGATAGGGCATGAAGTACTGCACGAACTGCTTTTCCTCGTAAGGCATCAGCCACGTGAAGTCGGGCTGGTTTTCGGTGTAGACGCCTGCCATCAGCTCGATATAGGGCCGGAATACGCCCTTGTCGTCTTGGTCGGTCAGGTTACGGTCCCACGCCCGTCCGAAGTCGCCGTTGCCCCACGTCCATTGCTTCTTGCCTGGCGAGAAGTGGTGACTGGCCACGTGGAGCATGCCGCCCTTGGTGTCGTTCTCGTAGCCGCCCTCGAAGTCGTATTCCGAGTTCACGGCCATGTAGCTCGTGGGCACATAGATATTCTTGTAGTTGGAAATGTCCACGCCGGCGGAGTAGTCCATCTTATAATAGGTGCCCGTGGCGATGGGGAAGCTCGACACTGCTCGCTTGCCGTGGTCGAAGACCGCATTCACATCGGGTGGGAACACGCTCTGATAGGCATCGTTCACCTCCACGGCGGGGTTCGCCCACCAGAGGAAGGTCTGCGGCAGCGACGTACGGTTCGACACCCGACCCTGAATCTCCAGATAGGCACAGCCGGGACGGAGCGTGAAGCCCGCCATACCCTTCTGGTGGAACATGCGCTCCATCTCGTTCACCCATACCGTCACGCTCCCGTCCTCGCCCTCCACGATGGTGCAGTCTACGGGAAGATAGGTGCTCGGACGGTGGTGCTGCGGCCAGTTGAACTCAATGCCGCCGCTGATCCAAGGCCCCGTCAGTCCCACGAGGGCAGGCTTAATCACGTGGTTGTAATACACGAAGTGGCGCTGTTTGATCTTGTCGTACGCCATCTGGATGCGCCCGCCCAGTTCTGGCAGTATCATCACCTTGATATACTCATTCTCCAGCCAGACGGCCTTGTATTCCTTATCCACCTTATCATCTGAGATCGACTCAATTACGGGATAGGGATAGACCGCGCCGCTCGACCCCTGATACACTCTCTTCTCCAGGAATATCGGGTTCTTTTCCGGCTTACCGACTTCATACGTCGGTATCGTCACAACTTCTCTCCAAGCTTTTACCATATATATTTTATTTTACTAATTCTTTTTCCAAGTCTTCCAGTGTCTTTCCCTTCGTTTCAGGACAGCGGTTCCAGAGGAAGATGAAGGCACAGATGCAGATGCCGCTATAGATCCAGAACGTGCCGCTGCTGCCGAGGGCAGCATTCATCGATGGAAACGAGAACGTCAGCGTGCAGCAGCCCACCCAGAGGGCGAAGGTACACGTGGCCATTGCGATGCCGCGGATGCGGTGGGGGAATATCTCTGCCAGCAGCGTCCAGGTGACAGGCCCGAGTGTCATCGCATAGACCGAGATAGCAGCCACCACGAGAGCCACCATCGCAAAACCAGTCATGTGCAGGAAGTAGCACGTGCCCAACGTCAGGTAGATGAGACCTAAGCCGCCTGCCCCTATGAGTATCAGCGTCCTGCGCCCCCACTTCTCTATTGTATAGAGGGCGACAAACGTAAAGACAACATTGGCGATGCCCGTGATCACGATGTTGATAAACATCCCGTCGACGTCGAATCCAGCCCCCACGAATATTTCCTGCGCATAGTTGAAGATCACGTTAGTGCCGCACCACTGCTGGAACACAGCAATCACCAAGCCTAAAAGCAGTACTCGTGCATACTTCGACTGCAACAGTTCCTTCAGACCGGCGGAGGGAGATGGTTCTTTCGTTGCAACGAAAGAACCATCCCCAGAATCTCCCATCGCAGCCCTTAACTTGAGGTAAACCGGCGATTCAGGAATAAAGAAACTCATCACCAGAAACAGCGCAGCCGGTAACGTCTCTGCCCAGAACATCCAGCGCCAACCCCATTCCACATTCCATGCCTGACTCTCGGCCACGCTTGTGTCGCGTGCCAGCAGCATGTTCACAATCTGCGCCGAGAGGATGCCCAGCACGATGGTCATCTGGTTCAGGCTCACCATTCGTCCACGTATCTCCGCCGGACTCACCTCAGCAATATACATCGGGGCCAGCGCCGAAGCCACACCGATACCGATGCCGCCGATGAAGCGCGCTATATTAAATAAGGTGAAGTCGTTGAACAGACCCGTGGCCACGGCCGACAGCGTGAACAGCACCGCCGACAGCATCAGCAGCGGCTTGCGCCCATAGCGGTCGGCAGCGGCACCAGCCACCATCGCACCTACCAGGCAGCCCACGAGAGCCGTCGTCATGGCCACACCCTGCATCAGCGGCGAGTCGGCGATGCCGAAGTAGAGTTCATAGAACGGCTTCGCGCCGCCTATCACTACCCAGTCGTAGCCGAAGAGCAGGCCGCCCATCGCCGACACGGCGCAGATGAAATACAAGAATCCTTTGCTGTAGTTATTCATTTTTTGCTTGTTTTTGAATCCAGGTGCAAAGTTACATCATTTTCCCCCACATTAGATGCACAATCTTACGTACAATCATGGACGATTTGTTTGTGACTTGCCACATCAATTTATGATTAGCGACAATAAACAGGCGGGGGCTTACGTTATTATCATAGTATGAAGAAACGTAAGGACGGATTTCAGGGCGAGCGGTCGATAGTGCTGCCGCCAAAGGTGGTGGAGATGGAATCGCAGGATCCATTGGCATCAAGTCTCTATGTGACTGACATCGGCTATTATCCCTCGGCCCTGTACCACTACCGGGAGCGCACAGCACCGATCCCGCAGTATGTGCTTATCTACTGCGTCAGTGGCAGTGGATGGTATCAGGCGGGCACGGCAGAACGGCAGCGGGTGGAGGCAAACTCCTATTTCATCCTGCCTGCAGGCAAGCCCCATGCCTATGGTGCCGATGAGAATGACCCATGGACGGTCTACTGGCTGCATTTCAACGGCGAGCATGCCCACATCTATGCCCAAGGGGCGCAGAGACCTCAGCCCGTCAATCCCAGCATCCACTCACGCATCAGTCAGCGCAACAATATCTTCGAGGAAATATTCACCACCCTCAGTCGCAACTACAGTCTGGAATCCCTCCGCTATGTATCCTCCATGCTCCATTATTATCTGGCCTCCATGCGCTATCTGCAACAATATCGCGACGCTAACGACCAGCACGAACTACAGTGCCAAACTGATGAAGACACCATCGTGACAGGAGCGATCCACTTCCTTGAGGAGAATATTGAGCAGCACCTGACACTCCGTGAGATGGCCGCCTTCGCAGGCTACTCAGTGTCGCACTTCTCATCCATCTTCCGACATAAGACAGGGCTGAGTCCCATCAACTATTTCAATCGTTTGAAGATAGAACGGGCTGCTGTGATGCTCATTTCTACAGACATTCGCATCAACCAACTTTGTTTCAAGGTGGGTATCGATGACCCCTACTATTTCTCCCGCCTCTTCACCCGTGTCATGGGTTGTTCACCCCAGACATACCGCAGGCGGTGACATTGGTTTATTTAGCCTTCACTTGATAGTCAAAGATGAAGAAATAGCAAAATAATTAATAGTAATCTTATGAAGAGAATCTTGTTACTAATACTTCCGCTCACCTTGTCACTTGCCGCCAAAGCGCAGGCAGATGAAGTACGTAATCGCCTCTGGCAATCGTTCCTCAATCCACCTGACAGCATCAAGGTGGGCTGTTACTATTACTGGGTGAACGAGCGTGTAGACCCTGAGGGCGTGAAGGCCGACCTGCAATATATGAAGGACAACGGCATCACGCTGGCTTTTCTGGCAACCGATATCCGCAATCGACTGGGTGGCGACAATCCCTGGGAGGGACAGACCTTCGGCAAGAACAAGTTCCAGAGCCCGCTGTGGTGGGAGAACCTGCGCACGGCCCTGAAGACTGCTGGTGAACTCGGCATTGAGATGGGCATCTTCAACTGTCCCGGCTGGAGCCAGTCTGGTGGTCCGTGGGTCAAGCCCGAGGAGGCTATGCGCAACTGGACGCCCAACGGTATTGAAATTTGCAAGACCAAGCAAGGTACCAACGTGGTTTGCAGTCCCTGCTCTCCAGAAGCCGAGGGCCTGGAAGTGGACAAACTGTCGAAGGCCCACGTGAAGAAACACTTTGAGGCTTTCTTTGGCGAAATCCTGCGTCGTATCCCAACAAAGGACAGACCCACGCTGACCACTGTCGTCGTAGATAGTTGGGAGCGGGGTAAGCAGAACTATACTGACTCTATCTACGAGAAGTTCCAGCAGCGCTTTGGCTATCCGCTCAACTACGAAGACTCAGCCTGCTATAAGGATCTCGACCTGCTGATATCTGAGCTTGTGGCCAGCGAGTATATGGGAGGTCTGACGGAGAAAGCCCACGAATACGGACTTCGAACTTGGTGCGAACCTTACGCCCACAGTCCCTTTCCGGGTAACGGCATCACCTACGGCAGCGCAGCTGACGAGGTGGCTGCTGAGTTCTGGGTAGACGACAAGAAGTTCCGCCAGAAAGAGGTGGATGCTGCTCTCGGTGCTGCCCGAAAGAGTGGCAAGAACCGTGTATGGGCCGAAAGTTTTACCGACGGATGGCCGGAACTGGCTCAGGACGACTGGAGTTTCGAGAAACTGAAGCCCATCGCCGACCGCTACTTCCATGCTGGCATCAATGCCACCATCCTCCACGTGATGATTTCCCAGCCCGGCGATGACAGCGAGCCTGCCGTACGCCCCTGGTTCGGCACCTACTTCGACCGCCGAAGCCAGCATGCTGCCGACCTGAAGCCGCTCGTGCAGTATCTCCGCCGTTGCAACTTCATGCTGCAACTTGGCCGTCCTCTTGACAATGCGCCCGACAGCCGCATCATGGACGACGGCACCATCATCCGTTTCACCGACGACTCGAAGTTCGCGGTCACCTTCCCAGATGGCCGCCGCGAGACGTGGGATCCTGCAATAATTCCCTCGCATTTTGATCGGTTTTCCAGGAAAAAGTGCTACCTTTGCAGTGTGTATTTTATTAATAAGGTGAGATTATGCCAAGAAAGAAAGACGGAATGCTGTTCGAAGTTCACCCGACGCCCATCAAGGGGAAGGACGGGAAGAACATAGTCTATGCGCGCCCGCAAACTGCTGAACGAGTGGTGCGAGGGTGAGAATCCCAAGTTGCTGAAGACAAAACGCGGCCAGGAATACATCTGTACGGAAATTTAGAAAAACAAAATCGCGCTACCAGTGCTACCTGCACTTGTATCTTGCTGACTATCAGCGCGGATGCTTGGTGCAGGATTGCCAAAAATCGCGCTACCATCCTGCACCAAACCTGCTCCAGATGGTGCACCAGCTTTCTCATATGTTGGTCATGAAGATTTACGGCTTTAGCGTTTGCCTATAGGCGAACGGTCGTTTGAGTATACGCAAACGGTCATTTGAGCCAAGGCAAACGGTAGTAAGGGTAGTCTAAAACCCCTGTGCAGATGCCTGATAACCCCTATAAACAGGCATGAGTTTCCCTGTTAACAGGCATCAGCAACAACGATACAAGGCATCTATAACTATATAAGAAGATAGAGGAAGATAGAGGAAGATAGCCGCTTTTCAGCGGCTGAAGATAGAAGACAATACCCTGTCCATGATGATTCTGCAGCAAAACTATTGTCCTTTATCTTCTTCTATCTTCTTTTATCTTCCTCTATCTCCTTCT
>JAFTFO010000012.1 GCA_017449495.1 Prevotella sp. | reverse complement strand
ATTTAAAGGTGTTTCAGAAGGTGGAAGTGAACTTTTTCACTTCCACTTCACTTCCACCTTTTTTGAAGGCGGGAAACGGGGAGAAAGGATAGACCAAACTGGGAGAAAGGTGGCACCTTTCTCCCAGTAAATAGGCACCTTTCTGCAGGTTTGCAGCCACCTTTCTCGCACAAAAGACCTCTCGTCCGGTATCGAATTTGAGGTGGAAGAGAGGTGGAAGAGAGGTGGAAGTGAAAAAGTTCACTTCCACCTCTCGAAATGCCGATGTACACAGGGGTTTCCGAAGATTTGGTGGAAGTGGAAGTGAAATTACGAAAAATATTCGTTGGTGACCCAGAACTCGTAGGGGAAATCTTCCAGTTCGGCCTTCGGCGGCTCGGGGTTCTCCTCGCTGGGCATGGGAATCATGTAGTGCTCTTCGGGGGCTCCCATCACAATCAGATAGAGATGTTTCAGCGTTTTGCCTGCCGGCACTTCGAAGTGCTCGGCATTGATGTCGCTGTAGATTTCTTCATCATCGGTGGTGATGCCAGTCAGAGCATGGAGATTGCTCATGCCACGAACTTCTACTTTGACGGGTTTCTGGATATCCACCAGACTGTCGAGCAGGATGGCATTGAAACCGTACTCTTCGGGGAAGTGCTTGGGCCTGTTGCCGCCGCCAACCCTGTATGAGCCGTCACCGTGGGTCAGTTCTGTATTAAAGGTGCAGGCATACTTCCGTGTCTCCTTACGGGCATGCTTGAAGTCGAAGTTCACTAAGTGCTGATAACCGCGCAGCATCTCGCGGTTGAACTCATCCTGCGAGAGACCGTACATGCGCTTGTAGGTCATCACGGGGTCCTCGCCTATCCTGCCCTGCCGATAGAGTTCGGCAATCGACTTCCTGCCGTGCAGGTCGCTCCACCATTGGATGACGTAGGGCGAGTGGTAGATGTTCTCCAGATGCAGGTAGGCCTTATGGGTGAGTTGCTTGAAGGCCTCGAAGTGGTAGTTCTCGTCCGTGAGCCAGTCAGGGTTCACCTGCCAGAGCATCCATTGCGAGGTCATCTCGAAGAAACCCGAGCCGCCCCAGGCATCACCCACGCTGTCGGCAGGAATCTGCAACTGGAACGAGTGACCCAGTTCGTGGGCCATGCAGTTCATCTTCTCGTCCTGTATGCGGTTGGGGGCCACCCAGAGGCTGCCGATGAAGTTGTCGTAGGTGCCGCCGTAGGCCGTACCGTCGAGGGAATAATTCACCATGACCATCATCTTATATTGGTCGGCCTTGGAAGTGAGAGATGAAAGATTACCCTGAGGTTTAACGAAGCCGAGGGTATCGCGGAAGAAGGTATAGAACGACTGCACACGGTCGCGCAGGTTGTTGAGGTTGAAACTCATGGGGTGACCGTCGAGCATCGGCGGGTTGTTGGTGTCCTGTCCGAAGCCTCGTTCCCACATGAAGATGAGGTCGTCGGTCTCGATGCTCCGTTTGAAACTCCATTGCGAGGTATCTGCCTTGAGGTCCATCCCCCGCAAGTCCTCGGGGATATAAATCTTCTTCTGGGCATGAACAGACAGGCCACAGAGGGCGCAGATTGTAAAAATCAGAAATTGCTTCATGGGTAGTTTTGTATGATGTTATCGAAATAAACCGTGCGGCTGTTCAGCCACTTCTCCATGCGGTTGATCTCCGTCTGGTACTGCTTGTCGATGGGCCAGCGCTTGGCGTCGCGCTCCATCGCCTCGGCGCAAGCCTCAGCATAGCGCTTGGCCTCGGGCCAGAACTCAGCCATGATGCGGGGACGGATCTGCTTCCAGCGGGCTTTCACCTCGCTGACGAACTGGCGGTTCTTCCACATGTCGGTGAAGAAACTCGGCGTATAGGTATAGTCGCTCACGTGACGGGCAGGGTCGGTGCCGAGCACCGTCTCGCGGTAGTCGCTGAAGTACTTGTGTCCCGTCGTCATCTGACCCCAGTCGAAATCGTAGCCGGCATCGAAGTCCCACAGCGGGCCGAAGGTCCATTTAGATCCTTCGCCAGCATCCTTATGAATGAAGATGCTGCGGGGCGCCGAGACCTCCACATTATAGATAAACTCCTGAATGAGCAGGTAGTCGATCATCACGGGGACGTCGCAGACCTTCGCCAGCGCCTCATAGTCGTGGTTGAGGATGATGTTCTCGAGGGCAGCGAGGACTTCGCGGGCATCGCCGATAAGCATATCGGGGGTTGCGTAGTCCTCAGCCTCTGGACTTTTTACGCATACCGGCATTCGGTAGACCTGCGACCAGAAATTGTCGCCTGCTCCTGGCGACTCCTGCGGGCCGTCGTCGACATCGAGCGAGAGCAGCCAGCCCTCATGCTCGTCGACCGCCACACGGTTCTTGCCCTGCTCCACCTGTTCGGTCAACTGGTAGAGCCCCTTATAATCACCGTTCACCGTCAATTCCACGTAGCGGCTGTGGTTGGGATAGGGAATGTCGAGGGCTGCCCCCATCTCGAAGACGAAAGTGTTCATCAGGTGCGTCGGGTCGCGATAGTTGGCCAACAGCACCCAGTCCTTGTCGGCAGCGAGGCCGAGGATTTCCGCCTTCTTGTCGAGTTTCAGGCGGTAGGGCTTCTTCGGATACCACTCCCAGGTGGAGTTGCCGCGTCCACGGATGCGGCCCCGCCCCTCGTAGTTCCATACGGCGGTGTCGCTCTCAATCTTGATCGTACAGCCGCGATAGTCGGCCTTGTCCTTGCTGGTGATGGCCATATTGCCGTCTACGGTGATGTCCATCCGTGCCACACAGTATTTCGCGGGATAGGTGGTCGTGGGCTGTTCGGGCGCCGGCTCTGCGGGCTTCACAGTGTCCTTTTGCTCCGTCGGTATCTCCGGCGTAGCAGGTGTCACAGGCTTCGGCTCCAGCAGGTCACCCTCCGATGAGCAGGCGGCCATCAGCAAGGCCGTCATGGCAATGGTGAATATTCGTTTCATGTCTTATTATAAGTGGGGAGCGATCGCCTTGCGGCCTACCGCCCCCCCACAACCAACCTAAAAAACAGGATTTAGAATTGCATGTTCAGGGTGATCGTTGCTTTGTACTGCTTACCACCCTTGGTATAGACCAGCACGGGTTTCACGACGTACTTCTGGCCAGGCTTCGTACAGCCGGGCTTATGACCGTAGGTCAGCACGAAGTTGTCCTTGTCGTACTCAAACCAGATCGGGTCGTCGGCACCCCACGAGCCTTGCTTGCCGTCGGCAGTGCAGTAGAAGCCGGCGTTGGCGGTGTAGGTGTAGTTGATGGTGCCGTCGGGCTGGAGCAGTCCGAGTGCAACCTTTCCCTCGGCGGGCTCTACCGTCTGGTTCACACTGATGGGCAGGGTGCTGCCAGCGAGTGTGGCGGGCTGCAGGGCGAAGGCTGTGGCAATCTGCTCGAGGGCACCATTGCTGGTGAAGTCGAGTGTGCCCAGCACATACTCACCGTTGGAGGCATCACCCTTCAGGTCGTAACTGAGGTTGACATCCTGCGGCTCAGCATTCACGTCGATGTTGATATGACCGCTGACGTTCGTGCCAACGAAACTGACCTCGTAGGGCCATTGCTCGTCGTCGCTCTCGTCGTCGTTCCACTCATGGCGGTTATAGGTGTCAGGCGTTGCCACTACCACGAGGTAGAGTTTGTCCGTTCCTGCGGGAACGGTCAGCGTGGCCTCACCCTCAGCGCCCTTTGTCATGGTGCCATATTCGATGTGCTTGCCACCCTTGATGGCCACGAAACCAAAGCGGAACGAGGCATCCTTGTTCGACTGCGAGTTGTACTTGTGGACATTTCCCACCACCTGATTGTCGCCATTCTTCATCTCACCCGGATCGTCGGCAGCAAGCGCGGAGCCTACGGGCAGGGCAGCGAGCGAGGCTTTCACGATGGTGCCAGCCTCAGGCACGTTGAGTTGGATGGCGTTGAAGCCAGTGGTGCCGGGACAGTTGCTGTAAGCAGGACGGAACTTGCCGTCGACCTCGAACATCTGCGTCTTATAGTTCATGGCGTTCTCGTCGGCATACTGCTGGATGAAGCCACCCTGACTGGTGCGGAAGTTACCGAAGTCGTAGGTCAGCACCCGCTGGGCATACCAGCCGTACTCGTCGTAGAACTTCTGCAGGTCGTTGTCGCAGTAGAGGCGCATATAGGTCTGTAGCGGATCCTCGGGGAACTTCGACTCCTTCCAGATGCGACTGAAGGCCTCGGTGCCGTGCTGGTGGACCATGAAGTACTGGAAGTAGACGCTGGCGTAGCGCATCCACTCATGACAGAAGTGGCGGTGGAAGTTCTGCTGCCAAGCGTAGAAACTGTCGCTGAAGGTCACCTCGGGGTAGTCCAGGAACGACTGCCACTGGGCACACTGCTCCCAATAGGCACAACCACCGGCACCGTTCGGTCCGAAGCCGTAGCGGAAACCGCAGTCCATGCCGTAGTTGGTTTCATGACCCTCGCCTGTCTTCAGTTTGTCGGCTGAGACTTGGTACTGGAATGAGTGGCCGATCTCATGGGCAATGACCGAACCGACGGGCTTGCAGGTGGAAGGTGTCACCCAGAGGGCACCGATTACGTTGTCGTAGCCAGAGCCAGTGGCCACCCACCATTCGGGTGTCGGGTCGAGCAGATATATCTCCATCTTGTAATCGTCGAGGTAGGACTTGCCCTGTCCCGTCTCGGCCATCTTCAGAATGTTGACGTTGGTGTTGTAGAACTGCTCTGCCTTCTGCAGCAGGTCGTCCACGTCGACACGGTCGCCCTCTGCCAGATCAGTTGAGTTGGGATCGCTGCCGAAGTAGGCATCCCAGAACACGAAGAAGTGCTCACTCTGCTTGTAGCGGTAGAACGACCACTTGGCATCGTTGCGCAGCATGTTCATGTTATTGAACTCAGCAGGCTTGTAGTACTTGTCGAAGTTAGGCACGTCGCTCTCGCTCATCTCCTCGATGGTGGTCGGTCCCTGTGTCACCTTCAGGTTCGTCTTGGCGGTACCGCAGCTGACGGTGATGTTAGCCACGCGTGGCTCCTTGGTGGTGTTGCGCTTCATCTCGAAGGTCAGTTTCTCCGAACCTCCCACGCCGCTGCCATTCTTCAGCGTCAGCCACTCACCACCGTTCTCTACCTTTGCGCTCCACACGGCACGAGAGGTCACGCCCACCTCATACCAGGTCACATCGTACCCCACGTTCACCTCTGTCTCAGAGAGTATCACGGGAGTCGACGCGGTGTTGTCATCATCGCTGCTGCTGCAAGCGGCGAAACTCGCCGTTGCAAGCAGCAGGAAGAAGTATTGAAAAAGTTTCTTCATCATGATTATCTTTTACGGGCAGCGGCGGCAGTCACGTTGAACGTGATGTTGTAGGTAGCCGTCACACCGTTGCACTCAATGATGTACTTCACCTTCATGGTGCCACCAGTCGACGGGAACAGGGTCTCATCGGGATGGTTGGCAGCATAGAAGTAGAGTTCTGTCTCAGAGCAACCAAGGAACACGTAGACATTCTCGCTGCCGGAGCCCCAAGCGGCGGCCTTGCCCTCCATCGAGAGCCAGTAGCCCGGAGCCTCACCGGTGTAGGCGGGATTGCCAGCCTCGTCGGCAGGTGAGCCAACCTCGTCGATCCACATCTTCAGGTCACCGCTCTTGATGGCGCTGTAAATCTGATAGGTGGTCATCTTAAAGGCCTGGCGCAGGTCTTCCTTCACGTCGAAGTTCTCCGTAGCACCCCAGTCGGCATCATAGACCTTCGAGAGGGTGATCTCCTTCTCGATGCTCTCAGGAGCACCGGCGGGAGCCGTCTCGGGATCCTCGTAGGCGGTGGTATTGACGGTGATGTCGAACATCACGATCTTGCCGTTGGCCACAGCACCAAAGTGAACGGTGACGGTAGAGCCGGCAGGCATCTGGTCAGGCATCTGACCCACGATGATCTCTGCACCATTGAAGTTAGCCCATACGCTGGCGCTCTCGCCCCAGTTGCCTACGAAGCCTTCCTTGTCGTACCAGAAGCCCGGTGCGTCGGCGGTGTAGTCCTGAGCATAAGAGCCGTCGGCATTCAGACCCGTCCACTTCACCTCGCTCCAGTCGCTGGCACCGAGCAGGCTCAGTGTGGCAGCAGCATCGAAGCCGGGCACGGGAACAGCCACGTAGTCGTTGTTCGGCGTGGTGTTCAGCGTCAGGGCGTTGGTAGCAACTACCTCGCCACCCACATCGCTCTTGGCGGTGATGGATACTGTGATCTCGTTCATCACGATCTTGTTGTTAGCCAGGGCACCGAAACTGATGGTCACGGTAGAGCCGGCCTCCATCTGGTTAGGCATCTGGCCTACACCGATGGTCTGTGTCTCAGCATCGAAGTGTGTGTAGACACTGGCATCGTCGCCCCAAGAGCCTGCGAAGCCCAGTTTGTCGTACCAGAAGCCCGGTGCATCGGCACTGTACTCCTGAGCGTAAGAGCCATCGGCATTGACAGCCACCCAGACCACCTCGTCCCAAGAGCCGACACCCAGTGCACTCAGTGCAGCGGCAGCATCGAAGCCCGGCACAGGCACTGCTGTGTAGTTATTGTCCTGCTCAGTGGTCAGTTCCAGTTTGTTTGTCTTCACAACCTCGGCCTTCACCTCGCCACGCTCTGTGGCATGGACATTCACTAAGACCACCACGCGGATGTCCTGATACTTCAGACCCTCCATGAAGGTATAGGTCTGACCAGGAACCATCATGCCGGGCATCTGGCCAACGATGAAGTAGGGGTCATCGAGGAGTACGCTCTGATCGTCAACTTCGTCCGCACCTACCCACTCAGCATACACACGGGCATTGTCGCCCCAGGCCGTCACGTCGCCATTCTCGTCCCACCAGTGTCCCCAGCAGGCGTTGGTGTTGTAGGCCGTCATTTCGTCGGCATGGGTGGAGCCGAGGATGCAGAAGCCCATGATGTCAGCACCACCGGAGAACACACCGCTTTTCAGATTCTCGGGACGCATGTTCACAATACCGCGCTTCAACTGGTCGAGCGTGATGCCAAACTCATTAGCGATGGCATCGAGGTCGATGCGCAACTCACCGCCGTCGTAACTGTTGGCACTGCAGATAATGTCCATGTCGTAGGTCAGGATCAGGTTGGCGTTGATTACCGTGCGCAAAGAGTCTTGGATGCGCTGCTGGCGCTCCATCTCGGCGATCTCTTCGTCGGTCAACTGATGGACGCCCCAGAAATCTGTATTGTCGCCGCAACTGCTGAAGATACCCACCGAGGTGAACAGCAGCAAAGCGCACATGATATATGATATTTTTTTCATATTAATTATCAATTTTCAATTATCAATTATCAATTGTTTTTTAGTATCCCGGGTTCTGCTTCAGCGAGAGATTGGCCTTCATGGCCTCGTCGGGAATGGAGAAGATATCATAGGTCGTGCTGTTGGTAGCATCCTTGCAGAACCAAGACTTGCCATCCCATACGCTACGGCCGTCGGTCAACTTAAAGCGGATCAGATCCTGACGACGGTGCAGTTCGCAGCAGAACTCCCAGCCCAGATCGTCGAGCAGACCACCGAGTTCGATGTCGGCACCGCCCTCGTAGGTGGTGATGTGGTTCGACCAGTCGTTGTAGCCTGCGGGTGCATCTGCGGGGACGGTGTACTCATCATGTCCGTAAGCATAGACAGAACCGCCTTCGAGGTCAGCCACCGTACGGGTAGCCTTTGATGGGTTGTTGGGGAATGAACGCTGACGGATCTGTGTGACGAGTTGTGCGGCCTGATCCTTGTCACGGCCCAGGCGGAGCAGACACTCGGCCTTCATCATCAGCACGTCGGTATAACGGAAGATTGCCACGTCGTCAGAGGTTGTACCATCGTCAGTACCGCCCACGATCTCATACTTGTGCAGACGATAGCCCTCCTGCTGATAGGCACCGGGGTTGTCGATGGAGTGTACGTTCATGTTGTAGGTCAGGATGCCTGTACCCGTCCAGTCATCAGCCTCGAAGTAGATGGGGTTCTCCTTGTCGGAGTTGGGGATATAGGTATCGCCCTGCTTCGTGGCATGGTACTGTGCACCGCCTGCCCAAGTGTCGGCCAGACGCTGGTCGTCCTCGTCGTAGGTACGAATCCACTGGGGGATGCCGCATGAGCCGTTGTAGCCGGGAGCGGTAGAGCCGTAGGCCTCGATACCCGACTGCGGGAAGCAGTAACTCTGCAGACCGAACTGTACGGTGTGTGTGCGGTCGCCAGGTACTACGAAGATGATTTCAGGATTACTGGACAGGTCTTCCTTGAAGCAGTCCTTATAGGTAGCGGCGAGGCTGTACTTGCCAGCGTTGATGATGGTGTTCAGTTCGTTCAGGCAGGACTCATAACCATCGTTGCCGCTGGTGCCCAGATAGACGTTCTTGTTCAGGTAGAGTTTGGCCAGTGCCATCGAGGCAGCATACTTGTTGCCATAGCCCCAGAAGTCATCGTCGCCGAAGTTGTCCTTGGCAAAGGTGAACTCACCTACGAGGAAGTCGTACATCTCCTGGGAACTGACCTGCTGCGGCAGGTAACCGGTCTCTACCTCCTGGGTGGTCTGCAGGGGGATATTGCGGAACATGTCATACAGATGATAGTAGAACATGGCACGGAAGAAACGGGCGTGGGCCAGACTCTTCACCGTCGAAGGATTCTCAGGATCGATGGCATCAATGACCTTGTTGGCGTAGCCGATGCCACGATAGGCAATCTGCCAGGGGTTGTAGATCTGGTCCACCGTTGGGCTCCAGTCGTGCTTATGCAGGTTGATGTAGGCATCACCCCAGCCCACACCGGGACGAGCGGGCACCATATACTGGTCGGTCGACTCCTCAAGCAGATGGTACATGCCGAACCAGTCTTCCACCAAGTAGCGATACTGTGTGGCAGCGGCACCGAGCAGCAGTGAGAGGTCGGTCTCATTGGAGAGGTCGATGTTGGTCTCGTTGAGCACATCATACAGGGTCTCGTCGAGATTGGTACAGGATGAAAGGCTGATGCTTCCTGCTGCAAAGGCAATCAGTACCTTGTTGAATATCTTTTTCATATTGCTTTTACCTTTTTACTTTTTTACCTTTTTCCTTTAGAAGTTAAGTGAAAGTCCGACGGTGTAACTGCGTACGGTAGGATACTTGTCGCGGTCGTCAATACCGGGAGCGAGGAAGTAGTTGCTAACCTCAGGATCGATACCGCTGTAGCCTGTGATACAGAAGAGGTTCGTAGCGTTGGCATAGATGCGAGCCTTCTTCACATAGTTGCCTAATGCGCCCTTCGGCACATAGGTGTAGCCGAGCGTTACGTTGGTCAACTTCAGGAAGTCACCGTTCTCCAGGTGGTCGCTCCACCAGCCCTGCGACATCGATTGCGAGAGAGCCACCATCTTCTGCTGACCTGTCGTAGGATCGATATACGGCGTGCCATCGGTATTGATGGCGGGATGCAGGTCGGCAGCGGTCTTCAAGCGGTTATAGGCAATCGAGTTGTTCTCGTAGAAGGCGCGTGAAGCATTCAGAATCTTGTAGCCAAGTTGGCTGGTGAACTGCATCGAGAGGTCGAAGCCCTTATACTTGAAGGTGTTGCCCCAACCGAGGATGACCTTCGGTGTACCGCTGCCCAGTCGCTGGCGGTTCTCCTGCACGTTCAGGTTGGTGTTGAAAGGCTTCACAGTCCAGCCGCCGTTGCCGTCGCTCACTTCAACGAGCGCAAAGCCGTCCTTGTCGTAGCCCACGAACTTCAGTCCCCAGAATTCACCCAGTGCCGAGCCTACCTCCATGTAGTGCGTCGGAGTGCTGATGGGGTCGCTCAGACCACCTTCCTCTTGGAAGTTGTCGGTCTCATAGAGGTCGTTGCTCAGCGAGAGCAACTTGTTTTTGTTGTGCGAGGCTGTCAGCGTGGTAGTCCACTCGAAATCCTTTGTCTGTACGGGAATGGCCTCAACCATCAGTTCGATACCGACGTTGCGCATGTCGCCCACGTTGGCAGTGGTGATGGAATAAAGGTTTGGTGGCATTGGCACACGATAGTCGTAGAGCAGGTCGTGGGTAGTCTTCACATAGACATCCAATGTACCGTGGATACGGTCTTTCAGGAAACTGTAGTCCAGACCGAAGTTCCACTCTTGCGTGGTCTCCCACTTCAGGTCGGGGTTCGGGTTCTGGCTCACCTCAAGGGTCTTCACCCACTTGTCGCTACCCATTGAGAGCATGTCACCGTAAGGCGCAAACGTATAGAGGTTCTGTGCCAAGTAACTGCCGCCCCAGTCGCCCCAAGTGGGAATCACACCCGTCACACCGTAACCGATACGGAGGCGCAGGTTGTCAAGCCAGGAACGGGTGCCCTTCATAAACTCCTCGTTCATGATGTTCCAACCGAGAGAGACGGAGGGGAAGGTGGCCCACTTGTTGTTATCACCAAACTTTGAACTACCCTCATGACGAACGCTGACCAGGGCATTGTACTTGTCGGCATAGCCGTAACTGATACGTCCGAAGAAACCAATCAGTTTATTGTCGTTCTGATAACTGCCCATCGAAGCATGATGGTCTTTATCTGTCAGGAACGAACCATTTCCGAGATTATTCCAAAGGAAGGCTGTGGTAGAGAAGTCCGTGTTACTTGCGCTGAAACCATCGTACTGATTATACAGATAACTATAGCCCACGATGGCATTGAAGCGGTGCTCGTTCCACTGAGTGTCGTAACGCGAAGTCAACTCAAGGTTCTTGCTGACGGCTGTGCCTTCGCTCTTTGAGGCAGATCCGTTGTAGCCCTGACGTACCAGTGAATAGTGGTTGGGGCTGGTCCAGTTCTCACCAGTATCAGCATGCTCGCCCCAAGAGATCATCAGGTTGGTCTTCCAACCGCGAATAGGTTCCAGAGTCACATTACCCGTCAGTTGTGAGTAACGGAGACGGGTGTCACCCCAAGCCTCGTTCTGCATGGCTACGGGATTGTAGTACTGCAGTTTGTTGAAGTTCTCATAGTAGGAGCCGTCCTCATTATAGACAGGCTCAGAGGGGTTGTGGATCAGAGCCTCGCGATAGACACCCAGATAGTCACCGGCACTGCCGTTAGTGTACTTCTGACGGGTCACGAGGGCATTGAAGTTGAACTTCAGCACATCGTCCCACACAAACTGTGTGTAGTCCATCTGCATCTTGAAGTTCTCATTGTCGGCCTTGCGGATGATACCTTCCTCCTTGGCATAGGAGACGTTGGCGGAGTAGGTAGCGTTCTTGGTACCGCCGCTGATGTGCAGGTCGTGGTTGTGCTTGAAGCCGGCCTTGCGCGAAATGGCCTTCAACCAGTCGGTGTCATAGCCTAAATATTCCTGGGCAGTCTTGCCATAGATGACATCGTGGGTGTCCATGAAGTCGAGTTTCTTGCTCCAGGTGGAGAACGATACATAGCCGTTATAGGTCACTGAGGCAGGTGTATCGCGTCTGCCAGTCTTGGTGGTGATGATGATCACACCGTTGGCACCACGGGTACCGTAGATAGCAGCAGCGGAAGCGTCCTTCAGCACGTCGATAGAGGCGATGTTCTCGGCAGCCACCGTATTCAGGTTGCCCTCAATGCCATCAACAAGGATCAGTGGAGTCAGGTTACCCTTCAGGGTGGTTACACCACGCAGGCGGATGTCGGAAGTTGCCTTCGGATCACCGCTGGCGTTGATGACTGTCAGACCGGCAATCTTACCTTTCACCAGTTCGGCGGCGTCGCCGATCTTACCGGCGTTGAAGTCCTCGGCCTTCACAGAGGCCACAGCCGAGGTGACATCAGCCTTGCGCTGCGTACCATAACCAATGACCACCACCTCATTGAGCAAGGCATTGTCTTCTACGAGCGTCACGTTGCTGCCGGCCTTCACCTCTTGGGTGTTGTAGCCGATGTAGCTGACGACGAGCACGGCGTTGCGGCTCGAGACTGACAGAGAGTAGTTACCGTCGAAATCGGTAACCGTTGCGTTCTTGGTGCCTTTCTCGGTCACCGTGGCGCCGATAATCGGCTCACCCTTGGCGTCCTTGACAACACCTTTCACAACGACGCCCTGCTGAGTGACCTCAGCGACGTCCTTCGATACGGCTTCTGCTGCCATGGCGGTCACACCACCACAAGCCAACAGAAGCAAACAAAGAAATTGTTTCTTCATACCAGTTTGTTTTTTAGGTTCATTTAATTTGTGATACATATAATTATATTAGTTAAAATTCGAATTGTGGTGCAAAGTTACGGATTATTAGCGGGACGGGATAAAAGAATCGTCCAAGAAGATGCAACAATCGTCCAAAAGCTTGGAAAATAGCGAGTTTTAGACGATATTACCATTACTTTAGACGATAGTTTCATCGGCTTCGACATTTCTTTCTTAACTTTGCAGCGAAAACGAAAATAAACGCAAAACGATATGAAAAGATGTGTTCTAATAGGCATGTTGGCCACAGGGTTGTTCGCCACTGCAACGGCCAAGGACTATCGCTCCATTAAGAGCGTGGAAGCCGTCAGCGTGACGGTACCTGTAGGCAACGCCCCGAGACTGCCCTATCAGTTGTGGGTGAACTACAGCGACGGCAAGGGCGAGTACCGACAGGTGAAGTGGCTCAACGCCTCGGAGGCTACGGAGAACGCCGAGGCCAACCCCGCCATCAATCCCGTAGGTAATATATATAAGGTACGCGGAATGATCCTCGGCGACAATACCACGCCAAACGGTTATCCCGTCTCTGCCGAGGTGAAGGTGACCGACGGTGCGTATGCCGTTCCGTCGAACGTCCCCGTAGCAGAGACACTGCCCCTCAGTCAGGTGAGCGTCGATGGTGACAACCGCCTGACGTGGAACCGCGACTTAGACATCGACCAGCTGATCAGTCTGCCCGTGAAGCAGCAACTCTATAACTACCGCGACACCTACGGCTTCTCTACCGAGGGCTACCCCGAGAGCGACGGCTGGGACTCGCCGACCACCAAACTGAAGGGTCACGGCTCCGGCCACTATATGTCGGCCATGGCCTTCGCCTTCGCCAGTTGTCAGGATCCCGCCAAGAAGGCCGTCATCAAGGCGCATATCGTCGAGATGGTGAACGGCCTGCGGGAGTGCCAGGAGCGTACCTTTGTATGGAACAAGGAGTTGGGACGCTACTGGGAGGCTCGCGACTTCGCTCCCGAGGAAGAACTGAAGCAGATGCAGGGTACCTGGGCCGACTTCGACCACTATAAGCAACACCCGGAGCAGTACGGCTACGGCTATCTGAACGCCATCCCCGCCCAGCACTGTGCCCTGATAGAGATGTACCGGGCCTACAACAACGAGAGTTGGGTGTGGGCACCCTATTACTCCGTCCATAAGCAGTTGGCAGGCCTGATCGACATCGCTACCTATATCGACGACCAGGCCACAGCCGACAAGGCCCTGCTCATCGCCAAGGATATGGGACTATGGGTGTGGAACCGTCTGCACTACCGCACTTACGTGAAGAGCGACGGACGGCAGGACGAGCGCCGTGCCAAACCAGGAAACCGCTACGAGATGTGGAACATGTACATCGCCGGTGAGGTGGGTGGCATGGCCGAGTCACTGGCCCGTCTCTCTGAGATGACAGGTACCGCTGAGGAGAAAGCCCATCTGCTGGAGGCTGCCACCTATTTCGACAGTCCGGCATTCTTCGATCCCTTAGCCAAGAACATCGACGCCATCCGCACGCGCCATGCCAACCAGCATATCCCGATGGTGACGGGAGCCCTGCGTGCCTTCCGAGGCAATAATAATCCCTACTACTACAATCTGGCCCAGAACTTCTGGACGATGATCCAGGGACGTTATCGCTATGCCATGGGGGGCGTGGGCAACGGCGAGATGTTCCGTCAGCCCTACTCGCAGATTACCTCGATGTGTACAAATGTCACCAGTTGGGGCGGACGGGAGTTGCATCCTGAGCCGACCATCAACGAGACCTGTTGCGCCTATAACCTGGCGAAACTGACGAAGGACCTGAACTGCTTCAACCCTGACGATGCCCGCTATATGGACTACTACGAGCGCGTGCTCTACAACCAGATCGTCGGCTCGGTGAATCCCAAGGAGTACCAGACGGTCTATCAGTATGCTGTGGGTCTCGACGCCTCGAAGCCCTGGGGTAATGAGACACCTCAAGCCACCTGTTGCGGTGGTACGGGTGTTGAGAACCATGTGAAGTACCAGGAGGCCGCTTACTTCGTGAACGACCAGACCATCTGGGTGGCCCTCTATCTGCCGACAACTGCCAACTGGCAACAGAAGGGTGTCATCATCAAGCAGGAGTGCCAGTGGCCCGCTGAACGTTCCACCATCCACATTCAGAGATCGCACTCCTCACCCCTCACTCCTCACTCCTCGAAATTCTCCATGAAACTCCGCGTACCCTACTGGGCTACTGAGGGCTTCGACGTAAAACTCAACGGGAAAAGCATTGCCACGACCTATCAGCCCTGCAGTTATGTGGAGATTCCCGCCCGTCTGTGGACGGAACAGGACGTGGTGGAGGTCGTGATGCCGTTCACCAAACATCTCGACTTCGGTCCCGACAAGATGGAGACTACCCCAGCCTACGAGAAGGACGGTAAGACCGAATATACCCCGATGTGGGCCGGTACTTTCATGTACGGCCCGCTCGTGATGGCCACTACAGGTATCACGAACTGGGACGAGGCAACCATCAACGTGGCCTCCGACCTGAGCGACATCACGCTCAACGGTGCCAAGGAAGGGAAGGGCGCCGATGCCCATCTCTATACCCTCACCTACGGAGGCCATACCTTCATCCCCGACTATGCTGGGGACGAACATGTGACGCACTACTTCCGCATGAACGTGGAGACCGACCCCGAGGCCAAGATCGCCGTTACCGGCGAAGGCATCGACAAGTCGCAGTTGCGCGAGTTGCTGCTGATCGCCCAGAGCCGCAGCGACGAGCAGCAGGCCTGGAACGCCCTCGCCGTGAAGGTGCCTGAGTATGCACCCTGGGCGAAACACGGCTTTGCCCGCATGACCGACCAGTACGAGAAGACCAAGCCCTACATGGAGGCTCCAGAGAACCAGTATACGCAAGAGGAGATCGACAAGGCCGCCAGCGCCCTGAATGCCGTCATCAACACGATGCGACCCGGTAACCTGCCCGAACTGGAGGACATGGACGAACTGATGCAGCTGTTGGAGAAAGCCAAGCAGTTGCCTGAGAACAACCAGAAGGCCAATGGGGCCATCGGCTACGCTGGCATGGTGATCCGTTACGTCAGCGACGGCAGTGGTACGATGGATATGATTGAGCGTGCGACAAACCAACTGAAAGAGGTGTTAAGATAATTGATAATTGAAAATTGATAATTGACAATTATGAAGAGACAGCTATTAGCATTGACCGCTTTCATGTGTATCGGTGGTGGTCAGATCTCCGCCAAAGACTATACCGTCGCCTCACCCAACGGCCAGAATGTCGTGACGGTGAACGACGGCCTTACCATCCGTGTCAGCCACGCAGGCCAAGAGATCGTCAGCGTGAACGCTGGATTGTTATCACAGAGGGACGGTTCTTCTGTTACATCGCTGATATCACAAAAGAACCGTCCCTCTGTGATATCGGAGCACATTGTTGCCCCGTTCTATCGCCAGAAGGAGTTCACGGTGGCATACAGTCAGCTGGACCTGAAGCTGAGTGGCGGCTTCGGCCTACAGGTGAGGGCCTACGACGAGGGCGTGGCCTACCGTTTCTATACCACGAACAAGCGGGAGACGATCATCACCGATGAGACTGCGGACTTCTGTTTCCCCGAGGATAGCAAGGCATGGTTGGCCTACTCGACGAACGACGAGAAGCCGTTCGCTATGGCTTTCCAGAATTACTACGACGAGACCCTGCTTTCTGAGGCAAAAGACAAATACGCCTTCCTGCCTGCCACCATCGAGAGCGGCGGCGTGAAGGTGACTATCCTCGAGAGTGACCTCCGCGCCTATCCCGGCATGTTTCTTGTAAAAAAGGATTCTTCATCCTTCACGCTTCATTCTTCATTTCCGCGTTATCCGAAGAAGATGGGCTACTATCCGTGGCGCGGCATGAGCTACGTGGAGGAGACCGAAGACTATATCGCCAAGTCGACGGGCGCAAGGACCTATCCCTGGCGCGTGATGGCCATCACGGAACAGGATACGGAGATGCCCGTGAATAACCTCGTGTATGCCTTGGCCACACCGAATCTGATTGGCGCAACGGACTGGATTTGTCCCGGCAAGGTGGCCTGGGACTGGTGGAACGACTGGAACCTCAAGGGCGTCGACTTCAAGGCGGGCATCAACACCCCGACCTATCAGTACTATATTGACTTCGCGGCCAAGAACGGGATTCCTTACGTGGTACTCGACGAAGGCTGGTACGACTCTTCGAAGGGCGACATCATGCACCCCATCGAGGACATCGACTTGCAGGGACTGATCGACTACGGCAGGCAGAAGGGTGTCGGCATCGTGCTGTGGACCGTGTTCAACGTGCTCGACGAACATCTCCAAGAGGCCTGTGAGCAATACAAGGCAATGGGCATCAAGGGCTGGAAGATCGACTTCATGGACCGCAACGACCAAACGGCGGTGCAGATGGCCGAGCGACTGGCCAAGACCTGTGCCCAGTACCACCTCTTTGTGGACTATCATGGTTTCTATGCCCCGACGGGCATGAGCCGCACCTATCCGAACATCCTGAACTACGAGGGTGTCTTCGGCATGGAGGAGGCCCGCTGGGCGAAGAAGGAGACGGACATGCCGAAATACGACGTGACCTTCCCCTTCATCCGGGGGATGGCAGGACAGGTGGACTTCACCCCGGGTGCCATGCGTAACGGCACGAAAGAGAACTGGGTGGAGTGTTACCAGAACCCTGTGTCGATGGGCACGCGCTGCCACCAGTTAGCCTGCTACATCATCCACGACTCACCCTTCACCATGCTCTGCGATGCACCGACGAACTACGAGCGGGAGCAGCCTTGTGTGGATATCATCACAGCCATCCCCGACACTTTCGACGAGACAAAGATTCTACTTGGTAAGATTGGTTTATATATTGTGACTGCCCGCCGCAACGGTAGCGACTGGTATATCGGCGGACAAACGAACTGGGACGAACGGGATGTCGAACTCTCTCTCGACATCCTGCGCCCCGGCGAGACCTATCAAGCGACCATCGTTACCGACGGCATCAATGCCAACCACAACGCCGAGGACTACCGCATAGACCACCAGACGCTGACACGGAACGACAAGCTGAATCTGAAGATGGCCAGCGGTGGCGGGTTCGTGATAAAACTGATTAAGGAATAGGATATGAAGAGACCATTCGTGATAGCAGCCTTTGCAGGCTGGGGACTTTTGGCGAGTGCCCAGCCAAAAGTATATAATACCCCGTCTGCTGCCAATCCTTTTATCCCGGGCTACTTCGCCGACCCTACCATCAGGAAGTTCGGCGACACCTATTATCTGTATGCCACCACCGACGGCACGGGCAACGGCTACGGTCCGGCGCAGGTGTGGGTGAGCAAGGACTTCAGGAACTGGAAGAACATCGTCATGAACTGGCCGACCACCGAGGTGGTATGGGCGCCCGACGTGGTGCAGCAGCCTGACGGCATCTTCCGCTATTACTACTGCGAACCGTGCATGATCAGCATCGGCGAGAGTACGTCGCCCATCGGTCCTTGGAAGAACATCTTAGGTAAGGACGATGCCGTGATGGTGCCAGACCGCTACATCCACAACGTGATCACCCTCGACCCGCAACTGTTCCGCGACGATGACGGATCGGAGTATCTATATTTCACGACATGGGGCATCTACAAGGGCTTCGGCTGCGGAGTAGCGAAACTGAATCATGGGGACTGGCACAACTGTGCTATCTCTGACGGCACTGAGGTGCCTGTCCCAGTGATTCGAGATGCTCGTCTTTGGAACGAGAACGCCCCCTTCCCCATCGCTGCCGACAGTTTCTTTTCTGAGAAGCGACTTATACCTAACACCGAACTGAAGGACGTTTTCGAGGCACCGTATGTGTTTAAGCGCAACGGCGTGTATTATTTCACCTATTCGTCAGGTTCCTGTCATGACCACACCTATCGGGTACAGTATGCCACCTCGACAGTAGGACCTATGGGACCGTTTGAATATAAAGGCTGCATCCTTGAGACCAATGCCGACCAGACGGTGCACGGACCAGGTCATCACTCCATTCTCGAAGAATCAGGCAAATATTATATCGTCTACCACCGTCACAACCTGCCTCGCAGCGTGCATGGCTTCAACCGTCAGGTGTGTATCGACGAGATGAAGTTTGATGATAACGGCAACATCCTGCCTGTAGTGCCGACACACGATGCACAAGGCGTTGACTTTCTCCACACTCCTCACTCCACACTCCTCACTAATAACCTTGCGCTTGGGGCCAAGGTGACTGCCTCCTCCTACTATGACGATTGGTTCCGTCCGGAGTATGCCGTTGACGATAACAACGCCACGTTGTGGAAAGCCGCCAAGGGCAACTGGGATGGAAAGCACCACGACGAGTGGCTACAGATAGACCTGGGCCGAAAACAGATGTTTACGGAGGTGTGGACACAGTTTGAGTACGCCACCTTCTTCTACCAGTACAAGATAGAGACATCACTCGACGGCCAGCGCTGGACGCTCTATGCCGACCGTACCAATAACACCATGCAGGGCTCGCCGATGATCGACAAAGGTGCGACTAAGGCCCGCTATCTGCGCATCACCATCACCGACACCCAGAAGAACGGCCACATGCCCGCCATCTGGAACGTGAAGGTGTGGCAGCAGGCACCCGAACTGCCCTACGCTGACGTAGAGCCCAGCACGGGTTATCCCGGCATGCACCAGAAGGACGTGGCCGACAGCCTGCGCGACATGAACACCGCCATCGTGGCACTCGCGGCCGAAGAGACGGCTAAGGGGGCATCACAACCATTCGACGTGACAGAGATAGTAGCAGTGGGCCCCGACAGACAGCCGACGATGAAATTCACGGCCAATAAGCCTATCCGTGTCCGTATGAAGGATGGCGAATGGGGCTTCTTCCTGAACGGTTCCCAGCGACTCGTCAGCGACCGTCCGCTGCCAGAAGCCTACCGCTACAATGCCCCTTACACGATCACCGCCTGGGTGCTGAGCACAAAGGTCGGCCCAGTATCCACCGTCGTCTCACTGTCCTCATCGCACGCCGACTTGGGCACCACTGAGTTCCGTTTAGGCACAGACCCGCAGACGGGCCTCATCAACCACAACGGCTCGTTTGAGAGTTGCGGCGCACCAGAGGCTATCAAGGCCGAGGAAGGAAAGTGGCAACTCTGGGTCATCACCTATGACGGTTGGAAGGAACGGGCCTACTGCGACGGGAAACTGGTGCACGAGCAGAATAACTTCCTCATGATACGTCCCGACGGTCATATCACCATCGGTGCCGACGGCTCAGGTGCCAACAACTTCATGGGCTACATCGGCGCATTAGCGATAGCGCCTATGTCGGTGTCGGCAGACGATGTTGAGACGCTCAACAACTCCATTGACAGGAATAAGCCCCTTCTCTCACTCGGCGACGATGACTTCGAGGAGATCGACCCTGACAGCAAGTTCACACTACCGGCCACCATGAAGTCCGTCTATGAGCATCAGGACGAACTGAAACTATCGGACGGCACGGCAGCCTTCAATGATGACCCGCTGAAGCATGGCGGCCATATATATAAAGAGGTGGAGGGCGACTTCGTCGTCATGGCACGCTTGGCCGACATGGAGGGTCTGAAGGAGCGGAGCATCACGGCCTATAACGAGGGTGGACTATTTATCAACGACGGTCAGGGCACCTATTTCCAACTGAGCGTATTCCCCTTATACAATTGTGGCAATATGTTGACCACCCTCAGTCCGCAGGGTCGTCTGCAGTTCCCCAACTATAAAGGTTTCGACTTCGAGCCTATCTTGCAGTTCGAGCGTCGGGGCAACCAGCTCTTCGCCCGTACCAGCAGCGACGGTCTGACATGGACCAATATGCCAGGTTCGCCCATCGAGGTCAGCACTCCAAAACTCAGCATCGGGGCCTTCCAGACCACCTACAGCGACAACCCGTCGTGGGTGAAACTACGCGATTATATCATCTATCAGTAATGTCTTGGAATGAATGTATAAACACTAAAATAGATATAGCAATGAAACGATTAATGATTCTTGTGCTGGGTGCAACGATGCTGTTGTCCGCCAGCGCACAAAAGAAACAGACGGCAGCCCACGGTTATCCCATCAACCCCGTGCCGTTCACCAGTGTGAAAGTCACCCCCGGCACCTTCTGGGGACAGCGCTTGGAGGCCAGCCGCAAGGTGACTATCCCTCTCGCCTTCTCGAAGTGTGAGGAGACAGGACGTTACACAAACTTCTCGAATGCTGCCCAGCACCTGAAGGATCCCTCGAAGGTGTTCACCGTCGGCGGACTGGCCTTCGACGATACCGATCCCTACAAGACGCTGGAGGGTGCCGCCTATATCCTGCAGACCTATCCTGATAAGAAACTGGAGGCTTACTGTGATTCTGTGATAGACGTGATTGGTTCTGCCCAGGAGCCCGACGGCTACCTCTACACCGCCCGTACGCAGAACCCGCAGCATCCCCATGAGTGGGCTGGCGACAAGCGCTGGTCGATGGATGAGGACCTGAGCCACGAACTGTACAATCTCGGCCATATGGTGGAGGGGGCTGTGGCATACTATCAGGCAACTGGCAAGCGCAAGTTCCTCGATATCGCCTGTCGCTATGCCGACTGTGCCATCCGTGAGGTAGGTCCCAACCCTGGACAGATGTGTGTCGTTCCCGGCCATCAGATTGCTGAGATGGCGATGGCTCGTCTTTACTTGGTGACAGGTGAGAAGAAGTACATCGACTTTGCCAAGTATCTCCTCGACTATCGTGGCAAGACGACCATCAAGCATGAGTACTCGCAGGCTCATAAGCCCGTCGTCGAACAGGACGAGGCCGTAGGCCATGCCGTCCGCGCTGCCTATATGTATGCCGGCATGGCCGATGTGGCAGCCCTGACGGGCGACGAGGATTATATCAAAGCCATCGACGCCATCTGGGACAATATCGTCACGAAGAAACTCTACGTCACCGGTGGCATCGGCGCCACCAGCAACGGCGAGGCCTTCGGCAAGAACTATGAGTTGCCGAACATGAGCGCCTACTGCGAGACCTGTGCCGCCATCGGCAATGTCTACGTGAACTACCGCCTGTTCCTGCTCCACGGCGAGTCGAAGTATTACGATGTGCTGGAGCGTACACTCTACAACGGACTGATCAGCGGGGTGTCGCTCGAGGGTAACGGCTTCTTCTATCCCAATCCCTTGGAGTCGATGGGTCAGCACCAGCGCCAGCCGTGGTTCGGCTGTGCCTGCTGTCCAAGCAACATCTGCCGCTTCATCCCCTCACTGCCCGGCTATATCTATGCCGTGAAGGATCGCGACGTCTACGTGAACCTCTTCCTGTCCAATAAGAGCAACCTTACCGTAGGCAGGAAGAAGGTAACCCTGAGCCAGTCGACGGAATACCCATGGAACGGCGACATCACCGTGACCATCGACCAGAACGCCGCCGGACAGTTCGCCCTGAAGATCCGCATCCCCGGCTGGGTGAAGAACCAGGTCGTTCCCTCCAACCTCTATCAGTACACCGACAACAAACGCCTCGGCTATACCATCACTGTCAACGGTTCCGTAGCCGGCAGTATTTCCGCCGACGGCTACTACACTATCTCTCGCAAATGGAAGAAGGGCGACCGCGTGCAGATCCATTTCGACATGGAGCCCCGCACCGTCCGTGCCAACAACAAGGTAGAGGCCGACCGCGGCATGGTGGCTGTTGAGCGCGGCCCGCTGGTCTACTGTGCCGAGCACCCCGACAACTCATTCGACATCATGGGCGCCCTCATCAACCAGACCCCGCAGTTCACCCTCGGTCAGGGCGAGGTCGCCGGTACGCCGATAGTCACACTCTCCACCAGCGCCCAGACGCTGAACTTCGACAAGCAGGGCCGTCTGGAGGCCCAAGACCAGACACTCACGCTGATCCCCTACTACGCCTGGTGTCATCGGGGCAGCGGGAAGATGCGCGTCTGGCTGCCACAAGACCTGAACGCCACCAACCCCTCACAGCCTGCCACACTGGCCAGCGAGAGCCGTGTCACCTCGTCGTCGGAGGTGCCCGCCCTGTCGTCGATCAACGACCGTCTGGTACCGAAGGACGAGAACGACCGTAGCGTGCCCTACACCCACTGGTGGCCTAAGAAAGCCTGCACCGAGTGGCTCGGCTATGAGTTCCCGCAGGAGTCAACCGTGCAGAGTGCCACCGTCTACTGGTACGACGATGGTCCTTGGGGCGGTTGCCGCGTGCCGAAGTCGTGGTGCATCCTCTATCAGGATGCCCAGGGCCAGTGGCAGCCCGTCAGCGGTGCCGACGGCTATCCGACGGACAAGGGCGCTGCCTGCACCGTGAACTTCGACCCCGTGAAGACCCGTGCCCTGCGACTGGAGATCACGCTCCCCGACGACAACGCCACAGGCTTGTTCGAGTGGGTAGTCAGATAATGCTTCATATCTTTATCATCTGTATGTGTATGCCCTGCTCCCCTCGCCCTTTGGAGAGGGATCAGGGGTGAGGCTTGAGAGGGGTGGCCGCTGGTACAGGTTATTCTATAAGCTTAATGGGTCAGAGAAGTTCTCTGGCCCATTCAAGGAATCGTTATGAATCAACGTACAATTACCTTTTCCGTCAGCACTTCCTCGCCAATAGATACCTTAACAATATAGATGCCCTTAGGCCATCCCACAGTGGAGATCGATTCTGAACGGCTGGTTGACGATCGTGTTGTCATCAGTTGGCCTGTTGTAAGATTCCTCACCTCAATCAAACAAGACTGATCAATGCTGGAGCTTCTTTGCGAATCGTCATCATCATCCAGCGTAATGATGATGTAATCACCTTCGTTAGAGACGTTGAGGCCATACTGGCTCGTAGCGTATGCATAGAGCACATAGCTGTTTCCACCGCCATCTGTCACATTTATAACTACTGCAGAATTGGGAGTTGTTGTTACAAACGTCAAATCTCCATAAGATGGACTAAATCCCCAAATGGAAGGTGTTGCTCCACTACTGCTATACGTCACTGTTGCCCCATAGAAGTTTGCAGACTTTATATAGGTGGTGGCATTGGTCCTTATATTAAAATAATATGAATAAGGTATATCACCAGATAAGTTTCCAGAAGTGTAATGTCCTTTAAATCCAGCATAAGCGGAAATAGGAGCATGTCTTAGTATTTTTACCGTTTCGTTATCCTTCTTAATAAATGCTTTAAGTGTATCTTCCATCAAATCATGATTTGGATCACGAACAATCACACAATTACCTTGTCCCCCATAGTTTGACATAATACAATTATGTGTATTGTAGTAACTGTCACATAGTTTCCATGATGTCGTAAAGAACGAGGGAAAATTATTTATAGCGTATTCGCCAAATTGATATATCATTTTTGGGCCAGAGAGGGACCATGGGAATTCATAGGCACTAATATTGTAAAATGCACTTAAATCATAATGTGTTAGATCTAATAAATTGTTGTTGCTTTCAAACATTACAGCCGATGAGTTCGGATTATGATATAATCCAAGAACATGTCCAATTTCATGCAATGCCACAGCTTCCAAATTATTACCAGAAGAGGTCATTGAAAAGTTTTTTGTATTATTAAAATGAATAAATGCCGGAGGTGCCCCATTGTATGTTCCTACTGTAGCATGTGCAAGTGTTGCCGTTTCAAAGGTGTCACAATTAAGATGATGAACACCTTCGAAGCTCAATTCAATATCCGCCTGAGACAAATTGTATGTTCTTGTGAATGCGAATTTGGAATACTGCGACCATGTATTAAATGCATTCTGTATCGCTGATGCACATTGAGAAGATGTTAACCCTCCACCAGAGTTGTGTATATAATAATAAAGATAGTATTTCGTCCAATAATTAACCGTTGTCGTTCCTTTCGCTCCGCCAGCAGGAAATACAATGTCGTCATAAAACTCTTTTTGCGCAAATGTAGTGTTTGTGCAAAGTGCCATAAGAATTAGTACTAAAAAATTTTTCATAATCGTGCTTTTATTATCTGGGTATTTAACTGTTACTATAGTTGTAATATATAGTCGGAATGTTCCTATATCCTATCATGCATCACTCAACCTTTTCTATTTTAGTTAGTTCTATCTTATAATTCTTAAAATTATAACCTTGTCCTGGCTTTGTAAACTCCTCATAGACATTTCCAGATATGACAACATTCAAGCCTTGGACTTTAAACTCATCACTTAATTCTATAGGATAATAACTATTATAAATGGTATTATCCTTAACATAAGCTATACTCCATTCTCCCGTATCAGAATACTGTATCATCATACTTGGCATGTCTGTAATAGTAAAAGGCGGATTTCCACGGTATGGAATTTCTATTTTCTCAGCCTCTCCTTTTTCAATATTGGTCAGGTATATAAAATAGTAAGAGTATCCTCCCAGAGGCATATTCCCTAATGCCTCTCGTGAGTCATCAGTCATCTCGACAATATATCCAGAAAATTTAACGCTTACTCCCTCTTTATATACTTCAAACTCATTGGGAAGATTCAGGAGATAATAGATGTCTACAGAATCAAAGGTGTTTGGCTTACCATAAGAGATATACCATCCGTAACCTTTTTGGTCATATTGTAATTGACCCGTCGCCTCTTTTAATGAGCGTATAGTGCCCCTGTCTTTTACAAAGCCCACACTAATACCATCCGAATTGAATTTTGGATAAAGTGCCCAATGATAAATGTATTGAGTGGTTTCGATTTCTCCATCATAATTTGGTACGTAGAGTTTAAGTTGACACTTATCGTTATGGAACTCCAAGAACTGCTTTATCACCGGGTAAGTGACCTTTGATGTGACCTGTTGCCCGATGACAAGAGTATAACGATTAAAATTGATCTCCGGTAGAGATGCCTCTCCATGGTAGATGTTCTTGAGTTCTTGGAGGTTATTGATAACGTAACACTCATCCATGTCAGAATTAACAAAGAAAGTCTCTGAGCGTTTCCCTATTGGCAGTTGCTCATTAAAAAAATAGAAGCTCGCAAGTACATTATCGTCTTTTTCGCGATTCTTAATCTCAAAAAGATCAACAGGATTCAACGTCTCTCCTTCTTCTGGTAATCTTATCAGGTCATCGTCCTTACCAGAGTTGAAGCCCATCTCATCATCATTGCTGCATGCGCAGAACGATCCCAGCGTCAGCAGCAGGCTCATCATAATTGTTAGTTTTCTCATATTTTTAAATGTTTAGAGTTTAATAATACGTTATTCTTACTGTGATTTAATAGAGACTGTCTAAGCAGTCCTCTATATATTAAATCCATCAAAGCGGAAAACCTTGCCTGAAAATGTAAGAAGTTAACACACTTTAACTCAGAATGAT
>JAFTFO010000011.1 GCA_017449495.1 Prevotella sp. | reverse complement strand
GGACGAATATATGGCGAAGAACCTCTACTATTTCGTCTGCAAGAAGATCAGCCGCTTCAACCCTGAGAGCGTCTATCGCAACAATCCTCCTGAGGATGACATCCGCCTCATTCCCGCAGGATTCGTGAACGACAACTGGAAATGCGACACCACCACCGATCCCGATTTCTTCTGGGCTAAGCCAGAATGAGGTTGGAAAATTTCTGCGTCATATTTATATTCAAAAATGTGGTAATTATGAAGAAGTGGATAAAGATTACACTGTTGAGCATGCTGGGACTTATTGTAGTCGCAGGCTTGTTGACGTGGATTCAGTTTGGGGCCATCATTCAGGGAACCCTGTCGGCTGAGAAATTGGACGACGGCATGTACTACATGGAGTACAAGGGCGACGACGGATTCAAAGAATTGATGGCACGTGGTGGCAGTAAAGGCATCAAGGAAATGGCCGATTACACGGTCGAATTCCTGTCAAAGGGATATTTCAAGACGGCCAAGATTGACTGCCCGGTCATGCCTGTAGGCTGTTCTACGCTAACTGTCAGAACGCCAGAAGGGGGCGTGATGATGGCCCGCAACTTCGATTATCCATACGGTACAGCCATGATTATGCATGTCACACCCGATGAGGGCTACGAATCCATTACCACCTTCTCCACCGATTTCTACGGCTTCGGCGAAGATTACAAGCCCGAAGGTTTCAAGAACCAATACATGGCGTTGGCTGGACTGTTCCTTGCTCTTGACGGTATCAATGAGAAGGGCTTTGCTATTGCCGTGCTTGATGCAGGAGACAAAGTGGTAACCAGTCAGAATACTTCCAAACCCGACCTCGCCACCACCTCGGCTACGCAATACCTACTGAAGAATGCAGCCAACGTTGACGAGGCCTTGGAGCTACTTCGTAGCATCGACATGAACTCCGACCCTGGTTCGGCCTATCACTATTCGATGGCCGACGCATCGGGCAGAAGCGTTGCTGTGGAATATGTGGACAACAAAATGGTGGTGACGGAGTCGCCTTTCGTTACGAACCACTACCTTTGTGAGGAGAAGTTTCTGGTGGGATTGAATGAGGGTGATCATCGCCACGAGAAGCTCATGGAGCAATACGAAAAGACTGGCGGCGTGATGAACGAGAAAGAACTGACTGATGCCATCGCTTCTGTTACTCAACTTCCAGGGAAAGGCGCAGTCGTCGGTGGTACCCTTTGGACGATGGTTATGGACTTGACGCATCCTTCTGTTACGTATTACTCACGAAGGCATTTCGACAAGCCATTCCGTTTTGAGCTTAAAGATAAAGAAAACAAAGAATGAAAACTGAAAGAATACTATTACGTCCTTGGCTGGATAGTGATGCCAAGGTGTTGTTTAAATACGCAAGTGATCCAGAGGTTGGCCCTCGCGCTGGCTGGCCACCACACAAGTCGGTGGAGGAAAGTCTGGAGATAATTCGTAACGTGTTCAATCGAGACACCACCACTTGGGCCATCGTTCTCAAAGAAACGAATGAGGTTATTGGTGCTATGGGGTATGGCGCGTCATGCGACTGTAAGTTGCCTATCCGCGAGGGAGAGCCTATTGTTGGTTATTGGGTGGCAAAGCCTTATTGGAATAATGGCTATTGCACAGAGGCATTGCAACTGATGCTTGACCATATTCGCAAAACAACAGACATCCCGTCGCTCTGCTGCGGTCACTTCGTCGATAATCCTGCCTCTGGCCGTGTGATGGAGAAATGTGGCTTTTTCCCTACAGGCGAAGAGTGTTTTGACGAAACTCTCTATGGAGGCAAGGACAGGCCAATAAGGGTATTAAGATTAGAATGGTAATAACAGAAGATAGACTAAAACAGACATTCAGCGAAGGTGGTGCACAGGAGATTTACCAGGAGGTAAAGGCAATTGGTGATTTCCTTGGCTTTGCCCGTCAGTATGCGTTCGGTGAGGATTATCGGGTGGCAAGAAGTGCCTTGTGGGGACTGACCAAAGCCAGCACAGAGGAGCTGTCGCAATTGCAAGTGATACTCAATGAACTTATTGAGCAGGCTATGACTACAGATAACTCATCCGTCAGGCGATTGACGCTGAACATCATCGAGCAACTGGATATGAAGGAAGAAGACTTGCGGACCGACTTTCTTGATTTCTGCTTCGAGCACATGATGGATGTAGAAGAGTTCCCTGGCATTCAGTCAGTCTGCATGAAACTCGCCTTCCGCATGTGCAAATTCTATCCTGAACTGATGGACGAACTGGAACGCACGCTCGAAGCGATGGAGACAGACTATTACAAGCCCGCTGTGAAATGCGTCAGGAACAGAATTCTGAATGGGAAACTGAAAGCTACTATCCGTACCTTTGCACCGTCAAACATAAAAGTGAAATGAAAAGAGCAATATTATATTTTGTATTCGCATTACTGCTGGTAGGCTGTAGCAGCCAGCCGCAGGCGCTTAGAGAAGTGAAGTCTGAATATGTTACTATTGATGATAGTATACGTGTTCATTATAAAATATGGAATAAGACGACTAATCCTGATGTGAAGACCATCTGTTTTGTTCACGGCTTTGGCTGTGATATGAATACCTGGGTGAAACAGTTTGAGACTTTCCATGATGACGAAGGCCTGCAACTCGTGTTCATCGACCTGCCCGGCTATGGACAGAGTGACAAACCACACGTGGAATATACGCTCGACTTCTTTGCCCAAGCCATTGATGAAGTGCTGAATGAAAACGACATCAAGGATGCGGTCTTTGTAGGTCATAGTCTTGGCACGCCTGTTTGTCGCCAGGTGCTGATGATGACTGGACATAAAGGTGCCTTAATTGATGTGGATGGTGTTTATTGCTTCTACGACGGCACGGAAACACCAGAATATGTAGAGGCAGTCAATCGGTTTGGCCATGCTTTCGATGGTCCTGATTGTCGCGATGTCATAACGGGTTTTGTGTCATCATTGGCTGGAAAAGAAACCCCACAGGAGGTTACGGACTATGCTATGTCGGTGATGCCCAAAACGCCCCAGTACGTGGCATCGAGCACGATGCGAAATCTGATAGACAAGAAGTGGTGGTCACATTTTCCTATAACTCAGCCTGTAATGGTCATCTGTACACAGAATAGCGGACTTGATCCTGACAACAAGCAGAAGATGCGATGTCTGTATCCTAACCTCGACTATACGGAACTGACCAGTTGCGGTCATTTCGTCCACATGGAACAGTCTGAGATGTTCAACAAGAAACTCCAGACATTCATTGCTAGTGCTATGAGTCATAACAAGGAAGCAAAGATTCTCTTCGAGATCCGTCCTGAGGTGAATTACGTGACTCACCTTTATACGCTGGCAGGATTAGGATTTACTGACGAGGAATATACTGCGAAGTATGGAAACACGCTACCCAAGGCTGCTGTTGACACCTTACAAAAGTACAAGGAATACCTGGTGTTTGGGCAAGGCGAGGGTGGTATGCTGGCCGGGCCATTCTTCTTTGGCGTATCGAGAGAGTCGTTTGCCAATGCAGATTCCTTGCAATTAGGAATGAACGCCATCATCGCCGAAGGCGAAAATGCGAAAGCCTCTGAGGATGTCATGAATGCTGTTCACGCCATCGCCAAAGTGTATGTCGATAACTACGACAACTATCTGGCACAGGTCTATCCGCAGGTGAAGAAGGATATGGAGAATCGTCAGAAGGAATTGACTCAGCGGTTGAAAGAAAACTCATTCGTCAGGGATTGGGAACGCGTGACGGGATATACTTGGACGCACGGCGACTACCACTGGCTGCTGTATCGGGCAGGGGAGAAAGGCCCATCTTACAACAACCTGAACGAGAACACCAATACCGTCTACTACAATCAGTCGATAGACTATCAGTTGGCGATGTTCAGCCATGAGTTCGGCATTTTCCTAATGATGGACAGCATCAGCCCCATCATGGAAGAGATGAAGGCATACACCCGAAGCTTGAATAGCGAGAAGGATTTGACCTTCGTGCCCTGGAGTGCTTTCGAGAGCCTTGCCTGCTGGTATAATTGCAAGATTGCTGGCCAAGGGACAGAGGATTACCGCAACTTCAGCGAGGCCGACGTGGAGACGTTCTGCCAGATTTATGACCGCCTCTCTGTGATTGATATCAAAAATCCCTCAGAGTTATATCGCAAAGGAATCATGGAATATTTGAGCCATTTGTAATTTTCCTGATATTCTTGCGACTAATAGGGTAAAGAGACATTAAAACAGTTAGAGTTATGAAGAAGATTGTTTTTAGGATGACAGCCGTGATGGCTGTGATGATGATGGCGTTAACGGCTAATGCACAGGAGCCGCAGGACTCCATAGAATCTGTAAACAAGTTGTTGGAGTTGAGGGAGGTTGTCGTGAAGGGCAACCTCCCCAATACCCGTCTGAAGGGCAACGCGATGATTACCCGGATTCAGGGGACACCACTGGCTGGTTCTGGCACACTCGGCGAGTTGCTGGTGAAGGTTCCTGGCATGACGGGTACTGACGAAGCACCTGAGGTATTGGGCAAAGGGACACCGCTTATATACATCAACGGCAGACTGATGCGCGACGGTAACGAGTTGAAACGACTGCGCAGCGAGGATATCCGCGATGTGGAGGTAATCAATAACCCCGGTGCAAAATATGACGCCCAAGTGAGGGCTGTGGTTAGAATCCGCACTCGTAAGCAGCAGGGAGAGGGGCTCGGTCTTGGACTGACATTGGCCGATGAGCACGACCTGCGCTACGATTTTGATCGTCCACAAGGCACTTTCGATGTCAATTATCGCAAGAATGGTGTCGATGTGTTTGCTTCCGTTTATGCTTTCCACCAGGATTATCGGCAGTACAGCACACTCGAAGAGATTATGAAAACAGAAGATAAGGTATTCCGTCAGTATGGTCCCTATACGATGACGTGGAAATACAATAGCCTGACCTATACGACTGGTGTAAATTGGCAGTTGTCGGACAATCACTCGCTGGGTGTGCGAGCCGACTTGACACATCGTCCTAAGAGTGGCACCAATCAGGTGATATACGATGAGGATGTCTTTACGAATGATGTATTGACGGATCATCTCTATTCTCATCAAACCAGCAAGGAGTCGAAACCGCTGGGTTGGCTTATCAATACCTATTATAATGGTAAGGTGGGCAAGTTGGGCATTGATTTCAACTTCGATTTCATGAGGAACGGAACAGATACTGATAGGGAAAATGTAGAGCGGAGTCAGGTTCAGGATGACTATGTGCTCAGTAAGTCGGGCACCAGGAGTCGTCTCTATGCCACAAAGCTGGTGCTCTCTTATCCCGTATGGAAGGGCGAGGTAGAGGCTGGTACAGAGATGACCTTCGTCAATCGCAACAACACCTATTGGATCGAAAAGGAGGCGATTGCCAATAGTGATGCCGATGTAACAGAGAACAACGTCGCTGCCTTTGCCGAATATTGTTGTGACTTCAAGAAGTATGGCAGTGCATCTGTGGGTTTGCGATATGAGCATACCCTTATGGATTACGATGATATAATGGATAAAGACAAACGGCATCACCGCTCAATGGACGAGTGGTTCCCTACTGCTGCCTATTCTGTGACATTGGGTAAGGTTCAGACGGCTCTGTCGTACAGCATGAAGACCTACCGCCCCAGCTTCTTCGCCATGAACGATGCCATAACCTATATCAGCCGCTATATGCAGCAGGCTGGTAGTGCTCAGTTGCTGAATGAACGCGTTCGCGATCTCACCTTTAACGCATCCTACAAGTGGGTTACCCTTACGGCTTCTTACGAGCATCTGTCGAATCCCATCACCCAATGGAATTTCCCTACATCAACAGGCGCTTCGCTCTGTAAACACATCAATCTCGATAAGCCCATCAACACATTGAGTGCCTATCTCGCCGTAACACCTCGTATTGGTTTCTGGTCGCTCAATGCAACTGCTGGTGTAGAAAAACAAGACCTGTATCTCGATGTTGAAGGCCCTCAGGGCATTTATCGTGTTTATTACGACAAGCCAAAATATACGCTTAATGCCTTTAATACGTTTACGCTGAAGCATGGCTGGCGGTTCGATGTCAATTTGATGTACCGTTCGAGCGGGTGTACGTATGTGTTCTATAACAACACCTATAATCTGCGCCTAGGCCTTGTAGCGCAGAAGAGCTTGCTCCGTGACAATTCGCTCACCCTGCGTGCTGCGGTACTCGACTGTCTGCAGCGCAACCGCATGAACGAGTTTTCAGATTACGGCTTTAACCAGATTCAGCAGAACAACCGCTTTTCAACCCATAAGTTGATGCTATCGCTCAACTATCGCCTGAATGCCACCCGCAGCAAGTATAAAGGCACTGGAGCTGGTAAGGAAACACAGGCAAGAATGGGATCATAAGTAAAATTTTTTTTGAATCTTTGCACTATCAAAGAAAATGGCAATGATGGCATTATTGAGAGACAAAAGGAGTTGGGCTGTGAAGAAGCGGGCCTTCAGCATCTGGCAGCAGACACCGCACAAGGTGGCTCCGCAGTCAGACATGACACACACGTGCCAGTCGTGCAGCACGGAGTTTCAGGGCAATTTCTGTCCTCGTTGCGGACAGTCGGCTCGTGTTGGGCGGTTCTCGATTAAGACCGCCTTCTTTCTGTTTCTCGATATCTGGGGCATTGGCAATCGCGGCATGTTCCGCACCATCCGTGACCTGCTGCTGAGGCCGGGCTACATGATTCGCGACTATATCGGCGGATGTCAGTCGGCATATTTCCCACCGTTTAAGATGTTCTTCATCCTGGCAACCTTCTCATTCTTGTTTTCACACGGCATCAGTCTTGACTTTGAGGAACAGACTTTACCCGCAAAAGAGGAGGCAGCGGATAACTGGAAAATAGAAGGTGACGAGAGAGACGTCAAGACCATGCGATTCGTACAGAAGATTCCAAAGACAATCACTGCCCTCGAAAAGAAGAATCCTTCACTGTTCTCCTTTGCCATCCTCGTGCTGATATCTGCTCCGCTATACATCTTTTTCCGTCGGAGTCCGGCCATACCAGACCTGAGATATTCCGAACATCTGGTGGCGTTGGTCTATACCTCTAATACGTATAGTATTTATCGTATGCTGGCCGCCATAATGCCCTTTGGCCTCCTGTCTGACATTCTAAAGTTGCTCTCTATCATCATGATTTTCGTGGCCCTCAAACAATTGACGGGCTACTCCAAGCGCCGGCTGCTGTGGTATATCGTGCTGACGGGCTTTATCTTCCTTTTTACTGTGATAGTCATCGGCGCTCTTGTCCTTGCTTACGTCCATCTCGTAAAAAATTCGTAAATTTATGTATAAAACCCGCAACCTTCCCAACACCCGAATCGACGTGGCTGATGCTTTGAGAGGTATCGCCGTCGCTGGTATCATATTGTATCACTCTGTAGAGCACTTCAACATCTTCACGGAAGAGCCGATTCTCCACACACTGCCATCAGATCAGACGGTGGCCGACCTTCTGACCTGGCTGCTCTCTGGCAAGATGTACGGCATCTTCGCCATGCTCTTCGGACTGAGTTTCTTCATCATGAAAGACAACCAGCAGCAGAAGGGCAAGTGCTTCTCTGGTCGCTTCGCCTGGCGGATGTGTCTGCTTTTCATGTTCGGCATCGTCAATGTGGCGTTCTACGATGGAGACATCCTAATGCTCTATGCCGTCTATGGTCTGCTGCTCATCCCCATCAGTTATCTGCCGTCGCGAGTCGTCTGGTATATCATCGCTCTGTTGGCCATCCAGCCCGTAGAACTGTTTTGCCTGCTGACGGGCACCACGATGAACCATTCTACACTCTGGGACATCTACGGCAAGATTGTGAGTGCACATGAGCATGGTACGTTTGGGGAGAACACGCTTGTGAATCTGCGATATGGGTTTGAACTAAACTTCCGCTTCAACGTGTTTAGTGGGCGCCTGACTCAGTTGCTCTGCCTCTTTATCCTCGGTATGCAGTTGGGTAGGCAACGATTGTTTTATAAAGAGGGGCGGAATCTGCAGATATGGCACACCATCCTATGCGTATCGGCAATAGTCGTCATCACCCTCAGTTTCGTCGATTTCGGCAACCTCACGACGTGGCTCTCGCCCATCTACAATCTCGTGATTCTCTTGATGATTGTATCGGCTGCGGTCTCGGCTTGGTATGCCTTTGAGGGTGTTCGCCGTGTGCTCCATCATTTGTGCATCTTTGGCCGTATGAGTCTGACAAACTATCTGCAGCAGTCCATCATCGGCAGTTTCATATTCTGCGGCTACGGACTGGGCTGTTATTATAAAGTGGGCGTTACTTACGCCGTACTTATCGGCCTGATGATGGTGATTGCCCAATACGCCTTTTGCCGCTATTGGTTTAGCAGCCATCAGCGCGGTCCGTTGGAAGGTCTCTGGCGGAAACTGACTTGGATATAGTTTATTTTCGTTTCTCTGTAATTATTCTGATGTTCGTGCGACTAATAGGGTAAAGAAACAAAGAAGTTGAACAATTAAAACATCGGAATTATGAAACTAAGACTATTTATCGGAATCATTTTGGTAGTGGCAAGTCTTCTGAAACTCGCAACGCTCTGGGGCTTCTTCCACATCACCTGGCTCGAAAGAGCAGCTGAGGAACCGTGGGCAACCTATTTAGCCCCGTTTATTCTGATTCTTGTTGGAGTTGATTGCATCTATAACGCACTAAAGAAGAGCAAGGAGTGATGGAGACGAATCCACTGGAGAAAGAATTCCTGGAAATGATTGCGGCGCAGCAACGTACCGTATTCAAGGTGTGTTACATCTACGCCAAAGACCAGGATGTCCTGAACGATCTGTTCCAGGAGGTGGTGCTCAACCTGTGGAAGAGTTTCCCCCGCTATCGGGGCGACAGCAAAATCTCAACCTGGGTCTATCGCATTGCGATGAACACCTGCATTACCTTCCTGCGCCGTTCGAACAGTAGGCCCCAGACCATTCCGCTGACGCTGGACGTGGCCAGTCAGTTGGCAGAAGAGGAGAGTCGTGCAGGTCAGTTGAAGGAACTCTACCGACTCATCAACCAACTGGGGAAATTGGAACGTGCGCTGATCCTCCTCTGGCTGGAAGAGCGGAGTTACCAGGAGATGGCAGACATCCTCGGCATATCGAAGGCCAATGTCGCCGTGAAACTCAATCGCACGAAAGAGAAATTAAAGCAAATGTCAAACAGTTAAAAACGTAAATAATATGGAACTTGACGAATTGAAAAATAGTTGGAACGTGCTAAATAAGCGCTTGGACGACAGCGAGGTGGTAAACCTGCGCGTCGTAAAGGAGATGATTTCGCAGAAGACCAAGACGGCCTTTGACCATCTCTTCAACCAGAATCTACACAGCTTCGTGGTGACATTCGTCATCATTGCCGGATTATTCCCCTGGATTTGCATGCATACACCTATATCTACTATGTCGTTTGTCATTGTTGAAGTAGCGATGGTGATAGGCCTCATTCCTCAGATTTGGAAACTCACGCTACTCTCCAAATTTAACCTGGAGGAGAAGAAATGCAAAGAACTGAGTTGTCTGGTGCTCCGATATAAACAGATACGCCACAATGAGTCCGTATGGGGCATCGCTTTAGTAGCCCTGACCTTTGTGGCATTCTATATCTCCGAACTTTGTTTCAACGATGCTGTAACATACGTTGTAGGCCCCAAAATCCTGTTGACAGTCGGCATGACACTACTCACCTTTGCCTTGGCCTACGTGATAGGCCTTTGGCAGCGTCGCCGCCACGCCCAGCAGATGTTGGAGATAGAAAGTGGTTTGCAGGAGCTGCGAGAGTTTGAAAACTAGACGAAATAGAGTTGCCGTAAAAAAGAAACTTGCTTTTTTTCATGCTTTGAAGCATGATGTTAGAATAGTGGCGCACAGTCGTGAGACTATTGCGCCGACTATTGTGTCATAAAACCAACAAATAATTTGGTATTTTCAAATTATTGTTATACCTTTGCACCCGACAATGAGTCATTAAAAGGCTGATGGCTCAAAGTCGGGAGTTCTTTGAAAGCAATTTGATGCAGAACGTGGAATTGAGAACGGTCTCTTATTCGTAACCCTGTTTTTTCTCAATCCCTCGAACTGCCTTTAAATAAAGAAAGATTGCTTTTTCTTCCAAAATTACGAAATAATTATCAATTATCAATTGTCAATTATCAATTATTTTGTATCTTTGCACTAAAATCGTGATTTATGAAGCTTAAATTTACCATTCAATACGGTACGCAGTGGGGTGAGAACCTTTATGTGGCTATCACCTATCAGAGTAAGGACACCACGAAAAAGGTGCGTCGTCTGCCTATGACAACGGATGACGGATGGCACTGGGAACTGGAAACGTCGGCTGTGGAGTCGCGCCAACATCCTGTGGAGACCATTACCTATTATTATTATGTGGCTGATGCCGAGGGTCATGAACTGAGACGAGAGTGGACAGGCGTACCCCGGACTTACTTCTTCGATGCTACGAAGAACTATATCATGCCTGATCTCTGGCGGGAGGTGCCCTTGCAGTATCACCTCTACAGTAAGGCATGTCAGGTGACGTCTGGGCTGTCATCTGAAGACACACTCAATGTCCAGCGAGTGCCGCTCTATCGCAAGACGATCATCTTCCGGGTCTCTGCCCCACAATTACGTCAGGGACAGTCCGTTGCCATCTTAGGCAGCCATCCCGCTTTAGGCAGTTGGAGTCCCGCCCGGTATCTTCGCATGGAGCCGATGGGACTGTGTGAGTGGTTGCTGTCGGTGAATGTTGATGCCATCCTGATGCCGTTGGAGTTCAAGTACGTGATTGTCGATGATGCCACACATGCCCTTGTTGCCTGGGAGGAAGGTGACAACCGCACTATCGAGGGCATGCTTCCCCCTGAGCAGACTGCTGTCCCTGATGGTACGGTGCTGGTGGTCTATGGCGAGAGCCTGCGTGTCAAGGAAGACACTTGGCGGGCTGCTGGTGTCTGTGTCCCTGTATTCTCACTCCGTAGCAGTCATTCCTGTGGGGTGGGGGACTTTGGCGATCTCCGTCTGTTGGTAGACTGGGCGGTGGCTACGGGGATGAAAGTCATCCAGCTCCTTCCCGTCAATGACACAACCTATGCACGTTCTTGGAGCGACTCCTATCCTTATAATATCGTCTCGGCCTTTGCCCTGCATCCTCAGTATCTTGACCTTCAGGCACTTGGACCGCTGCGTGACAAGAAACGTATGACGGCTTTCCTGCGACAGCAGGGAGAGTTGAATGCCCTGAGCTATACGGACTATGAGGCGGTGCAACGGGTGAAGATGGATTATGTCCGTGCTGTCTTTGAGGAACGAGGGCAGCAGACACTCGACAGTAAGGACTTCAAGCAGTGGTTTGAACAAAACCGTGACTGGCTGGAACCCTATGCAAAGTGGCAGGCAGACCATTCTCTCACCATTCCTGCTGACGCGCCTGTCTCTGACGTCTTACCTTTCATCTCCTATCTTCAGTATCATCTGCACCTGCAACTGAAAGGTGCTGCCGACTATGCCCGCCAGCATGGGGTGGCTCTGAAGGGTGACGTGCCTATCGGCGTTAACCGTGACAGTGTTGAGACTGCATCTCATCCCGATATGTTTTGCCTTGACGCTTCTACAGGTGCACCGCCTGATACCTTCTCCCAAAACGGGCAGAATTGGGGATTCCCCACCTATAATTGGGAGAGCAAAGAGATTGTCGATTGGTTTCAGAAGCGGTTGACGTGGATGGAGCAATATTTCGATGCCATCCGTATCGACCACGTGCTGGGCTTCTTCCGTATATGGGAGATCCCTGCTGATGCCATCTTCGGACTGCTTGGCCATTTCTCCCCGGCGTTGCCCATGACGCAGGGTGAGATAGAGTACTTCGGGCTGCCCTTCCGTAAGGACTTGTTTACTCGTCCGTTCATTAATGACCGTGTCCTTCAACGACTTTTCGGCCTCCATGTTCCTTACGTCAGAGAACACTTCCTCATTCCCCGCAGTTACGGGCTCTACGACCTGAAGGCTGAGTACGATACCCAGCAAAAGATACGTGAGGCTTTCGAAGGGAAGGGTGATGAGAACAGCTTGTGGATTCGTGATGGCCTCTATCGACTGGTCAGCAATGTGCTCTTCCTCGAAGACCCGCGCCAGCCGGAGATGTACCATCCACGTATCGGAGCCTGGCAGGATCCTGTTTATGAGGCACTTACTGCCGAGGAGAAGGATGCTTACATGCGGTTATATAACAACTACTTCTATCAGCGTCACAATATGTTCTGGGGTACTACGGCCATGCGTCGCCTCTCAGAGGTGTTCGGCCATACTCGCATGCTCTGCTGTGCTGAGGATCTCGGCATGTTGCCCGACTGCGTGCAGCCTGTCCTCGACCACCTCCGCATCCTGACGCTTGAGATTCAGTCGATGCCGAAGCAGAGCGGTTTCGAGTTCACCCACCTGGGTGGTAACCCTTATCGCAGTGTGGCCACTATCTCCACACATGACATGTCACCCCTACGACTTTGGTGGGAGGAGAGTCCAGAGCGTTCGCAGCGCTACTATGTATCCATGCTTCAGAAGCAGGGCCGAGCCCCTGAGCACCTGCCTGCCCATCTGGCCGAGGAGATCATCGCCCGACATCTCTATTGTCCGTCAATGCTCTGCATCCTCTCGTTGCAGGACTGGCTGGCGATGGATACGGAACTTCGTGGTAAGCATCCTCGTGAGGAGCGCATCAATGTGCCCAGCGATCCATACAACCACTGGAAGTATCGTATGCACTTACCTTTAGAGGATCTCATTGCCGCCTCTAAATATAATAATAAGGTACGCACGATGATTACCCGCAGTAAGAGATGAAAACCTATAGCACATATATCTTTGATCTGGATGGGACGCTGTTAGATACGCTTGGCGATCTGGCAGCTTCTGTCAACTATGCCCTTCGTCAGCATGGGATGCCAGAGCACTCACTCGACGATGTGCGTCGTTTTGTGGGCAATGGTGTCCGTCTCTTGATGGAGCGTGCAGTGCCTGATGGTGCAGCTAACCCTCTCTTTGAAGAGGCTTTCGCAACCTTCCGTCGGTATTATATGGATCATGCACTCGATACAACCCGTCCCTATGACGGTATTCCGGAGACACTTGCAGAACTCCGCAGACGGGGTTGTCACATGGCGGTGGTCAGCAATAAGATGATGGCAGCCACCCGGGAACTCTGCCACCATTTCTTCCCCGACACTGTCGAGGTAGCTATTGGTGAGCATGAAGCAGAGGGTATCCGCAAGAAGCCTGCGCCAGACACGGTGCTTGCTGCCCTGCATGAACTGGGAGTGGGAAAGGATGAGGCCGTTTACGTAGGCGACAGCGATGTAGACATTGAGACCGCCCGCAACGCAGGAATCCCCTGTATCTCTGTCCTCTGGGGCTTCCGCGACCGCGACTTCCTGCTTCAGCATGGAGCCCGTCAATTCGTTTCCACACCTAAAGAACTCTTATAATTCTTTTTAGGGCAAAGACAGACACGGAGAAAGGGCTAACCTTTCTCCGAGAAACCAGTAACCTTTCTGCCAGAAAGGTTAGACCTTTCTCCGACTACAGTTGCTGTAGTCTGGCGATGTACTTGCCGAGGATGTCGAACTCGAGGTTGACAACGGTGCCGACCTTGATATCACAGAAGTTGGTGTGCTCAAAGGTATAGGGGATGATGGCTACCTGAAAAGTGTTGTTGGTAGGGTTGCAGACAGTGAGGCTGACGCCATTGACGGTGACGGAACCCTTGTCGACAGTGAAGTAACCCTTCCTGGCCATCTCGCGGTTCTCCGGATATTCGAAGGTAAAGTAGGTACTGCCGTCGGCATCGTCCATCGCGATACATCGGGCAGTCTGGTCTACATGGCCTTGTACGATGTGACCATCCAGCCGTCCATTCATCAGCATCGAGCGCTCCACGTTCACCTTATCACCCACCTTCAGCAGTCCGAGGTTTGTGCGATCAAGCGTCTCTTTCATGGCCGTCACCACATACTGTTGGCCGTTGATGGCTACGACAGTGAGGCAAACGCCATTGTGAGCGACGCTCTGGTCTATCTTCAGCTCATCGACGAACGAGCAGGTCAGGGTGAAATCGATATTCTCGCGGTCTTTCTTGATGGCTACGACGGTAGCGAACTCTTCAATAATTCCAGAAAACATAATTATTAATTATCAATTGTCAATTATCAATTATCAATTAGAAAAAGCGGGTACGTGCCGATGATTTGGTGAAAACTCCTGTTTCACACGATAAGGGTGCTCCCTGCTGTTGTAATCCACCGGCATTACTGCTCTCCCGAAGGATAACTGTGGCCCGCCATTGGCAAGGGAAACAGTCCCAATGAATTTTTATTGTAGAGTATCCCGATCTATGCGGCACGACCCGTTTACTGGGTGCAAAGATACGAAAAAGAAGTCACATGCGAGAGGTGAGAGCTAAGAAAATACAGACTCTTGTTATTTTTTAACTTTTCTCCACCAGAAGAACACGAAGGCTGCCACCGCTGCAAGCAGGATGATGGCACCGATCCAATAGACTGCTGCCGAGGCGATGAACGAGAAGGCAGGCACGACGACCTCTATCGATCTCTGGTCGAACTTGTCCGGTGACTCCAATAGGAAGGCCTTCACCTTGAAGGTGTAGGTACCTGCTGGCACGTCGTCGTAGAAGGCGATACGGTCCTTGCCGGCACTCTGCCAATCCTTGTCATAGCCCTCCAGCATGTACTGGTAGTGCACTCGGTGCTGCAAAGCATAGTTCAGCGCTGCGAAGCGGAAGGCGAAGTTTGCGCTGCTGGCTGGCAGTTCGACCTTCCGCGACATGGGTACATAGAAGTCGTAGTTATCGTTGAGTCGCGGACTCTGCTGCTCTTCGTTGATGAAGAAGTCGGTGATCTGCAGCTTCAGCAGTGAGCCTTTCGTCGTCATCAGCTTATTGCGGTCGACGACATAAAAGCCGTTGATGGTACCGAAGATGATGTCGTCGTTGTCCATCGTCGTGGCTCCACCCTCTGACATCATGGTCTCGTCGACACCGTCGAGGTTGGAGAACGTGGTGAATACCTTCTTCTCCATATCGAGCATGGAGATGATATGTTCGGTAGCGAACCATGCATTATCGCGTTTGTCGAAGGTGATGCTGCGGATCTCCTCTGAGGGCAGACCGTCTTTCGAGCCATAACTCTCGAACAGCCAGTTGCCTTCCTCGTCCTGCCCGAGGGTGTAAGCGATGCCGCCGCCATTGGAGCCCACCCACATGTTGCCTTTATGGTCGTGCTTCAGACAAATGATGTCATTGCTCATCAGCATGTGCTCACCGCTTTCGGGCATCTTCATCTTCTCGATCTTCACCTCCTTGTTCTTGTACGATAGGATGAGAATGCCGTCTGTAGTGCCTGCCCACACGTTCCCTGCATTGTCGGTCTCAATGGTTCTGACCTTCATATAGGTGTTGTTCTTAGGGTAGTCCTTCATGCCATTGCCTGGATGCAGGAAGACGATCTCCCCCTTGGCGTCCTTCGTCAGGAGGTTCACACCACCGCCATAGGTAGCTATCCAGATGTTTCCGCCCTTGTCTTCAGTCACGTAGTAGGCATTGTTGTCGCTGAGGCTCTGCTTGTTGCCATCCTCATGGCAGTAGTTTTTGATGTCCCACCCGCCATGTCCGTTGGCAGTCATCTTAAAGAGTCCCTCGTCTTTGGAGCAAAGCCAGTAGTTGCCCTTCGAGTCTTTCGAGATACCATAGAGGCGTCCGAAGGTCTTCCCCTGGGAGTCGTGAGTGATGGTAGCTCGCCTTCCGTCATCGTAATAGAGGAACACGCAGCTGTTCTTATTGCCGAGCAACAGCAGCTTCTCCTGACTGTCGTAATAGAGGGCACGTATCTCGTTCTCGAGTGTAGATACGGCATCAGGGATGGGGCGGATGCGCACGATGTTGTCCTTGAGGATATCGAGCTTCTCCAAACCACGCCTACTGGTCGATTCCCATACGACACCCTCCGAGATCACCAAGGCTGCGTTGACGGTGTTGGAGAGGTTCCAAGGGTTGCTGGGGTCGTTGTGGAAGTACTCCACGACGTCCGTCTCCCGGTTATAATAGCCATATCCGCCGTGGTTCATGCGAATCCAGACGGTACCGTTATGCTCGTTGAACTCTCCGCCACGTCCGTCTTGCTCTGGCACGAGTACGGTCTGCTGGAAGAATTTCTCGTTGCCCGTCTCAGGGTTCAGACGCGATACGCCCATACGGTCATCGCAGAACCAGATGAGACCATGACTGTCAACGTAGATGCTGAAGATGCCCATACCGGTAGGTCTCCTAAGGAGTTTGGGCTCCTGACCGTAGGCAAAGGAGTATATGCAGCCATCGTTGGTGGCGGCATAGATGTTGTATCCGTTGGAGTGCAGGCATGAGATGTGCTGGTCTGGCAGGATGGCTTTCTTCTCAAGTGCCAAGTTGCTGCGGTCCAGGCGGTGGATGCCCTGGCTCGTACCTAACCAGATGTCACTCTGGTACCCCTCGGCCATGCTGGTGATGCTGAGGTCTCCTGCCGACATCTGCTCACTCTTCAGCCCCCGACGGTCTAATGTCATCATGAAGAGGTTGCTGCCAGCGATGCTGACAAGTACCTCTCCTGAGCTGGTGACGAGCAGTGGTGAGTTGGTTCTGAACTCCTCATACCCGTCGTACCCCTCGAAAGGATTGATGATCTGGTCGGTATGGCGGTTCAGTACGAACACCCGGTCATCGTACATGTGCATCCATACATTCTGCGACTGGTCTATCACAATGTCGAGGATGCGGTTGTGCAGGTTCTTAATACGACTGGAGTTGCCCGTCTTGTAGTTATAGAAATCATAGCCGTCGAAGCGCGACAGGCCGTTCCAAGTGGCCAGCCAGATGAAGCCAAGGTCGTCTTGGCTGATCATGGAGACGGCATTACTGCACAGGCCGTCTTCTGTCGACAGGTGAGAACGCGAAGCTTGCAGCTGCTGGGCTGATACGGCTTGGCTGGCAAGCATCAGAATGGCACTCAGGAAGAGTAGTCTGTAGTTTGTCTTGCAACTCATAATTTCAGTAGTTTCAGGAATTACCTTGCAAAGATACATTTTTTCTTTAAAACATCCAAATATTCGGGGAAAAATATATATCTTTGCACAAAAAATGAGGAAAATATGACAAAGAACATCTGTATTCTGGCTGGTGCACGCCCCAATTTCATCAAAGTGTCTCCCTTAGTGCGAGCCATCAGCCAGCGCCCCGAGGCCACCTGTCTGCTGGTCTATGCCGGCAGTGCTGACGACCCGACGCTGGAGCCCTCGCTGTTCGACGATCTGCAAATAGACCGTCCTCAATACTATCTTGGTGTTGTCAGTTCGAGTTTGAACGAGATCACCAGTCAGGTGATGGCCCAGTTCGACCGTTTCCTTGACGAGCACCCTATCGATGTGGTGATCGTGGTAGACGATCTCGCCTCGACGATGGCTGCTGCCATTGTGACGAAGAAGCGCGGCATCCGCCTGGCACATCTGGTGGCTGGCACACGTTCCTTTAACATCAACATGCCGAAGGAAATCAATCGTCTGGTCATCGACGCCCTCTCCGACTACCTCTTCACGGCAGGAGTGCGCAGTACGGGGGTGGCAACACGGGAGCAGTCGGAGCAGTCGCAGACCTTCATGGTAGGTAATATCCTGATGGACACGTTGCGTTTCAACCACGACAGACTGAAGAAACCCGCCTCCCTCCCTGACCTGAAAGAGGGCGAGTATATCGTCTTCACCCTTAACCGCAAGGCTTTGCTGGCAGACAAGGAGAACCTTCAGAAGATGCTCCAGACGATGACCGAGGCCGCTGGTGACGTGCCCGTCATCGCTCCCCTCCGCTCGGAATCGGCTAAGGTGGTATCGTCGCTCAACGCCCGGCTCTCGATCACCGGTTCGCTCAGCTACTTGGAGTTCGGCTGGCTGACGGCTCATGCCAAGGGTGTCATCACCGACTCGGGCAATGTAGCTGAGGAGGCTACCTTCAACGGAGTACCTTGCATCACGTTGAATAACTATACCGAACACCAAGAGACGGTGACTGTAGGCTCTAACGTGTTGGTAGGGGAGGATGCCGACAAGCTGCGCGAGGCTGTAACCCAGCTTGTTGGAGGCCAGTGGAAGCGTTGCGCTTTGCCCGACAGATGGGACGGACGCACCGCTGAACGTATCCTCCAGATACTCCTTTCATAAGATAAATGCACCTAAAATGCAAAAAAAATCATAAAAGATGGTGTAATTACAATTATTTTCTTAACTTTGCAGCGATAAATATCATTCAACGGATTAAACTTAACATTAATAAAAATCAAACAGTATGAAAAAGTTAATGATGATTGCATGCATGATGCTGTTATCGACAGCCATGTTTGCTGAAAAGGGTGACACATGGATTGGCGGTGGTCTCAGTTATGGTATTCACTCTGACTACAAGAACTTTGGTATAGGTGTAAAGGGTCAGTATGAGATTCTTGACAACTTCCGGGCCGACGCTCAGGTAGATCATTTCTTCTTGCACGAGGGTGTTCAGATCTCTGACGTCAACGTAAACCTGGAGTATGCTTTCCCTGTGTCCGATGCTATCAACGTCTATCCGCTTGCCGGACTGGCTCTTGTGGGTCATAGCGGAAACAGCTTCGGCTTCCTCAATTCACTGAAGGTTGGCTTTAACGTCGGTGCTGGCGCAGAGTTGCCCGTCAACGACAAGTGGAAGATCTTCCTCGATGCCAAGTATCAGATTGTAGAAGACTGGGGGCGTTTCATTCCCACCATCGGTGTGTTGGTAGCCCTCTAATTAATTAAGGAGGCTGTATCGAAAAAGCAACGAGATAACTCTGCGGTTTTTGATACAGCCTCCATCGTTTGTAGTTACTTACCTAAAACATATTAAAGATGAAAAGATTTGTTTTATTCATGATGATGGCAGTGGCCTTTGCCGTTACTGCCGACGCCCAGGGCTTCCTGAAGCGCCTGAAGGACAGAGCTATCAACGCAGCCGAAAACGCTGTGTCGAACAAAGTGGAGAGCAAGGTGCACCGTGAGACTGACGATGCAATGGACGATGTGTTCGATGGCAAGAAGTCCAAGAAGAGCAAGAGTTCCAAGTCGAACGATGCTGACTACGAGGATGAGGAAGTCGAGGATACCTACGATCCCCAGGCAGGTGCTGCCAAAAGCGACTTCGTGCGTGGTGGTGTCATCATGTTCGAAGACAATATGCAGGGTGAGCAGGTCGGTGAGTTCCCCTCTAAGTGGGACCTCGTTCGCGGTAATGCCGAGATTGCAACCATACAGGGTCAGAAGTGTATCGCCCTTATCGATGGCGACGGATGGATCACCCCGTTGGTAAAGGGTGGCATCAAGAACTATCTGGGCGATGTCTTTACCGTGGAGTACGACATGCTCTTCGATGACCGTGCCAAGGACGGAGCACCCAGCATTGAGATTGACTTTATGCACGAGAGTCAGCGACACGACAACGAAATCTTTACCATCCACTACCATATGGGCTATGACAAGCAGACGATTAACTGTGACTTTGTACGTCCTACCGATGAAGGGTGGACAAGCAAGGAAGGTCATACATCGGCCCGCGAATGTTGCGTCATCAACGATGGCCGCTGGCACCACTTCGCTCTGTCGTTCAACAAGCGCGCCATCAAGTTCTATGTCGATGGCAAGCGCGTGGTCAATGTGCCAAACTGTAAGGCAGGTGCAGGCTGGATGACAATATGGTCAGGTGGCATGGAAAAGCGCCCCACCTACGTGAAGAACGTCGTAATTGCCAAGGGTGCTGTAGAACTCTATGAGCGTAATGCTACAGACATCGACGCTAAGGTTGCTGCTGTTGAGAAGGCCATTGCCGAGACGGGTAAGTTCGTGACTAACAACATTCTCTTCGAGACGGGCAAGGCGACGCTGAAACCTGAGTCGATGGAGGAGATTCAGAAGGTGGCTGAGTATATGAAGAAGAACCCGAGCGTGCGCTTCGAGGTGCAGGGCCATACCGACAACCAAGGCTCTGACGCCGTCAACGACCCGCTCTCTCAACAGCGTGCTGAGGCCGTAGTCAAGGCCCTCGAGGGCTTAGGCGTCGACGGCTTCAACCTGCGCGCTGTCGGCAAGGGTTCCCACGAGCCTGTGGCCAGCAACGCCACTGACGAGGGCCGCGCCAAGAACCGCCGCGTAGAGTTCATCAAGAAGTGAGCGCAGCCTTGTCACACAGACACTCAGATATATGAAAATCAGGATTCGGCCTCTCGCCCACATTGATTCGGGCGCCCGCTCACATCAATCAGGGCGAGAGGCCGCATTAATGCGGGCGGCCGCCCTGATTAACTTTAACCCCTGTAAACTCCCTGTTTAAACGGTGCTCTTTCCCTGTTTAGTCTCTTCGGAATCCAGGGGAACTGCCTGTCCGCTTCACGCAAGTACTCATTAAAGACAATATTAACACCAACTAAACAAACATTTATGAAGAAACTAAGTATCGCACTGATGTGCTTCGCAGCCCTCGCAATGGCGGCCTGCGGTGGAAAGAGCAGCGGCAGCAGCTCAAGTGATGAATCAAGCAGCAACGCTGGCGGACTGCCCGACGGCAAGTGGCCCGCAGCCATCTACGACAAGTACGGCATCCCTGAGATCGAGACCAAAGGGCGCATCGTCTTCACAGAGCTTAACGGCGAAGACCAGTCGTACCAGTATAGGGTCTACTATAATGGCGTGACCGCCGAGGAGATGCAGGCCTGGGTGAAGACGCTGCAGGGGAAGGGCTTCCGTGTGCCGAAGTACACGCAGGAGCGTATCAACAATGGCCGCAGCGACTTGGACGCCATCCTCTACCAGCCAGAGGAGAAGAAAGACAAGTTCCTGAGGATGAGTTTCGACTTCGAGCGCCCCATGGAGTTCGACTACTGGGTCGACGAGCCCAACCCCGCCTTCGAGGTGAAGGAGCGCGACGAGCAGTATTACATCGAGTATAACTTCGCCGTGTCGCTCGGACAGTTAACGAACAAGCAGGAGTCGGAGGGTTCGTTCGATGCCCTCGGCATCAAGGCTGAAGACCTCGGCGGCATCCCCAACGTGAGAAGGGTGAACATCAGTTCCGGCGCTACAGGCGGCACCATCTCCGTGGGCTTCTATGGCGACCACCAGTTGGCAGAGGGTGACATGGACGCCATCCACAACAAACTGGCCGACGTGATGGAGGCCAAGGGCGTGAAGTGCTCACATACCTTCAGCGGCAAGGAGATGACGGCTGAACAACTGAAGGCCGACAAGGTGCGTAGTTATACGGTTGAGAAGGACGGCAAGAAGTTCCTGATGATGGCTATGACCGACGACCGCATCGGCGACTTCGGCGGCCACATCGACTACCGCTTCATGCCAAGCAATAAGTAACCTCAGAAAAGACAGTCCCCGCACAAAGGGGGCTGTCCCTTTTGTGCAATTCGGGAAAAACTATTGTTTCACATATAACAAAACTATTACATGAAGAAAATTTACTTAACGCTCCTCGGAGCATGTTTCGCACTGGGAGCCAGTGCACAGTTTGAATTGGGCTATCGTAGCGGCGAGTGGCAGATCGACAGCACGTACACTGTCGACTTTGAGTCCGGCGAACGTATGACCACCGACAGGTATGAGTACAACGGTGACGGAACCATAGCCGTCATGTATTCTGAGAGCTGGGACGACAGCGCCTTGTTCGAGGGCAGAGTCTTGGAAAAGTACAAGTCGGTATTCACTTACGATGGTGGACGACTGGTGGCGATAGAAACCTATCTTGAGAATGGTGCCGACTGGCTGATTGAGAGTAAGGAAGAGTTGTCGGACTTTGATGCCAATGGCAATCCTGCGACAGTTATCTACTACGAAGTCGATGAGGACGATGAGGGACAGTTGTTGCCTTCAGCGAAGTGGGAGGTGACGAAGTGGGCAAAGGCAGAGCCCGCCGATTACAAACTCTACCAGCCCGACTTCGGCAGTTGGGACTTATATAGCACCACTGTCTCGGAGGTTAACGATCAGGGCTTGATTACCAAGCAGACCGACACTTCAGAACTCTTCGGAGTGAAGTATGTCTCAACAACGACTTACGAGTACGACGATCACGGCTACCCAACCAAAGAGGTGAGTACTTCAGATTTCGGTTCGAGCGAGGAAACCTACGTGAACACCTACGATGCCAATGGTAACATCCTGACGGCGACCCAGTTCTATAACGGTAAGGAAGATGAGACGACTTACTACTTCTGGAGCAAGGACGGCCAGACGGCTATCAACGGTATGAGGCTGCACAAGGCCGATGGCCAGTGGTTCGACCTCGGCGGTCGCCGCCTCAACGGTCAGCCAACCCGAAAGGGCATCTTCATCCAGAACGGCAAGAAAGTTATAAGGTAATTAGTTACTTTTGACTGTGATTTCACCCCGCAGGCTCTGTGTCATCAGTTGGCGCACGGCCTGCGGGTTGTCTTTGTGGTGGCTTTGCAGGAACATCAGTTTGGTGACTGCACTCTCTACCGTCATGTCGCGGCCACTGATGACGCCTGCCTCTTGCAGGTGGTAGCCGCAGTCGTAACGGCTCATCTCTACGGCCCCCTGCATGCACTGGCTGATGTTCACGATCACCTTGCCGTTCTTGGTGCCCTCGCGGAGGGCGCTGAGCAGCCAGGGACTCTGTGGGGCGTTGCCGCTACCGAAGGTGCGCATGACGATGGCCTTCAGGTTGGGTGTGTGGATGATGTGACGTATCAGGTCCTCCCGGATACCAGGGAAGAGGGAGAAGATAATCACGTTGTTGTCTAAACGGAAGTGGGGCGTCATCGGCTTAGACCAGTCAGGCTTCAGGATGCGCTCACGGTGGTAGGTGATGTTCACGCCGGCATCCACCAGATGGGGATAGTTGAACGACTCGAAGGCATTGAACTCCTCAGCGCTCTGCTTGGTCGTGCGGTTGCCACGCAGCAGGTGACCGCCGAAGTAGATGCCCACCTCGGGCACCAGCGCATGGCCTTCCTCATCCTTTGCCGTCGCTATCTCCACCGCCGTAATCAGGTTCTCCTTGCCGTCGGTACGCAATTGCCCGATGGGCAGTTGCGACCCCGTGAAGATAACGGGCTTGGTCAGGTTCTCCAGCATGTAGGATAGGGCCGAGGCGGTGTAGGCCATCGTGTCGGTGCCGTGCAGCACGACGAAGCCGTCGTACTCCTCATAGCGGTCGGCGATGCAGTGGGAGAGGTCTGTCCAGTGCCTCGGCGACATGTCGCTGGAGTCGAGTGGGGGATTGAACTGGTAGGTGTCGATCCTGGTGTCGAACTGCTCTAACTCGGGCACGTTGTGGAGTAAGTGCTCGAAGTCTAAGGGCTCCAGGGCTCCCGTCTGCGGGTTGCGGTTCATGCCGATGGTGCCGCCGGTGTAGATAAGTAGTACTTTGCTGCGCATGGAAAGCAAACGTTTACGTGGTTATTTTGTGCAAAGATAGCACTTTTCTCCGAGATTATCACTATCTTTGCAGAAATTTTAATCTTATAAACAGTTAAACTTATGAAAGCTTTCAATGACGATAACTTCGTTCTGGACACTCAGGTAGCCCAGGACCTGTATCACAACCATGCGGCTAAGATGCCCATCATCGACTATCACTGTCACCTCATCCCCGAGATGGTGGCTAACGATCATCGCTTCAAGTCTATCACCGAGCTGTGGCTGGGCGGCGACCACTATAAGTGGCGTGCCATGCGCACCAACGGTGTCGACGAGAAGTACTGCACAGGCAAGGACACTTCCGACTGGGAAAAGTTCGAGAAATGGGCAGAAACGGTACCCTATACCTTCCGTAACCCCCTTTATCACTGGACCCATCTGGAACTGAAGACCGCCTTTGGCATCACCAAGCAACTCTCTCCGAAGACTGCCCGCGAGATCTTCGACGAATGTAACGAGAAACTTCAGAAGCCTGAGTTCTCTGCTCGTGGCCTGATGAAGCACTACAATGTGGAGTGCGTCTGCACCACCGACGATCCCGTTGATGACCTGCACAACCATATCGAGTATGCCAAGCATAAGGCCGCCGATGATCCCATCATGATCCCCGCCTGGCGTCCCGACAAGGCCATGAACATCGAGAAGCCCGAGTTCTCCAAGTACGTCGAGCAGCTTTCTCAGGTCAGCGGTGTGACGATCACGAAGTTTGCCGATATGGTCGATGCCCTTCAGAAGCGTCACGACTTCTTTGCTGCCAATGGTTGTAAGCTCTCTGACCACGGTATCGAGGAGTTCTACGATGAGCCTTACACTGATTCTCAGATAGAGACCATCTTCTCCAAGGCTCTCCGCGGACAGCAGTTGTCTGTTGAGGAGACCCGTCAGTATAAGAATTGCTTCCTCAGCGTGATGGCTGAGATGGATGCCGATGCCGACTGGACACAGCAGTTCCACTATGGTGCTATCCGCGACAACAATACGAAGATGTACAACCAGCTGGGCCCTGATACAGGTTTCGACTCTATCGGTGAGTTCAACACTGCCAAGGCTATGTCGAACTTCCTGAACCGCCTGAACATGAAGGGCAAGCTTACGCGTACCATATTATATACGTTGAACCCCTGCGCCAATGAGGTGATCGCCACGATGCTCGGTAACTTCCAGGGTGGTGAGCCTGGCAAGATCCAGTTCGGTAGTGGCTGGTGGTTCAATGATCAGATGGATGGCATGATCCGTCAGATGAATGCCCTCTCGGTGCTCGGCCTGCTGAGCCGCTTCGTGGGTATGCTTACCGACAGCCGTTCGTTCCTGAGCTATCCTCGTCATGAGTATTTCCGTCGCATCCTCTGCAACATTCTCGGCAACGATGTAGAGAAGGGTCTGCTGCCCAACGATCAGGAAGTGCTCGCCCGCATGGTCGAGGACATCTCCTACAACAACGCCCGCCGCTACTTCAAGTTCTATTAAGCGAGCGCAATCATATTCATATGAATTGCCGAGCGCCGTGGAACTCGACGAAGTCAAGTTCTATTAATAAAATAGCCGCAGACTTTTGCAGTCTGCGGTTTTTTTATTAATTTTGCAGCCGATATGAGATATAATTCAGATATAAACCGCGAGGGCGACTATTCGCACTATACTGTGGAGGAGTCGATGCCGTTGTTAGAGTGGATGTTGAAGAACGTGAAACAGTCGCGGACAAAAATCAAGGCGACGCTGCAGGGGAGAGGTATCAAGGTGAACGGTAAGACCGTGTCGCAGTTTGACTTCCCATTGGAGCGGGGCATGAAGGTGTCGGTGAGCAACTCCAAGCGTAATCAGCGGGGCTTCAAGAGCCGTTATGTGAAGATTGTTTATGAAGACAAGTGGCTCATCGTGGTGGAGAAGGAGCCCGGCATCCTATCAATGGCGGCAGGACACTCCAGCCTGAACGTGAAGTCGGTGCTCGACGACTATTTCAAGAAGTCTGGGCAGAAATGCCGGACCCATGTGGTGCATCGCCTCGACCGCGATACCAGCGGACTGATGGTCTACGCCAAGGACATGGATACGGAGCAGATTTTGGAGCATAACTGGCACCAGATTGTGTATGATCGTCGCTATGTGGCCGTGTGTTCGGGTGAGATTGTCGAGGATGAGGGTACTGTGGCCAACTGGCTGAAAGATAACAAGGCGTATGTGACCTATTCGTCGCCTGTGGATAACGGTGGCAAGTATGCTGTGACACACTGGCACGTGATGGCCCGTACAACGGAACATTCGCTCGTGGAGTTCAAGTTAGAGACAGGCCGTAAGAACCAGATACGTGTACATTCGGCGGACATGGGGCATCCTGTGTGTGGCGATCCCAAGTATGGCAATGGGGATGATCCGTTAGGACGTCTCTGTCTGCATGCCTGGCTGCTCTGCTTCCATCATCCGGTGACGGGTGAGGCGATGGAGTTCGAGACCCCTGTACCAACAGTGTTTAGGAAAATGTTTAGATAAATGGGTAATATTGGTTATTATGCTGCAATGCTTGCAGCTATCATCATCGCCTTTCTGATTATTAAGCGTGTGGTGTCGTGTATGGTGAGAACGGTTGTTACGTTAGTGCTCATTGCCGTCCTCGCGTACATCTATTATTTTTATTTGAGGTAAAAAGAAGAAGATAGAGGAAGAGTCCTTTATCTTCTTTTATCTTCCTCTAACTCCTTATATATCCGGTCGAAAGCTTTTCTGAGCTCTCCAGGCTGGGCAATGAGATTGCGTAATTCGTTCAGTCGCTGGGCATTGGGCGAGTTAGGTATCCATAAGCGGATATACCCGTCTTTTGAGTATTTATTGTCCATGTGTTCCTTGAAACGCTTCCATTGTCCTTCGTGGTCGAGTTGTGGATAGTTGGCGAGGCCATACTGGATGGTACGGCGAATGACGACATCTGTCTCGATGTCACGGTCGGCTTCTGCCACAATCTTTCCATAGATGCTTCGCGGAGAGTGGGAGGCGGAGGCACGATGGTCCTCGACAGCCTCGCGCATCACCTTTAGTTGTTCGGGCGAGAACCACTTCTTCAGTCTGGCGTCGGCAGCCAGGATCTTACCGCCTGTGATATGATGGACGGCGCGAGGGCCCGACATGCCGAGGTCATGATAGGCTGCGATGGTGTAGACCATGTTCACGTCGGCACCCGTCACCTTGACGAGTTCTAAGGAATGACGGATGACGCGGGTGACGTGCTCCATGTTATGGGCAGCGTCGAAAGCAGCATATTGAGGCAGGATCTTCGTCTCGATGAACTCTACCAAATCAAGGCTTGGAACGTTTTGTATCATAAAAAGTTGAGTTTATGTTTGCAAATTTACAAATTTCTCCGTACTTTTGCAAATAATTAAAGGAAAAAAGATGGAAGAAGCAAGAATCAAGACCAATTCGTTGAAGGCATGGTTGCTGGCAGCAAGGCCCAAGACCCTCTCTGGAGCAGCGGTGCCCGTTGTGATAGGATCGGCACTGGCCTATACCGATGCGCAGTTGTATGAGGGCGACGTGTTCAACTGGACGGCAGCACTGTTGTGCCTGCTTTTCGCCTTTGCCATGCAGATCGATGCGAACCTGATCAACGATTTCTTCGATTTCGTGAATGGTTCAGACGATGCAGAGACGCGCTTAGGGCCGAGAAGGGCCTGTGCACAGGGGTGGGTGACGCTGAGTGCGATGAAGCAAGCCATCGCTGCTACGACGTGTGTGGCCTGTGTCATCGGGCTGCCCTTGGCGTGGTATGGTGGACTGGAGATGATTTTGGTGGGTGCTGCCTGCGTCGTGTTCGCATTCTTGTATACGACGGTGTTCTCGTATCGGGGAATGGGAGACATACTCGTACTTGTGTTCTTCGGGCTGGTACCTGTATGTTGTACGTATTATGTTCAGATACATGACATCACATGGGAGGTAGTGCTTGCCGCCATCGCCTGCGGGCTTGTAATTGATGCGTTACTGATCGTGAATAATTTCAGGGATAGAGACAACGACCGACTTGCGGGGAAGCAGACGCTCATCGTGCGGTTAGGTCCAGAGGCGGGATTGCAACTGTATCTGGGTGTTGGCGTTGGCGCGATGATATTAGGAGGTACGTTCTGGATGAACGGTCATTTACTGGCAACAGTCTTCCCGCTGTTGTATTTTGTGCTGCACGTATTCACATATCTGCGAATCAAAAAAATCTATCAGGGAAAGGCGCTGAACCTCTGCTTAGGTGAGACGGCAAGGAATATCTTTATCTACGGTCTCTGCGTCGCCGTGGGACTTATCCTGTAATCAATTGTAGAATATCCACGATACGCCGAAGTGAAGCACGGAGTTGTTTGTGGGGTAGTGGGGCGTGAGGAATTGCATCCTGCTGCCTGACTGGGCATTGACATGACTCATCATGACGAAGAAGCGCACCTTTTTCAACACCATGTTAGCATAGACATCGATAAAAGGATAGCCGCCAAGTTCGACACGGCTTGCCGTATTCTGCTGCACGGCAAACTGGTTGATGATTGGGCAGAAGTCTGGTGCATAGTATTTACTGAACCAGATGGCGTCGGCACCGAGTTCTACCCCCAGCACTTTTGCTATCTTAAACTTCAGGTAGAGGTTGGAGAAGATATTCCATGTAGGCAGAGGCAATACTTCTTTATTACTGGAGTTCTGATAGGTGATGACGTTCTCCCAGTTCAGAGGCCCGAGACGGAAGTTCTGGTGGAGCTGAGCCATCATGACATTGATGTTCCCTGACTCCTGAAAGACGCCTGTGGTGAGGTTCGTACGTTTGTTGTCGGTATTGTCGTAGCTCATGCCGAAGTAAGTGTAGTTCTGCATCTCCTCGATACCCACTCGAAGTGTGGTCTTCGTCTTAGCATAGGAGAAGACACCCTCAATGCGGGTACGGGTTTCGGCAGAGAGATCGTCATGGTCCCACCATACGTGCTTGCCGTGGTATTTAGTCTGGAAGAAGCCTGGGTTGTCTCGGTGGAAGTAGGCGTTGGCTGCCAGTCGCACGGTATCGCCGAAAAGGGCGAAGTTGAGGTCGGTGCTGAAGTCGAGATGCAATTGTCCGACGTTGTCGCCTGCCACCCATGCCTCTACGCCGGCATTGAAGTGGAGGGTACGCCCTTGCGTCTTGCTGAGCAGTCCACCGATGGTGATGTCATTCTCATTCCAGCTGCTACGGGTGGTGAGGCTTCCGATAGTGTCTGGCATCTCATAATGGCGGTTCTCATGGGAGATGAAAGCCTTGAGTCCTGCCTTCACGTATTTGTTGAATCCTTCGAGCAGGCCAATGCCGAAAATGTTTTTCAGCATGCGATGATTCGTCAGGTCATTAATGGAGTCATTCCCTAACCGTGCGACATCGAGATAACGTTCCCGATAATAGTTCTCTGGTGCATCATAAGCCAGATAGATATGGCGGTAGTTGTTCCATTCGAGGGTGTGGAAGAAACTCGTGACAGGTACGAACTCATCTTTCATCGTGGCGTCGATAGAGTCCTGGATGGCTTGGACGCGCATCAGACTGTCGAGCGTGGCTTGGTCATCGATCTTGATGCGTGTAGTGTCGACAGCCTGTGCAGCCAACGAGTCGAGCATGGTCTTCGGCTCTGCCCCTATGATACGGGCATTGTCGGGACGGCCACTGGGGCGCTTCTCCTCTTGGGAACGCGATGGCTTATCGCCGTCACCATCTTCCTGCTTCTCACGGGCCTCTCGTTTCTCTTTATCCTTCTTGGATGCCTCAGCAAACTGTCGGGCCTTGATCTCTTCGTCGGTCATCTTTACCTTGCGATAGAAACCGATGTTATAACGGTGGGTGAAGAAGAGGTGCTGGTGGTCGTTACGGTTCCATGTCTGTGATAGAACGGTTGGAATCTCGTTCTCGCTGAAGGACTCGGTGTAGAGCTCTGGATGGACGATATAGTTGTCATTCTCAATACCTCCGTTCTCTTCCACCTTTTGGTGACTGGTGGTGAAGAAGGCATGCATGTTGTACTTGTCGCCAATATAGGAACTGAAGAGCGTGGCGTTGAAGTGCGATTGGTTCTGGTTCTGGAAGTAGCCACGGGCGTAGGCATATTCGAGGTCGAAGCCGAGGTTGAGGCGCTTGTTGGCGTTGATGGCAAACTTCGCGTCAATATGATCCTCGCCACTGACCTTATCACCACAGTTGTCGTAGAGAATGGTCGTGTAGGGCGAGAGTGTATTCATGAAGAGGAACTTCTCGGGCCGCTTCTCAACAAAGCTATAGGGCTGGGAGAAGAAATAAATGTCGGTAGTGGGACGGTTGAAGAAGATACGGCTCTGACGGGCGGTGTAGTTGCTGCCCGTGTGATTGTACTCCCCGTACATACCGTTGTTGAACGTCGTGTTCATGAAGAGGTGTGGTACGGTATCGGGCTCTGCGGGCGTCATATCGCCATAGGTACGATCGATGGTCCAGGTATAGATGCCTTTGGGAATCTCCTTGTTACGCGTCGTATCGTTATTGTGCTTATTGAAGTTGTTGTTGTCGCTGCGCTGTGAGACGTTACCGTACTCGTCTATCTGGTTGAAGGTATCCTGAGCAAGGGTGGGGATGGAAGTGAAAAATGATAAGTGAAGAGTGAATAGTATCGCTATCACTTTCATTCCGGGTCTCATATGATGTGTTTGAAACATACCTCTCACCACTTACCTCTCATTACTCACCTTTTACTTCATCATTCTGAGTGACGACTCTGCAACCTTCACGACCATCGAACAAAGGATGATGTAAAGGCCCAACATGTGTGTCTGCTCATTCTTCTGGAGGTACAGAATCACCCCCACGACGGCACCAATCATGAAGATGATGTTCAACCAATTGCGTATCTTATCCTTATTCATTACTTACTGTTAATCAAACTATTGAACTTGTTGAATATGAAATCCTTACGGTCGATAGTCTTACGACGGAATTTCGCTGAAATAGGGTATAGCTTTGTGTGCTTCTTATTCACAGCATACTTGTCGGTGATCCATTCTTCTGCGGTATAATGGGCTTTCGAACGTTCTGGCTCATAGTCATAACTGATATGTTGCATGGCGACATCAGCCTCACCGTTGCGGGTAGCGACATGCAGCTGGTAGTTCATCCGTGTGCGATCAAGGGAGAAGGTGACATCCTTGAACACCAGCCATTCGTGGAAGACAGCTCCTATCTCATGGCTTTCGCGATCCTGCAAAGCCACCAGACTATTGGCAATCTGATTAGGCTCTTTGGTCATCTTTGTGATCTGTTCAAGGAGTATATCGTAGATTTCATCGGCAGTCTTGCCCTCAGCGTAGAGGGTTGTCTTCCAAACGACCTTGCCGTCTACCTCTGGAACGGCATCAGGTACCAGGTATTTGGCGTCAGGATTATCCTTTGGCTGTTCTTCCACTTCGATACGTTCCCATGTGTTGTCCTGTGCCATAGCCAGCATGGGCACCAGCATCATCAGTACGATTATAAACTGCTTCTTCATTGCCTAATGTGTTTGATTTTGGGTGCAAAAGTACAAAGAATATTCGACATTAAGAAACGATTTCCCGTAATAAATTGTAATTATCCATAATAATTATGGTCAATGATGGGGCATCGTTTCTTTATTTTAATTCCAATTCCTTTTGTAAACGGACGATTTCATCGCGATATTGTGCAGCCTGGATGAAGTCGAGTCGCTTGGCGGCTTCCTTCATCTGCTGCTGGATTTCGGCAATGTACTTCTCCATCTGTGGTCTGGTCATACGGGCCACGATAGGATCGGCAGCCATTGAGATACCTGTATCGGATATGCCAAACTCCCGACGGAGTTCCTTCGCATCGGCACGGTTGTCCTGTTGGAGGGCAGCCTGACTGATATTCTTGACAATCTGCCGTGGCGTGATACCGTGCTCCTCGTTATAGCGAATCTGCTTCTCACGACGGCGCAGTGTCTCGTCGATGGTGAGCTGCATCGAGGCTGTGATGGTGTCAGCATACATGATGACCTTGCCGTTCACGTTTCGTGCTGCACGTCCTGCGGTCTGTGTCAGACTGCGATGGCTACGGAGGAACCCTTCCTTGTCGGCATCAAGGATGGCTACAAGTGATACTTCTGGCAGGTCCAGTCCTTCGCGAAGAAGGTTCACACCTACCAATACATCGTAGTTGCCCAGACGGAGGTCATTGAGAATCTGCACCCGTTCGAGTGTCTTGACTTCACTGTGGATGTAGTTCGTCTGTACGCCGTGCTGCAGCAGATAGTCTGCCATCTCTTCTGCCATGCGCTTGGTGAGTGTGGTGACAAGTACGCGCTCACCGCGTTCCTTACGTATCTGTATCTCATTGAGCAGGTCGTCTATCTGGTTTTCACTGGGGCGCACTTCTATCTCAGGGTCCAGGAGTCCCGTAGGACGGATGACCTGCTCCACAACGATACCCTCAGCTTCGCTTAGTTCAAAGTCTGCCGGTGTGGCGCTGACGTAGATAACCTGGTGCACTTCCTTCTGAAACTCCTCAAAGCGCAGGGGGCGGTTGTCGAAGGCAGCCGGCAGTCGGAAGCCGTATTCCACGAGGTTCTGCTTGCGACTGCGGTCACCACCATACATGCCGTTGATCTGTGGCACAGAGACATGACTCTCGTCGATGAAGAGCAGATAGTCGTCAGGGAAGAAGTCGAGCAGGCAATAGGGACGCTCTCCTGCTTTCCGTCCGTCGAAGTATCGGCTGTAGTTCTCGATGCCGGAGCAGTGACCCAGTTCCTTGATCATCTCCATATCGTACTCCACACGCTCCTTGATGCGCTGCGCCTTGATGCCGTCGCCTAGTTCCTCGAAGTAGGCGACCTGTTTCATAAGATCGTCCTGGATGTCATGGATGGCGATGTTCGTCTGTTCCTGAGAGGTCATAAAGAGGTTGGCAGGGTAGAGTTTGTAGTCCTTGAAACTGGCAATACGGTCGAAGGTCACGCCGTCGAGTTCTTCGATGGCGTCGATATCGTCGTCCCAGAACGTGACACGGAGCACCACTTCGGAGTAAGCCATGGCTATGTCGACCGTATCCCCTTTTACACGGAAGTTGCCGCGTTGCAGATCCAAGTCATTGCGGACATACAGAGACTGCACTAATTTCCTTAACAACGCATTGCGACTCAATTTCTGACCTACCTGCAATTCAATGACATTCTCTTGTAATGCAACAGGGCTTCCCATGCCATAGATACATGAAACCGATGATACAATGATGACATCGTTTCTTCCTGATAATAAGCTTGATACCGCAGAGAGTCTCAGACGGTCAATTTCATCGTTGATGGCCAAGTCTTTCTCGATATAGGTATCCGTTGTCGGCAGATAAGCCTCTGGCTGGTAATAGTCATAATAGCTGACATAATATTCAACGGCGTTCTGAGGGAAGAACTCCTTCATCTCCACATATAGCTGGTGTGCCAGCGTCTTGTTGTGGCTGAGGATGAGGGTGGGGCGGTTCCAGTTGGCGATGACGTTTGCCATCGTGAAGGTCTTGCCTGATCCTGTCACACCGAGCAGCACCTGTGCCTTATCGCCCCTTTCAAGACCTTCCGTCAGCTGACGGATGGCCTCGGGCTGGTCACCCGTGGGCTTGTAATCAGAAATCAACTTATATTTGCTCATGGGGTGCAAAGATACACAAATAATTCATAATTAGACCGCAGTAATACATAATTTTTATAAAAAACTTTGTTATTTGGCCGAAAAGTCGTAACTTTGCACCCCGATATGAAGAAAACAGTCATCATAGCATCTATCTCGACCCTGCTGATGTGCAGTTGTGCATCGGAGTTCAACGCTGTCTATAAGTACGGTGATAACGAGGCGAAGTACGAATATGCCAAGGAAGCCTTTGCCCGTGGCAAGTACCAGCAGGCATCCACACTGTTGCAGGAGTTGGTGACGATGAAGAAGGGAAGCGACGAGGCGCAGGAGTGCCTGTACATGCTGGCTATGGCGCAGTATTGCAACATGGACTATGACGTTGCCTCGGAGACTTTCAGGAAATATACGTCGAGCTACCCTCGTGGCCATTACGTGGAGCCCGCCTACTTCTATGTCGGACAGTCGCTTTATCAGAGTTCTCCGGAGCCGCGTCTGGACCAGTCGCCAACGAATGGTGCTATCACGGCCTATCAGCAGTTCATGGATCTCTTCCCTGACTCTCATCTGCGTCCCCAAGCTCAGGAACGACTGTATGAGCTGTCAGACAAACTGATTCAGAAAGAGTTCCTCTCGGCGCAGCTCTACTATAACCTTGGCGGCTATTTTGGCAATATCAACTCCAATGAGGAGAGTAACTATACTGCCAGCATCATCACGGCACAGAACACCCTGAAGAACTATCCTTATTGCAGCCTCCGTGAGGAATTTATGCTGTTGATTATGAAGAGCAAGTTCCAGCTGGCAGAGAACAGTTCCGACGAGAAGCGCCTCGACCGCTATAGGGATGCCGAGGATGAGTGCTATGGCTTTATCAACGAGTTCCCCGACTCGAAGAATGTCGCCCTGGCTGAGAAGTATATCGTCAAGTGCAAGAAAGTGATAAAAGATTAATAAGATATCAAAATTTAGCAAATCGTATATATCATCATGGATTACAAGAAATCAAAAGCACCCATTAACACCGTGTCGCGTAACATCATGGACCTTTGCCGTGATACAGGTAACATCTATGAGAGTGTGGCAATCATCGCCAAGCGCGCCAACCAGATTAGCGTCCAGATCAAGGACGACCTGAGCAAGAAACTCGCAGAGTTCGCCTCATATAATGACTCTTTGGAGGAAGTATTCGAGAACCGTGAGCAGATTGAGATATCACGTTACTACGAGAAACTTCCGAAGGCTACTTTGCTGGCTACCCAGGAGTTCATCGAGGACAAGGTCTACTGGCGCGACCCCTCTCGTGAGAATCAGGAGAACTAAATCGTTAATCCGTAATCAGTTATTACCGTGTGGCAGCGTAAACAGACCCTCTTCCTTCTGGTGGCAGTCATCCTGACTGTCCTCTGCCTTTGTTCGCAGATAGGCTCCTATCATGCAGCAGGACTCGATGTGGCTCGGGTGTATAACCTCTGGTTTACCGACCCTCTGGGGCATCGGCACTTCGACACGTGGCCTCTGTTTGCCATCCTGCTGCCCACGGCGGCACTTGGCACCTATACCATCTTCATCTATCGTAATAGGAAGATTCAGGCACTCTTCTGTGCCCTCAATGTCCTGTTGATTATAGGATGGTATATCTGCTTCTTCGTGGTGGCGCAGACGGTTGACCACAAGACCTGGGGAGCTGTCGACTTCGTTCCTTCCTGGCCTGCCGTCCTGCCTGCCGTTGCTCTCATCCTCTATCTGATGGCGCGTCGTGCCATCCGTGCCGACGAAAAGCTCGTCCGCTCTCTCGACCGCATCAGATAAGCAACAGGTCTGTATCTTACTCGTCTGGAAACAAAAATGAGGGTGTGCCTATTTTGACACACCCTCTATTGCTAATTAACACACTATTTGTTGTGTAAATATATTTCGCAACCGTTTTGAAAATTGTAACTTGCTGATAATTAGGCTTGTTTGTGTCCCAAACGAAGGGCTAAGGAAACTGGGACTTTGGGCTAAGGAAACTCCCACTTTCCTGCCACCTTTCTCCCAGAAATCAGCCACCTTTCTCCCAGAACGGCTTATTGCCCTTTTTTATGTAAAGTTTTTTGCTAAAATTCCTCCTAGCTATATCGACATAACAATATAACAAAAGAACCGTCCCTCCGTTACACGTTGTTACATTCAGTACACGTCAATTGTCCCAAAGACTATCCGCACAAAAAATGCGGAATAAAGTTTGGAATTTACAGAATTTATTCGTACCTTTGCCGCCGTAATAGTATCAACTTAACTTTTTATCGATATGGAAACATCAAAGAAAAGATTACGCGAGGAAGTCCGCGCAGCCTTCAGGGCCTTCTTGCGTGAAAAAGAAGAAGAGAGAAAGGCTGCAGAAATCAGACTTGAATTGTATCACCAAAAAAGGCTGGCAGGATTAGTATAGAACTGCCCGCCTTTAAATCTATCAAACTATGAACACATTGAATTTGGAAAACATCAACAGACGAGCACCATAGTTTGTTCCATTTGATTCTATTCTAATAATTAATTCGAGTGCAAATATACGGAGAATTCCTGAAACTTGCAAACATTTGATGAAGTTTTTACTTCGAGCAGGAATGCTTCATTTGAAGATGAGGCAGGCCCAGTCGTTTTCTTCTTTCTGCTGCTGGAGGGTGAGGCCGAGGGTGGCGGCCTTTTCGATGAGCAGGGGAGTATCGGCGGTGTAGAAACCGCTGAGGATGAGGCAGGCACCAGGAGCCATCTTTTGGCGGAACTGGGGTAGGTCGTTGAGCAGGATGTTGCGATTGATGTTGGCCAACACGAGGTTGAACGTGCCTTCCACCTTATTTAATATAGTAGCATCACCGAGCAGAGAGGTGAAGCGGTCGTCCACGTGATTGATGACGGCATTATGGCGGGCATTGTCGACACTCCACTCGTCGATGTCGTAGCCGATGGCCTCTGAGGCTCCCAGCTTCAGGGCACAGATGGAGAGGATGCCCGTGCCTGTTCCGCAATCCAATATGCGAGCACCGCTCGCATATTGGATTATCTCAGCGCAGATCATGCGGGTGGTCTCATGGGTGCCTGTGCCGAAGGCCTGACGGGCGTCGATCTCTATCTCGAGGAACGAGGAGTGTGGAGTGTGGAGTGAGGAAAGTTCTGTCGGTAGATGGCGGCCGTCGTGAATGATAATACCCTCGAAGGTATTCTCACTCTTCACTCCACATTCCTCACTCCTCGAATATCCTTCCTCTTTCCTCGAAATAACAATCGGCTCGAAACCTTCTTGCTCCCACTGCTCGTTCCAGTCACGGTCCTCGGCTTCACGAACATCGTAGGTGATGGAAACTTCCTCGAAGGGAAAGTCTGACAGGACTTCCTGCAGCGCTTCGGCTGAGTAGAGTTGTTGCTGGACATAGCCCAAGAGACCGTCGGACGTCTCTTCAAAGGATTCGAATCCTGCCTCTCCAGCCATAGCCGACAATACGTCGCTGGCATCGGTGGAGTAGGGCGAAAGCGTGAATTTAACCTCGAAATATTTCATAAGGATGTTAATTTTTGAGGCAAAATTACAAAAAATAGGGAAAATCCTATCATAAGTTAGGGTTTTTCCGTACTTTTGCATGTAAATTCGATGTATTTTTGCATCGTGAATCATTAAAACTTGAAGAAAATGAAAAGACTGTTACTGATTTCAATGATCCTTGGAGTTCTGCCCATGACTGTGGCAGCTCAGGTTGACGATCTCTATTTCGTCCCCAAAAAGAAGACGGTGGAGAAGGTGACGGATAACTATGGCATGCCGCGAGACACTTACTATGCTGGCAGCAACCGTAGCGTAGACGACTATAACCGTAGAGTTCTGAGTCACTACGAACCCATTGCTAACGATTCGACGGTCAGCGATACCATCAGTTTCAGCGCTGAGAAGGGTGTCTATCCCAGTGACTCCATCATGGCTGAGGACTTCCAGCTGACGAAGGAGATGAGCCGTTTCGACGATTACCAGATTTCCGATAATGCCGCCTTCTGGGCTGGCTACAATGCCGGACGCTACGACTGGGCCTGGCATTCGCCCTGGTACTATGGCCGATATGGTTTCTACAGTGGCTGGTATGATCCTTGGTATTATTACGATCCCATATTCTATGGCAGTTGGGGATATTATGGCTACTATGGCTGGCATTCGCCTTGGAGCTATGGCTGGTATGATCCTTGGTATGGTCCCTGGGAATTTAACTCTTGGTACTACGACCGTTATTATCCCTTCTATGCTATTGGCGGTGGTGGTCACTATCGCACAGCCCCGACCATCGGTGCCGGTACCATCCGCAGAGACGGCTCTAATTACATTGGCTACCGGGGAGGAACATCTGCCCGTAATGCCAGCCGCATGAGTGAACTGCGTAACAGAACCGTCAATGGCAACAGCCGTAATGGTAGGGCGAACCGTAGTACTTCATCGCGCACCACTTCTGGTAACTCCCGTTACAATGGCAGTTATAATAATTCAGGCAGCTATAGCAGCTCTCGTAGCTCTGGTAGTTTTAGTGGCTCGCGCATCAGTGGCAGTAGCAGTGGTGGCTTCAGCGGCGGCTCTCGTAGTGGCGGCAGCAGCGGTGGTGGCGGTGGCGCCCGTATGGGTGGAAGACGCTAACTGAAGCAATACAGGTTGTATAGTAGTTTATAGTTTTCGGATTAGATTATAGATATATAGCAATGATGAAGAAGTTTTATATAGCAGCATTGGCCTTGGCAGCAGTACTGCCGGCAGTTGCACAGGATACGTATGAGAGTGCCCGTCTGTTGGGTAGCGACTTGAATGGTACGGCCCGCTATGTGGGTATGGGTGGTGCTATGGAGGCGCTGGGTGCCGACATCTCGACCATTTCCTCGAACCCTGCCGGTATCGGCTTGTTCCGCCATTCCACAGTGAGTGCCTCGGCGGGGTTGGTATCACAGCAAGGGGCAAAGGAGTTCGATGGCAAGAATGGCACGAAGATGAGTTTCGACCAGTTGGGCGTCGTCTATTCTTCTCGTGTCAGTCGTAATTCATTCGTTAATGTGGGCTTCAACTTCCACAAGAGCCGTAACTTCAACCAGATCCTTTCTGCGGCTAATAGTCTGCGTAATGTGTCACAGAACTATCTGTCGTATCATAAGGCTGATCTTGAAAATGTCAGACGGGGTGGTTATTATTGGGACTTCAACAATCAAGGTGACGTGATTGGCTATGAGAGTGAGACGAGTCCAAATAGGGCCCAGACATTCAGCCAGTCGGACTATTTGAACCTGAACGCCCTGAATCTTGAGACAGACGGTGAGAACTCCTGGATGAATTACAATACCGCCGACTATTACATGTTCGACCGTTCTCAACGCGGTTGGATCAATGAGTACGACTTCAATGTGAGCGGTAACCAGAACGACCGTTTCTATTGGGGTGTGACGGTTGGCATTCATGATGTGAACTATAAAGGTTTCTCTATCCATACCGAGCGCTTGGTGAATTCTGCGGACATCAACACAGGTTATGACGGCAATGAAGATTATGTCGACTATCTGGATGACCGAAGGATTGAAGGAACAGGTATTGATGTGAAGGCTGGTATCATCTTCCGTCCTGTTGAAACCTCTCCCTTCCGTATTGGCCTCTATATCTCAACGCCTACGTGGTATGAACTGACCACTGACAATGGTACTGATTTCAATAACGACTCCGAATACGGCCTCGAGGATTCTTGGTATTCGGGTGAGGGTTATGACTTCCGTTATTATACCCCGTGGAAGTTTGGCGCCAGCCTCGGACATACCATTGGCAACAATATTGCCCTGGGACTCAGCTACGAGATTTCCGACTATGGCTCTGCCGTGAACCGCATCATTGATGATGGGACGGACTACTATGGTAACGATCGCTCCTATTCTGATGCCGTGATGGAGAATCATACCGAGAACACTCTGAAAGCCGTCCATCTGCTGAAAGCCGGTATCGAGTACAAACCCGATCCAGCCCTTGCTCTCCGCTTCGGGTACAATTATCAGTCAGCTGCCTATGAGGAGAATAGTGTGCGCGACATGATGCTTGACTCTCCTGGTGTGGCTTATTCCTCGACGACCGACTACGTGAACTGGAAGGATACCCATCGCGTCACCTGTGGCGTTGGCTATAAGGTGGGTGGATGGAACTTCGACCTCGCCTATCAGTACAATATGACGAAGGGTGACTTCTATCCCATGCAGAAGTTCGAGTCTGGACAAGATGTGGGTATGACTAATGTCGACTTCAAGCGCCATCAGGTGCTCCTGACTGTCGGCTATTCCTTCTAAGAAGTGAAGCATGGGAATTGAATCATGAATAAGGAACGAATAAAAATGCGGCTTTATGCAAATAGAGCCGCATTTTTTTGTTTATTCGGCAGAAAAGTCGTACCTTTGCGCAATTAAAGAGAAAATCATCAAAAAGTAATATTCAATGAAAAAACTATTGTTAGGCGATGAGGCGATAGCCCAGGGTGCCATCGATGCTGGCCTGAGTGGCGTGTATGCCTATCCCGGTACTCCCTCTACGGAGATTACGGAGTATATCCAAGAGTCGCCCATTGCTAAGGAGAGAAACATCCATCGCCGCTGGTCTACCAACGAAAAGACGGCTATGGAGGCAGCACTCGGTATGTCGTATATGGGCAAACGGGCGCTGGTGTGTATGAAACATGTGGGACTGAATGTCTGTGCCGATCCTTTCGTTAACTCTGGAATGACTGGTACGAACGGTGGTCTGGTGGTGCTGGTGGCCGACGACCCCTCGATGCACTCCTCTCAGGACGAGCAGGACAGCCGTTTCTATGGCAAGTTCGCCATGATCCCAACCTTGGAGCCCAGTTCACAACAAGAGGCCTATGATATGATGCAGGAGGCCTTCGACCTGTCGGAGCAGCTGAAACTCCCCATCCTGATGCGTGTCACCACCCGTATGGCTCACAGCCGTGCTGTCGTTGAGATTGCTGATGAGCCACGTCAGCAGAACGAGTTGAACTACGATGCACCGGCCAGTAACTGGGTGCTCCTGCCTGCTTTCGCCCGTAAGCGAAACAATATCGTTACTGCCCAGCAGCCTCTGTTGGAGCAGATGGCTGTCGATAGCAAATATAACCAGTATATCGATGGCACTGACCACAAGTTAGGTATTATTGCCAGTGGTATCGCCTTTAACTATCTGATGGAGTGCTATCCCGACGGATGTCCTTATCCCGTGTTGAAGATCTCGCAGTATCCGATACCCAAGAAGCTGATCCGTCAGATGACAGACGACTGTGAGTATGTGCTGATAGCCGAGGAGGGCCAGCCTTTCGTCGAGGATCAGGTGCGTGGTGTCATGCCGGGCAATGCTGTTATCAAGGGACGCCTCACTGGTGAGCTGCCTCGTACAGGTGAACTCAACCCAGACCTTCTGAAGAAGGCCTTGGGCATTGAGAATGGTGAGAGCTATGCGCCTTGTGAAGATGTGACGCCTCGTCCACCGGCACTCTGCCAGGGATGCGGTCACCGTGATGTCTATACGGCACTCAATGAGGTACTGCGTGAGTATCCCAATGCCCGTGTGTTTGGTGATATCGGCTGTTACACCTTAGGTTTCTTGCCTCCCTATAAGGCCATTCACTCATGTGTCGATATGGGTGCTTCTATCACCATGGCCAAGGGTGCTGCCGACGCAGGCCAGTGGCCAGCCCTCGCCATCATCGGCGACTCAACGTTTACCCACTCTGGTATGACGGGTCTGCTTGATGCCATCAATGAGAATGCCGATATCACGGTGATCATCTCCGACAACCTGACGACGGCGATGACAGGCGGACAGGACTCGGCTGGTACGAATAAGTTCGAGGCTATCTGCAAGGGACTTGGCCTCTCAGAGGACCACCTGAAGGTGGTGAACCCCATTCCAAAGAATATGCCGGAGATCACGCAAGCCATCCGTGAGGAGATCAACTATCATGGTGTGAGCGTTATCATCCCACGCCGTGAGTGTATGCAGACATTGCAGAGACATTTGAAACAGAAAAAGAACAAGTAACAAGTAGTTAAGAAGTTAAGTAGTTAAAGAAGTTAAGCCATTACATGGTGAAATTCTGCGGCCAGTCATTAGGCTTAACTACTTAATTTCTGACTACATAACTACATTGAAGTTATGAAAACAGATATTATTCTTTGCGGTGTAGGAGGACAGGGTATCCTCTCTATTGCCACCATCATTGGCGAGGCTGCCATGAAGGAGAACCTCTATATCAAGCAGGCCGAAGTACACGGCATGAGTCAGCGAGGCGGTGATGTGCAGTCGAACCTGCGCATCTCCAGCAATCCTATCGCCAGTGACCTGATTCCCCTTGGTGGTGCCGATGTCATTATCTCGATGGAGCCTATGGAGGCCCTGCGCTATCTGCCGTTCCTCGCAAAAGATGGATGGATCATCACGTCGAGTACACCGTTCGTCAACATCCCTAACTATCCTGATATTGAGAAGATCAAGCAAGACCTCCATCAGATCAAGAATGTGATAGTGCTTGATATTGAGCAGGCTGCTAAGGATAACGGTGTGCCCCGCAGTGCGAACGTCATCCTGCTGGGAGCAGCACAGAAGGCTCTCGGCATAGAGTACGATAAGCTCGAGGATGCCATCCGTCGCGTATTCGGTCGAAAGGGTGAGGCCATAGTTGAGGCGAATATCAAGGCATTGGCTATTGGAAGGGAGGCACAGAAATGACAGAGACTCCGATTAAGAAAGAGATTGTCGACGGCCTTGTGGCAGAACTTGGCATCAAGGACTTTGCCGAGGCTACGATCCGTGAGGTGAAACAGGTGGCAGCAAAGTCAGAGGCTGCCTCAGGCGTTGAGTTCATCAAGATGGAGATGGGCATACCGGGACTCCCGGCTGCTCAGGTAGGTGTCGACGCCCAGATCAAGGCCCTCGAAGACGGCATCGCCCATTCCTATCCCGACATTCAGGGCGCTCCAGTGTTGAAACAGGCTGCCTCACAATTCGTCAAGGCCTTTATTGGCATTGATATCAAGCCCGAGGGGTGTGTGCCCGTCAGCGGCTCCATGCAGGGAACGTTTGCCTCGTTCCTCACCTGTTCACAGTGTGATCACCGTAAGGACACCGTCCTTTTTATCGACCCAGGCTTCCCTGTGCAGAAGATGCAATTGCAGGTGATGGGTGTGAAGTACGAGACCTTCGACGTGTATGACTATCGTGGTGATAAACTCGGCGCCAAACTTGAGGGCTATCTCTCTCAGGGGAATATCTGTGCCATCGTCTACTCCAATCCCAACAACCCCTCGTGGATCTGCCTGCGAGAGGAGGAGCTGAAGGTGATTGGTGAACTGGCCACGAAGTACGATGCCATCGTGATGGAAGACCTGGCTTACTTCGCCATGGACTTCCGCAAGGATCTCTCTACGCCGTTCCAGCCGCCATACCAGGCTACAGTAGCCCGTTATACTGACAATTACATGTTGTTGATCAGCGGTTCTAAGGCCTTCAGCTATGCTGGTGAGCGTATCGGTGTCACTTGCATTTCCGATGCGCTGTTCCATCGTCATTTCGACGATTTAGCCAATCGTTATGAAGGACTGCCGTTTGGCCCTGTATTCTCCACCCGTATGCTCTATGCGCTGAGTTCCGGGACGAGCCACAGTGCCCAGTATGCGTTGGCTGCCATGCTGACCGCTGCCTATGAGGGGCGCTATGACTTCCGGAAGGAGATTTCTGTCTATGGTGAACGGGCCAAGAAGTTGAAGGACATCTTCTGCCGTCATAACTTCTACGTGGTGTACGATAAAGACCTTGACGAGCCTATCGCCGACGGTTTCTATTTCACCATTGGCTATCCGGGAATGACATCTGGTGAGTTGGCTCATGAGCTGATGTATTATGGTGTGTCGGCAATCTGTCTGATTACCTGTGGCTCAGAACAAGAGGGACTGCGTGTCTGCACCTCCTTTATCGAGGATCATCAGTATGCACTCCTTGAGGATCGCATGAGACTCTTTGAAATAAATAATCCTCGGTAACCGAGGATTATTTATTTGTTCCTTCTCCGCCTTCACTCATATTGACGGCTGAAAACTTGAACTCTTCGTCTGGGATGAATCGTACGTCATAGGTCGTTTTCTTACTTTGACTGTACATCTTCTTCATCTTCTCATATTTCTTCTCTACTTTCTTCAACTGCTTATCGCCGATGACGATACAGGTACGCTGTGGCTGGTTAAGCTTGTCCTTGCAATAGTCACGCAACTGGCCCGAATACTCTCTACGCCCGGCGAGCATGCCTTTCTTTTGCGTGAACCATACACTGTCTACCTCCTGGATGTTCGTGAAGTAAATGATTGAGTCGTTGAATGAGGCTGAGAATCCGAACATGTATGCTTTCTTCTCAACGACATTCTTTGCCTGTGTGGACGAATATGTCAACGTGAGCAGCGCCGTTAGGGCTGTTCCAATTGCTAAGTGTCTGATGGGTTTCATTATCCTAAATATGTCTTTAATATTTTATTCTTTGTACAGGTGCGCAGCTTGCGGATCGCCTTCTCTTTAATCTGGCGGACACGCTCTCGCGAAAGGCCGTATTTTGCACCGATCTCCTCGAGCGTGAGTTCCTGACCATTGATGCCATAGGAGTCCTCTATAACTTTCCGCTCCCTCTCGGAGAGGATTGTCAGGGCATGCTGTATCTCAGACTTCAAAGACTCCATGACGAGATCCTTGTCTGTCGACGGGATGTCTTCATTCACCATCACGTCGAGCAGGCTGTTGTCTTCACCTTCTGCAAACGGCGCATCTACCGAGACGTGGTGTCCGCTGATGCTCATAGCCTCGTCGATCTTCTCTGTTGGCAGGTCGACGTTCTCTGCAATCTCATCCAGCGACGGACGGCGCTCGTTCAACTGCTCAAACTTACTGATCTCGCGGTTGATCTTGTTGTACGATCCCACTTGGTTCAGGGGCAGTCTGACGATACGGCTCTGTTCCGAGATGGCCTGTAGGATACTCTGCCGAATCCACCACACGGCGTAGGAGATGAACTTGAAACCGCGGGTCTCGTCGAACCGTTCTGCCGCTTTTAGCAGTCCCAGATTACCTTCGTTGATAAGGTCGGGCAGGCTCATGCCCTGGTTCTGATACTGCTTGGCTACTGAGACAACGAATCGCAGGTTGGCCCTGGTCAGCCGTTCGAGGGCTTTCTGGTCCCCTTTGCGGATGCGCTGAGCGAGTTCTGCTTCCTCTTCGGCGGAGATCATCTCCTCCTTGCCGATTTCCTGCAGATATTTCTCCAGCGAGGCACTCTCGCGGTTAGTAATCGATTTTATGATTTTCAGTTGTCTCATCGGTTGAGTATTTGTAGTAAATTGCAAAGTTATGGCATTTTCATGAAACAACCAAAAAAAAGACTAAAAAAATACACAAATGGCACTGATTTTCTTTGAAAGACCGTTAGTGGCCTAAGAAATCAGTGCCATCTGTGTCAGATAAAATCTTTAATCATTTTCGAGCGGTACGGCGAAGTAGCCCTTCTTGCCTGTAGGATAGATGCCCTGGATGTAGAGCACGGGTTCCTTGCTTGTCGAAGCTTCCTTCACGACGTTCTGCAGATCCTCAATCGACTTGATGCTCTGGTCGTTGACACGCTGGATGATGAAGCCCTTCGGTACACCGGCATCCTTCAGCTTACCACCGCTCACCTTCATCACTTCCAGACCGTAGCCGATGTTCAGCTGCTCTTTCTGGCCGTCGGTGATGGCACGGAAATTACCGCCAAGCACGTCGAGGTCGGCATTCTTCACCACCTTCGTGTTGCCCTGCTCGTTCTTCAGCGTCAGCGTAGCGGTCTTCTTCGACTTGTTACGCAGATAGGTCACGGTGACCTTATCGCCAGGCCGCTTCTGTGCAATGATGTTCTGCAACTCACCGAACTTCGTTACCTTCTGTCCGTCAATGTGAGTGATCACATCGTCCTTCTTCAGGCCGCCGTCAGCGGCAGCACCGTCTTCCACGACTTCAGCGATGTAGATACCTTCCATCGTGCCAAGGTCGACCTCGTTACCCTTCTCTTTCTCAGAGTCGACATACACGTTCACGTCGGAGCCTTTGATGCCGATCATGGCGCGCTGCACGTTGCCGTACTGCTTGATGTCGGCCACCACCTTATTCATAATTGTGGTGGGGATGGCGAAGCCGTAGCCGATATTTGAGCCTGTCTGAGAGTAGATCATGGCGTTGATGCCGATCAGGGCACCGTTGGTATTGACGAGAGCACCGCCCGAGTTACCCTGGTTGATGGCTGCGTCGGTCTGGATCATGGAAGAGACGCCGGAACCCATCGAACGGGCCTTGGCCGAGACGATACCGGCGGTCACGGTGTTGTTCAGTCCTAAGGGGTTGCCGACAGCCAGCACCCACTCACCGACCTTCACATCGTCGGAGTTGGCAATCTGGATGGCGGGGAGGTTCTTGCCGTCGATCTTGATGAGGGCCAGGTCTGTCGTGGCGTCGGCACCGATGATGCGGGCAGAGTACTCCTTGTTGTCATTCAGTGTCACAGTCAGTTCGTCTGCACCGTCGACGACGTGGTTGTTGGTCACGATATAGCCGTCGGCTGAGATGATGACGCCACTACCGGCAGCCGTGCGCTTCGGTGTCTGCACCTGGCGCTGGCGACGACCGTTGTTACCTTGGCCGCGACCGAAGAAACCACCGAAGGGATCGGAGAAGAAATCCTCAAACGGATCGCTGTACTCAACGGTCTGTACCTTTGAGTTCTGTGTGTTCTTGATATACACCACCGACGGCAGTGACTTCTCGGCGGCATAGGTCAGGTCGACGGGTTGGCCTGCGGGAGCCGATGCAACGACGGGGGTGGGGGATGAGGGATTGGCAGCATTGGTCTTGTTGATGGCTGCTACCGAGAGTACCAAGGCAACGACACAGATGGCGGGCGTTGCCACATTTACGATCTTTTTCATATTCTCAGTCATTTTGTTTAATGTTTTAATGTTTAATGTTCGATGTCTGATGTTTGTCACAACACGTTTTCGGGTGCAAATATAGGTGCATTTTTTGGGATAGTGACAATTTGTCGTGAATATTTGTCCCAATTTAACAATTCCGACAAAAAGCTTAACGGCCTTTTGCGATTAACACTTCAAATCTTAAATAACTGACAAAATTAAGGAAAAACATTATTTTTGGTTGCTATATTTGAATTATCCCATTCTTGTGCTTTCGTATCTCAACTAAAATGCTTACCTTTGCAACCGAAAGCACTGCCACGGTCTGTCGCTGGTGCCGCCAGGCACGAGAGGAAAGTCCGGGCAGCACAGGGCGCCCCACTTCCGAAAGTAGAAGCTATTGGTGACAGTAGGTAAGGGCAGAAGAAAACAACCGCCTCACAGCTGTTTACGGTCAGTTTGTGGGGTAAGGGTGAGAAGGTGGTGTAAGAGACCACCAGCCAATGGGTGATCATTGGGCTGTGTCCACTGGGGGCTGCAAGTTCATGTAAACCGTCCGAGAGAGGGTTGCCCGCCCGAGGTGACGAAGGTCTGAGCAGCAATGCAACAGGGCCGGGGCTCATGCGGCGGAGGGTAGAACGCTTAAGCCACGGGGTGACTCGTGGATTAGATAAATGACAGGCGCCGTGCAAACGGTACAGAACCCGGCTTACAGGGGCAGTGCTTTCTTTTTTCAATATGCTTACACATTATATATAATATCTATAGATATGGCTACAGTAGACGACAAGAAAGTGATTTTCTCGATGGTGGGCGTGAGTAAGACCATCCAGCAGAACCAGAAACAGGTGCTCAAGAACATCTACCTCAGTTTCTTCTATGGCGCGAAGATCGGCATTATCGGTCTCAACGGCGCCGGTAAGTCGACGCTCATGAAGATCATTGCCGGCATAGACCAGCAGTATCAGGGCAACGTCGTGTGGAGCCCCGGCTATTCCGTCGGCTATCTGCCGCAGGACCCGCCGCTCAACGAGGAGAAGACGGTTAAGGAGAACGTGATGGAGGGCGTACAGAAAGTGTACGACGCCTTGGCAGAATATGATGACATCAACGTCAAGTTCGGCTTGCCCGAGTACTATGAAGACCCCGACAAGATGGAGAAGCTCATGGCACGGCAGGCGGAACTGCAGGACGTGATCGACGCCACCGACGCCTGGAACATGGATTCGAAGCTCGACCGTGCCATGGCTGCCTTGAACTGTCCGCCGGGCGACTGGAGCGTGAAGAACCTCTCGGGTGGTGAGCGCCGACGCGTGGCACTCTGCCGGCTGCTCCTCCAGAAGCCCGACGTGCTGCTGCTCGACGAGCCGACCAACCACCTCGACGCCGAGTCGATCGACTGGCTCGAACAGCATCTCCAGCAGTACGAGGGCACCGTCATCGCCGTCACGCACGACCGATACTTCCTCGACGACGTGGCCGAATGGATTCTCGAACTCGACCGCGGCGAGGGCATCCCCTGGAAAGGCAACTACTCGTCGTGGCTCGAACAGAAGTCGCAACGACTGGCCCTTGAGGAGAAGACTGCCTCGAAGCGCCGTAAGACGCTCGAACGGGAGCTGGAGTGGGTGCGCATGGCCCCGAAGGCCCGCCACGCTAAGGGCAAGGCCCGACTCAACTCCTATGACAAGATGCTCAACGAGGAGCAGAAGCAGAAGGAGGAAAAGCTCGAGATCTTTATCCCCAACGGCCCGCGCTTAGGCAATAAGGTGATCGTGGCCGACCACGTGGCGAAGTCATATCCGGAGAAGCCCCTCTTCAGCGACCTCAGTTTCAACCTACCTCCCAACGGCATCGTGGGCGTCATCGGCCCCAACGGGGCAGGCAAGACCACGCTCTTTCGCCTCATCATGGGCCTCGAACAGCCCGATGCCGGCTCCTTCGACGTCGGCGAGACAGTGAAGCTCTCATACGTCGACCAGCAGCATAAGGACATCGATCCCGAGAAGACCGTCTATCAGGTGGTCAGTGGCGGCAACGAGACTATCCGCATGGGAGGCCGCGACGTCAACGTGAGGGCCTATCTCTCACGCTTCAACTTCAGCGGAGCCGACCAGGAGAAGAAGTGCGGCGTGCTCTCCGGAGGTGAGCGTAACCGCCTCCATCTGGCCATCGCCCTCAAGCAGGAGGGTAACGTGCTGCTGCTCGACGAGCCCACCAACGACATCGACGTGAATACCCTGCGGGCTCTGGAAGAGGGTCTTGAGGCCTTTGCCGGCTGTGCCGTCATCATCAGCCACGACCGTTGGTTCCTCGACCGCATCTGCACCCACATCCTCGCCTTCGAGGGACAGCCCTCTGGCGACGGCTCTGCAACGGCAGGAGAGGGGAGTGTGTTCTATTTCGAGGGTAACTACTCGGAGTATGAGGCCAATAAGGCACAGCGCCTGGGACTCGACGAGCCCAAGCGCACCCGCTATCGTAAGCTGATGGAGGAGTAGGCTATTCCTCGGCCTCGCAGCCGTCGAGGAAGCCGCGGTGGATGCGTCCGCGAAGGTTTGCGTCGGAGTTGTAGCGCTTGCCCTCGGGGGTGTAGTTGCACTTGAAGCCGGTGATATGACGGTCGCGACGGAACTCCTTCGGGTCGTCCACGCAGATGCTCTTCACGGAGATGGAAAACTTACCCATCTCCTTGAGGTCTACCACGTAGCCGTTCTGCATGTAGTACTTCACTGTGTCGAAGAGTTCGCGCAGCACGAGCCTCACGTCTGAGGCCTTTGCCGTGCAGTTCTCTTCGATCATCTTCTCGATCTCTTCCAGCGAAATCGTTCCCTTCTTCACCGTGTGGGCATAGTACTTGTTGTAGTTCTTGCTGCCCTTGATCCTGTTCTGGATCAGTCTGTACTTGATAGCCATAGTCTCTTTTTTGGTGCAAAGATAAGCATTTATTTTGATACCGCCAAGCTTTTTCTCCATTAATTCACCGTGTTTATTTTACAAATTCACTGTAATTGCTTTGCAAATTCAGTGAATTTGCCGACCAATTTCACTGAATTTGGTGACCAAATTCACTGAATTTGCTAAATGGCTCCCTATCAGCACGATACAAAGGACATAAAAGAAAGAGAGTCAGGAACTATTCCTAACTCTCTTCAGGTAGTCGATAGGGGAAT
>JAFTFO010000010.1 GCA_017449495.1 Prevotella sp. | reverse complement strand
TTTGGAGGAGATTCTGAAAGACGAGCCAATCGAAAATCCTGAAGAGCAGGATAAACAGCTGTGGCTTGAGTTTGAGAATTAGGTCAACTATCAAAGTGTCACTTCTGGAAATGTTAACAGATTTTCGTGGACACTAGTGAATACATAAATAGATTGCCTTTTGTCAAAATACTAACTGGTAATATTATTGCTGCTACTCCTTCATCTTTTAATAATTGAGAGGCCTTTTCTAAGAAAAACACTTCAATCGCTCCGTTTTTTTCAGTGTTTGTTACGTATTTTGATAGACTATATTTTTTTCTTTCTTCTTCTGATAAAACATCGAGAAAGCCCCGTACACTATATGGTGGATTGGCAACAAGAACATCAAAACTATTATGAGCAATATAAGGATTATCTTTTAATGCATCACCATATACGATTCTTATTCCTCCCATGTTATACATATAAGCAGCAACTTGACTTACTTTTGATAGCCTATAGTCTTTTTCAATTCCTATTATTTTTTCATAATAACGATGCATTATATTAGCTATCTTTTCGTTTCTTTCATCTATATCTTTAATTTTAGATAAATCCTGATTATGAGGCTCTAAAAGTATAGGCCTTATTTGTCGAGCATATTCAGTTAGGAAATGGCCCGCTCCACATGCATAATCAATTGCTTTCGGCATTAAATTTTCATCTGAATAAACTTGATTTAATGGAAGTGAAGAGATCAAAAAACGAACAATGGGTAAAGGAGTGAAAAATTGGCCCTCACTTTGGTGAACTCCTTTGTTTAAGAATCCTTCAAAAAGATCTCCTAAAAATTGATTGTCTTCATTTGCAGTTATATAAATGTCTTGAAGCATCAATATTACATCTTTCAAGATTGAAGAGTTCTGATAAAATAGTGATTCATTATGAACGTCCAAAAAAGCGAAAGGATTATTGCTATAGTATTTTAATGACCTAAATAGTTTATGAATTGTTCTTTTGCCTTCATCTGCTTTATATTTCAAAAAATCGAATGCGTCATCTATTTGACTTGTTTCGACAAATGTGACTGTGTCATTAAAAAAACGGCTCATCCCCTCTCTATACAAGACATTTAACCTATCCTGAAGAGAATAATAATCATCGTAAGACGCTCCTTTCCATTGTAATTTTAACTCTTCTCTATTGTCAATTTCGTCTATGATTTTGGCAATAAACAGATTAATAAGTTTGTCGAAAGCATTTTCATGACTTGATACCGTATGTTTTCTCAATATATTGGCAAAGTCATTATATTTTTTATTTAGTGAATATGTATCAATTTTGTGAAGATCGTCAATATTATATTTCTTGATGCCGATTTTGAAAGGCTCTATTCCAGTTTCAAGTAGGCCTCTATTGGAAAAATCTCGTATATATGTCGTTTTCCATACTTTAAAGAAATCTTCACTTGTTCCTTGCTCTGCTCTAAGTTGCTTGAAACTTTGAAAAGATGGATCGATTTTGAGTTGTGCTTCATTGTCTTCAAGTGATATAATGTTGTAAATGTTTTCAAATTTGTAATCCGTTTCCCCTGTTTCTTTTTCGTATTTAATATAATCCGCAGCATACATACAAAGATAGCGAGCCCTTCTAAAAGTATTAAAATATTGAAATAGCTGACTTCCATTATTCATAGTCTTAGCCCAGTGCTTCCTGAATTGATCGTCTTTATCAGTTAATTCTGCTGTCTTACATTCGATAATTAAGTACTCTACATCATCATTATCTTTAACTAAAATATCGCAATAACCTTTGTCTGTACCAGAATAATTTACTCCTTCAAGTTTAAAATGATGTGGTTTGTAACCTAACTCAAACATCTGTGCAATACATAAAAACACTACAAAACTTTCATTTTGGTGAGAGTCTGTCGTTGTGTTTCTGTCTGTTTTTACCCCATTTGGATAAGTAAAATCACCTGTGTTGATATTGTATTTTAAAGAAAAAGAGCTATCACCATCTTTATATTCTTTTGTATATACTCCAGAATTCTCTTTGAATCTGAAATAATGAGATAAAAGCACATTTCCTATATTTTTCTTTGTAATCATTTTAATAGCAAATTATTATTTATTCAAATCATTAAGAATAATCTTCATTAAACACTTATAATAATTTAAAAGAAGTTTATTTCCACCACTCTTTTGGATATTTCTTACCTTCCTCATCTACCCAAGCTTCAGGGCCTTGATAGGATGTGCCCGCGCAGAAGGAGGCTGCGCCGGAAGGGGAGAGATTTGCTTCTGGGATATCAATATCTTCCAGAGTGACATACATCTTTTCCGCCACTTTCTTCACCAATTTGGGATTGGCGAAGACATGCTCACGGAAAGGCTTCAATCCCTTGGGGCAGCTGTCCCATGTCTTTTCGCTGACATTGCTACCAGCAGCAATCACATAGCGATTTGACTCTCGATAGAATTTGAGAATTGCCCGAAGACCTATTTTAGGCATCGTCATTGTAAATGTCTTGCCCGTTTCCTCAATAATAGGCTTCTCTGGTTCGTCAAAGACTTTACAGCCATAAAAACGGGTCAAGAACAGAATATCCTCAAAGAACAACTCCATTTCATCCTCTTTGTCTGGAGAAAGCTTTTGCTTGTTTACCTTGTTAGGATTCTCTATGATATAGTTGCCTGCTTCAACTGCTGCCTGATAACCCAAATACTCCAGATAGAGCACCTCGCTGGCAAAAATCTCATTGGCTTTGGATACGAATACGAGGGCAATAGTCCAGAAGTCTTTCTTTTGCTTGTGGTCTATCACGCGATCCGTGAAATCTTGCGTCTCGCCTATGTAGGCCATATTTCGTCCCTTCTTGTCTTTACCCAACAAAATATAAAAGCTGTGTTGATGCAAAACAGGATGTTTCTTACCAACTTCAGCCACCAAATCTCTGGGCAAAACAAAACATTCGCACGACTTGGTGCTGCCCATGTCAATGATTCTGGCGCCTTCAAGCGTCTTATCCAACAATTTTGTATAAACAGTTAATCCTGCCATATATTTTGATTTTTCTTATTTCTTCATGTAATACTCTTGTTGGGCGTCGAGCCAGCGGATGTCGGTGTCGAGGTGGAGGCGGGCGATGGTAAGGCAGCGGTTTATGCGCGAGAGGTCGCTGTAGGTGATGCCTTCGAGACGCGCCAAGTGGCTCTCACGGAAACGGACAAGGTCGTAGACACGGCGGATGTCGTGGGCGTTGAGCTTTGAGACGATATGGCTGGGGATGCGAATCTCTTCCAAAGGGCTGTTCAGAAGGCGCTTCATGGGTTCAGCGACCTTGATCATGCCCTTCGTGGACTGCGCGGCAGTCTGGGGCTGTGGGGGCTGGAGCAGATTGAGCTGGAGCCGTAGATGGCTGTTCTCCTCTTCGAGTTTCTGGTGCTTAGAGACTTGTGCGGTGACGAGTCGTTTCTGCGTCGCCAAGTCGTTCTCCAGTTCCTGTATGCGCTGGCTCTGCTCCACCAGTTTCTGATGGGGCGCCTCCCAGACACGAATCTGACGGGTGAGGGCATCGATGGCCTTCACCGTGCGGCTGCGGATGGTCTCTCTTGACACCTTCTGCAGGCGGGCCACGCGCTCCACGCTGCCATAATGGAGCACGTCGCGAAGCGTTTCCTTATCGATGGGTGTCAGGAGGGTATAGTCTGCGTCGGCCATATCGAGCAGATGGCTGACGAGACGGATGATGTGGGGATTGACAGATGAAAAATCGGTTTCCTTACCTCCGCCTACAGGGGGGGGGGTAATTCGTTGATATTCAGATAGTTACGTTTAGCGTCGCTATTTTTAGGCATTTCGTCCGTCAATATTATTGCTGCAAAGATACAAATAAAAAGGCAAACGAACAAATAAATAGCATAAAAAGTTGGAGAATGGTGGAACGTTTGACAGTTTGACAGTTGACAGTTTTTTAGGGGCCGATATCTGGATGAAGATGAGAAGGGGTATATTATATATAATATTAAATATATATTTAATAATTCCTCCCCCTTCTCATCTTCGACCAGATATCGCCCCCTAATAAACTGTCAACTGTCAAACTGTCAAAAATAACAGAGGTAACAGAGGGACGGTTCTTCTGTTACATGCTGAATGGAATAGAGGTATGGCCAGTAGAACAATTTCTTCCTCGGCTTTGGTCAAGGAAAGTAATCTAATTAGAATTAAGCTGGAGCAGTACTCGCCTGAAATAATAAAAGGGCGCAAAGGTTCCTGACCCCATTGCGCCTAAGATAGATGTAATTCCAATATCAAAGTTTTAACAAAAGGTGGAAAAGAAAAATTTGAGATTTCCCCATATTTTCTCTTTAAACATTTTGAGATTTCCCCATTTTTTAGTAATTTTGCCCTCGAAATCAGAAAACATTTTGAGGAATGGATGCAGATTATCGTATATTTAAGAGGAAACTCTATGAGCGGATGCTGAACTGGAAACAGACCAAGGACGGCAAGACTGCGCTGCTGATAAAAGGGGCACGACGTGTGGGCAAATCGACACTGGCAGAGGAGTTTGCCAAACGCGAATATGAATCGTACATCGTGGTGGACTTTGCCAATGCGCCAGAAGGCGTGTGGGAAGCCGTGAAGAACATGGCCGACTTGGACATCTTTTTCTTTCAGTTGCAGTTTATCTTTCAGGTGAAGTTGGTGGAGCGCAAGTCAGTAATCATCTTCGACGAGATACAGAAGGCCCCACTGGTGCGACAGGCTATCAAGTATATGGTGAAAGACCACCGCTATGACTTCATTGAGACGGGGTCGCTCTTGTCGATAAAAAAGAACACTCAGGGCATCACGATCCCCAGCGAAGAGACACGGCTGACAATGTATCCGATGGACTACGAGGAGTTCCGTTGGGCGTTAGGCGACGAGGTGACGGTGCCGCTGCTGAAGGAGGCTTTCGACGGGCGACGCTCTGTTGGCGATCAGGTGGCAAGGAAACTGCTGCGCGACTTCAGATTGTATATGCTGGTGGGCGGCATGCCGCAGGCAGTGAATACTTATCTGGACACCAACAATCTGAGCGAGGTTGACCAGACGAAGCGTGAGATTATCGACCTATATACTGATGACTTCCGCAAGATAGACCCTTCAGGAAAAATCTCGCGCCTGTTCAGAGCCATACCTTCTGAACTGTCGAAGAATGCCTCGCGCTATCAGGTGACGAGTGTGCTGGGACGGAGTGCAGAGACCACGGACATGGACGAACTGCTGGAGGATATGGAGGACAGCCTCTGCGTAAACTTTGCCTATCATGCCAATAACCCGTCGGTGGGTATGGTTCTGCACAAGGACAGGAATCAGTATAAGATGTTTGTGGGCGACACGGGCCTGTTTATCACGCTGGCGTTTTGGGACAAGGATGTGACGGAGAACATCATCTACCAGAAACTGCTTTCAGACAAACTGAGTGCCGATCTGGGATATGTATATGAGAATGTGGTGGCTCAAATGCTGAAGGCCAATGGTAACGAACTGTTCTATCATACCTGGCCAACCCCCAGCGGCAAGCACAATTATGAGATTGACTTCCTGCTGTCGCGTAGCAGCAAACTGTGTCCGATAGAGGTCAAGTCGTCTGGCTATAAAGCTCATGTGTCGCTCGATGAGTTCTGCAAGAAGTTCTCGTCTGAAATATTGCGGCGCTATCTGGTATATACCAAGGATTTGCGAAAAGATGAAGAAACTTTGATGGTGCCAGTATATATGGTTCCGTTTTTATAAAAGAATGAAATTATGGCGCCTGAAATATTGCATTGAAAAAGCCGGATGCTTTTTGCGTCCGGCTTTATGGTCGTTGAGTTATAATGCTTCGATATTCTTGAAGTCCTTCCAGCCTTTAGAGGCCTTTAAAGGCTGCTCCAAGGCTGGTAACGCTGGATGCTTCCTCGATAGACAGTTCATGGTCGCCGTCGCGATCCCAATGGGCTACGCAGATGGCCTTCACCTCTGGGTCACGGAAACGGATATAACGGGTAATGAGGTTGCTCACCTCCTGCCACGAGACTTTCTCCTTGGGAGTGTCCATAAACAAGTCTGGGGTGAAGATGACGGAAAGGCGTGGACAGTTGGTAAACGGATGACTACCGATATTTGTGTTGGGCAGGAATGACTCGAAGATGACCGCGTCCAGTCTCGGGCAGTCATCAAGGATGTGGTCACCAATGGCAGAGACGCTGCTGGGGATGGTGATCATCTCCAGGGCTGTGCCTCGAAAGGCATTCTGACGGATATATCGTACTGTTCGTGGAAGTCTGATCTTGCGGAGATTAATGCATCCCCAGAAAGCATTGGGACTGATGTCGTTGAGGCCTACAAAGTGTTCCAGTTCGCAGAAGGAACGTAGCAAGGTGTCTTTTGTGAATACCTGATCCAGCGACTTGATGGCTGCCGCCTCTCTATAACTCAGTTCGCCATCATGATCAGTATCCCAGTGCTGGACGCAGAGGCGTTTTGTCCGTGAATCCTCAAACCCAATAATCTCGTGGTTGAGTACTTTTAGTTGCAGGTTGAGCTCTGTGGTATGACTTTCCAAGGCCGATGCTTGTTGGCGGATGTCGAGAATCTGAGCGATGAGTGCGACAATGACAGATGCGACAACGAAGCCTGCTGTCAGCCATTTCCATCGGCTTCTCTTCTGACGGTGCAGGTCGTTCTGCAACTCTTCCATATTCTGGTAGCGCTGGTGGATGGGGCGCAGGCAGCGTTCCGAAACCTTTAAAAAGATACCCCCCAAGTTCCATTTCCTGCAAGATGACTCCTAATGAGTAGATATCGTTGCGCACGTCAGGAACAGCGTGCTGGGCCTGTTCGGGAGCCATGTATTTCAGGGTGCTGGCAGGTTGCTTGAGGATAGCGTGGCTGTCGGTATCAGCCAGTCCGAAGTCGATGATCTTCAGGTAGTGGCCGTTGTGGGTCACCATGATGTTCTGAGGCTTCAAGTCGCGGTGGACTACTTGTTGCGAATGGATATAGGTCAGGGCCTCGGCGAGTTCTGTGGCGATGCGCTGACGTTCCTTCTTTGAGGGTCAGGAAGCCAGAACAGGGTGAGGGTGTCATCTTTTGTCAAGTCGCTCTCCACATTGATATGACGGCTCATTACGGGATTGCTGGATTCTACATCTGGTGATGTGGAATGTAGTCTAAAGCTATCAAGGTCTTGATAGCCAATAAACTGTGCCAGGATGTCGAGCGTATTCTGACTGGGCTCACCAGAATTCGGCAGATAGCCCCAGACGCGTTTCAGTGTTGTGGGGCTGATTAGTATCCTGAGTCGGGAATAGATATGGTCGCGAAGCTGATCGAAATCCTTTGGCGTCTGCATCTTTTTGCCAACTGATTTCTCTATGGCCTCTCGTAGTTTGTCGTTCTCCCTGCTCATCTCTTATCTGAATGAATCTGTCAGCAATTTAATCTCGATCTGTGGGGAGATGCGCTCGTAGAGGATGTTGTAGACAGCGTCGAGGATGGGCATGTTCACATGGCAGTGACGGTTGATCTCCTTCATGCACTTCGTGCCGAAATAGCCCTCGGCAATCATCTCCATCTCTATCTGGGCGGACTTCACGCTGTAGCCTTTGCCGATCATCGTGCCGAAGGTGCGGTTGCGGGAGAAGTTACTGTAGCCCGTCACGAGCAGGTCGCCGAGATAGACGGAGTCGTAGGCGTTGCGGTCCAGCGGATGGACGGCGGTGAGGAATCGGTTCATCTCCTGTACGGCATTGGCCATGAGTACGGCCTGGAAATTGTCGCCGTATTTCAAACCGGAGCAGATGCCGGCGGCGATGGCATAGACATTCTTCAGCACGGATGAGTATTCGATACCGATAACATCGGTGGAGGTCTTGGTCTTGATAAAGTCGGAGGAGAGCACGTCGCAGAAGGCCTGTGCCTTCTCGCGGTCGGCACAGCCTACGGTGAGGTAGGAGAGGCGTTCGAGTGCCACCTCTTCGGCATGGGAGGGCCCTCCGATGCAGGCGATGTTGTCGTAGGGTACATCGTAGACCTGATGGAAATACTCTGAACAGACAAGGTTCTCGTCGGGCACGATACCCTTGATGGCGGTGAGGATGAACTTGTCGTGGAGCCGTGTCTTGAGTTTCTTAAGATGGCTCTTCAGGTAGGGTGACGGTGTGACGAAGACGAGCGTGTTGTACTGCTGGGCAATCCGGTTGAGGTCGCTGTCGAAATGGATCTCGTCGATGTTGAAGTGGACACTGGTGAGATAGGCCGGGTTATGACCCATACGGCGGAAGTCCTCAATACGGTCGTCGCGGCGCATATACCAGCCGATGTGGTGGGTGTGTCCTACCACAATCTTGGCTATCGCTGTTGCCCAGCTGCCGCCGCCGATGATCGCTATCTTACCACAGTCGTACATATTATTATTATATATTCAACACAGAGGTACAGAGACACAGAGACTTTTATTTTTTTCCTCTGTATCTCTGTGTCTTTGTGTTTATTTTAAATTAGCTTTGTCAATCCATTGCTGTACTTCGTCCACTGAAGGCTTCAGGAGGTCGAGCTTGTATTTCTTGACGATGTCGCCGATCTTCTGTTGGAGGCCTTGTGCCTTCTCTGAAGCAATGTTCTGAATGAGGTTGAATCCTGCCTTGCGCAGTACGGGCACCCACTCCTCGCTGACGCCAATCTCTGTCCATTCGGCAGGCGTGCTCTGAGGAATCTTCTTCTCGGGCTTCATCTGGGGGAAGAGCATGATCTCGCCAATGGCGAACTTACCCGTCATCAGCATGGCCAGACGGTCGATGCCGATGCCGATACCTGAGGTGGGAGGCATGCCGTATTGCAGGGCGCGCAGGAAGTCATGGTCGATGATCATGGCCTCGTCGTCACCCTTGTCGGCTAATTTCATCTGGTCGATGAAACGCTCTTCCTGGTCTATCGGGTCATTGAGCTCGGAGTAGGCGTTGGCCAGCTCCTTGCCATTGACCATCAACTCGAAGCGCTCTGTGAGTCCGGGCTTCGAACGGTGCATCTTGGTGAGCGGTGACATCTCCACAGGATAGTCGGTGATGAAGGTGGGCTGGATGAACGACCCCTCGCAGAACTCGCCGAAGAGTTCGTCGATCAGCTTGCCCTTGCCCATGGTTTCGTCGACGTCCATTCCCTTCGAGAGACAGAAGGCACGGATCTCATCCTCCGTCTTGCCGTTACAGTCGAAGCCAGTCTTCTCCTGGATGGCGTCGAGGATGGGCAGGCGACGGTAGGGAGCCTTGAAGGAGATGACGTTGCCGTCGATCTCAACCTCAGGCTTGCCATTGACAGCCACACATATCTCTTCGAGCATCCGCTCCGTGAACGACATCATCCAGTTGTAGTCCTTATACGAGACGTAGAGCTCCATACAGGTGAACTCGGGGTTGTGGGTCTTGTCCATGCCCTCGTTGCGGAAGTTCTTGCCAATCTCGTAGACACCCTCGAAGCCACCAACGATGAGGCGCTTCAGATAGAGCTCCGTCGCAATGCGCATGTACATATCTATATCAAGGGCATTGAAGTGCGTGATGAAAGGACGGGCGGAAGCACCGCCTGCGATGGCCTGCAGGGTGGGGGTCTCTACCTCCGTGTAGCCAGCCTCGTCGAGGATGTGACGCATGGTGCGGACGATGGTGGCACGCTTGAGGAAGGTGTCCTTCACGCCGTCATTCACCACAAGGTCGACATATCTCTGACGGTATCTCAACTCTGGATCGTCGAACTTGTCGTAGGCCACGCCGTCCTTATATTTCACGATGGGCAGGGGCTTCAGGGCCTTCGACAGAAGTGTCAGCTCCTTGGCATGGACGCTGATCTCGCCTGTCTGGGTGCGGAACACAAAGCCTTTGACACCGATGATGTCGCCGATGTCGAGCAGTTTCTTGAATACCACGTTGTACTGATCCTTATTGTCGTCGGGACAGATGTCGTCGCGGGTGACATATACCTGGATGCGCCCCTTGGAGTCCTGCAGTTCTACGAAACTGGCCTTACCCATCACGCGACGGCTCATCATTCGACCGGCAATGCACACCTCGCGGGGCTCGTCGTCATCGCGGAAGTTGTCACGTATCTCAGTGCTGAAGGCATTGGTGGGATATTCGGCGGCAGGGTAGGGGTTGATACCCATGTTGCGTAACTCTTGCAGACTCTCCCGTCTGCCTATTTCTTGTTCGCTTAATTCTAAAATGTTCATCTCAAATATTCGAATATTTTACTTTTATGGGTGCAAAGTTACGAAAATATCTCGAAAAACGCAAGGATAGATTAAATATTTGCAAAAAAAAAGCGAAATGTTTTGTCGTTTATAAAAATGTTTCTATATTTGTAGCAGAATAGCTAAAGAAATATTTTATGGATAAAGGAACGGTTAAGAAAAGAGTTGTAGGCGTAGATATCAGTCTTGACGCAACATCTTATGCCATAGTGGATGTCAGAGGTAATATCTTAGCGAAAGACAGTTTCCCCACGGAAGATTATCCTGAGATAGGTGCTTTTATCACGGCACTGAGTGATGGCATTACAAACCTGATTGAGGCGAATGGTGGTATGGAACTCATCCGCTCGGTGGGTATCAGTGCGCCAAGTTCGAACTTCAGGTTGGGTAGTATCGTGAACTCTCCTAATTTCCCTTGGAAAGGGGTTATCCCTCTGTCGGCCTTGCTGCGCGACAGGTTGGGACTGGCGGTAGCCGTCGCCAACAATTCCCATGTTGTGGCTCTGGCCGAGCATGCCTTTGGCTGTGCTCATGGCATGCGCGACTTCATCGTCATCACCTTAGGCTCAGGACTGGGTAGCTGCATCTTCACTGAGGGCGGCGTGAAACTGGGCTCAGAGGGCTATGCCGGAGAGATCGGGCATACCTGCGTGGAGCATGATGGTCGTCTGTGTGGCTGTGGTAATAAGGGCTGTTTGGAAGCCTATACGGCCACGAAGGGCATCATCCGCACGGCCCGTGAGGTCATGGCCGAGTCGGGTGAGACTACTCAGATGCGCCGTGTGCCGAAACTGACGCCTAAAGTGATTGCACAGTTGTGCGAGGAGGGTGACGCCATGGCTATCGAGGTGTTCCGTCGTACTGGTGAGCACCTGGGTCTCGGCCTCGCCAACTATGCCTCCGTGATTGATCCTGAAGCCATCATCTTCACTGGTGGCATCACCAGGGCCGGCAAGTGGTTGCTGGATCCCGCACAGAAAGCCTTCGAGGAACATGTGTTCCATAACATTCAGGGTAAGGTGAAGTTCCTGACCTCTGATCTGGATGAGGGAGAACGTAATATCCTGGGTGCGAGTGTGCTGGCCTGGGAGGTGAAGGAGTATTCTTTGTTTATAGAATCATAAAAGGAAATACAATATGGAATCGGTAGATCAGATTAAGACCCGAGTCGTTGGTGTAGACATCCGTGAGGTCAAGACCACTTTTGCATTGGTGGATATCCGTGGTGAGATTCTTGCGACGGACTATTTCAATACAATGGACTATCCTGACATCTCTGACTATGTCAGTGCCCTAAGTGAGAAAATCATCATGCTGGTGGAGGAGAACGGCGGCTATGACAAGGTACGTTCTGTGGGTATCAGTGCACCGAGTGCCAACTTCCTGACCGGCTGTATTGAAAATGCTGCCAACATGCCGTGGAAGGGTGTGGTGCCTCTGGCTGCCATGCTGCGTGACCGTCTCGGACTGGCTGTCGCATTGGCCAACGATGCCCATGTCACGGCACTTGGCGAGAAAGCCTTCGGCAGTGCACACGGTATGAAGGACTTCGTGGTGGTGTCCATCAGCCACGGCGGACTGGGTAGCTGTATCTTCATGGACGGCAAGCCTCACCTTGGTGTCAGTGGCTTTGCCGGAGAGGTCGGACACTCCTGCGTTGAAGTCAATGGCCGTGAGTGTGGCTGTGGTCGCAGGGGCTGTCTGGAGACCTATTGCTCTGACAAGGGTCTTGTGAAGACCGTAGAGGAGTTACTCGCAGAAGGTACACCTTCGGCTTTGAGAGGACTCAAGAATCTCAGCGTCCAGACGGTGACCTACTATTGTGATCAGGGTGACTCTGTGGCTATTGAGACCTTCCGCCGTTTAGGCTTTATGCTCGGACTGGGTCTGGCCAACTATGCCTCAGTCCTGAATCCTGAGGCCATCATCCTCACAGGCGACATGATGCAGGCCGGGAAGTGGCTGCTGAAGCCGATGCGTAAGTCTTTCGAAGAACATGTGTTCCATAATATCCAGGGTGTGACCCGTGTACTCGTTTCGATCCTGAAGGAGGGTGAGCGTGACGTGCTGGGAGCCAGTGCTCTCGCCTGGGACGTCAAGGAGTACTCGCTGTTTAAGTGATTGGGACGAGATTATGATTGCGAACAATTTATTTAACTAGACGTATGATAGAACAGAACATTAAGTCAGAAGTGGTTGGCGTTGATATCAGTATTGAGTCAACTACCTACGCCATCGTCGACGTTCGAGGCAATATTCTGGCAGAAGATTCCTTTCCCACGACCGACTATCAGGATGTGAACAGTTTTGTGTCGGCTCTCAGTGAGAAGATTGTTACGCTCGTTGAGGCCAACGGCGGCTACGAGAAGATTCGTTCCATCGGCATGAGCTCGCCCAGTGCCAGCTCTGTCTCTGGATGTATCGAGAACGCTGCCAACCTGCCGTGGAAAGGCATCGTCCCCATGGCAGCCATGCTTCGCGACCGTCTGGGGCTCGCCGTCGCCCTGTCGAACGATGCCCATGTGTCGGCATTGGGTGAATATACTTTCGGCAGTGCCCACGGTATGAAGAACTTTATCATCATTAGTCTTGGAGTCGGCTTGGGCAGCTGTTTCTTTACGGAGGGTGCAGACCATGTCGGCCATCTTGGCTATGCCGGAGAGTTCGGCCATACCTGTGTGGTGGAAAACGGTCGTGTGTGCGGCTGTGGCCATCAGGGCTGCTTAGAGGCTTATGCCGGTGCCGCCGGCATCATCCGTACCGCTCAGGAGATGATGGCAGAGTCTGACGCCCCGTCGCTGATGCGCGACCTGTCGAAACTCTCGCCGCGAACGATCTATGAGTGCTGTGAGCAGGGCGACGAGATGGCCATCGAGGTGTTCCGCCGCACTGGTGAGATATTGGGTCTCGGCCTGGCTAACTATGCTTCCATCATCGATCCAGAGGCTATTATCCTGACGGGTGGCATCTCGCATGCCGGTAAGTGGCTCTTAGAGCCGTTGTCCGATTCGTTCGAGAGTCATGTGTTTGGAAATATGAAGGGCAAGATCAAGATCTTCGTGTCGAAGCTCAACGACCGTGAGCGTGATGTCTTAGGTGCCAGCGCCTTGGCTTGGAGCGTACCAGAATACTCACTTTTTAAGTGAGATTGATAATTGACAATAGATAATTGATAATTAAGAGTGAACGTAGATAAGATCAACGAGATCATCAATGCTAAGCCAAACTTGAGTACTGCCCTCGGGATGGAGTTCCTCTCCACACCTGAGGACGATACTTGTCTGGCACGTATGAAGGTCGACGAGCGCAACCGTCAGCCCTTCGGCTTCCTCAGTGGTGGGGCCTCCTTGGCGTTAGCCGAGAATGTGGCGGGCGTCGGATCGTCGGCCCTCTGTCCGGGCTGTGCCTGTGTGGGCATCGAGGTCAGTGGCAGCCATGTGAAGGCGGTGGCCGAGGGTGACACGGTGACGGCCTTTGCCCGTCTGTTGCATCAGGGTACCACGCTCCATGTATGGAATGTCGATATCAAGGACTCTACGGGCGACCTGATCTCGAACGTGCGAGTCACCAACTACGTCATAAAACAGAAAAAGTGATGTCAGCCTTTGCTGTCTATCGTCTGCCGTATGGGACGTTTGCGACAATGGTTCAGCAGACGGATGGTGAGCCTGCTGAACTGTCATCGTGTGCCGAGCTCAATGGGAAGCACGGCTTTGTGATGGCTCCCTTCGAGGTCACAGACAGTCATCCCATCTTACTCTTGCGGCCTGATGAGGTAGAACGGATTGATTTGTGGAATGTGGAATGTGGAATGAGGAATGAGAATAATTTAGTGGCAGATAGTTCCCTCCAAAGTAATCTCCTTCCACACTCCACACTCCACGCTCCTCGAGAATACTCCATCGACTTCGCCAATTTCCATGCCCAGCTTGAGTTGGGCACATTCCGCAAGATCGTCCTTTCGCGCTGTGCCGAGGAAGAACTGGATGAGCCCGTTTCACCCATGGAGCTCTTTTACCGTGCTTGCGACCTTTATCCCCGTATGTTCATCTCGTTAGTGTCGACGGAGAAAGGAGGGTGTTGGCTGACGGCCACCCCAGAGATTCTGCTGGAGGGCAAGGGCACCGACTGGCGCACGATAGCGCTGGCTGGAACCGTTCGCTTAGAGGGAGAACAACTGTCGGGGGAGGGCGAGACTGTCAACTGGTCCACCAAGAATATTCAGGAGCAGCGCTATGTGGCCACTTATATCGCAGAGTGCTTGGAGCAGTTCACGTCCAACTTCTCCGAGGAAGGGCCTTCCTCAGTCCGAGCCGCCAACTTAGTGCATCTGCGCAGCGACTTTACGTTCACCCTGCCTTCTAACGACCATTTGGGAGACCTGTTGCAGGCCTTGTATCCCACACCGGCCGTGTGTGGACTGCCCAAGCGTGAGGCCTTCCATTTCATCACGCATAACGAACATACACCCCGTCTGTATTATAGCGGTTTCCAGGGCTGGCTGGGTGGAGACGAGACCCATCTGTACGTGTCGCTGCGTTGCATGAAGGTAGAGGATCGCTGCTGTTATCTCTATGCTGGAGGCGGTTTGCTCAAGGACAGCACCTTAGAGCAGGAATGGCAGGAGACAGAGGCCAAACTTGAAACGATGAGAAGATGTATAGCAATAAGGAAAATGTAAACATACTGACAGCGCTGCTCGTGGCGCATGATGTCCGTCATGCAGTGGTCTGTCCGGGTAGCAGGAATGCACCCATCGTGCATAATCTGAATGAGTGTCCTGATATCACGTGCTACCCTGTGACGGATGAGCGCTCTGCGGGCTTCTATGCTTTAGGCATGTCGCAGGCCCTCGAAGCGCCTGTCGCCGTCTGTGTCACCAGTGGTACGGCCCTGCTCAACCTTGCCCCGGCGGTGGCAGAGGCTTACTATCAGCATCGTCCTTTGGTCGTCATCTCGGCGGATAGACCACCACAGTGGATTGACCAACTCGACGGCCAGACACTCCCGCAGCCCGACGCCCTCGGCCGCTTTGTCGCAAAGGCCGTCACCCTGCCAGAACCTTTTACAGACGAACTCCATTGGTACTGTAACCGTCTCGTCAACGAGGCCCTTATGGTCCGCCATGCCCCCGTCCACATCAATGTCCCCATCAGTGAACCGCTCTTCGACTTTACGATTCCGTCGCTGCCGCAGGAACGGAAGATAGAACTCCTGCCCTCCGACATCTCGAATGTGACGCTGACTCATCTCTGCCACATGTTCATGCAGGCCAAACGACCCATGCTGATTGCTAGGCAGCCGATGAACCCCGGACTCGACGAGGCCGTCTGTCTGGTACAGGATGACGAAACCTATGTTCCTGACTTCGTCCTCTATACGGGAGGCTCCATTGTCAGCAAACGCTTAAAACGCTTTTTGCGGAAGGCCAAGGAAACCTGGGTCGTCAATGCTACAGGCGAGGTCACCGATACCTTTATGAATCTGACGCATGTTGTCGTGGGCGATGGTGAGATGGTGGCCGACCAGATCCGTTTTCTGTTGGAGCAACAGCCCCATCCTTTCGTGCAATTGTGGGATGAGTTGCTGGAACGTGTGCGCCATCATGCCGAGACCTTCGAACCTGCCTATTCTGAGATGGCTACCGTCAAATACTTTGAGCAGCGGCTCCTTATGGAGTGGACGGCGGGGGAGGCTCTTCACTACGCCAACAGCTCCGCCATCCGCTTGGCGAACATCTATGCCCGTCACCACGTCTATTGCAACCGTGGCGTCAATGGCATCGACGGCTCCCTATCTACTGCCGCAGGCTTTTCCCTTGTTTATGAGGACAAGGTCTTCTGTGTCATCGGCGACTTGAGTTTCTTCTACGACCAGAATGCGCTTTGGAATCAGAACTTGAAGGGAAACTTCCGCATCTTGCTGCTAAACAATGGCAAGGGAGGCATCTTTAATATGTTACGCGGCTTAGAGCAGAGTCCTGCCCGCGATCCGTTCGTGGCTGCCGAGCATCATACCTCTGCTGAGGGCATCTGCCAGCAGAACCATGTGGTCTATCTCCGTGCCGAGAGCATGGAAGAAATGCAGAAGGGTGTCGACACCTTATTATATATAGAGAACGACCGCCCTGTCCTGCTGGAGGTCTTTACCAATGCCGACGAGGACGAGCGGGTGATGAGAGAGTATTTTCAATCGCTCAATACTTAAAGCTGCTGCCGCCGACGAACTCACGCATGATGCTGGTGGGTGGAATCTCCTTGTCGCTGACGGGCAGGAAGAAGTGGATGAACTTCAGCAGGCGGTGGGCCTCTGAGTATTCCGGACAGTTCTTGGGTACAGAGGCTAAGATGATCTCTGCATGCGTCCTCAGCACGGCGAACTCGATGTTCAGCGCTGAGTTGAACATTACGTCGGCTGTCTCCTGATAAGGGAATATCCATTGGTCTTCGGCCTCACACACGTTCTTCCATTGGGCAATGGTCTGCTGGGCGGTATAGGCCCCCTTGTTGTAGTCTCGGATGATACGGCGCAGCAGACGGTTGTCGCGAACAGGTATCCAGTTGTGGTCGTCGATGGAGATACTGGTAAGGGCGGAGATATAGATTTTGTACTTCAGCGAGTCGGGCAGCTTCTTCGTCAGCAGCGGGTTCAGGGCATGGATGCCCTCGATGATGAGCACCGTGTCGCTGCCGAGCTTCAGTTTCTTGCCGTTCATCTCGCGCTTGCCAGTCACGAAGTTATACTCGGGAATCTCCACGCGTTCTCCGTCCATCAACCGCATCAGATGATCCTCCATCAGACGATAGTCCACCGTCTCGATGTTGTCGAAGTCATAGTCGCCGTTGGGCAGCTTCGGTGTGTCCACACGGTTCACGAAGTAGTCGTCTGTCGAGAACGATATGGGCCTCAGTCCGCAGGCCAGCAGCTGCACGCTGAGACGCTTGCAGAAGGTGGTCTTACCCGAGCTGGAGGGGCCTGTGATGAGCACGATGCGCACAGGATCCTTCTCTTGGTGGAAACGACGGTCTATCTCCTCAGCGATCTGCACGATCTTCTTCTCCTGCAGGGCCTCGCTGACCTGTATCAGTTCCGAGGCGTGACCTCGCATGATGGCCTTGTTCACGTCGCCGGCGTTTGAGAGGCGCATGATGATGTCCCAGCGCGTCTTCTCGGCAAACATGCCGAAGGTCTTGGGCTGTGCCACCTTCTCCGCCACCTTCGAGGGGTTGTTCCAGTCGGGCACCCGCAGCAGCAGTCCCTCCTCGTAGCGCTCCAGGTCCCATACCTGCAGATAACCCGCACTCGGCACCAACGGTCCGTAATAGTAGTCCACGGTGTCACCCAGTGTGTAGTAGTCGCTATAGATCTGGCCGCTGGTCTCCAAGAGCTTCACCTTGTCTTGGAATCCTCGTTCCGTAAACACTCGGATGGCCTCCTCCGTCGTCGCCTCGGTGCGACGGAAGGGCATGTCGAGGCTCACGATCTCCTGCATCCTGGCCTTGATCTTCGCCACATCCTCGTCTGTCAACTGGTTCCTGTCTCCCTTTTTAAAGTTACAGTAATACCCCCTCGACAGCGAGTGCTCGATGAAGAGTTTCGAGCCGGGGAAGACGTCCTGCGTGGCCTTGTAAAGCAGGAAGCTCAGCGAGCGCACATACACTCTGTGGCCCGACCCCTCTCGGGCATCGAGAAACTCCACGTCGCGGTTCTGGTAGAGCCTGAACTTCAGCCCCTGAGAAGTGTTGTTCACTTTGGCCGACACCACAGGGTAGGGCAGGCGTATCTCGTCGGCAAACTCCTGGTACACGTCGAGCAGCGAGGTTCCTTCAGGGAAACTCTTCGTCACATTGTTGTTCTTGCAGCGGATCTGTAGCATATTTAATAATTTGGTCGGTGCAAAGATACAAATAATTTTTATGATGCAGAAATAAATATTGGAAAATGTTTATATTGGCACAGAGGTTGCTGCCCCTTTTGTAACACAGAAGGGACTGTCCCTTTTGTGAGATGGCTGTTCGCGCAGATTTGTGCATAAGAAATTTTGCTTACACATTTCACATACTCACGGGGGCTGGAACGCTGTGTACTTGTCCAGCATTGAGAACACTGAGGATTCTTAAGTTAGAATCATCAATTAAATAAAACTTTGGCAGAACATTTACATAATTTCAGGGAACTACACAATTGCATTTACTGGGAAGATTCAAGGAATCAGAAATAAGACAGGATAATCTCACTAATTAAAAAAATGAGGATGTGCCTATTTTGAGATGACCTCTGTAAGTGTAACATCATGGGTATTTGGGCGCGAAGTGAGTCGTTGGAATGAAAAAGTTGTCGCATATCATTGCAGTGTAGGAGATTTTTTGTACCTTTGCACGCACAAATGGAATAGATTCAACATGGAACAGAGACAATGGAAGACCATCCGCGAGTTCGAAGAGATATGCTTCGAGGAGTATAACGGGATTGCGAAGATCACGATTAACCGTCCGCAGTATCGTAATGCCTTTACGCCGAAGACGACCTACGAGTTGAGTGTGGCTTTCTCGATGTGCCGCGAGATGCAGGATATCAGCGTGGTGCTGCTGACGGGAGCGATGAGTGAGGTGCCTGAGGGCAAGACCCTGAGGGACGTGAAGCATGCGTTCTGCTCTGGTGGCGACATGCATGTGAAAGGGCGTGGCGGCTATGTCGACGAAGAGGGCGTGCCCCGTCTGAGTGTGCTCGACGTGCAGATGCAGATCAGACGGCTGCCCAAGCCTGTGATCGCGATGGTGAACGGCTATGCGATCGGTGGTGGACACGTGCTGCATCTGGTCTGCGATCTGACCATCGCCTCGGAGAATGCTATCTTCGGACAGACAGGACCGAAGGTGGGATCGTTCGATGCAGGCTTCGGCTCCAGCTACCTGGCTCGTATCGTGGGCCAGAAGAAGGCTCGTGAGATATGGTTCCTCTGCCGTCAGTACTCGGCCAAGGAGGCTGAGAAGATGGGTATGGTGAACAAGGTGGTGCCCATCGAACAGTTGGAGGACGAGTGCGTGGCCTGGGCCGAGGAGATGATGGAACGCTCACCGCTGGCCCTACGGATGATTAAGGCGGGACTCAATGCGGAGCTCGACGGTCAGGCTGGTATCCAGGAACTGGCTGGCGACGCCACCATGCTGTACTACTTCCTTGACGAGGCGCAGGAGGGTGGCAAGGCCTTCCTCGAGAAGCGCAAGCCCGACTTTAAGAAGTATCCCAAGTTACCATAGAATAATAACAAATAAAAATAGAAGATGATGAAATCACTTAAATTCCTTTCATGGGCTTGCTGCCTCGCAGGGGCCCTGACCGTTGTCTCATGTCTGAGCGACGATGATGACAACAACAATAACCAGTCGAAGGGACTCTCTGCCTCGGAGAAGGCCCTGTGCTTTGCCGCCGTCGGGGGCGACTATACGGGTAAACTCTACTTCTACGACGCTTCCCGTGAAAGAGACTCTGTCGACATCGACTGGTACATCCCGAGCGACTCTGTGATGACGGTGCCCAAGTTCCCCAGCAAGGCGCTGGCGGGGTGTATCTCCAATTCGGCATTGAAAGAAGCGCTCGAGGCTGCTCCAGACCAGCCGCTCAACTGTCGTATCGGCTTCATTAACATGTCGCCCATAGAGTTTCTGATCAATCCCCAGACACTCACCTATAACCTGAACTATTCAGGCAGCGACCACAAGGTGCAGGTGCTCTTCTATGTGAACAATACCTATTCGTACGGTACCTACAATGCCAGTTCCCGTGAACTGGGCATGCAGCTTATTATTGGCGCCCTGTATATTGACGAGAAGCAGTCAACCTACATGACGACCGATGTGCCCCTCATCTTCATTTCGGATACCAAGTTGTAGAAGGCGGATGGAGGGACGGATAGAAGAGCGGGTGCTCCATTTCAAACAGCCGGCAGGAACCTCTCGTGGTGTTTATACGGAGCGGAAGATCTGGCTGGTGCATCTGACGGAAGACGGACGGGAAGGCATCGGGGAGTGTGCCCCGTTGCCCGACTTGAGTTGTGATGCTTTGCCAGATGATGTCTATCGTGAGCGGCTGGAAAAGGCTTGCGAGGAGTTCTGCCGGAGGCAGGAATCACAGAGGGGACAGTCCCTGATGTGCTCCGCAGGCTTCGCACACGAGGGACAGTCCCCCAGTGATTCGTTTGAAGCTCTGCGGCCATATCCATCGATGCTCTTCGGACTGGAGACGGCGTGGCTGAATCTTCAGAATGGCAACAGACTGTTCGATACGATGTTCAGTCGTGGCGAGGTGGGCATCCCCATCAACGGGTTGGTGTGGATGGGCAGCTATGAGGAGATGTTGCAGCGCATGGAGGAAAAGCTTGAAAAGGGCTTCCGCTGTGTGAAGCTGAAGATCGGCGCCATCGACTTCGACCAGGAACTCGACCTCATCAAGCGCATCCGTGAACGGTTCTCCCATCATGAAGTGGAGTTGCGGCTCGATGCCAACGGAGCCTTCCCTTTTGACGAGGCGCTGTATAAGCTGGAGCTGCTTTCCCAATATGCCATCCATTCGATAGAGCAACCTATCCGTCAGGGGCAGTGGGCCTATATGGCGGAGCTCTGCAGAGAGTCACCCCTGCCCATCGCCCTCGACGAAGAGTTGATAGGTGTGAACGATCCGGAGATGAAGCGCCACATGCTACAGATGATCAAACCACGATATATCATCCTGAAACCCTCGTTGCATGGGGGCATGCAGGGCTGTAGGGAATGGATAGAGACAGCCCGCGACTTGGGCATCGGCTCGTGGATTACCTCTGCTTTAGAGAGTAACATCGGCCTGAATGCCATTGCCCAATTTGCGTCGGATGTCTATGGCGACAATATCCGTATGCCTCAGGGATTGGGCACGGGACAGTTGTTTACAGATAATATCCCGATGCCGCTGGAGATAAGGGGAGATCAACTGTGGGTAAAAAGGTAAAAAAGTAAAAAGGAAAAAGTGAATCTTGAGGAGTTCTTGGCCGAGTGGGAGGATGAAAGTCCTTTTGTGAGGGTGCAGACGAGCGGTTCTACGGGTGAGCCTAAGCCGATGCTCGTGGAGAAACGGCGGATGCTGGCCTCGGCCCGTAGGACGAATGACTTCCTGGGTCTTCAGAAAGACGATACGGCCCTGCTATGTATGTCGCTCGACTATATCGCTGGCAAGATGATGGTGGTCAGGGCGATAGAGCGAGGGTTAAGATTGATCTCCGTAGAGCCCAGCGGACACCCGTTGGCGGTGACACAGGGGGACGGTTCTTTTGTTACATCAGCCAGCGATGTAACAAAAGAACCGTCCCCCTGTGTCACCTTTGCGGCGATGGTGCTGATGCAGGTGTATAATTCATTGCAGGTGCCAGAGGAGTGCGAACGACTGAAACAGATTAAGCATTTGATTATTGGTGGAGGCGCGATCGACGAGGCCTTGGCAGAGACGTTGAAGACGTTTCCCAACCATGTGTGGAGTACCTACGGCATGACGGAAACCCTTTCACACATCGCTCTCAGACGACTGTCAGGGCCAGAGGCCACCGACTGGTACACGCCGTTCCCTTCTGTCAGCGTCAGTCTGAATGATGAAGGTTGTCTCGTCATTGATGCCCCAGAGGTGTGTGCAGAAACGCTCGTCACCAATGATATAGCGGAGTTGGCGACACAGAGGGGACAGTCCCTGATGTGCTCCGCAAGTTCCGCACACGAGGGACAGTCCCCCTGTGTCGCCAATGTCCCCTTCAAAATTCTGGGAAGGAAGGACAATGTCATCTGCTCTGGTGGCTTGAAGATTCAGGCGGAAGAGGTGGAACGGCAGCTTCGCACGCACTTGCGCGAACCTTATTTAATTACAAAACGGCCTGACGAGAAGTTTGGCGAGGCGGTGGTGCTGCTGACGGAAGGTGACACTGCATCAGCGAAGGCCGTCTGTGAGGCGGTATTGCAGAAATACCTGCGTCCGAGAGCCTACATCCACGTCAGCAAGATTCCCCTGACAGAGACAGGAAAGCCTGCCCGAAGGCAGGCTGAGTTGTTAGTTTAAGGGAGGAATTGTACAATTCATTTCCCCCACCAGCCGATCCACCAGTTGAGATCGATATCCTTGTAACTCTCTGGCGCGATGCGAACCGTGGTGTTCACATCTGTCTTTCCCAACAGGAAACGGTCGATATAAGCTTCTACCTCGGGGTATTGCACTTCGGGCAGTTGGCAATGGCCGTGGTTAGCGACGATGGAATAGCCTACACGATCGGCGATGCCGAACTGCTCCCATACCTTCATGGCACCGTTCATGGATACGTAGGCAGAGGGATCGGCCAGCCACACGAAGTCGGGATTGCCCAACATGAGCAAGGCACGCGGGCAGACCATTGCTGCCAGTTCGTGATGGTCGTGGGGCAGATACGCCACGTTCTCCTCGCCGTAGTTCTCACGCAGACTCTCCATAAACCAGTTGTAATCAGTCTTGTCGAGGTTTTCCACTTGCTCGGCCTCGGGCTGGATGTTCAGATAACGGGAGTAGCGCCAGGCAGCAGCCCCGCCGCCACCGGGCTCCTGGGCAATGGTCAGGGCCACCCGCTCGTCGAAGGCACCGCAGAAGAGTGCCATCTTACCGGCATAGCTGCAACCCGTCACACCGATATGCTTTGTGTCGATCTTCGTCACCTCAGGCCCTAACTGCTGCAGTCCGTCGATCAGGCGGCTCAGTCCCCAGGCCCACTCGCTGTAGGCGCCATTGTCCTTTAAGTCTGGATAGAGACGGTCGAAGTCGTAGTTACCCCTGCCTGCGGGCTTCTTGCCGAAGCGTGCACCAAACTGACTGTAGTTGTTCACCTGTGCTTCGCGGTAGATCATCGTGGCGATGGGGCGCTGGTCGAAGATGCTCTTTGGCAGGGCGATGCCACTGGTGCCGATCATCAGCGGATAGGGGGCTTCGCCAGTGGAAGGGTAGCTGATAAGGGAGCTGAGCTCGAGCGACTGTCCGCCGACGGTGACGGTCACCTTCAGTGTGTCGCCGTCCATGCGTGCCTTCACGGCCGATGGGTCAACGGCGGGCTTCGTGCCAATCTCGTAATGCTGGATCTCCTTGGCAATCTCACCACGTCGCAGGCTCCAGTCCTTGAAATCTGTGACACGACCGCTACCGTCGGACCATGCCAAGGGGTCGGGCAGGGGATCGACTTTCGTTCCCTGCTCCTTTGTGGGAAGCACGGGGTTGGCGTTGATACCTGTGTTCTCTGTCTCGTAGACGAGTGGCAGTTGCTGTGCCTGGGTGCAGACGCTTGTCAGCAGGACTGCCGTCAGCATGAATAGTTTCTTCATATTCTTCTATGTTTAATTGTTAGTAACTCTTTTTAAAAGAGATAGGACTACCCTCGCGAGCCGTCCTATCTGCGATTAGTTAGTAATATGATTAGGTCTATTAAGTTGATTGGTCATTCATTCGTCAGCACTCACGGTAGAAGTCGAGTGCTTCGGATATGTCTTCCTTCGTGGCGGTCTGGTTGATGCGGATATCTCCGATGCCGCCTAAAAGGGTGAAGTTGATCGTGCCAGCCACGTTTTTCTTGTCGTGGGTCATGAGCTCCAACAGGGTGGGGTAGTCGTCGCAGGTGATGGTCATCTTCCCATAGTGTTCCTTAATGAAGCTCACCGTCTGGTGCATCTTGTCTGAGGGGAAGCCTGTCTTGATGGTGCTGAGATACAGTTCGCTGATTAGTCCCCAGGCTACGGCATAGCCGTGTAGGACGGGTTTTCTGTTGAGGGCAAAGGATTCGAAGGCATGGCCGATGGTATGCCCGAGGTTCAGCGCCTTGCGGATGCCTTGCTCCAGCGGGTCTTCGGTGACGATGCGCTGTTTCACGGCCACACTCTTCTCCAGCATTGACTGTAAATGTAAGAAGTCTGGCTGTTCGATATCAAAGTTCAGAAGTTCTGCCCAGGTGGTCTCGTCGGAGATGAGTCCGTGCTTCAACATCTCGGCGTAGCCGGAACAGATGTTCTCTGCGTCAAGGGTCTTCAGAAACACGGTGTCGAGGATCACGGTGCTGGCGTTGCTGAATACACCCACCTCGTTTTTCAGTCCCCGGAAGTTGATACCCGTCTTGCCGCCCACGCTGGCATCGACCATCGAGAGCAGGGTGGTGGGGATGTTGATGTAGTTGATGCCCCGCTTGAAGGTGGAGGCGGCGAAGCCTCCTAAGTCGGTCACCATGCCACCACCTATATTTATTAATAAGGAGTGGCGGGTGGCACCTCCCTCACCTAAGGCCTCCCATACATGAGCCAACGACTCCAGCGTCTTGTGGGTGTCGGTGGCGCCGATAACGATTGTCTGAGCACCCCGGAGACTGTCGAATCCGCCGACTACGGGCAGACAGCAACGCTCTGTCGTCTCATCGACGAGGATAAAGGTACGGTCGTGCTCACACTCAGCTATGGCAGCAGTAAGTTCCTCTGCCAGATTTTGGGAAATAACTACCTTTTGCGGGTTCATTTTGTATTTCTTATGGTTGCTCAGTTTGTTGTTGATGGTGCAAAGGTACGAAAAATTTTCCTAATGGCAAGGAGAAATGCGAAAATTTTTACTTTCTATTAAACTTTTCCCCGTTTAATGCGTCAAAGAGTCATAAATTCACAACTATCAATGCAAAAAATTGGATTATTGATTGTTGCCCTGATGGTGACAGTCGCTTCATTCGCACAGCGAACAGTGAGAGGTACAGTAGTAGAGCAGGATACGCAGGAAGCCGTTATTCAGGCTACCGCAGCCCTGCTAAAAGGTGAAAAGGTTGTTGCCAATGCCGTTACCAACACCAACGGCGGCTTTACTATCAAGGCTCCAGAGGAAGGGTCGTACACCCTCCAGATTACCTATGTGGGCTTCAAGACCTACACCAAGAAGATTACCCTGAAGGATGGCAAGGACTATAGTGCAGGCACCATCAAGCTCGAGCCCGACGCCATCATGCTGAAAGGTGCCACCGTCACGGCCCGTGCCCAGAAGGTGACCCTCAAGGCCGATACCTTTGTATATAATGCCAATGCCTTCCGTACCCCGGAGGGATCGGTGGCCGAGGAACTGGTTCGCCGTCTGCCCGGTGCAGAGGTCAGCGACGACGGAACTATCAAAATCAATGGCAAGCAGGTGAAGAAGATCCTCGTCGACGGAAAGGAGTTCATGACGGGTGACACGAAGACAGCCATGAAGAACCTGCCTACGAACATCATCGACCGCATCAAGGCCTACGACCAACAGAGCGATCTGGCTCGTGTGTCAGGAATCGAGGACGGTGAGGAGGAAACGGTGCTCGACTTCGGTATCAAGGCTGGCATGAATAAGGGTGTCATGGCCAATGCCGACCTCGCCGCAGGTACCAAGAACCGCTATGCAGGTCGCATCTTCGGTGGCGTGATGAAAGACGACATGAAGGTGTTCCTCATGACCAATGCCAACAATACCAACGACATGGGCTTCCCCGGCGGTGGTGGCGGTGGCCGCTTCGGTGGAGGGCGTCAGGGCCTGACAGCCAATAAGATGGCAGGTCTGAACCTGAACTACGAGAAGAAAGACAAACTGAAGATCGATGGTAGTGTGCGCTGGAACCACAGCGATGGCGATACCTATTCGAAGAGCTCCTCGGAGAATTTCTTCAGCGGTGAGACCTCATCGTTTGGCAATCGTCTCAGCCAGAACTTCTCCCGCTCGAACCAGTGGAATGCCCAGATGCGCTTGGAGTGGCAGCCTGACTCGATGACGAACATCATGTTCCGTCCTAATGCCCGCTATAACTCCAGCGACGGAGAGAACAATAGTTGGGATGCCACCTTTACAGAGAATCCCTTCGACCATACCACCGATCCCTTCACAAACTACAATCAGCTTCAGTCTATTCTGAAGAACTACAGTATTCAGGACGGCATCAGCTATAGCGACTCGAAAAGTGTGGGTGGTATGTTGCAGTATAACCGTCGTCTGAACAACTCAGGCCGTAATATCACGGTACAGTTGAATGGTAACTGGAGCGAGGGCACCAGCAAGTCGATGTCGAACAGTTACATTTATTATTTTACACCATTAGATACAACGGTCACCAATCGCTATAATCTGACGCCACAGGACAACTGGAGCTACAGTGCCCGCATCACCTACAGCGAACCTATTATGCGGCAGGTGTACTTGCAGTTCAGCTATCGCTATAACTACAGCTATACCAAGAGCGACCGTGCTACCTATAGTCTTTTGGACGTCGACTACAGCGACATCATCCCCATGTATCGTAATTGGGATGCCTATTTAGGACGACTCTCCAACCCCCTGGAGAGCTATGAGGACAGGAACCTGAGTCGTATGTCGGAGTACAAGAACTACAACCATACTGCCGAGGTAATGCTGCGTATCGTCCGCAAGTCCTACAACTTCAACGTCGGTGTCCAAGTGCTACCACAGAAGTCACATTTCATTCAGGACTATCAGGGTGTCCATGCCGACACGACGCGTACGGTGACGAACATCACCCCGACGCTTGACTTCCGTTGGAAGAAGTCGGCCACCGGACAGTTGCGCTTTACCTATCGCGGTCGTACTCAGCAGCCCTCGATGAGCGATCTGCTCGACATCGTTGATGATAGTAACCCGTTACGTATCACCCGTGGTAATCCGGGTCTGAAGCCGTCGTTCACGCAGAACTTCCAGCTCTTCTACAACGACTACTTCCAGAAACATCAGCGTGCCGTGATGACCTTCGTGAACTTCTCGACAACAAGCAACTCTGTGTCGAACAAGACTACCTACAACTCCGATACAGGTGGAACAATCACTCGACCAGAGAACATCAACGGCAACTGGAACGGTAACCTTGGCTTTATGTTCAATACTGCCGTTGACTCCGCCGCTTTCTTCAACGTCAACACATTTACCAACTTGAGCTACAACCATAATGTCGGCTTCGTCAGCATCGATAATATCAGTGACTCCCAGAAGAGTGTCACCAACAGTCTCGGCATCGGCGAGCGTCTGGCAGCCAGCTATCGTAACGACTGGCTCGAGGTAGAGCTCAACGGTTCGCTGAACTATAACCACTCGCGCAGCGAGTTGCAGCCCAACAACAACCTCGACACTTGGCAGTTCTCTTATGGTGGTATGGTAGGTGTCACCGCTCCCTGGGGTACGGCGCTCACCACCAACCTGAACATGCAGAGCCGTCGTGGTTATGCTGATAATTCAATGAACACCAATGAACTGATCTGGAATGCCCAGGTGTCGCAGAGTTTCCTCAAAGGTAATGCCCTGACCATCTCACTCCAACTCTACGACATCCTTCACGAGCAGTCTACCTTTAGTCGTGCCATCACCGCTCTCTCGCGTACCGATACGGAATATAACGCCATCGCGAGTTATGGTATGGTCCACGTAATCTATCGTCTGAACCTCTTCGGAGGCCGTGGCGCCTTTGGTGGTCCTGGTGGCCCTGGCGGTCCCGGTGGTCAGCGTGGCGGCCGTGGAGGGCAGCGTGGCGGTTTCGGAGGCGGTCCCCGTGGCGGAGGCGGTGGCTTCGGCGGTGGCGGTTTCGGTGGCGGACGCCGGTTCTGATCAAAATGTTAGCAGAAATCAAGAATTTCTTTCATTTTGCAAAAATATTTCTCGTTTTGCTTGCAAATGTGTGATAATTGTCATACCTTTGCAGGCAAAACTTTTAATAGTATATCGTCAAATATAGTATATATCAACATGGGACAAGTCATCAAACCCCTGAACTATGAGGCCCTGCTCGATACAAAGCAGACCGAGCAGGGTATTAAACTGATTAAGGATTTCTTTCAGCAGAACCTCTCTACCGAGCTCCGTCTGCGTCGCGTCACGGCTCCGTTGTTCGTTCTCAAGGGACTGGGTATCAACGACGACCTGAACGGTGTGGAACGTGCTGTCACCTTCCCCATCAAGGACTTGGGCGACGCACAGGCCGAGGTGGTACATTCGCTGGCCAAGTGGAAGCGCCTGTCGTTGGCAGAGTATCAGATAGAACCGGGCTACGGCATCTACACCGATATGAACGCCATCCGCGCCGACGAGGAACTTGACAATCTCCATTCGCTTTATGTCGACCAGTGGGACTGGGAGGCCGTCATCCGTCGTGAAGACCGTACGGTGGCATTCCTGAAGAACATCGTGGAGCGCATCTATGCCGCCATCCGCCGTACGGAGTATCTCACCTGTGAGACCTATCCCCAGCTGAAGCCCTTCCTGCCAGAGAAGATCCACTTCATCCATGCCGAGGAGCTGTTGAAGATGTATCCCGACAAGACACCAAAGGAGCGCGAGGATGCCATCTGCGAGGCCTATGGAGCCGTATTTATAATAGGTATAGGTGGAAAATTGTCCAATGGCGAGAAGCACGACGGGCGTGCGCCAGACTATGATGACTGGTCGACCACAGCCGAGAACGGTCGTCAGGGACTTAATGGCGATATCCTCATCTGGTATCCCACCCTGGGCCGCAGCTTCGAACTCTCGTCGATGGGTATCCGTGTTGACAAGGAGAGCCTGCTGCGCCAGCTGAAGATCGAGGGTAAGGAGGAGCGTGAACAGCTCTACTTCCACCAGCAGTTACTTAACGACCGTCTGCCCCTCTCCATCGGTGGCGGTATTGGCCAGAGCCGTCTCTGCATGGTGCTGCTCCACAAGGGCCACATCGGCGAGATCCAGGCTTCCATCTGGCCCGACGACATGCGCCGTGAGTGCAAGGCCCTCGGCATGACGCTCATCTGAAAATCTCACACTTAGCGTGGGATTGAAAATTGACCTATGATATTTTAACAAGGATTAACCTGAATTTTCGGAAAGAAAATAGAGGTTAATCCGTTTTCTTTTTGTAACTTTGCAGCCTATTTGCACATTATTATAACGTTATAAGAAAAGAAATGGCTGAAACAAAGAAGATTAAGACCGCCTTGGTGTCGGTATTCCACAAGGACGGACTTGACGAGCTCCTCAAGAAGTTGAACGAGGAGGGTGTGAAGTTCCTCTCTACAGGAGGAACTCAGAAGTTTATTGAGTCGTTAGGCTACGAGTGCCAGAAAGTGGAGGATGTGACGACCTATCCCTCTATCCTCGGTGGTCGTGTGAAGACGCTGCATCCGAAGGTGTTCGGAGGTATCCTGGGTCGTCGTGAGAATGAGGGTGACCGTGAGCAGATGGCTCAGTATGAGATCCCGGAGATCGACCTCGTAATCGTCGACCTGTATCCTTTCGAGCAGACTGTTGCCAGCGGTGCCTCTGAGGAGGATATCATTGAGAAAATTGATATCGGCGGCATCTCGCTGATTCGTGCCGGCGCGAAAAACTTCAACGATGTGGTGATCGTGCCTTCGAAGGCTGAGTATGGTGTCTTGTTGGACATCCTGCAGAAGCAGGGCGCAGAGACTACGAAGGAGCAGCGCCGCATGTTTGCTACCCGTGCCTTCGGCGTGAGTTCACACTATGATACCGCCATCCACTCGTGGTTTGAGAAGTAAAAAGGAGACGAATGGCCATCGTTGACCATCAATGAATATAAAGGAAACGAATTGCCATAATTGACCATAATTACGAGTTATTACGGGAATTAGTTTTAAGAAGGAATATTATTTAGTTCAAAGTTATAGTATGGGATTTTTTAGTTTTGTCCAGGAGATAGCAATGGACCTGGGAACAGCCAACACCATCATTATCAGCGATGACAAGATTGTGGTGGATGAGCCTTCGGTAGTGGCGCTGGATCGTCGCACCGACAAGATGATCGCCGTAGGTAACGAGGCGAAGATGATGTATGAGAAGACGCACGATAACATCCGTACCATCCGTCCGCTGAGAGACGGTGTGATTGCCGACTTCTCTGCCTGTGAGCAGATGATGCGCGGACTGATCAAGATGGTACACTCGGGCAGCCGCCTGTTCTCGCCCTCCCTGCGGATGGTGATTGGCGTGCCTTCTGGTTCTACGGAGGTAGAGCTGCGTGCCGTGCGTGACTCAGCAGAGCATGCTGACGGCCGTGACGTGTATCTGATTTTCGAGCCTATGGCTGCTGCCATTGGTATTGGTATCGACGTGGAGGCGCCGGAGGGTAACATGATCGTGGATATCGGTGGTGGTTCTACTGAGATTGCCGTGATCTCACTCGGTGGTATCGTGTCGAATAACTCCATCCGTACGGCCGGTGACGACCTGACGGCTGACATTCAGGAGTATATGTACCGTCAGCACAACGTGAAGGTGAGTGAGCGTATGGCCGAGCGTATTAAGATCAATGTGGGCTCGGCGCTGACAGACTTAGGCGACGAGGCTCCCGAGGACTTCGTGGTGCATGGCCCGAACCGTATCACAGCCCTGCCGATGGAGGTGCCTGTATGTTATCAGGAGATTGCCCACTGTCTGGATAAGACCGTGTCGAAGATTGAGAACGCCGTCCTCTCCGCCTTGGAGAACACGCCTCCAGAGCTCTATGCTGACATTGTGCAGAATGGTATCTATCTGGCAGGTGGCGGTGCCCTGCTGCGCGGCCTTGACAAGCGTTTGACGGATAAGATGCACATCCCCTTCCACGTGCCTGAGGATCCCCTCCACAGTGTGGCAAAGGGTGCAGGCGTCGCCCTTAAGAATCTCGACCGATTCAACTTCCTGATGCGCTAAATGAGGAACCTGCTGGATTTCCTGAAAGATTACTATCACTGGCTACTTTTCGTGTTTTTGGAAGTGGTCAGTGGTTTTCTGTTGTTTCAGTACAACAACTATCAGGGAAGCGTATGGTTCACATCTGCCAACGTCGTGACGGGTAAGGTGTATGAGTGGACGAGCGAGGCGACGAAGTTCTTCACCCTGTCGCAGGCCAACGAGCAGCTGACAAGGCGTAATCTTCTGCTGGAACAGCATGTGGACATGCTGAAGCGCCGTTATACGGAGTTGACACACGACTCAACCGTGTTGGAGCGTAATGAGATGAAGTTCCTGAGTCAGTATGACCTGATTCCTGCGAAGGTGGTAGACAACTCGCTTGATAGCAAGGAGAATCTGATCACCATCGACAAAGGCCGTGCCGACGGCGTGGAGGTGGATATGGGTGTGGCCTGTGGCAATGGCGTCGTGGGTGTGGTCTATCTTGTGTCCGACCATTATTCGGTGGTGATTCCCGTGCTAAACGCCTCGTCGTCGCGCATCAGCTGTGCCATCCGTAACAGGGGTTATTTCGGCTATCTGCACTGGTATGGCGGCGACCCTGCGGTAGCGTATGTGGAGGATGTGCCTCGCCATGCGAAGTTCAAGTTGGGCGAGTGGGTGGTCACCAGTGGCTTCTCGTCGATATTCCCCTCGGGGGTGTCAGTGGGAAAGATAGAACAGGTTTATAACTCGCGTGATGGCCTGTCGTACAAGCTGAAGATCCGTCTGAGCACGGATTTCATGAGTCTGCGCGACGTCGTGGTGATTAGCGACAAGAGCATTGCCGAGCGGGCCTCGCTGTTACAGGCTGCCAGGGATTCAATAAACAAGATTAGTGGTGAGAGGTGATATGACGCGGTTAGTGAACAGATTGGTGATGTTTGTGGTGCTGCTCTTAGTACAGGTGCTGGTGCTGAACCACGTGTGGCTGCTGAATGTGGCCACGCCACTATTGTATGTCTACTTCGCCATCACCTTCCAACGTAACACAGAGAAGGGCGAAGTGCTTGTCTGGTGTTTCTTTCTCGGACTGCTCATCGACATTTTCTCGAACACCCCCGGACTGGCAGCAGGCTCCCTGACGCTTATCGGCATGCTGCAGACATATCTGGTGGAGCTCTTCATTCCCCGTGATTCAGCAGAGAACCTCGAGGTGTCTGCTGCCACGTTAGGGTGGGGGAAGTTCAGTATGCTGAGTGGTATACTGACGCTGTTCTACTGTCTGGTGTTCTTTATATTGGAAGCTTTCAATTTCTTCGACTGGCAACTGTGGCTCCTGCGTACCATCTGTAGCACGGCCCTGACGCTGGTGCTGATGCTGGCTATAGAGAGTGTGCGCTCTAAATGAAGCGCTGAAAGGGGGATGGGGTGAAGAAGTACGATCTGACATATAGGCGTTTTGTGATTGGAGGGGTGGCTACGGCCATCGTGATCATCTATATCATTCGTCTGTTCATGCTCCAGATTACGAGCGACGACTATAAGAAAAGCGCCGACTCGAACGCCTTCCTGAAGAAAATCGAGTATCCTTCGCGTGGCAACATGCTCGACCGCAAAGGCAAGTTGCTGGTGTTCAACCAACCGTCGTACGACATCATGGTGGTGATGAACGAGATGCGTGACCGTCTCGACACGCTGGAGTTCTGTCAGACCCTTGGCATCACCCGTGACGAGTTCGACCGTCGCATGTCCACGATGAAGGACCGCAACCGCAATCCCGGCTATTCTCCCTATACACAGCAGCTGTTCATGAGTCAGCTCAGCGACAAGGATTTCAGCGTGTTCCAGGAGAAAATGTTCCGTTTCCCCGGCTTCTATGTGCAGAAGCGCACCGTCCGTCAGTATACGTATAACATGGCTGCCCACCTGCTGGGCGACGTGGCAGAGGTGTCGCCAGCCGACATAGAGGCGGACGACTACTATCAGCCCGGCGACTATATCGGCAAGTTGGGCGTGGAACGGAAGTACGAGACCCAGTTACGCGGCGAGAAAGGTATTCAGATTCTGCTGCGTGATGCTCACGGCCGGGTACAGGGACGGTATAGGAACGGTGAACTCGATCATCGTGCCAAGCCGGGCAAGAACCTGACACTCGGCATCGATGCAGAACTGCAGATGCTGGGTGAACGGCTCATGGAGGGCAAGATCGGCAGCATTGTTGCCATCGAGCCATCGACGGGCGAGGTGCTTTGTATGGTGTCGTCACCGTCGTATGATCCCCGTATGATGGTAGGGCGCCAACGCTCGAAGAACCACCGTATGTTGGCACAGGATGTGTGGAAGCCCTTACTGAACCGTAGTATCATGGGTCAGTATCCACCAGGATCGACCTTTAAGACAACCCAAGGTCTGACGTTCATGACCGAGGGTGTCATCACGCCTTCGACGATGTATCCTTGCAGTCATGGCTTCGTGTTCCGGGGCTTGCGTGTGGGCTGTCACGGTCATGGGGCACCACTGCCACTGGTGCCGGCACTCAGCACGTCGTGTAACGGCTATTTCTGTTGGGGACTCTACCACATGATCAACACGAATATCTCGAAGTATGGTACCGTCCAGAATGCGATGAACACCTGGCGTGACTATATGGTCAGCATGGGTTTCGGTTATCCGCTGGGTATCGACTTACCGGGTGAGAAGCGTGGCATGATCCCTAATGCACAGTTCTATGACAAGGCGTATAAGGGCTCATGGAATGGGTTGACGGTCATCTCCATCGCCATCGGACAGGGCGAGGTGAATGCTACGCCCTTGCAGATTGCGAACCTCGGGGCAACCATCGCCAACCGTGGCTACTACTACGTACCCCATGTGGTGAAGAAGGTGGAGGGCGAGCCGCTTGACACCACTTATACACGCAAACATTATACTAAGGCTACCCGCGAGGCCTACGACTATGTGGTGCAGGGCATGCGGTCCTCAGCTCTTGGCGGCACTTGTCATGAGCTGGCGAAGTATGATTTCATGGCCTGTGGCAAGACGGGTACGGCCCAGAACAAAGGTCACGACCACTCGGTGTTTATGGGCTTTGCTCCGATGGATGAGCCGAAGATTGCCGTGGCGGTGTATGTCGAGAATGGTGGATGGGGTGCTACTTATGGTGTGCCCATCGGCGGTCTGATTATGGAGCAGTATCTCAAGGGCAAGCTCTCGGAGGCTTCGGAGGCAAGGGCTCAGTCAATACAGGAAAAGAGAATCAATTATGGCACATCCGACAGATAGACAACATAAAGGCGTGCTGCGCTCACTGGACTGGTGGACAATCCTGATCTACTTAGGATTACTCACTTTAGGGTGGATGAGTGTCTGTGGGGCCAGCTACTCATACGCCGAAACGGACATCTTCAGTCTCGACACTCGCTCGGGCATGCAGATTATCTGGATAGGCACTTCCATCGTGCTGGGCTTTGTGTTGCTGATGACCGACGACCGTTACTATGAGATGTTTGCATTTATCATCTTCGGCGTGCTGCTCGTGTTGCTCTTCGGTACGATCTTCAATCCGCACTCTATCAAAGGCTCCCGATCATGGCTTGTGTTAGGGCCGTTACGCCTACAGCCGGCTGAGTTCGCGAAGTTCGCTACGGCCCTCGCCTTGGCGAAGCTTATGAGTATCTACGGCTACGATATCCACAAGTGGAAGCACTTTGCAGCTGCACTCGTCATTATCTTTGTGCCGATGATATTTATCGTCCTCCAGCATGAGACGGGCTCGGCTCTGGTTTATCTTTCTTTCTTCCTGATGCTTTATCGGGAGGGTATGCCAGGCAGCGTGCTGCTGACGGGCGTGGCGATGGTGGTGTATTTTGTCGTTGGCATCCGTTATGCCGACGTGATGATATGGTACACGCCGACCTCAGTAGGACGCTTCTCTGTCCTGCTGATGATCATGTTGTTCTCTTCTATCATGGTGTGGGTTTATTGTAAGGACCGGCAGCGGGCATTCCAGTTCCTGGCGGGCAGCGTCGGATCCTCATTGTTGCTGTTGTTGGTCTCGCTCTATGTCATCCCCTTCGACATCACAACGGTCATGGTGGTCGCCTGCGGGGTGTTGATCGGCTATCTTGTCTGGTTGTGGTTGTCTACGCGCATTCGTAACTACCTGTGGATAGCGGCCTTCGCCCTGGGATCGCTGGTGTTCTATAGTGGTGCCGACTATGTACTCAACAACATGATGCAGCCCCATCAGCGGGTACGTATCAACGTGTTGTTGGGACTGGAGGAAGACCTGAAGGGTGCTGGCTATAACGTGCATCAGAGTGAGATAGCCATCGGCTCTGGTGGCCTGAGAGGCAAGGGCTTCCTGAATGGTACCCAGACAAAGCTGAAGTTTGTACCTGAGCAGGATACGGACTTCATCTTCTGTACTGTTGGCGAGGAGGAAGGATTCTTAGGTTCTGCTGGCGTGCTGGGGCTGTTCCTGGCACTCATCCTGCGGTTGATCCAACTGGCGGAGCGACAACCTCATGCCTTTGGGCGCATCTATGGCTATTGTGTGTTGAGCATCTTCCTGTTCCACGTGTTCATCAATGTCGGCATGGTGCTGGGCCTGACGCCGGTGATCGGTATACCGCTGCCGTTCTTCAGTTATGGCGGCTCGTCGTTATGGGGCTTTACCTTACTCTTGTTTATCTTCCTCCGTATCGACGCTGGCAGGAATTTAGTGCGGACGTGACAAGCGTACCCCCACGTCAGTCACTCCAGGCATGATCTCACGCTTCATGTTGTGTGTCAGGCTGATGTGTATGGAGTCTCCTTGGTGCAGGTCGAAGTCACGTACATGGAACTGATATTGGAAATAGCTGATGCCGTCGCCACCGATGACACCCTCCTCACTCACAAGATTGCAGGCGATCACATCGTGATGCCTCTCCTTTGAGGGATAGACCGTCTGCTCGATCTGGATGGTCAGTTGCTGGAAGGGATAGTCTTTGTCGGTGCGCAACTCGGCATCGAGACGGTAGGCACCGTCTTCAGACAGAGGCTTGATGTCGAAATGCAATGTGTCGGTCTTGTCCCATCCCGGTTCATAGATATGTCTGAACTGATGGTAGGCGACCTGCTGTTGGCAGCCACAGAGGGTGAGCAAAGCGAGCAGGCCGACAATGACAAACGGCTTATTCTGCATGGCTCTCGTCGTGACTTTCTGTGTTACGAGTATCGTTTTGGCGATTGCCCGACTTCTTTTTCTTCTTTTTCTTCTTGGCCTTGTCGAAGCGACTGATGTCACCGCCAGCCAAGTCTACGTTGTGGGGCTTCTCTACGGACTTGTTGCCCTCTTCCTCCTCTGAGAGTGTCAGCGGCTTCTCGCCCCGGCGGTTCATCTCGATCACCTCACGGGCATGGGCTGCCGTGATAGTCTGGAGGTTGGCGGCGATATTCTTGTCTGTAGAGTAGGTCACAAGTCCTGCTAAGATGTCTGACTTGAAGAGATGGTAGTCGCCGTCTTGTGTCTGTAACACCGTCTCGCGGCCAGGCATCCGCTTGCCGGCTTCGATATAGTCGTCGACCTCGTAGTTCAGGCAGCACTTCAGCTTGGCGCACATGCCAGCCAGCTTCTGGGGATTGAGCGAGATGTCCTGGAAGCGGGCGGCACTGGTGCTCACCGAGACGAAGTTCTTCATCCACGTGGCACAGCAGAGCTCACGGCCACAGGGACCCGTTCCTCCGATACGGCCTGCTTCCTGACGGGCGCCGATCTGTTTCATCTCGATCCTCACGTGGAAGGCGGCGGCCAGGTCTTTGATCAGCTGGCGGAAGTCCACTCGGCCGTCGGCGATATAGTAGAAGATGGCTTTGTTGCCATCACCCTGATACTCCACGTCGCCAATCTTCATGTCCAGTCCGAGACCCTTGGCAATCTTTCGGCTCTCGATCATCGTAGCATGTTCGCGGGCCTTGGCCTCACGGAACTTGTCCATGTCTGTCGGACGGGCGATGCGATAGATGCGTTTGATATCGTCGGTCGACTTCAGGTTGGCCTTCTTCAGCTGTAGCTTTACGAGGCGGCCTGTGAGGGTGACGACACCGATATCGTGGCCTGGGCTGGCCTCGACGGCCACCACGTCGCCCTTCTTCAGGTCGAGTTTGTTCACGTTGTGGTAGTATCCCTTACGGGTATGTTTGAACTGCACCTCCACGAGGTCGGTCGTATCTACGTTGCCCGGCACGTCGGCCAGCCAGTCATAGGTGTTCAGTTGCCTGTCCTGTCGGCCTACGGCCTGATGGCACAGACCTCTGTCGCAGCCCACTTTCACTGGTAGTTCTTTAGTCTTCTCCATTTATATTGTATTTCTAATATCTCACTTCTCATTTCTGCAACAGCAACACAATCATTTGTAGGGCGAGGTCGAAGAACACGATCTTCGCGTTGGCGTTCTGTCCGATGTCGCGGATGGCCAGGTTGGCCAGGTCGCTGATAGGCATGACATTGCCCTCGTTCACGAAGCGGGCGAAGTTGCTGGCGAAAGCCTCCTCCTCCGAAGTCATGTAGTTCAGGTCTTCCTCCTGGAAGTTATACATGAAGTTCTCCCGCGTCATGCGGAGGAAGTAGGTGAGCCAGCGCTTCTGCTTCTCTCGTCCCATGGCCGCCATCTGCTCGCTCCACTTGCGCAGGTCCTTAATCTTCCGCTGGTAGGCCAGTCGCATCAGCGACTTGTACATGTCGAGGAAGAGTCCCCGCTCCGAGTCGGCCTGTAGCTCCTCGACGGCAGCCAGCCAGTTGCCATTGGCCAGACGGCTGATGCGACGTGCGTTCTCCTCGTCGATTCCCCTGCGCTCGATGAGCGCCTGTCGGATGTCCTCGGTATCGGTCTTCTTGATATCGATGCGCTGCACACGGCTGCGAATGGTCTCCAACAGTTTCTCGGGCTCCTCCGAGACCATGATGAACACGGTCTGCTGGGGCGGTTCCTCGATGAGCTTCAGCAGTTTGTTGGCGCACTCGATGTTCATGCGCTCTGGTAGCCAGACGATGCTCACCTTATAGCCGCCTTGGCTTGACTTGAGTGACAGCTTCCTGACAAGGTCGTCGCTTTCGCCGGCGGTGATGATGGCCTGCTGATTCTCGCCGCCCATAGCCTCCATCCATTGCTCCATGGTGAAGTAGGGCCCTTGCATCACCAGCTCGTGCCACTCCTTGGCGAAGTCGTCGCTCACGGGCTTATAGTCGCTCTTCATCGACGGCAGCTTGATGGTGGGGTAGGTGAAGTGCAGGTCGGGGTGCTCCAACTTGTCGAGCATGGCCCTCGACGACTGCTTGCCGTCATCGAGCAGTTGGCAGGCGAAGGCGATTGCCAGCGCCATCTTGCCAGTGCCCAAGGGTCCGCAGAGCATCATGGCGTGGGGCAGACGGTCTTCTCTCACCATCTGCATCAGCCGCTCCTTGGCCTCTTGTTGTCCTATCACCTCACTCCAATTCATAATAATTTCTTTGCGACGGCTGCGACGCTGTCGACGGCCGAGACCGTGTAGAAATGAATGTTCTGCACCCCGTGCTGGTAGAGCTCGCGGCACTGCTCCGTAGTCCACTCGATGCCCAGCTGACGGGCATCCTCGTCGCTCTTGCACTTCACGATCTCCTTGGCCAGCGCCTCGGGAATGTCGCAATGGAAGGTCTTCGGCACCACAGTCAGTTGCGAGAGTTTCGCAAAGGGCTTGATGCCGGGGATGAGGGGGATGGTGATGCCCATGCCTCGCGCCTTCTCGACGAACTCGAAGTATTTCTGGTTGTCGAAGAACAGTTGGGTCACGGCGTACTGCGCCCCCAGTTCCTGTTTCTCCTTCAGGTACTCCATATCCATCTCCAAATTTGGCGCCTCCTCGTGCTTCTCGGGATAGCAGGCCACCCCGTAGTCGAACGCCCTGCCGGGGTTCTTGATGGGGGTGCCGTCGGCAAAGAAGCCCTCGTTGAAGCGCTTCACCTGTCGGATCAGGTCTGTCGTGTGACTGTGACCGCCAGGCGTCGGCACGAAGCGGCTGTCCTCCTTCGCCTTGTCGCCGCGCAGCAGTAACAGGTCGCTGATGCCGAGGAACTGCAGGTCGAGCAGTTCGTACTCGATGTCCTCGATGGTGGCGCCGCTGCAGATCACGTGGGGCTGCACAGGGATGTTGTAGCGCTGCTGGATGGCAGCGGCGATGGCCACCGTGCCTGGGCGGCGGCGGATGCGCTGCCGCTCAAACTGTCCGTTCGCCAGTTCGCGGTACACGAACTCCGAGTGGTGGGTGGTGATGTTGATGTAGGCAGGGTCGAACTCCCGCAGTTTGTCGATGTCGGCAAACAGCCTGTCCGTGCCCGTCCCTTTCAGCGGCGGCAGCACCTCAAACGAGAACCGCCTCGCCGTCTTATCTTGATGGATTAGTTCCGTTACGCTCATAATTGGGTGCAAAGGTAGTGAAAATCGAGCGAAATGCAAAGAAAAAGACAATTTTTCTTTCATTTCCGAGATGCATCCTATCTTCGACCGAAGGTCAAAGTTACTAATAAGTGAGCAAAATACCAAATATATTTGGATTTTTTCGAGCCAAGATGCTATCATCAATAGTTGACTTGTCCTTTCAGTCGAGGCGCAACTTGCTTATACTGAGCGTTTTCAGCTGAAAGGAAAAACTCGTCAGCGCATCTCTGCAGCAATAGCCGAAGCCTCAAGGTCTCAAGGCTTCTCCCGACTCATGCAGAATTCCGTCTTGCCCTCAACGATTCGTTTTCCCTGATTTTAAAGCCTTCTGAAAGGCCTTTACCGCCAAGGTTGTCATTGTTTGACCTTGGTCAAACGATCGTTTGACGGCCGTCAGTCAATTGTTTGACCAAGGTCAAACAATCCGTTACTTGATGTTTCGTCTTGCTTTATCCACCGCTTAGTCGCACATCAGCTATTCTGCGTCTGGGTTAGTCGTAGGTTGCCTCTGCCATTCTGACTTCGAGTTTTCCTTCAGCAGTATCCTCTGACTCTCAGCCAATTACGCCTCGGCTGAAAGAAAGATATTAATAAACAAGGACCGTCATCACGATATGCCAAGGAATAGAGCTGGCGAAAAAACATCTACGAGCGCCGTGATTACTTTTTGGGAAGTCAGCCGAGGGAAAAATGGACGGGAATTATGAATTTCCCGGATATTATCTCCAGAAGAGACAATCCAAATCTCCCTCAGTCCATAGCAGAATTTGACGAGACGATTTCATTCCTGTTCGACCCGCGCCAGAGGAATCCGCCAGAGATCATATCTCGCACGAATCAAAAAGTATAGCCTAGTGTAACAGATACTGTGTGAATTTTGACATCTTGGGTAATTTCAGAAAAGTCTGTTCCGTATGATGCACCACAATACAGTGAATTAGCAAAATACACACTCAAACCGACTTCCCAGCCAAACTGAATTCTTTTCCATACTTCGTCATTCCCCATTTCGTCTTTGCTAAATAAATTCGTATTATAATCTTCTGGCTGCCACAGAGAATGAGAATACTCATTTAAATATCTTTTCGCCTCATCTGTGTATTCAAACCTTTGCTTTCCCACCAGATTCCCCCTCAAGACGAAGCCCGCATAAGGGGCTATGTAAGTATTTGAGTTTGGAATCGGATGTTTATATGAGATGCTTAGTGGTATTTTTACAGATAATAGTGAAATTTTCTCATCTCCTTTTTTTGTATTTGGAAGAAATTCAGCCGTAAAATTTTTTTCTTCAGAACTGAAAGAGTACTGTAAAGCCCCGCCGATTACGACATATAATGGTACTTTTGATACAATATTGATTCAACGATTATATCCAATAGTTAGTCCTGTGAATGATTGAGATTTCCCATCTTTTGGAACGTACGACGATGGGTTCCACTGGACATAGCAAGAGTTCCTCACCTTATCAACTTGTGCAAAATTACTCATGCTGCACATCAGGAGCACGACCAGGATTAATAATAACTTTGTTTTCATATTCGTTTTGCGTTTTAGTTTATTATTTCAAATTTGGATAGACACATAAAGAAAACGTGAGCAATTTACTTCGCTTACGTTTCGGAGGTATTGGGGATAACCTAATGCACTTCAACGAGTAAAAGCTCACGCCCGATGGCGTGAACCATCTACTTTACTCTTGTGCATTTCTTCCAATTCCCCAATTGTCCGAAACAAGATTCAGCGGACGCTTCAACGTATTTCTATTTTCTTATCTTTGCTATGTTACCATAAGCGGTTTGTTTTGAGGGTTATACATTATTTTGTGCGATTGAGTTTACTTCGTCAGGTTTGCTTGGTTCTTTGGTTCACGTCGAGTGTCCCAAAAAGCTGCAATGTGAAGCGTATTGCCTTTGACGTAGTAGACAATCTTATTGAGTCTGCGGACAATGATACTTCGATAGGCCTCTTTACGGTGAGAGAAGAGGGGATCCAGCTTTCCCCTTGTTGGCATGTCGGATAGAGAAAGGACAGCCTGCTCCACTTCGTCCATAAATTCTTGTCGGACGCGTTCTCCGAAATCGCGCAGAACATAGTCCTCTACCTCATGCAGTTGGGCGGCTGCTCGCTTGTGCCAATATGTCGTCATAGGGTGACGGCTTCTTTGTGATGAAATACTTCATCGTTAGTCAGGTAGTCGCCTGCCTCAAATGCAGCCTCAGCCTCATCGAGCATGTCGTCTATTTCCTGCATAGTATATGGACGCAGCTGTTCACTTTCATTTTTCTTGGAGTACTCTATAAGATGTTCACCCACCCAGCGCATATTGCTTGGTGAGAGTGTGTTGTAGAGGTATTCAAGTAATCCTGTTAATGCTACTGTACTCATGTTTTGTGCAATTTAGATATGTGAATTCGCTGCAAATATACGGAGATTTTCCGAAAGTTCCAAATTAACAGAAGTTTTTTTGGTATTTTGCTTACTTATTTGTAACTTTGACGCCGAAATGATTAATGTGAAGCAATTCCTGAAGGACTGGACGCTGCCAGTGGCGATTGTCACGGGTACGGTGGTGTATCTCATCTTCTGGGCTGTGCCGCAGCTGGATACTGCGGGTGATGCGCTGGGAGAGGTGGTCGACACGGTGTTCCCGATGATGGTGTTCTGTACGCTGTTCTCCACGTTCTGCCGCATAGACTTCCACCAGATGCGGCCTCACCGCTGGCATGTGGGCGTGATGGCGGCACAGTTGTTGCTCGTGGCGCTGAACGTGTGGATTATCTTCTGTGTGGAGGGCAATCTGTGGCAGAAGATCCTGTGGGAGAGCGTACTCACCTGCATCATCGGTCCTGCTGCGACGGCAGCGCCTGTGGTGACGGCGAAGATCGGCGGTAATATCAACACGATGACGGCCTTTGTGGTGATCTCGTCGTTTGCCTCGGCCCTGATGATCCCCGCCGTGTTCCCTCTATTGGAGCGCGGCTCGCAGCTCGACTTCTGGAGTGCCTTCCTCATCATCCTCGAGAAACTGGCCTACGTGCTCATCCTGCCACTGCTCTTGGGGTGGTATATGCAGCACTTTGCCAAGCGCATCTGTCGTTGGATCGTGTCAATCCCCGACCTGTCGTTCTACCTCTGGGCCGTGCAACTGAGTGTCACTTCGGGCGTCACCGTCCGCAACATCGTTCACAGCGACGCGGGCCTTGGACTGCTGCTGATGATTGCCGTGCTGAGTCTGATACTCTGTTTCGTACTCTTCCTCACTGGGCGTTTCATCGGCCGGCATCTGGGCGACGAGATCGACGGCGGACAGGCACTCTTCCAGAAGAATACGGCCCTCTCGATATGGGTGGCCTACACCTATCTGAACCCCGTGGCCTCGGTGGGTGCGGGCTGCTATGTGCTCTGGCAGAACATCGTGAACTCGGTGGAGTTGTGGGAGTACAGGAGGAAGCAGAGAGGAATGAAATAATGAAAGAATGAGAAATTGAGAAAATGAAATAATGAAAGGCGGGATTAAACCTTTCGGGGGTTGAAACGTCTAAGAAACAGTTTTCTAACTTAATTAATCACTTAAAATTACAACAGACAATGAAAAAATTAATGATGATGGTTGCCATGCTGGCCGTGTCTTTCGGTATGCAGGCACAGACAAAGTTCCACGACGTTGAGCTGAATGAAGCCAAGGGTGCCGTGAAGTGTATCAAGAGCAATCAGATGGGGCAGGACATCGTGATCAACTTCTCTCAGGACGGCAAGATGTCGCAGCAGGGCATGAAGGACGCCAAGTACGATGCCGACGGCTATCTGCAGTCAGCCAAGATGGAGATGATGGGTAACGAGATTGAGATCTCTTACAAGTGGGAGAACGGCCGTGTGGTTGGTCAGAAAATGATTACGGGCATGGGCGCCATAGAGGCAAAGCGCACGTTTAATGATGACGGCACAACGAAGGCTAATATCATGGACATGGGTGGAAACCAGATGGAGACGCCGTTTACGAACTATAAGTTCGACGAGAAAGGCAATTGGATTAGTCGTACCACAGAGATGATGGGCCAGACCATGGAGCAGACCCGTACCATCGAGTACTACGAATAAGACAAATAAAGTATATAAAAAATCCCCTCCGGACTTGGAGGGGATTTTTTTATTTCTTCACCTTATATATTCTGAAGGTCATGGCAGGCAGATTGTCTTCTATAACCGTCTGTTTCTTGTCGGCCTTGCACGCCAGGGTGCCGGCCTTCGGGGTAATCTTCTCAGGACGGTCGAGTGTGTTCTCGTCGTCCATGCCGTCGCTGTGCAGGGTCAGGGTCGTGGCCGTGCGCTCACCCTTCATACCCTGGAGGTTGATGGTCAGGGGCTGTGGCTGGTCGCTGGTGTTGACTACCTTGACGATGACTTCTCCCGTCTGACTGTCGTAGACCGAAGAGGCGAAGAGACCGTCCTGGCCTTCCTGTCCGGCTACGGGCTGCTTGTCCATGAGCAGCGAGAGCACGTTAGAACCCTTGTTCATGGCGAAGAGCTGCTGCACATAGTAGCTGACGGACTTGAACGAGCGCAGGTTGTCGAACCAGATAGCGTCGGGGCGCCACTGCCAACCCTCGACATGGGCGAAGAGTGGGGCATAAGTGGCCATGTGGACAATGTCGGCATTGCGCTCGATGCCCGTCATGTGGGCGGCCTCCAGCAGTGAGGTGTAGAAGTGATTCCACTTCTTGCCCTTGCCGTGGCAGGCATATTCTCCGGCAAACACACGGGGACCTTTGCGGTCGTAAGAGTCATAGCGCAGGCCGTGGGAGAGGAACCACTGCTCGTTGCGGTAGTAGTGCTCGTCGTAGAGGTCTACCTTCAGCTGCTTCATGCGGGGCTGCAGGAGGTCGAAGTCCCAGCCCTCAGAGTTGGGGCCTGTGGTGCCGATGAGCTTCAACTGCGGGTATTTGGCGCGGATGGCGTCGCTGAACTTCTTCAGACGCTCGGTAAACACAGGACCGAAGCCGCCGTGCTGCTCATCATAGTCCCACTGCTCGTTGCCCACGCCGAGGAACTTCAGGTTGAAGGGCTCAGGATGGCCCATGTCGGCACGCACCTTACCCCACTTCGAATCGACGGGGCCGTTGGCAAACTCCACGAGGTCGAGGGCATCCTGAATATAGTTGTCGAGTGCATCGACAGGCACATGGACACCGGGCTTCGTGGGATCGGGGTTCTGGAACTGACAGGCGAGACCACAGCTAATGACGGGCAGAGGCTCTGAGCCGAAGTCCTCGCAGAGCTGGAAGAACTCGAAGAAGCCGAGACCGTAGCTCTGGAAGTAGTCGGGATAGAAACGGTGGCCAAAGGTGTAGTGCCAGCGGTTCTCGTTCAGTGGACGGTTCTCGACAGGGCCTACACTGTTCTTCCACTGGTAGCGGCTTTCAAGGTCGGTACCCTCTACGATGCAACCGCCAGGGAAGCGGAATACACCGGGGTGCATGTCGAAGAGCGCCTGTGCCAGGTCTTTGCGCATGCCGTTCTCACGGCCCTTCCACGTGTCGGTGGGGAAGAGGGAGATATGCTCTACGTCGGTCGTGGCCTTGTCGCCAGCGAGGAAGATGCGGAGAGCACCCTTCGGCTGGGTGAGGGGAGACTTCAGTGTGGCGGTGTACTTCTTCCACTCCTTGCCGCTAATCTCAACGTTCACGGTAGCGAAGCGCTGGTCCTCGCCCATTGTGCTGTTGTCGACGAAGCTCACCTCGAGTGTAGACTTGCCGCCCTCAGGACAGCGGGCCCAGAGGGAAAAACGGTAACTGCAGTCCTTCATGACGGCGATGCCGAAGAATCCCTCGTTCTCGAGGCCCGTGAACTTATCGCTGTGGCCTGAGTACTTGAGGCGTACATAATGGGGATTGCGCTCGAAGGGGCCATCGTCCTTCACGTCGTACTGGCCGAAGGCGCGCCAACCCATAAGCCGCTGGGGGAACTCGAACGAGCGGTTCTTCACCATCTCGGCGTAGAGGCCACCGTCGGCGGCGTAGTTGATATCCTCGAAGAAGATGCCGTACATCGTGGGCTGTACGGGTGCCCCAAGCTTCTTGGTGTTCACGTCCATGACGTGTGTCTGGGCCGTCGCAGTGAGACAGGCAGCCAGCAATGACAGTGCTAAGAGTTTTTTCATATAGCTATTATCGCTTAGTTGTTAGTGACTGCAAAAGTACGTAAAAAAGCTGAGCTACGGACAGGATTAACACAGATTAAGATTTAAAGCTGTGAAAAACTGTAAATTATTCGTCTTTATATGACTTTTTTTGTATTTTTGCACAAAAATTTCCTTTAAAGAGGATGTCTATGCGTCATAACCTTTGGCTTTCAGCCGTCATCATGGTGCTGGCATTACTGATGCCGCTCACTGTTCCTGCACAGACAGAGTCGTGCAAGGACACAGCAGAGCATATCCGTCTGCGGCAAGCTATGTGGAATGCCTGTGGCGGGGAGAGTACCCGAGATGTGTATGAGGCAGCTAAGGCTTATCAGGCGCATGCCAATAAAGAAGATGACCTTGACTCCTATTATAATGCATGGGTCTGTGGTATCGTCTATTCCCTTGACCACATGAACATCAGCGACGCCTACCACATCACCCAGACCATGAAGACAGACCTGCTGACGGGTAGGGGAGGAAAAGACGAGCAGTTCTTGGCGCCGAACATGCTGGGACAGGTGTATAATGCTTGCGGCAATGTGAGCGGTGCTATCACGGAGTTCAAGAAGGCCGTAGAACTGATCAAAGGTACCAAATATGAGGCGACGGGTCTGAGTACCCTCTATCTGGGTATGGCTCATATCTATATTAACTCCAAGCTCGAACAGGCCATGCACTGGATAGACATGGACATACAGGAGGTGGAGCGTCATCATGATTCAGACCGTTACTATCGTAACATGGCGAATGCACATGCCTTCAAGGCCATGATCTATTTCAAACTGCACGACTATGATCAGTTCTGGGCATGCCAGCGGAAGGCCAGAGACTTCCAAGAGAAGAACACAACGGGTAGTACGGGTTCGTTCTTGCCTTATCTCGACATCTACCAGATGACTCTTGAGGGACATGGCGACGAGGCCCTTGAGGCGGCAGGTAAGCTGCCCAACCAGAAAGACCGATACATCGTGAAGTGCGATGTGCTCCGCTATCTGGGACGAGGGGAGGAGGCTTTCAAGACCCAGCGGAAGCTGATGCACATCCGAGACTCGATCACCGGACTGACCATTGCGGAGAATATCGAGAAACTGGATGAGGAACTACGACTGGTGAAGGCAGAACAGTCGACGACGCGTCGCGCTAATATCGTGTTGACTATTGCTGTCGTGCTGGCACTGGTCATCATCGGTCTCTTGATCCGAAGCTATTACTACCGACGCAAATACCAAAGGCTCTTACTGGCCAAAAACCACGAACTGGTAGAGGCTAACCGCAGGGTGACGGCTGCTGATATGATGAAGACAGAGTTCATGCGAGGCATCAGCCATGAAATCCGTACCCCGCTGAATATCATCAATGGCTTTACGCAAGTGCTGACAGACGATACGATGGCCTTCGATCCCGAGGAAAGAAAGAATATCGCATCGACCATCAGTGAGAATACGAAACACATCACCTCGTTAGTAAATAAAATGTTGAAACTGGCCAATGAGAACTCCAAGGACCTGTTAGGGAAGATTGAGGAGATCGATGCCAGAGACATCTGCCGACGGGCCATACAGGGTATGCCTGCCATCAACCCGGCGGAGGTGAAGGTGGAGTTTGAAGACCTGACACAGGGTGACGGCTTATGCCTCTATACCAATGGCGACAGCCTGTTGCTGATGCTGAACTATATGCTGGAGAACTCAGCGAAATTCACGGAAAAAGGCTTTATACGTCTGATACTGCGCCACGATGATAGTGATTTCTATTTCACGGTGGAGGATACGGGCTGTGGCATCTCGGAGGATAAGAAAGACCATATCTTCGAGCGCTTTATGAAGGGCGACGACTTCAAGGAGGGGCTGGGCCTCGGGCTGGCCTACTGCTACGAGTCGGCTCAGAAGTTAGGGGGTACCCTGGCACTCGACCATACCTCGGAGGCGGGGACGGCCTTCACACTTAGTTTGCCAATTAAACTCAAAACAAATAAATCATGATGAATCAACAAGCAGAACAGGGTAGCAAAGCCTACCTGATTAGTATCGTAATGGTCGCCGTATTGGGTGGCTTGCTCTTTGGATATGACACAGCCGTCATCTCAGGAGCAGAGAAAGGACTACAGGCCTTCTTCATGGAGGCGAAGGATTTTACCTATACTGACGGGTGGCACGGGTTCACCTCGGCCTCGGCACTCATCGGCTGTATCATCGGTTCGGCTATCTCCGGACTGCTCGCCACGAACCTCGGACGTAAGAAGTCATTGATTATCGCCGGCTTGCTGTTCTTCATCTCCGCCCTTGGATCGATGGAGCCCGAGTTCATGTTTTTTGAGCACGGCACTCCGACCTATTCGTTGCTGATCATGTTCAACTTCTACCGTGTGATCGGTGGTATCGGTGTGGGTCTGGCTTCGGCTATCTGCCCGATGTATATCGGTGAGGTCGCTCCCTCTAACATCCGTGGCATGCTCGTCAGCTGGAACCAGTTCGCCATCATCTTCGGTCAGCTCGTGGTTTACTTCGTGAACTTCTTCATCCTGGGCGACCATATCCAGCCGCTCGTGGAGGAGATGGGTAAGGGCCTGGCTGCCATCAACCCCGCTGCACAGTGGACGGTGACCACAGGCTGGCGCTACATGTTTGGTTCGGAGGCCGTGCCCGCAGGACTCTTCGCCCTGCTTATCTGCTTCGTGCCTGAGACACCGCGTTACCTCGTCTCTATCGGAGAGGATAAGAAGGCTGAGGGCATCCTTGCAAAGATCAATGGCTCGCTGAAGGCTCAGCAGATTCTGCAGGATATCAAGGATACGATGGTGGTGAAGACCGAGAAACTGATGACTTACGGTGCGATGTGTATCTTCATCGGCATCATGCTCAGCGTATTCCAGCAGGCTGTGGGTATCAACGCCGTACTCTACTACGCTCCGCGTATTTTTGGTGATATGGGTATGGACGATCCGATGATGCTGACGGTCTTCATGGGTATCATCAATATCTCGTTCACGCTGGTGGCTGTATTCACCGTCGAGAAGTGGGGTCGCAAACCGCTGCTCATCAGTGGTTCACTGGGTATGGCCCTCGGTGCCTTCGGTGTGGCAGTGACCTTCGGTAATCCCGATCTGGCATTGGTTACCGCAGCCAGCCTGCTCATCTACTCGGCTTCGTTTATGTTCTCGTGGGGACCCATCACCTGGGTACTTATCGCAGAGGTTTTCCCCAACACCATCCGTGGTGCTGCCGTGGCCATCGCTGTTGCCTTCCAGTGGATATCAAACTTCATCGTCAGCTCGTCGTTCGTGCCTATGTTTAACATGCACTTGACTGAGGGTGATGACTTCGGCCACTGGTTCACCTACGGCCTCTATGGTATCATCTGCGTGGTGGCTGCCCTGTTCGTCTGGCGTCTGGTGCCCGAGACAAAGGGTAAGACTCTGGAGGATATGAGTAAGATGTGGAAAGACCGATTGACAAAGTAAAAAGGAATTAAAAGGAAGAATTACTATCTATTAATATGACAGAACAATGAAAAAGATTTTGATTGCAGAAGACAATGACAGCAACTACATCCTGATGACGTACATCCTGAAGAAGTACTACCAGTTTGAGCGTGCCAAGAATGGCAAGGAGGCTGTCGAGATGGTTGAGAAGAATGAGTATGACATCGTACTGATGGACATTAAGATGCCGATCATGGACGGACTGGAGGCCACGAAGGCTATCAAGGCTACCCATCAGGAGTTGCCTGTCGTAGCGCTGACGGCAAACGCTTTCGACAGCGATCGTCAGCTGGCGATGGAAGCAGGATGCAACGACTTCCTCTCCAAGCCGGTGAGCAGCGAACTCTGCTTGAATACCATCAAGAAATTTATCGGGGAGTAACGTTTAAGCCAACTCCAGGTCAAAGTCCTGCCGTAGCTTCTCTACGGCGGGATTTTCTTTTCTGAGAGCCTCGAACTGTTCGCGGCGGGTGAGCAGTCTGACGCGGCCCGTTTGTTCGACAACAGTGATCTCGAGGGTGATGCCAGTGTTGTGCAGACTATTGATGAGCGTCTTCACGATACGCCCTTTGAACTCCTCCATCTGTTGTTGGATGAGGGTGTTGTCGACCGTCACCTGTAATTGGGGGAATGTCGTGATGACAGGGTTCATGTTTTTCATACGTGTGGCGATGCCACTAAACTCCTGAGGCATGCGGTTACACATCGACATCCATTGCAGCTCGAGTTCTTCTTGGGTGAAGGTGGCGTCGGTCTGCTCTACCCTCGTAGTGGCGTCCGTACCAGGGAGGATGTTCATCTTCGAGTTCTTGGTATTCTGGCGGAGTGAACCCCAAGAGAAGCCGATGTTATCGAGTTTCATCGTCTGAGTGGGCTTCGGGGCCGTATTCGGTTGCTGGGATGGAGTGGGCACACCAGTTTCGGTGACTTTGGCAGTCACGGGTGATGCAGCGGTCTTAGCCTGGGCTACCTGCGGGGCCGTTTTCTTGGGCTGAGACTGCTGTATCAGTTGCTTAAACAGGGATTTTAATCTTCTGGGGCGGCGCCCCGCGCTGGCATCATCGTCGGGCTGAGTGATCTGAGCGATTTCTATCAGCGTCAATTCCACCAACAATCGTTTGTTGGAGGACTGCCGGTAGTTGATGTCGCACTGATTCATCAGCTTCAGGGCCTGATAGAGGAATCGTGTCTCGCATTTCTTGGCTTGCTCGGCATAGCGCTCGCGCTGTTGGTCACTCACCTCGAGCAGGGGCAACGTCTGTAGGTCTTTCGCCATCAATACATTACGCACATGCTTGGCCAGCCCTTGGATGAGCAGCCCACCGTCGAAACCCTTGTTGATAATATGGTTTAACAACACCATGATGTCGCTCACCTTATTATTAATAGAGAGGTCGATGATCTGGAAGTAGTTCTCGGAGTCGAGCACATTCAGGTCTTCGATGACTTTCTCGTAGGTGATGTTCCCCTGACAGAACGACGCCGCCTGGTCGAAGATACTCAGGGCGTCACGCATGCCGCCATCGGCTTTCTCGGCAATGACGGCCAAAGCCTGTTCCTCGTAGGTGATACTCTCCTGCTCGGCCACGTGCTTCAGGTGGTTGACGGTGTTGCGGATGGTCATCCGCTCGAAGTCGTAGATCTGGCACCGGCTGAGAATGGTAGGAAGTATCTTGTGCTTCTCCGTCGTAGCGAGGATGAAGATGACGTGTGCAGGCGGCTCCTCAAGTGTCTTGAGGAAGGCGTTGAAGGCTGCAGTGGAGAGCATGTGTACCTCGTCGATGATGAACACCTTATAGCGTCCTAACTGCGGTGGGATGCGCGTCTGCTCCATCAGCGTCTTGATATGCTCCACGGAGTTGTTCGAGGCGGCATCGAGTTCGAAGATGTTCAGTGAGCGCTGCTCATTAAACGACTGACAAGACTCGCACTCGTTGCAGGCCTCACCCTCTGCCGTCGGATGCTGACAGTTGATGGCCTTGGCAAAGATACGGGCACAGGTGGTCTTGCCGACACCACGCGGACCACAGAAGAGGTAGGCGTGAGCGAGCTTCCCGCTCTTCACGGCATTCTTCAGGGTCGTGGTCAGGGCTTCTTGTCCCACGACACTATCGAAGGTCATCGGACGGTATTTCCTAGCTGAAACGATGTATTCCATTTGAAAGATAATTAAAATGTGGTGCAAAGATACAAAATAAATCACAATTCACCATGCACAATTCACATTTATTTTGTAACTTTGCAGCCAAATAGCAAAAATATGAAGGTCATTGATAATATCAAGAAGTACACGCTTCTTATCTGGAAGTCACAGGCACTGAAGTATGCTGTGGTCTGTGTGGCTGGTGTGCTCATCGTGGGATTCCTCGACGAGAACAGCCTCTGGAGTCATCTGAAGAACCGTCAGCGCATCGAAGAGCTGACAGAGGAGAAGGCTCGTTACAATGCTGTCTTCGAGAGAGACAGAGCTAAGATCCGTGAACTCGAGCGTGATCCGAAGGCCATGGAGAAGATTGCCCGTGAACGGTATTTCATGAAGGCCGACGACGAGGACATCTTCGTGTTGAGCGACGATGAGCGTCATCCCAAATCCGTTACTGACGATGCGGCAGCTGAATAAGACCCAGAACCTCATCTTCCTGGTAGGCGCCCTGCTGATGGTTGCAGGTGCGGGTGCCAGCGTGCTGGCATGGAAACTGGCCCCTTACGTGTTCGCCGTCGGAGCCCTCGCCTTCACCTCGATGCAGTTCCTCCAGCGCTATGAGGGTACGAACTTCGTCATCCGCCGTCTGCGCCGTATGATGCTGCTCAGCGATTTCCTCTTCCTGCTCTCCGCCCTGCTGATGTTCGCGAGCATGGGGAATGTGTTCGGACTGAGCTACATCGACTATATTACCTATATATATAATAAGTGGGTGCTGACGTTGCTCATTGCGGCCATCCTCCAACTCTATTCTACACACCGAATAGACAACGAGCTGGCCAAAGAAGCAAATTCTTCTTCAAAAAAACTATAAAAGTTTGCGCATTTGTTTTAAAATGCGCAAATTTATTTTTCTACCTCCATATATCTTTGTACTTTTGCGCCACGAAACAATTGAACTTATGAACAAAATAATATACGTATTTGTCATTATAGCTGCGTTGACCTCCTGTGCCGAGTCATACACGATACAGGGTTCTTCGTCTGTCTCTTCACTCGACGGTAGCAAACTCTACCTCAAGACGGTGAAGGATCAGGAACTGAAGAACATGGACTCTTGCGACGTAGTGCATGGCAAATTCCGCTTCACGGGTCTGCTTGATACCGTCAGGCTGGCTACGTTGTACATGGATGAGCAGTCGCTTTCTATGCCCGTCGTGGTGGAGAGTGGTGAGATTGAGATCCACATCGACAACACAGGCCGAAGTGTCACGGGCTCACCACTGAACGACAAGCTCTACCAGTTCATCAACCGTCACGACCAGATAGGCAACGAACTGAATGAGCTCTCCCACCGTCAGAGTCAGATGTTGCTTGAGGGTATCGACGAGGATGTCATCAACCGCCAACTCTCCATAGAGGCGGCTCGTCTGGCGCAGCAGGAGGACTCGCTGGTGACGAACTTCATTGTTGAGAACTTCGATAATGTGTTGGGGCCGGGTGTCTTCATGATGATGACAGGCAACTACCCCTATCCTGTGCTCACCCCGCAGATCGAGGATATCATGAGCAAGGCCACGAAGAAGTTCAAGAACGATCCCTACGTGAAGGAGTATTATCAGACGGCCAATGAGATTCAGGCTCGTCAGAACGGTCTTGTCGAAGACAATACACCCGCCCAGACCGCTCAGCAGCCTACCGCCACGCAGCCTGAGGCCATACCAGACTCCACACAGCTGCCGTCACTCAGCCTTCCGCAGAAATGACGACGCTGATACAAGGGGGCACGCTTGTCAACGAAGGCAGGACATTCAATGGCTCGCTGGTCATTGAAGATGATAAAATCACTCAGATTATAGAATCAAGGGAACAAGTCCATGATTCTGCATGTCAGAATCGAACGACCTGTTCCCTTGATTCGTTTGATGAGGTCATCGATGCTTCGGGCTGTTTTGTGCTGCCGGGTATCATCGACGACCATGTGCATTTCCGTGAGCCTGGCCTGACGGAGAAAGCCGACATCGACAGTGAGAGCCGTGCAGCTGCAGCTGGGGGCGTGACCACCTATTTCGACATGCCCAACACCATTCCCCAGACCACGACACTCGAGGCACTCGAAGAGAAGTTCGCCCTCGCAGCACGGAAGAGTCATGTGAACTACAGCTTCTTCTTTGGGGCTACAAATGATAACGTGGCACTCTTCCCACAGCTCGACCCGCATCGCATCCCCGGTATCAAACTCTTCATGGGCTCCTCGACAGGAAACATGCTCGTTGACCGTCGCGAGGCATTGGAGCGTATCTTTGCCACAGCGCCGTTGCCCATTATGACGCATTGTGAGGATACTGGCATCATCAACCGCAACATGGCCGAGGCCAAAGCAAAGTATGGCGATGACCCGAAGGTGACGCACCACCCAGAGATTCGAAGCGAAGAGGCTTGTTATGAGAGTACACGACTCGCCGTCGAACTCGCCACCAAGCACCACACCCGCCTCCATATCGCCCATCTCACCACGGCTAAGGAATTGGACTTGATACCCCTCCCAGCCTCCCCAAAGGGGACTGTCACTGCCGAAGCGACGGTGAGCCATCTCTTCTTCTGTGATCGTGACTACCAGATGCTGGGCACCCGCATCAAGTGCAACCCGGCCATCAAGACGGAGCGTGACCGTGAGGCCCTCCGTGAGGCCCTCACCGATGGGCGAATCACTGTCATCGGCACGGACCACGCCCCCCATCTGCTCTCACAGAAGGAAGGCGGCTGTGTGCGTGCTGCCAGTGGCATGCCGATGATACAGTTCTCACTGGTCACGATGCTCGAACTTGCAGACCAGGGCGTGCTGCCCCTCGAGCGACTTGTTGAGCTGATGTGTCACAATCCCGCCCGTCTCTTCGAGGTGCGTCGGCGTGGCTTCCTCCGTGAGGGCTATCAGGCAGACATCGTGCTTGTTCGCCCCAACTCAGGGTGGACGGTCACGAAGGATCTCATCCAGAGTCGCTGCGGCTGGAGCCCGATGGAAGGACACATGTACCTCTGGCATGTCGAGCGCACCCTATGTAATGGTCATACCGTCTACGAAAAGGGTAGGGTAGACACCTCCTATATCGGCCAGCCCGTAATGTTCAGATGAAGCTATCCTACGATATCACAGAGTTGATGCCCTACATCAACTGGCCTTACTTCTTCTTCGCCTGGCAGGTGAAGGAGCAGGCAGAGAAAGACCGTCTGCAGCGAGAGGCCAATGCCCTCCTGCAACAGTTGGCAGGCCATTATCATGCCTATGGTCTCTTTGAACTCTTCGATGCCTATGGCGACGGCGATGATATTGTACTCCCTTCCTCTGCAATCCGAATCCCTTGTCTGCGGCAGCAAAAGGGCACCCCCCCCTACCTCTGTCTCTCCGATTACATCAGTCCCAAGCAGGATTTGCCTGTTGACATATCTCCCTCCACCCTCCACACCCCTCTCTTCTCGGCGAAACTTGGAGTATTCGCTACCTCCGTTGATATCGGCCTTGAGACCGACTTCGATGCCGATCCCTATCAGAAGATGATGGTGCAGCTCCTCGCAGACCGTCTTGCTGAGGCTGCCGCAGAGCGGATGCACGAACAGGTCAGGAAGGAATACTGGGGCTATGCGAAAGACGAACATCTCTCTATTCCCGACATGCTCGTCGAGAAGTTTCAGGGCATCCGTCCGGCTGTGGGGTATCCCTCACTGCCCGACACCAGTCTTAACTTCATCATCGACGATCTCCTGGACATGAAACAGATTGGTATTCGCCTCACGGAGAGTGGCGCCATGAAGCCCCACGCCAGTGTCTCCGGTATGATGTTCGCCCATCCTCAGGCCAGGTACTTCTCCATCGGCAAGATCGGCGAAGACCAACTCCGCGACTATGCCCGTCGCCGCGGCCTCCCCATCGAACTCTGCCGCAAGTTCCTCGCTGGTAACATTTGAATTCTTTTTTTTTCTTTCATTTTTTTAATATAACGTCACTTTGCTGTCTAAGTGTCTGTAAAACACGTATTTAGTCGGTGATGTTATGTGTTTTCAAACGTCACCATAACGTCACTTTTATCTGAAAATGGCACTAAAATATGCTTAGATTGCTATTAACCAATTGAAAACAAGGCAGTTGTAAACCGTAATGATGCCTCAAACTGACAGTTTAGACAGGGTAAACTGTCAGTTTACCCTATCTAAACAAGTACAAACTACTATCCTAAGCAAGAGCCATTGACGTTGAAATATACCGAAATCGGTATGAAAGTGATGTTAAGGTGATATTATTTAAGACTTAACATCACCTATTATCGTCTTGATTATCAGTTTGTTAATGCTGAAAGTGACGTTATTGACTACTTTTTATAACATTTTTCTTTAGATTTTTGCTTGCACATTTCGGAGAATTTTCGTACCTTTGCAGGCATATAAACAGAACCCATTTATTGATAGTAGAATAACGACTATGGCACCAAGAATCACGCTCATTAAGAGCTATCGCAACAAGGAGACCCTGCGGCTGCTGTCGCTGCAGGAAGTGGCAGACCTCATCCGCTCGGAGGAGTACGGGCAGGCCGTGGACACCTTCCGCAGGGAACTGCCCACGATGCAGTACGTCACCGTCGGCAACAACGGCACCCTCGAGGGCTACGAGAACTGGCCGAAGGACCTGCCGCGCCTCTGCTTCGCCCTGGAACAGGAGAACCGCAACCACGAACTCGTCACTAAAGGCTATACGGGCTTGGTGCTGCTCGAGGTGAACAACCTGGCGAGCCTGGAGGAGGCCGAGGCCGTGCGCCGCGGAGCCGGCGAGATGCCACAGACGCTGATGGCCTTCGTCGGGGCCGACGGGCAGTCGGTGAAGATCGTCTGCCGTGGGGAGCTGTTGGGGGGAAAGTCTTCGTGGAGTGTGGAGGGTGGAGTGTGGAATGAGAATACTCCAAGTGCAGATGCCGCCGCAAGACACATCTCCCTCCACACTCCACCCTCCACCCTCCACGAATCCATCCCCCTCTTCCACGAGAACCTCTATGAGCGGGCACGGCTCATCTACAACGGCCAGTTGGGCGTCACCGTCGAGAAGCTCGAGCCGCTGACCAGCCGTATCTGCTACGTGAGCCACGACCCGCAGATGGTCTTCAACCCGCTGGCGACGCCTGTCTATGCCAAGGCCGAGAAACCCGCCGAGTCGCTGCGCCGGCAGCCCTCGACGACGCTCGCGGCCAGCGAGGTGAGTTACGAGAGCTACCGCCGCAACTACCAGATCTTCGAGTTCAACCTGACGAAGGCCTACGACGACACGGAGGGCATCGCCGACCGCGAGGAGCGCCGCCACGCCACGCTGTCGAGGCTGGCCGTCTACTGCATGCAGACGGGGCTGCCCATGGCCGTCGCCCAGCGCCAGGCGATGATGAAGCACGACTTCTGGGACGACCGGGAGACGGTGAAGAAGGTGTTCGAGAACGCCTACCGTGAGAGCCACGTGGAGCGTTACATGCAGCGGAAGGGCATCCGGCGCACGAAGACCATACCGCCCGAGACGCTGCTGACGATGAAGGTCGGCATCTTCCTCAGCGAGAACTATGAACTGCGGAAGAACGTGATGCGGGGCGTCGCCGAGTACCGCATGAAGACGGGCGTGGGCTTCTCGTTCCAGGACCTCACCGAGGAGGCCCGCAACTCCATCACGATGCGGGCCCTCGAGCAGGGCATCCGCTGCTGGGACAAGGACATCCGGCGCTACGTGAACTCGGACGACATCGAGCGCTACGACCCGCTGAACGACTATCTGGAGCATCTGCCGAGGTGGGACGGCCGGGACCGCGTGACGGCCCTCGCAGAAAGGGTGCCGACGGAGTGGGAGGAGTGGACGCACCTGTTCCATATCTGGATGCGCTCGATGGTGGCGATGTGGCTGGGCAAGGGTCAGCTGACGGGCAACGCCCTCGTACCTTTATTAATAGGAAGGCAGGGCTGCGGCAAGTCGTCGTTCTGCCGGATCCTGCTGCCCCGCGACCTGCAGGACTACTACAACGACCGCATCAACTTCAAGAACGAGCAGGATCTGAACCTCGGCCTGTCGTCGTTCGGGTTGATCAACCTCGACGAGTTCGACCGCGTCACCCAGCGCCAGCAGATCGTGCTGAAGTATCTCGTGTCGACGGCCGACCTGAAGTACCGTCCGCCCTACGGCAAGGCCTACACGTCGAACCGCCGCTACGCCTCGTTCATCGGCACCACCAACGACCAGGCGCCGCTCACCGACCCCTCGGGCTCGCGAAGGTTCGTCTGCTGTCTGGTGGACGGCGACATCGACTTCGAGACGCCCGTGCAGCACGACCAGGTCTTCGCCCAGCTGCTGCAGGAGATCCGCCAGGGCGAGCGTTACTGGCTGACGAAAGAGGAGGAGCGGCGGCTAATGGAGCACAACCTGCAGTACCAGCGCCTGAACGGTCTGGGCGAGATGCTCATGGCCGTCATCCAGAAGCCACGGACAATGGCTCCTGTCAGCGGTTTACAGGGAAGCGATGAGGGGGAGTGGATGTTACTTAAAGATCTCTCCGCTTTGCTGAAGCAGCACTTCAAGGGATATCGGGAGGACGAGGGCACCTTCCGGAAGATCGGTGCCTACCTCAGCCGTCCGGAGTACAAGTTCCAGAGCAAACACACCAACGTCGGCGTCCTCTACTGGGTGAAGCGGAAAGTGTAAGTGTCACCGTACCACAATCGTGGTGATAAGATAAATGTTATTTTTCCGTAAAATAATTGCGGAATATAGAATAATCTGTGTATATTTGCAGCAGAATTAACAAAGGAAATAGGTATGCTTATCAAATTTGCCGTAAAAAACTTCCGAGGCTTTGCAGAAAGGATTGAATGGGATTTGTCCCATCCGAGTAATTATGAGTTTAATAAATATGCGATCAAAGATGGCATTATTAAAAACGGCATTATATATGGCCCTAACGGTGCAGGAAAATCAAATTTTGCATTAGCCATCTTTGACATAGAGAACCATCTTTCTGCCAAATGGAAAAAGACAGACTACTATTCCAACTTCGTATATACAGGCGATCCAAACTCGCCAGTAGATTTTGAATATGTGTTCAAGTTTGATAATGACATCTTGGAATATCATTATTCAAAAAATTCTGCGGGCTTGCTTGTAGCTGAGTCCTTAACAGTCAATGGCAAACAAGTATTCAGAAGGAATCAATCTGTTTTTGAGATTGACGATAAGCAGTTTAAGGTTGATGCCACCGTAAAGGAAAATTTCAAGCAAAACGTGAATAGCGTTTCCGTTGTTAACTTTTTGATGGCATCCTATCCATTTCCTCAGGATCATTACATCGTCAAACTGATGTTGTTTGTAAACTCCATGTTGTGGTTTAAGAATTTGGATAGTCGTGAGTTTATTGGACTTGAAACAGCCACGTTCAGTTTGGAGGATTTTATCATTCAAAATAAGTACGTTGAGGATTTCTCGGAATTCTTGGTAAAGGTGAGTGAGCAGCAATTCAACTTTGTTCCTCCGAAAGAAGGTGACAAGAATCTGTTCTGTGAAATTGGGGGCAATACTATTCCTTTCCAGACAATTGCATCTACAGGAACCACGGCATTAGAACTCCTCTATGTGTGGATTAAGAGAATGTCTGCTGCATCCTTTGTATTCATTGACGAATTCGACGCGTTCTATCACTTCAAGTTGGCATTTGAGGTATGCAAGCAGTTGTTCAATCTTAATTGTCAGGTGTTCACATCGTCACATAACACCTACCTCATGACAAACGAACTCTTGCGACCAGATTGCAACTTCATCTTACAGAACAATAAGATAAAGCCCTTACAAAGTTGTACTGACAAAGAATTGAGATTTGGTCACAATATAGAAAAGCTATTCCGTGGAGGTGCATTTGAAGTATGATTCTATTCGTATTTGAAGGCAAAGCCGACAAAACCTATTTCGAGGCTATTAAACGACTTTTCTTTCCCGCGAAGTCGGAAACCTTCCTATGTACATATAATAGTAATATCTATTCCCTCTATACGAAATTGAAATCTCATGATGCCCTGAAGGAAATGTTGGAGGTCGATACTTGGCACTGCCGCAAACCACGAACACGATATCCTTTCTGGCCGATGCCCATCCGTTCCAGAAAGACTCGAGTTCGGCAAGGAAACCCGAGCGGGGCGCATCCATCCAGGGCAGCTCGTCGAGGAAGATAATCTTCTTCCCTTCAGGCTGAAGACTGATAAACCGCTTCAGTTCAGAGAAAGCCACGATCCAACTGGAAAAAACGGGAGGCACGTCCGCCAAGCCCTGCTCCTTGAGTGCCATGCGGAACCGGGCCAGCTGCTTTCTGGCGGAAGTCTGTGCAGAGCCGGTGAACTGGAATGTGAAATGATAGTCGTAGGACTCCCTTATCAGGAATGTCTTGCCTACGCGGCGACGTCCATAGACTGCAATAAACTGGGAATACTCGTCAGCGAGAGCATCCTGCAGAATTTTCCTTTCGTTGTCTCTTCCTATCAGCATACGTTTCTGAATTTTGGTGCAAAGATAATAAAAAATGTGCGTAAACCAGCGGAATCTGCCAAAAATTAACAGATTCCGCTGGTTTACGCACATTTTTCGGCTTTTTTGACTGCCACAAAGAACGAAAAACATCCAGTCCTGTTTCTTCACGTTGAGAGTCTTATAGCAACCGAATAATTGGTTCTTTCCAGGCCTTTCCAAGTGATATTGCAATTATTCAGAAGTTTTCAAAAGTTTCCATCGGCATGCGTACATCATTTTTATTTTTTCTTCAAAAATGGCTCAACTATTCATCTTTGATGGAAAAGCATTACCTTTGCACTTATGAATCCAAACAGCTCATCATTCCCTGTGTCGGAACTGACACCTGAAGAGGCCTTCCGGAAGAAGGCGTCCATCCACTATCTGGTCTGTTTCTTCGACAGTTGTCCGCTCCACGCCGAGTGCCTTCGCTGGCTGGTGGGGCAGCATGCCAACCCGGACCTACCGTCCATCGTAGCCATCAATCCTCGCAATCCGCAGATGGGCAACGACCGCTGTCCGAAGTTCCGTGCCAGCGGGCTCGTCACGATGAAGACAGGCTTGAAGCATCTCTATGAGGATATGACCCACCGCATGGAGACGGCCATCCGCAATGCCCTGATCTGTCAGTTCGGGCGAAAGCAGTATTTCGAGATGCGCAAGGGTGAGCGCCTCATCACTCCCGACGATCAGGCCCAGATCGCCGACATTTGCCAGGAGTACGGCTGGAACGGTGCCATCGTCTACGACGGAGAAGAAGAGAACTACGATTGGTAATCGATGGGATAAGCGGCTTCTAATTCCCACTGCGGAGGGTAAGGACGACGATCTCGCCTGTGGAACCGAAACGGAAGGGGATGAGTCCACCGAGGCCGGCAGTAACGAAGAGAGACTGGTTTCCTTCGGTATACCAGTCGTTGAATTCCCTGCCTAAGAGCGACATCGGACACCAGCCGAAGATGGAGAACTGCATCTTGTGGGTGTGTCCGCTGAGGGTGAGCTGGGCGCGGCCATCGGGGATGATCTTACGACGCCAGGAGGATGGGTCGTGCTCAAGCATAATGATAAACTTAGGAGTGGAAACAAAGGGGAGAGCTTTCTTGATATTGCCTTTCTGAGGGAACCTGATGCCGTCGCCATCGTTCTCCATACCTGCAATGACGATGCTGGACTTTCCACGATCAATGTAACGATGCTCGTTCAATAGTAGCGTCCACCCCATCTGTCGCTCTAAGCTCATGGTCTCACGGCAGTTCGCCACCTTCCTGGCAGTGTTGCCGCGGATGTAGTCACCATAGTCGTGATTGCCGAGCACGGAGAATACTCCATCCTTGGCTTTCAACGTACTTAGTATATCCATGTGGGGATAGATCTCCTGAGGCTCAGTGTTCTGTATGTCACCAATGAAGACAATCATGTCTGGCCGTTGGGCATTGATGCTGTCGACTGCCCGTTGCAAGACATACTGATTACGGTTTGTATAGGACCCTACATGGGCATCAGAGAAGAGTACGATCTTATAACCGTCGAAGGCTTTGGGTAGGTCAGCCGAGGTGTAAGTCTTGTGGTTCACCTCTAACTTGTTGAAGCCGATAAACGAGCCGTAGAGCACTATATACCAGATGACGGGTACGCAGAGAAGTCCCACCAGGTTGCCATAGTTTGCCGGGTGTTCTCTTTTCTGGAGCTTACAGAATCCTAATCCTAAGATAGAACATAGCATGAAAACGACCTTAGGCACGGCAATCAGTCCGAGCAGCAACAGATATATATATAATAAGGTGGGGTTGTCTGGGATAAAGTCCTTCTCGTAGGTCAGTTTGATGGTGTATGCCACCAATATGATGGAAGGAAACCATCGCAGCAACCGCTGTCCGCCCTGAAACTTGTGACGCCAATAATGCAGATCGAGATACAGGTCAGGAATCAGTATCAGCAACAAAAACAAATATGGCGCTCTGGCTATCATTGGTCTGGGTTCTCTACGTATCCTTGGTATTCCTCGACGAGACCGCCCATGATCGTGTCGTATGCCTGCTGACGGGATGCCTCCACATTCTCCGGTCCCTTGCCGACGGGGTGGATGGGCTCATGGATGGTCAGGCGGAGCGGATGCCAGTTGATGAGGTTGATGAATCCTTTTGTGCGGGGCAGGATGTCGAAGGAGCCGTTGATGGTCAGCGGTACGACGGATAGCTGCAACTCGTCAGCCAAGGCGAAGGCACCTTTGCGAAACACGCCCATGTGACCAGTGAACGAGCGGGCCCCCTCTGGGAATACCGTCACACTGTAGCCCTCCTGCAGAATCTCCCGGGCTGTATCGTAGGTCTTCTTGATCTTCTTTGGACCACTCTTGTCAACGAATATCTGGTGCGACTTGCGGCAGGCGTAGCCGATGAAAGGGATGCGTCCCAACTGGTGTTTCATCATCCATTTGAAGTTTCGTCCGAGATAGCCGTAGATCACGAAGATGTCGAAGATGCCCTGATGGTTTGCCACGAACACGTAGCTACGGCCTTTCTCCAGATGCTCATGCCCCTCAACCTTTACAGGAATCAGTAGGGCCCAGAGGATAATCTTTGCCCACCATCGTCCTGGATAATATCCCCAGAAGTGACCATTGCCAATGGCCGTGCCGATGCCCACCTCAATAGCTGTGATGATGGTGGTAATTACCACCACGGGGATGCCGACAACTATCTGATATATTCTGTATAACAGAGTCATCATAATTCTCAACTCTCAATTCTCGGGTACTTCCTTGTCCAGCCATCCCACCTGAGCTTCATCACGCCGAAGAACGCCTCGCCGAAGATGCCGCCAGACATCTTGCTGACACCCTCCTTGCGGTTCACGAAGATCACGCTCACCTCTTTGATCTTAAAGCCGATCTTATGGGCTGTGTACTTCATCTCAATCTGGAAGGCATAGCCCTTGAAGCGAATCTTATCGAGTTCGATGGTCTGTAACACCCGACGCTTATAGCATACGAAACCTGCCGTCGTGTCGTGTACCTTAAAGCCTGTCACAATCCTGACGTACTTCGAGGCGAAATAGCTCATCAGTACGCGTCCGACAGGCCAGTTCACAACATTCACACCACTCACGTATCGACTGCCGATAGAGACATCGTAGCCCTTGTCATGACAAGCGGCATACAGGCGTGGCAGGTCCTTCGGATCGTGGCTGAAGTCTGCGTCCATCTCGAAGATGTATGCGTAATCGTGTTCCAACGCCCACTTGAAGCCCGTGATATAGGCTGTCCCCAGACCTAACTTCCCGCTGCGTTCGATGATATACAGACGGTCGCCGAACTCCATCGCCATCAGTCCCCTGACGATGGCTGCCGTCCCATCGGGCGAGCCGTCGTCGATCACGAGAATGTGGAAACACTTTTCCAAGGCGAATACCGTGCGGATGATCTTCTCGATATTCTCCTTCTCGTTATACGTTGGGATGATGACAATACTGTCGCTTTGGTGCATCATATTCACGAATTACGCTGCAAAATTAATAAAAATCTGAGATAATCTGTGTAATCTGTGGATTTTTTTTTAATTTTGCACGCAATTCGCGATGAACATACAGGAGTTAGTGCAACAATATGCCCGTCTGCCGCAGCTATCGGCACTGGCGAATGAGTTGGGGAAATCTTCGGTCAAGACGATTTTCCTGGAGGGCTTGTTGGGCTCTTCGGCGCCGATGCTCTTTGCCAGTCTCGTCAAAAAGTGTCCTCGCCGTATGCTCTTCGTGCTACAGGATGCGGAGGAGGCCGGCTATTTCTACCATGACCTGTCACAGATGATGGGAACCCATGATGTACTCTTCTTCCCTTCCAGCTACCGTCGTGCTGTGAAGTATGCCCAGCGCGACCCTGCCAGTGAGATCCTGAGAACGGAGGTGCTCGCAAGGCTTACCTCTCACTCCGCCCTCACTCCTCACCTCTATATTGTCACCTACCCAGATGCCCTCGCTGAGCTTGTTGTCTCCCAGCAGAACCTCGAGTCGCGCACACTGGTTCTCTCGAAGGATCAGACCATCGCGGTGTCAGATATTGAGAACACCCTCCGTGAGTTTGGATTCCATGAGGTAGACTATGTCTATGAGCCTGGGCAGTTTGCCCTGCGTGGCTCCATCCTCGATGTCTACTCCTTCAGTTGCGAATATCCCTATCGCATCGACTTCTTTGGCGACGATATCGACTCTATCCGTACTTTCGAGGTGGAGAACCAGCTCTCCAAGGAACAGCGTGATCATGTGGAGATTGTGCCGGAGCTCACCGTGACGGCTGACAGCAAGGTGCCTTTCCTCTCCTTCGTACCTGATGACGTGCTGCTCGTGACAAAAGATTTTCTCTATGTCCGCGACACCATTGACCGCGTCTATCAGGATGGCTTCTCTGCTCAGGCCAAGCGCGAACAACTTGAGACCGCCACAGAGATGGAACAGCAGGAGATAGAGCGTCAGATGCGTAAAGAACTGCAGCTGATAACGGGAGCCCAGTTCATGGATGGCGCCAAGGCTCTTCGCCGGATTGAGTTCGGTCATCGACCATCAGCCTCTCATGCCTCTCTGGTGGCATTGAACTTCAATACCGCCATGCAGCCACTTTTCCATAAGAACTTCGACCTGCTTACACAGTCCTTTGCCGACTTCCTCAGTCAGGGGTATCGTATTTATATCCTTGCAGACAGTCAGAAACAGAATGAGCGTCTGAAGGATATCTTTGCAGAGAAGTCGGAAGAGGTGGTGTTCACCCCCGTCGACAAGACACTGCATGAGGGCTTTGTCGACAACGACCTCCGCATCTGTGTATTCACCGACCATCAGATATTTGATCGCTTCCATAAGTATAACCTCAAGAGCGACAAGGCCCGTAGTGGTAAGATGGCGCTGACACTGAAGGAGATCCAACAGTTTGAGGTGGGCGACTTCGTCGTGCATGTCGATCATGGCGTGGGTAAGTTCGGTGGGTTGGTGAGGATGCCTCAAGGTGACGGCTATCAGGAGATGATCAAGATCATCTATCAGAATGGTGATAGCATCTACGTATCCATACATTCTTTATATAAAGTATCGAAATACAAGTCGCAGGATAATGGTGAGCCGCCTCGTCTCTCATCCCTCGGTACTGGCCAGTGGGAACGTATCAAGGAACGTACGAAGAAACATATCAAGGATATTGCCCGCGACCTGATCAAACTCTACGCCAAGCGCCGTCGTGAGAAAGGCTTTGCCTTCAGTGCCGACTCTTATCTGCAGCAGGAACTCGAGGCCAGTTTCCTCTATGAGGATACGCCAGACCAGCTCAAAGCTACACAGGATGTCAAGGCCGACATGGAACGTGCCCGTCCTATGGATCGCCTTGTCTGCGGTGATGTGGGATTCGGAAAGACAGAGGTTGCCGTGCGCGCTGCTTTCAAGGCGGCAGCCGATAGTAAGCAGGTGGCAGTACTCGTGCCCACGACAGTGCTGGCCTACCAGCATTATCGTACCTTCTCCTCGCGCCTCAAGGATATGCCTGTCAGGGTGGATTATCTGACCCGTGCCCGCTCATCCAAGCAGACGTCGGCTCTGTTGAAGGACTTGGCGGATGGTAAGATAGATATTATAATAGGTACACATAAGCTGATCGGGAAATCTGTGAAGTTTAAGGACCTGGGCTTGCTGATCATCGACGAGGAACAGAAGTTCGGTGTTTCCACGAAGGAGAAACTGCGTCAGATGAAATCGAATGTCGATACCCTCACCATGTCTGCTACGCCCATACCACGTACTCTCCAGTTCTCACTGGTCGGTGCCCGTGACCTCAGCGTCATCCAGACACCGCCTCCCAACCGTTATCCTATCCAGACGGAGATACACACTTTTGGTGCAGAGATCATCGCCGATGCCATCAACTTCGAGATGTCGCGCAACGGACAGGTTTACTTCGTCAACAACCGCATCAGCGACCTCACCCATATCGCAGAGATGATCCATAAGCACATCCCCGATGCACGTATCGCTATCGGACACGGACAGATGAAGCCGGATGAGCTGGAACAGATCGTCCTCGACTTCTCGAACTATGACTATGATGTGCTGCTCTCTACGACCATCGTCGAAAATGGCATAGACATTCCTAACGCTAACACGATCATCATCAATGGTGCCCATAACTTCGGACTTTCTGATCTCCATCAGATGCGAGGACGTGTGGGACGTGGTAACCGTAAGGCCTTCTGCTATCTGCTCGCACCTCCCCTCGCAGCCATTAACCCAGAGTCACGCCGGAGGCTCGAAGCCCTCGAGAACTTCTCCGATCTGGGGTCGGGCATTAACATTGCGATGCAGGACCTTGACATCCGTGGAGCAGGTAACCTTCTTGGGGCGGAGCAGTCTGGCTTTATCTCCGATCTCGGCTACGAGACTTACCAGAAGATCCTGAACCAGGCGATGGCGGAGTTGAGAAATGAGACCCCTCCCGACCTCTCCGAAGGGGAGGAGGGTCTGCCGGGGTCTGCTGCACGCAGGCAATCCCTTCCACTGGAGGAATTGGGGGAGGTCTCGTTCGTCGACGACTGTACCCTGGAGTCAGACATCGAGATGTACTTCCCCGATCAGTATGTGCCCAGCGACTCAGAGCGCATGCTGCTCTATCGCGAACTCGACAATCTCGCAGCCAGCCAACATCTTGTTGACGACCTTAACGCCTACCGGAGTCGTCTTACTGACCGCTTCGGCCCCATTCCAAACGTTGCCGAAGAACTTATCAGCGTCGTGCCGCTACGTGTCTGTGGTCGGCAGCTCGGTATCGAGAAGATACTCCTCAAACAGTCCAGGATGTACCTCTATTTTGTGAGCAATCCCAATAGTCCTTATTTCCAGAGCGAGGCTTTTGGCCGCATCCTCGATTACGTGGGGCGCCATCCGCGTCAATGCAACTTCCATGAGACTGCTGGCAAGCACTCCGTCATCATTGCAGACGTATCCTCAGTAGGTAACGCGCTGACAATCTGTCGTGAAATTATGTCAACTTGACATCCTTTCTCTTCTTCCCTCCCTCCTTTCCCCTTCCTTGACATGTATGGCATCCTATTTGCCAATACCTTTGTGACCGCGATTTAATCGTTGGCCAAAAAACTTTAATATAGTAACACTTTAAAAATATAATTAGGAGGTAAAAATTATGATGCCAATGATGAGAACAAACAACTGGATTCCCGCAGTGTTCAACGATCTCTTTAACACAGAGTTCTTGCCAAAGACCAATTGCACTGCACCTGCTATCAATGTGAAAGAAAGCGACAAGGCTTACATCGTAGAACTCGCCGCACCGGGCATGAAGAAGGAGGATTTCAATGTACACATCAACGATGAGGGCAACCTCGTTGTCAAGATGGAGAGCAAGACTGAGAAGAAGGATGAGGACAAGAACACCCGCTATCTGCGCCGTGAGTTCTCTTACTCAAAGTTTGAGCAGACGCTGATCCTGCCCGACGATGTGAAGAAGGAAGACATCTCGGCCCACGTCGACAACGGTGTTCTGACCGTCGAACTCCCCAAGATCATTGAAGAGAAGGTCAAGGTATCCCGCCAGATCGATATCGCATAGTACGGTGTGCTGATGACGAAGATTAACCGCAAAAGTGATGGCTCGCATTCATGCGAGCCATTTTTTGTCTGTTGTACGTTAATGTTTTTTAAATTCAGGATGTGATGCTTTTACTTTATAAGGGCTCGAGCGTATTATAATTATACAGATAATTATCAACTAAAAAGCATGATTCTTTTATGAGGCATTTACTCACATCAGTCCTTCTGGCGTTTGTCATGGGAGGACAGACTGCGTTGGCAGCGACGACGCAGCAGGAAGATCAGAACACAACAGGCAAGTACAGTCTGAAGTGTGGACATGTTTCGATGGAAATCGATGCCGCCAAAGGCGGAAAAATCCTTTCACTGAAGTATGACGACCGCGAGATGCTCTCGCAGCTGAGATGGCCGGAGGCCTTCGGCAGCACGTTCTGGACCAGTCCACAGAAAGAGTGGAACTGGCCACCGGTACAGGAGTTCGACAAGAAACCCTATGCCGTGGAGCAGGACGGTCAGATGCTGCGCATGACCAGCGAGGTGTCGGAGCGCTTGAAGTGCAGGGTGGGTAAGGCCTTCACCACCGACGAGCAGGGTGGAGCGATCGTGATCACTTATACCATCACCAATGAGGGCGATCAGCCGAGAAAGGTTGCACCTTGGGAGGTGACACGTGTGCAGAACGAGGGTGGCCTGATCTTCTTCGATGCTCCTGTGGACAGTATCTGCCCTGCAGGACTGATGGACTTCAAGGCACAGCACGGGCTGGCTTGGTATCAGACCGACGAGCGGAATGAGAATCGAAAGGTGAACGCTGACGGAAAGGGATGGCTGGCGTATTGTGCAAAGGGATTGCTGTTGGTAAAGCGGTTCGACGACCTCACCTCAGATCAGCCAGCACCAGATGAGGCAGAGATACAGGTCTATGTGAACAGAGGCAAGGCCCATATAGAACTGGAGAGTCAGGGCGCCTATCAGCTGTTACAGCCGAAGGAGTCGCTCTCTTGGACGGTGCGTTGGTATCTGATGCCGTATGAGGGCGAGGCAGTGCCGTCTGAAGCACTGGTGAAGCAAGTGAGGGATATCGTGGGCCCTAAGCCAGACCTGGCGCCAGTGGTCACCACGACGTCAGGTCAAGTGAGCGGCATCATGCAGGAGGGCTCGATGGCTTATCTCGGCATCCCATACGCAAAGGTGGAACGGTGTATGCCACCGTTGCCAGTGGAGAAGTGGGAGGGCGTGAGAGCCTGTGACCATTGGGGACCTCAGGCCATGCAGCAGACATGGGGACAGCAACTCAGTGAGGCCGAGATGTCTGAGAAGAACTCGTGTGTGCTGAATGTCTGGACTACTTCTCTCACCTCTAAATTGAAGCCTGTGATGGTATGGTTACACGGTGGTGGCTTCGACTCAGGAACCTCTGCATGGAACCCAGGCATGAAACTCGCTCAGAAGGATGTGGTGGTCGTCAGCGTGAACCACCGTCTGAATATCCTCGGCTTCCTCGATCTGTCGGCAGTCTCAGAGAGATACAAGGAGTCGGGCAATGTCGGTATGCTCGATGTGGTGCAGGCACTGGAGTGGGTTCGTGATAATATCACTCGTTTCGGCGGCGATCCCTCCAATGTTACCATCTTCGGCGAGTCGGGCGGAGGTGGCAAGGTGGGCACTCTGATGTGTATGCCTAAGGCAAAAGGCCTCTTCCATAAGGCTATCATCATGAGTGGAACCATCCTCAATGTGAACAATCAGGAGATGACACAGCAGTTGGGGAAGGCCGTACTGAAAGAACTGGGAATCAGCGAAAAGAATATTGATAAGATTAAGGACGTACCCTATCAGCAACTCTATGAAGCCGGACAGCGGGCTATGGCTGCCAGCATCGGAACACGAAAGCCTGGTACGCCGATGATGTGGGGCTTCGGACCTACCCCCGATGGTGAGGTGCTACTGCAGCAACCTTTCCAACCGTCGTTCCCAGAGTTCTCTGCCAAGATGCCTGTGATGATCGGTACAACCTTCAATGAGTTGCAGCGGCTGCAGTATGATCAGCCGATGACGCAGGAGCAGGCTCTCGAACAGCTCCGGCAGACCTTCGGCGACGAGACCGATGCATACGTCAAGGCCTTTGCCAAGGCTTATCCCAACTATCAGCCTCAGGACCTTGTGAGTATCGACTGGCTGTTCCGTCCCAAGACACTCATCACTGCCGACGCTCTTGCCGCTCAACTCTCACCTCTTACCTCACACCTCTATATGTATATGTTCACGTGGCGTTCACCCGTCAACAAGGGCTCCGTACACGGTCACGAGCTGAAGTTCTGTTTCAACACGTTGCACCATTCTCCCAACGAGTTGCCACAGCCTACGGCGGAGGACTTGAAACTGGCAGACACCATGAGTAGCGTCTGGGCACAGTTTGCCCATACCGGCAATCCGAACATTTCGGGACTTCCCGCCTGGCAGCCCTATACTGCTGAGAACGGCGAGCTGATGGTCTTCGACCATGATTGTATCATCCGCCACAATCCTGACCGTGATCTCGAGCAGATCATCGACCGTCATTGTTTCCGTCAGCTCGACGAGTTCCGCCAAAGGAATCACTCTGGGAACTGATTGTCATCGATGGCCGGGACGATGGCCCCATCAATAGTGACACAACAAGGGGACTACCAGAGAATGGGTTCCCAGGAGTATTAGGAAGAATAAAAGTGAAAGGGATTACTTGATTCGGCGAATCAGAGCAGAAGGATTTCTTTTCGTATCCCAAATATCCATGATGTGGACAATATCCTCTACTTGGTCATAAAAGTAGATGATTTTGAAACGGCGGTTCATCAAATGACAATGCCGAAAAATGATATCTTTTCGTCGAAGTAATCCTTCTGGGGGATATGATTCTGGGTAACGAGCAAGACGCCACTCAATGGCTTTCCTTTCTTTCTGCCATCGTTGAGCCGTTGTCTTGCCAAACTCTAGCCCAGCATATTCAACGAAAGCCCAAAACAGTTGCTCCGCCTTTTCTCGCCAGACTATCTGAGCCATGGGAACCTCTCGTATAGACGTCTATCCATTTCTTCGGCTGTGATCCACTTACTGGGATCCTTCAAATCTCTCTCTGCCTCTTCGATTCTGGCAATGGCTTCTTCGTCAGTGAAAGGGCCAAAACTGGGGAACTTGTCCCAATCAAGGTCATCAATCCAGTCATGAGCTTCTGTGACGCCTGAGGCAGACATTGAATCAGGAACAGGAGCAGCCATAGGTTCGCTGACTTTGCCTCCTAATTCCTCCTCGTCGAATGTGGGATAACACTTCTCTTCCATAGCGTTGTATTTTATGGCGCAAAGATAGGAAGAAATATCCATACTTCCAAACTTTTTGGCGGAATTCTTATGAAATCAGCCTTTCTTCCTTGTTGTGTCACTATATTAAAAGCACTATCGTTGTTACAGACGCCGTCTTATGTTGTTGCTGATGCCTTGTAACGTTGTTGGTGATGCCTGTTAACAGGGATAGTGATGGCAGTTTATAGGGATAAACAGGCATCATCACAGGGGTTTTACCCTATCCTTTCTACCGTTTGCCTTGGCTCGAACAACCGTTTGAGTATACGCAAACGGTTGTTCGCGTATACTCAAACGCTAACGACAAAATTTTCAAGGGCCATTTATGATCATCGGTAACGAAGAAAAGCGGCTGTGTCGGGGTTTGACACAGCCGCTTGGTATTGATACGAGTAGCAGTGGATTACTGCTTGTCGAGTTCTGCGAGGTTCTCGGCAATCATCTCGTCGGTGACGGTGTAGTTCTGGAGGTCACCCTTGATGAAAGCTTCGTAAGATGGCATGTCAATCAGGCCATGACCAGAGAGGTTAAAGAGGATGACCTTCTCCTCGCCCGTCTCCTTGCACTTCTTGGCCTCGCGGATGGTAGCGGCAATGGCGTGACAGCTCTCGGGGGCGGGGATGATGCCCTCTGTCTGTGAGAAGAGCATGCCGGCCTCGAAGGTCTCGAGCTGAGGAATGTCGACACCGTGCATCAGACCATCCTTGATGAGTTGGGAGATGATCATGCCTGCACCGTGGTAGCGCAGACCGCCAGCGTGGATGTTCGAGGGCTTGAAATTGTGACCCAGGGTGTACATCGGCAGCAGCGGGGTGTAGCCAGCCTCGTCGCCGAAGTCGTAGCGGAACTGTCCGCGGGTGAGCTTCGGGCAGCTGTCGGGCTCGGCAGCGATGAACTCGGTGGTCTTGCCGTCCTTCAGGTTGTGACGCATGAAGGGGAAGGCGATGCCGCCGAAGTTGGAACCTCCGCCGAAGCAGCCGATCACGATATCGGGATACTCGCCGGCCATGGCCATCTGCTTTTCAGCCTCGAGGCCGATGATGGTCTGGTGAAGGCCTACGTGGTTGAGCACGGAGCCGAGGGTGTACTTACAGTTTGGCGTCGTGGTGGCCAACTCGACAGCTTCGGAGATGGCGGTGCCGAGAGAACCGCTGTGGGTGGGGTCCTTTGTCAAGATATCCTTACCGGCACGGGTAGACATCGAGGGTGAGCCTTCCACGACAGCACCGAAGGTGCGCATGATCGAAGAGCGGTAGGGCTTCTGCTGCATGGTGATCTTCACCTGATAGACGGCACAATCGAGGCCGTATATCTTTGCAGCGTAGCTGAGGGCTGCGCCCCACTGACCGGCACCTGTCTCGGTGGTCACGTTCGTGGTGCCTTCCTGCTTGGCGTAGTAGCACTGGGGGAGGGCAGAGTTGATCTTATGTGATCCAAGGGGGTTGGTCGACTCATTCTTGAAATAGATGTGGGCGGGTGTGCCGAGGGCCTCTTCGAGGGCGTAGGCTCGTACCAGCGGGGTGGAACGATAGTATTTGTACTTCTCGAGCACGTCTTCGGGGATGTCGATCCAGGCGTGTTCTGTGTCGAGTTCCTGCACGCAGCACTCGCGGGGGAAGATGTGCGCCAGGTCGTCGACGCCGAGGGGCTGCTTGGTAGCCGGGTGAATGGGCGGCATGGGCTTGTTAGGCATGTCGGCCTGGATGTTGTACCACTGTGTTGGGATCTCACTCTCTTGGAGGATAAATTTCTTCTGTTTAGCCATAATGTTGTTATTATTAATAATGTGGATAATGTTTATTCTTTTACCGTGTACAGGCTCTCCATATACTCCTTGGGCTGCATGCCGAACTGTTTCTTGAAGCAGGTGGAGAAGTATCTGGGATCGCGGAAGCCAACCTTGTAGGCGAGGTCGCTGACGCGCAGGGTGGGGTCTGACTGTGCCAGACGCTGGGCTTCCTTCAGGCGGATGTCGCGGATGAAGCCCGAGACGTTCAGTCCCGTGATGGAACGCAGCTTGTTATAGATGGTCGATGAGCTGGCACCCATGTCAGCCGCGAGGGCCTCACGGTCGTAGGTGTCGTCATCGAGGTGAGAATAGACGAATTCGAGTGCGCGGCTGAGGAACTCCTCGTCGGGCGACTTCGGGGCGACGACAATGCGGCGCGCCTCGTCGGCCGTCTCCTGATGGTATTCTCTCTGGATGCGCTTCCGGTTCTCGATGATGTTGTCGATGCGGAGCTTGAGGTCGCTGAGGCGGAAAGGCTTCGTGAGGTACTCGTCAGCACCGAGGACCAGAGCCTGCTGCTCGTCTTCTTCCTGTGTCTTGGCTGTCAGGAGGATGATGGGCAGATGGTTGTAGTTGGGGTCGGCCTTGACGATCTTCGTGAGTTCGTAACCGTCCATCTCGGGCATCATCACGTCGGAGATGATGAGGTCGAGGTCTTTCTGATGGATGATGTCGAGCGCCTCGAGACCGTTCTTCGCGGCGTAGACTCGATAGGACGACTTCAACAGCTGACGCATGAGCATGAGGAGCTCCACGTTGTCTTCTACGATAAGCAGGCGGTAGATATCCTCGTCAGCCTGTTCCTGGGGCTCATCGGCTTCATTGACATCGGGAGTGAGTGCCTGGACATCGATGATGGCATTCTGGGGAATGTTGAAGTCGATGATGCGTGTCTCGTCGATCTCCTCCTGCTTAAACGCTTCCTTGTTGATGGGCAGCTCAACGATGAAGGTGGTGCCCTTTCCCACTTCGCTCTGGCAGAGGATAGTGCCGTGGTGCAGATACACAAGGTCGTGGGTGAGGCTGAGTCCAAGGCCGGTGCCGATGGCCCGGTGCTTGCGGTAGTCGCCGTCGTGGAAGCGTTGGAAGAGGTGCTTCATCTTTTCTGGTGGGATGCCATCGCCAGTGTCGCTCACCTCAATGCGGATGTGGTCGAAAGTCTTGTTCGTCCGTACCTTCAATGATACCTCACCGTTCTCGTTGGAGTATTTAGCAGCATTAGAGAGTAGATTGTAGATGATCTTATCGAGTTTGTCGGTGTCAATCCATCCCATCATACTCTCAGGGTAGCAGGTGATCGTGAAGTGCTGGTGTTTATGTGCCAGAAGGGGTTCGAGGCACTCGGCGGTCTCGTGGATATAGCGCATGACATCACCTTGTGCAACGAGCAACTTGAGTTGTCCTGCCTCAGACTTGCTGGTCTCGAGGATCTGTTGCAGTAGACGTACCATACGTTGGATGTTGAGCTGCATGAGATCGTAGTCATGGCCGTGCTGGGGCATTTCGTCCCGGAGCTTGTCTACAGAGGCGGAGATAACGGTAAGTGGCGTGAGCAACTCGTGGGTGATGTTGGTGAAGATGTCACTCATCTGCAGGCGGCGCAATCGCAGGCTTCGTAAGTAGAGATTCCTGCCTACGAAGATAACGACAACGATGATTGCCAGAACGACAATAACTAATAATATGCGTGCGCTCATTAGGTAGAGTGGTTGTTAATCTTCTGTGCAAAATTAGTTATTTTTCTCGAAAAAGCGCATGATTCTTCAAAAAAACTTGCTGTTTGGGCCTGCAAAATGTTTAAAATACGTGATTTTATGTTTAAAATGCGACAAATCACGCATTTTAAACATCAAATAACGGTAATTCGACATCGTTTGAAAAAAATCGTTGTACTTTTGCATCAGAAAAAGATTTTAATGGTTAAGGTTTATGGTTGATTAATTTAGTTTTTTAAGTAATTTAGAAAAGGCTCGTTGTGAAACGAGCCTTTTCATATGGTATAAACTTTAACCGTTAGATACAAGGATAAAGACCTTGGTATTTATTTCAAAGCCTCTTCTATCTGCTGTTCAATATTTGAAATCTTCTCTGTAGGTTCGAAGCGGGCGATGACCTGTCCCTTCTTGTTGATGAGGAACTTGGTGAAGTTCCACTTGATGTCGGGCTTCTGCTTGTAGTCGGGGTCAGCCTTGGTGAGCATGTCGTCGAGGATGTGGGCGATGGGGTGTTCCATGTCCCAGCCTGCGAAGCCCTTCTCTTCCTGAAGGAATTTGTAGAGGGGGTCTGCATCGTCACCGTTGACCTTGATCTTCTTGAAGCGAGGGAACTCCGTGCCGAAGTTTAGTTTGCAGAACTCATGGATGCTCTCGTCTGTGCCAGGAGCCTGTTGCCCGAACTGGTTACAGGGGAAGTCGAGAATCTCGAAGCCTTGGGCGTGGTACTTCTCGTAGAGCTTCTCAAGCTCGTCGTATTGCGGGGTGAACCCACACTTTGTTGCTGTATTGACAATCAGCAACACTTCGTTGGCGTATTCCTTCAGGGATACGTCCTTGCCTTTTCTGTCTTTGACAGTGAAGTCATAAACTGTTCTCATGTTTTTGCTTATAAATAATAAGTAATATGTTAAGTTCTGGGTACAAATTTACGACTTTTCTGTGGTTTGACCAAATAAAAAGGCAAAAAAAGTGCGCTTGGGCATATGCAACTACCCAAGCGCTGTGCTTTTTACGATGTCGTGTATGTTATTTCTTGGCAGCCTTACCGTAGCGGCTCATGAACTTATCAACACGTCCAGCGGTGTCGACGAGCTTGCTCTTACCAGTGTAGAACGGGTGAGAGGTGCTTGAGATTTCTACTTTTACCACAGGGTAAGTTTCGCCTTCGAATTCTACTGTATCATTGGTCTTTGCTGTAGACTTCGAGAGGAACATATCGCCGTTGGACATGTCCTTAAACACGACGGGGCGATAGTTTTCGGGATGAATACCTTTTTTCATTTTGAGTTTAATATTAATAATGTATAATGTTCAAATTCTTACTTCGGGCTGCAAAGGTACTACTTTTTTTTGAAGTATGAAGTTTGATGTCTGATGTTTATGATAACAATTAAGGATTATTAACTAATCGCCAACAAAAAGTTCCTCCTTCCAACTTCTATGTCCGATGTTTTTTTGTATCTTTGTAGCCTCTAAATAACAATAACTATGATCATCATCGGAATCGCTGGCGGTTCAGGTTCTGGCAAGACCACCGTCGTGAAGCGTATTGCCAAGGCGCTGCCACCACACTGTGCCGCCATTATCCCTCTCGACTCCTATTATAATGACACTACCGATCTGACTTCAGAGGAGCGTAGGGCCATCAACTTCGACCATCCTGACGCGTTCGACTGGAAGTTGCTGACAGATCAGATCAAGAAGCTCAAGAGCGGAGAGCCCATCGAGCAGCCTACCTATTCGTATGTGTTATCGAACCGTCTGCCAGAGACCATCCATGTGGATCCGAAGCCTGTCATCATCCTGGAGGGCATCATGACGCTGCATCATAAGAAACTGCGCGACATGATGGATCTGAAGATATACGTGGATACCGACAGCGACGTACGTCTGATCCGTAACATCCGTCGTGATGTGGTGGAGAGAGGCAGGACTGTCGAGATGGTGCTGAGCCACTATGAGAACGACGTGAAGCCCATGCACGAGCAGTTCATCGAGCCCACGAAGAAGTTTGCCGACCTTATCATCCCCTGGGGGCGCGAGAACAAACGGGGCATCGATATCCTGCGTACCTATATTCAAGGGTTCTCTGAAGAGGTTCGCGAAGAAATGAAGAATATCGAGGATTAGTCTTCCGCAGGAGCTTTGGGGAGGTAGGCATCATGATCCTCAGGGATGATGTCTGCCTCTTCTTCGGTAGTCTCTATCTCCTCTGCGTCCTGTACTTCCTCTGCCTGCTGAATCTCCTGAGCCTTGGCATACTTACGCCTGTCACTGTGGAACTTGATGGAGTTGATCATCTCCGTCACGCCGTAGAGTAGGGTACACCAGCCGAGGATCAGCATCGCCACGCTGGGAGGATCCATTGGACGGATGATGACGTAGATGCCTGTCAGCAGGATGACAGAGGGGAATATCCAGTAGCCAAAGCCGATTTTACCGAACTTTCTGGCATTGGCAAGGTTCATGTACTGATTGACAGCACCCAGAATCAGCATACCTCCGATGATATACATCAGGGCGGTGATGAAGATGTTGGGCGTGAGGGCGAGGATGGCACCCAGGATAATGCTTCCCACGCCGACGATGGGGAAGGTGGGGCGCTCACCAGCCACGATGTTACCCTCGGCATCGGTAATTTTATATTCAGACACATGCTTCCTGGCATTCACATACACCACCAGCGAGATGATGCCTGAGAGGAAAAACAACACGCCGATGGCGACGGTGATCCACGTCACGGTATTGTCGGGATACTTGATGAGCAGGATGCCGATGGCGATGGCACAGACAGCACGGAAGAAGGAACTTTGTAATATCTTCATAATGGGTCTTTATTCTATTTTACGCTGCAAAAATACAAAAAAAGCTACAGATAACACAGATAATCACAGATTATTTTATAATTTTGCACCAAAATTCTACGAATGGAGACGATATTGTATCTTGTACGGCACGGAGAAACCATTGATAATGCTCATCAGATCATGCAGGGACAGAAGCAGGGCGAGCTGAACGAGAAAGGCCTGCGTCAGGCCCGTGAGTTCAGGGACCAGTGGGAGCATCGCGAGATAGACGTTGTGCTGGCCAGTGACCTGAAACGCTCTATTGATACGGCATCTATCATCGCAGCCCCTCACGGACTGGAGGTCGTGACGACACCCTTGCTCCGAGAACGGGACTGGGGCAGCTTTACCGGCAGATATATCCCCAGCCTGAAGAACGAAGTATGGCCCGATGACGTAGAGACATTAGAAAACCTTCTTTCCCGGGCTGGCGAATTCATCGCCTACGTCAAGAAGACTTATCCAGGAAAGAAGGTGCTGGCCGTAGGACATGGCATTATCAATAAAGCCGTCCAGGCTGTCTATTTTAAGAAGTCAATGAGCGAGATTCCGAGGATGATGAATGTGGAAGTCAGGGAACTGGTGCTCTGACTTATCGGCGTCCACCCATTCTGCTACCACCGCCACTGTGTCCACCACCGTGAGAACCACCATGTGATCCACCACTGAAGGAACCTCCGCTACGAGAGCTGCTGTGCGAACCACCGCCGAAGGAGGCGCTGCTGCGAGAGCTGCTGTGAGAACCACCGCCAAAGGAACCGCCACTACGAGAGCCACCGCTGAAAGAACCGCTGCGAGAGCCACTGCTGAAGGTGCTGCTCCTGCGTGAGGTGCTGGAGACGCTATTGCTCCTCTCTACCCTCTGGCGCATCTGAGAGTTACGTCCGTCGATCGAGCGAGTCGGATTTCTGCGCTCGATGCTCCTGTTACCACGGTTTTCGATGGTGCTGTTCCTGCGCTCAATGGTATTGTTCCTGCGCTCGATACCCCTGCTGTTGCCGTGATTTCCCCTGTCGATAGTACCTCTTCCGATGCGGCCTCTCTCGCCAGCAGTGACGCGGGTGGAGCTATGACGGTTGCTGCCACGGAAGTCACCACGGGTCCAGCGGTCATGCATGCCGAAGTGCTCTCTGCGGGGGGCACGGAAGTGGTCACGATGGCCATGATAGTAGCCGTGTCCGCCAACTCTGTGCCAAGCGTGGGCACCACGATAGGTCATATAGAAGTGAGGACGACCGAAGTAGAAGTAGTCACGGTGTGGATAGCGGGCATAGATGCCGAAATGCCAGTAACCGGCGTCCCAATACAGCGGACGATAGAAATAGCTGGCTGCTATGAAAGCATTCCACTGCCAGTCGTACAGGATGTAGCTCAGGTCGAGATTACGGCGCTCCCAGTAGGTACCGTAAACATCGTAGCGGCTGGTGACACCCATCAAGTAGTCGAGATTGATCTCATAGGCTGCCTCGTACTGCTCGTCAGTCAGATTCAGCTCATAAGCCATCTTGTCGGTCAGGAACAGGGCCTCGTTGCGAGCCTGCTCATAGCTCATTGCGTTTGCAGAGACGGTTGCTGTCAGCATCATCATCAGTGCGAAAAACATCTTCTTCATACTCTTATCTCCTATATTTAAATTGTTATTAAATCCCCGGCTTACGCCAGCCCCTTATCAAGGGTATTCAAATATTCACGATGCAAAGTAACGACAAAAACAGGGCATTTGCAAAGGATTTTCCCTAAACCGAGAGGGGAAAATCCCTAAACTGCATGGTTATTTGGATTATTATTTGTAATTTTGCACCATAAAAAGAGCTTTTTAGCGTATGAGATTTGTTTTTACTACCTTATTATCTATAGGATGGCTGCTGACGGCACAGGCTCAGGAACGCTCATTGTTCGACAGTCTCGCCTATCGTGCAGAGGTGCAGGCTACCGTTTCGGGTGGCGACTACAACCCCCTATGGCTCAATGCTAACAAGTACGGCTTGAGTTCCATTAAGCATACAAATGGTTATCTGCGTGGGGCTGTCGAACGTCCATTATCCCGTGACACCGGTCGGAAATGGGGCCTCGGCTATGGCCTCGATGTCGCTGTGGCAACTGGATTCACCAGTACCCTCGTGGTGCAGCAGGCCTTTGTCGAGGCTCGTTGGCTGAAGGGAACTTTGACCGTAGGTGCCAAGGAACTGCCGATGGAGTTGAAGAACCAGGAGCTGAGTTCCGGCTCCCAGACCTTTGGTATTAATGCCCGCCCGATACCACAGGTGAGGCTTGCGCTGCCAGACTATTGGACCATTTCCCATACGAAGGACTGGATAGCATTGAAAGGTCATATCGCCTACGGCAAGACTACCGATGATGGCTGGCAGAAGGACTTTACCAACCAGCATCACAAATACACCGAAGACATGCTCTATCACTCCAAGGCGGGGTATCTGAAGATTGGAAATCCTGAGGATGTCTTGTTCTCCGTGGAGTTGGGAGGTGAGATGGCCACCCAGTTTGGAGGTACCTGCTATCGTTTCCATTCTGATGGCACTCCTGATGATGTCGTTCAGCAGGAGGGAGGGCTCAAAGGCATGCTGAGGGCCTTGGTTCCAGGAGGAAAGGATACGGTTGACGATGATTATACAGGTGGTGCTGGCAACAGCCTGGGCAGTTGGCTGGCACGTTTTAACTTCGACTGCGACGAGTGGGGCTTCAGCATTTATGCCGACCATTTCTTTGAAGACCACTCATCCATGTTCCTTATGGACTATGACGGATACGGCCAAGGCTCAGAGTGGAATGTGAAGAAAGACCGTCGCTATTTCCTTTACGCCTTGAAGGATATTCAGTTTGGACTTGAGATCCGTTTCTTAGATGCCCCGTGGATCAACACATTCTTATGTGAGTATCTCTATTCGAAATACCAGAGCGGTCCTGTGTACCACGACCATGATGAGGTCGTCTCCGACCATCTGGGCGGACAGGATAATTTCTATAATCACAGTCTTTATACTGGCTGGCAACACTGGGGGCAGGTGATTGGTAATCCGCTCTTCCTGTCGCCTATCTATAACACTGACGGATCCATCGAGGTGAAGAACAATCGTAGCTCTGCTTTCCACTTCGGATTCCGTGGCGATCCTATCCAGGGCCTTCACTATCGTTTCCTTGGAACTTATCTGAAAGGCTATGGTACTTACGATACACCTTACTCCGAACCCCGTAGCACATTCTCTATGCTGGCCGAGGCCACGTATTCTTTTGCCGACACTTCCAGGCTGAGAGGCTGGAGCATGCGGGGAGCTTTAGGCTTGGATTTCGGTACACTCTTGGGTGACAACTATGGCGTACAAATAACTATTGCCAAGAACGGCATACTTAAAAAGAATAAGAAATGAGAAAACTTCTGTATATACTGACGCTTGGCGTGTTGCTTGCTTCCTGTGAATTAGAGACCTCAGGAAACAAGGAACTGGATGGTTATTGGCAGATGTTCCAGGTAGATACTTTGGCTACAGGGGGCGTGGCTGATACCCGTGAGGCCCTGGTGTACTGGGGTGTTCAAGGCGATCTGCTACAGATTCGCTTCTCTGAAAACGGGAAGTATCTGGGCGAGGGCTTCTTGTTCAGGTTCCATCAGGAAGAGTATTCCCTCACCTTGTCGTCTCCCATCCTCCATCATCTGTATGAGACGGATGAGCCAGTGACGGATGTGGAGGTTCTCTACCCCTACGGCATATTCAACTTAGAAGAAGAGTTTGGTATCGAAGAGCTATATGAGGGCCGGATGGTGCTGAACAATGGTGTGCTGCGCCTCCACTTCCGAAAGTATTAGCACCTTGGTTCAGAATTTCTTCCCGAAGATGATGTAGACAAATGTCTGCACCAGAATCTTGGCATCGAGCCATAACGACAGGTGGTCGAGGTAGTAGAGGTCCATCTCCAAACGAATCAGCATCTTCTCCATCGTATCGGTATAGCCGTTGTGCAGCGTGGCATAGCTGGTGACGCCAGGGCGGAGGGCATAGAGCCGCTCGTAGCGCGGATCGTGCTGCATGATCTGGTCGATGTAGTATTTCCGTTCTGGACGCGGGCCGATGAAGGCCATGTCGCCCTTGGCCACATTCCAAAGCTGGGGCAACTCATCCAGATGGTGGTCGCGCAGGAACCGTCCTGTCCTGGTCATGTCCTTGTTCTTCTCATGTCCGAAGAGGGCATTCTCGTCGCGTTCCTGATCGATGGTCATGCTCCTGAACTTATAGATATAGAAGGGCTTCCCTCCCAGTCCGATACGCTCTTGCTTGAAGATGGCAGGCCCACCGTCTTCAAGCCTCACCGCCAGGTAGCATATCAACAGGAGCGGGGAGAAGATGATGAGGCAGAGAATGGCCAGCAGGAAGTCTATCAGTCTCTTCATGGGGTCTTGTCCAGTATTTCGTATATGGAGTTGTTGCTCTTGAACTCGGGCACGATCAGTTTCATCTTCCTCACCGTCGCCATCTTGTCGTAGTCCTCGCAGACAGTCGACAGCTCGTCGATCTCACGGCATATGGTGTCGTAGTCGTACTCCCTGACGTTGGCGATACGGATTTTCTGGTGGAACGAGGGCTTGGTGGTCTCTGCCACGTTCAGGAGCTCCTCATAGAGTTTCTCGCCCTGTCGCAGTCCTGTGTACTCGATCTTAACGTCCTTCGCGCCGCTGAGCTGTATCATGCGTTTGGCGAGGTCGTCGATCTTCACGGGCTTACCCATGTCGAACACGAAGATCTCTCCACCGTTGCCTTTGGTGCCAGCCTCGAGCACCAGCTGGCAGGCCTCAGGAATCAGCATGAAGTAGCGGATGATGTCAGGATGCGTCACTGTCACAGGACCGCCATTCTTGATCTGTTCCTTAAACAGCGGTATCACCGAGCCATTGGAGCCTAACACGTTGCCGAAGCGGGTGGTGACAAACTGTGTGCAGCCCTTTACCCGTCCATTCTTGATTGCCTTGTCGAGGCTCTGCACGTATATTTCACAGATGCGCTTCGAGCAACCCATCACGTTCGATGGGTTTACAGCTTTGTCGGTAGAGATCATCACAAACTTCATCACGCCGTACTTCACCGCCAAGTCGGCTATCACGCGCGTACCATATATATTATTATAGATACTCTCCTCAGGATTATCCTCCAGCATGGGCACATGCTTGTAGGCTGCCGCATGGAACACGTAGTCGGGTTTGTACTCACGGAACAGCGACTCCATGTGCTTCTCGTGGCAGATGCTGGCCACCAGCACCTCCGCCTTGATGGCGGGCCGTTGTGCCATCATCAGCTGTATCTCGTGCTGGGGTGTCTCTGCCTGGTCTACCAGCACCAGATGGCCTGGCTCAAATTTGCAGATTTGCTGCACAATCTCCTGTCCGATGCTGCCTGCCGAGCCAGTAATCATGATGCACTTGCCCTTCAGTTGCTCGCCCACCGACTTCATGTCCACGACGATTTCCTCTCTGGGCAGCAGGTCCTCGATACTGATCTCTTTCAGCTCAGGCGAGGCACCACCGATAACCTTCTCCCACTCCATGGCCTCCTGGGTGAAATAGATGTGGATGCCCGCCTTGATGAGCTCGTCGATCAGCGACTCGTTCTTCAGGAAGGCCTCCTTGCGATAGGGCGACACGATGAGGGCCTCGATACCCTCGTTGGTCATCGTCCTCACCAGCTCGGCGTCAAGCTTGTGCACCCTCACGCCCATCAGGATTTTGTTCTCTGTTTTCGGCTCGTCGGAGATGAAGCCCTTCAGGTCGAACTTCGCAGGGTTCTGGTTCCTGATATGCTTGGCGATGGCGATGCCACCATTCTTAACGCCGTAGATATAGGCATATTTCGAGTGGATGCTGGTGAGGGTGACATCGTAGACGGTCTTCACGCCGATGCGCACCAGCCATAACAGGAAGGTGGCGAGTACCGTAGCCAGCAGGATGTGTATGGCACTCAGGTAGGAGAATAGCTCATGGCCGCAGAGCATGAAATGTGTCAGCTCCGACAGTACCAGTCCCAACAGGGTGGCATAGCCCACCTTCTTCAGGTCGACGAACGACGAGTATCGCAGGATGCCGCTGTAGGTGCGGAAGATGCGGAAGCCGATGGTGAAGAACACCAGATAGACGAGTATGCACAGCGACAGCCGCTCGATGATGTAGAGCGCATCCTTGCCGCTGTTGAACTGCTGGTACACGAACAGGAACGAGCCGAACACGATGACGCAGTCCATGAGGAAGATGCCCCAGAAGGGCAGCGACTTGCGGTTGAAGTACCAGTTGATGAGCTTGTTGAAGTTGCCGATGCTGGCAATGCTCCTCAGCGTGAGGAAGATAATCTTGAAGTACTCGCCCAGGCTCTTGTTCTGGATGTACTTCATGTTCAGCTTCAGCTTGTTGGGCATCACCTGTTCCACATACACGCGATCTGGGTCATCGGCATCCCCTAAGAGCTCGTTCTCATTCACATACTCTATCGAGGCATAGTCGGTGATGCCGGGCTTTACGTCGAGCACCTTCCGCTGCTCCTCGGTATACATCTCCACGTATTTCCTCACCTCGGGCCTTGGTCCCACGAGGCTCATGTCACCCTTCAGCACATTCAGCAACTGGGGCAACTCGTCGAGTTTGTATTTGCGGATGAAGTGGCCGATGCGGGTGATGCGGCTATCGTGCTCGCCGATGGTGATGAGGCCCTCGCCCTCCGAGTCGGTGCGCATGGAGCGGAACTTATACAGTCCGAAGGGCTTGCCGCCCAGTCCGATGCGCTCCTGCACGAAGAAGCCAGGACCCTTGCTGGTCAGTCTGATCAACAGCCAGAGGATCAGGAACAGGGGGGAGAGGGCTATCAGCCCAATCGCGGAGAAGAGTATGTCGAATAGTCGAATCAATGTACGATGTCTCTAAAGTTCGTGAGGATGAAGTCTACCTCTTCGTCTGTCAGACGAGTGTGCAGGGGTAGGGTGATCTCGTTCTTGAACTGGTTGTAGGCATTGGGATAGTCTTTGATGTCGAAGCCCAGCTGCTTGTAGGCCGTCATCATCGGCAGCGGTTTGAAGTGCACGTTGCAGGCAATGTCCCTGCGCGCCATCTCGGTAATCACCTCGTTGCGCTGGTCGCTGTCCTTGCCAAGCAGACGCACTTGGTAGAGGTGTCCTGATGACGTGTGTTCTTCTGTATAATGGTCGCGCACCTGTACGTTGAGCCCCTTCAGTGCTTCGTCGTAGCGACCTATCAGTTCGCGCCTTCTGGCCAGCATCTGCGGGTAGCGCTTCATCTGCACCAGTCCGATGGCGGCAGTCAGGTCGGTCATGTTACTCTTGTAGGCGGGTGTCAGCACATCGTACTCCCAGGCACCGAGCTGTGTCTTGGTCAGTGCGTCCTTGCTCTGTCCGTGCAGCGAGTTCAGTTGGAACTGCCTGTACAGCTCGTCGTCGTCGATGCCCTCGATGGGTCGCCACGTCAGGGCGCCACCCTCAGCCGTAGTGAAGTTTTTCACCGCGTGGAACGAGAACGACGTGAAGTCGCTCACCGAGCCAATCATCCGTTCGTGCCACTTCGCGCCGAAGGCGTGGGCTGCATCGTCGACAACGATCACCCTGCCGACGGCTTCCTGCAGCTTGTTGGCGGGTCGGAACAGGCCTCGCTTGCTCTCTACGACGGCCATCACCTTCGTATAGTCGCAGGGCACACCACCCAGGTCCACTGGTATCACCACCTTCGTCCGCTCCGTTATGGCGTCGGTCAGCTGGTCGTAGTCCATCTCGTACGAGTTGGCCTTCGTGTCGACCATCACCAGGGTGGCCCCCACGTGGCACACGGGGCTGGCCGAAGCCGTGTAGGTGTAGGCCGACGTGATTACCTCGTCGCCAGGGCCGATGCCGAGGATGCGCAGAATCGACTCCAGACAGGCTGTGGCCGAGTTCTGGCAGACGGCTTTCTGCGTCTGGCAGTAGGCTGCTATCTGTCGTTCAAACTCCTTCGTCCTCGGACCCGTCGTAATCCATCCGGAGAGCAGCGCACGGCTGACCTCCTGAGCTTCTTGTTCCGTAATATCTGGTGGAGAGAAAGATATATTCATAAGCTATCTGTTTGATTTGACATTGAATGACTTGCCCCCCAGCACCTTGAAAATGCCCCTCAGGTAGCCGATGCCATAGCTCAGGTGGATGTTCAGGAAGATGTAGGGCATGATCAGCATCACCGCGATGCGGCGTGTGCGGATGGCGCCCATGGCTCCTACCACGAGGCTGATGACCAGGTATAGCAGCAGCATGGCTATGTATACCTGTAGGATCAGGGGGGAGAAGATGCTGGCGATGCCGCCGAAGAAGAGCCAGAGCAGGAAGAGCAGGGGGAAGAACTGCCTCATGGTGGCAGGCGACCCAAGCTTCTTGTTCACCAGCGGCTTGTACAGGCCGTACTGGTAGTACATGTGGCGCATCTTACGGATGCTGTCGCGGGCTGTGTAGTTGATAATAACTTGTGGGATCAGGAATATCTTACCGCCGAGGTTCTGCAGGCGTCCGTTGAACTCGTCGTCCTGGTTGCGCACAAGGTCGGTGTCGAAGCGCCCAGTCTTCTCGAACACCTCTCTCTTATAGCAGCCGAAGGGCACCGTGTCGGTCTCCATGATCTTCGAGGCGCCAATCTTGTGCATCGACCCGCCCACGCCGAAGGGATGGCTCGAGGCCAGGGCAATGGCGTGGCAGACGGCTGTGTCCTTCGCAGGCTGCGTGTTCCACACGCCACCCACGTTATCGGCATCCAGCTCGTAGAGGTATCTCACCAGCTCCGAGATGTAGTTCGTCGGATAGGTGCAGTGGCCGTCGATGCGCATGATCACCTCGCCCGTGGCCACCTCTAAGCCCTTGTTCAGGGCGTAGGGCACCACGCGCTCAGGGTTGTCGAGCAGCTTGATGAAAGGGTGTCTCTCAGCATAGCGTCTCACGATATCAGCGGTTTTGTCAGTACTCCTGCCGTCGATGAGGAGCAACTCCAGCTTATCCTGCGGATAGTCCTGCTCCAGAATCGAAGAAATGCACCGTTCAACGAATTTCTCTTCGTTGAATAGCGGGCAGATTATGGTTACTGTTCGAACGTTCATTTCCCTTTAAACGGAATATTTTTCAAATTAGTGTGCAAAGGTACAAAATAATTTATAATTATTCGTGCACAAATCTTAAATATTCTTTAGCTTCGGGACAGATACCCTCAAAATACCCTTTTTTGCTATCTTGGAGATTGCAAAACTGGGGGTATGTAAGAAAAAAAACGTTCAGGCTTTCTTCTTGACGGCCTGCCAGGTGATGAGGGAAAGGATACCCTGGAGGGTGGATACGGCGAGGTAGGCCCAGGCGAACTGGGTGAGGGTGGAGAAGAGCATGAAACCTGCTACCATCGCCACGATGCAGATGCCGAGGATGATGGCATTGTAAGGGATGACGCTGACGGCGTCGATGGTGTTGCGGTAGAGCATATAGACGGCCTGTGGCAGAATGGCAAGGACCATGATGCGCGTGAGTTGGGTGGCGACTACGTAGTCGGAGGCGAAAAGCAGGGTGGTGAGGAACTCCGTAAAGAGGCAGAGTACGGCGATGAAGAACAGGGCACTCGCCATGTAGAGCAGCAGTAGACGGTGGATGAGACGGTTGGCTGCTGCCATCTCATGGCGGGCGATGGCCTTCGAGACGTAGGGTAGCAGGATGATGCCCATAAAGGAGTAGAGGGGGGTGATCATCGTGACGAAGGTGATGCCGACAGAGAACCAGGCAGTGGACTCCAGGCCGCAGACATTGCTGATGTAGACGAGGGGGAAGGCGGCTAAGGAGAACTGGAAGAAGTCGGCGACGAGACGTCCCGAGGAGTAGGTCACAATCTCACGGAAGGACTCGCGGAAGTGAGGCGTGTGGAGTGAGGAGTGAGGCGCGTGTGGTAATTTCCACTTTCCACTTTCCTCTTTCCATTTTGTAATCATAAAGAGGGCGACGAGCAGGGCGGTGATGGCGAGCCATGACTGGAAGACGCCATAGACCGTCAGCACAGGCAGGAAGACCAGCGGAAGAATGATGGCCAGCTGGATGGAGAGCTGGGTGCCGTTATACCACTTGAAGTCGCCCATGCCGCGAAAGTAGGCATAGACCACCTGTGCCATCGCCAGCGCAAAGGCGTAGACCAGGGCCAGCAACAGCATGCCTCCACTCTCGTCGGTGGCTCCTCCAATGATGAGGGGCTGTATATGATCTGAGAACAGCAGGCCGATGAGGAACACCACTAACGACACGCCGATGATATAGATCATGGAGGCGCTGAGCAGAGGGGCTATCGTGCGTGGCGGGGTGCTGTTACGGTAGAGGGGGATATAGCGCGGCAGGGCGATGCCCACACCAGCCAGCATGACAAAGGAGAGTACCTGCACGGAGCGCTTGATGACGTTATACTGCCCGAAGTCGTCGATGCTCAGGCGGTTGGCCAGCAGCTTGTTGATGACGAAGGAGCAGACCATGATGGTGAGCTGGATGGCGAAGGTCCAGACGACATCTTTGCCCATGCGGGATCTGAGTTTCTCTTTGACGGCCTTCAGCATGACGGTACTTTTGTTTGAATGATATGCAACAGGATGAACGCCAGGACGAACATGGCCAGATAGGTGGTGTAGGCGTAGAATGAGGCGGAGAACGACCACAGAAGGTAGGCGATGATGGCCACGAGCACCACCTGATTGAAAACGGTATGGCGATGGGCGATGACGGCCTTGAGCGACATGTTGGCGATGATGCCCATGACGAACATGGCTACCATGGCACCAGCCTCACCGAAGTCTTCCACCAGCGGACGGAAGATGGTGAAGGTGTTGGAGATGCCGAAGAAGCCGTTCTTGCCGACGTTGTTGAATTCGGGATAGATGCCCTGCACACGCTCCTCGATGCCTAAGACATTGGAGATACCGAGGAAGGTGTGGCTGCCCCATGTGAGCTCTGTTGGCTGGTAGGAGGTGAACCAGATATCGATGTTATGCATGTGGCCCAGGGCATACGACACGAACTTCTCACTAATCTGAAGGATGGTCTTCTGGCTCACCTCGCCTGTGCGGAATACCATCGAGATGAAGAGGGTGCCGAGGAAGGCGACGATGATCAGTAAGAAGCGCACGATGACCTTTCCTTTCATGCGGATGGGCAGCCCGTATGTGTAGGAGCCGGCGACGTAGGCTGCAAAGAAGAGGATGAACGAGGCAATCATACCCATCTTCAGCGACTGGGTGAGGGCGATGAAGGTACATGGGATGAGGGTGATGACGCAGAGGAACTTATCCCACTTGCCCACGAGCCTGTAGCAGAGGCCTCCGATGACGGGGGCCGCATAGGAGAAGATGAGGAAGAACTGGTTGACGACGTTGGAGGCCTCTGCGCCTGCATAGCGGTCTTCTGAGATGCCTTTGTTCATCTCGAGCACCTCGCGCATGTCGAGCAGCGCCCGAAGGCTGAAGCCGTGGAGGATGATCGAATAGATGGGGTTGACCATGGCACCCACGAGCAGGATGACCAGCAGGGGCCTAACCCACTTCTTCCGGAGTTCCAGTTTATTGTCTGAGGGTGTAGGCCGATAGAAATAGTCGCTGAAGATGGTGCCCGTGACGAAGAAGATGACTCCCAGAAGAATGAAGGTGCAGCCTTCGAAATTCAGGTCGATATAGTCTTGCAGCAGTAGTGTGAATACGGCCATGAACAGCCATAGCGCGGCAAAGACACCCGCAGGCTCGAGCCTGAGGATGTACTTCCACGACAGCAGAAGGAGGATGATGATCAGTGCGCTGAACAGATAGACCATTTCTACCTCTTGTTTCGCTCACGGATAAAGATGGCGCAGGCGGGGAAGAACAGGCCAAGGAGGAAGGCACCGAAGAGAATGGTCGATTTGACGGGTGAGGTCTGCTTCTTCACACCCAGGGGTGGCGTGACCACACGGATGTCGGTCTTCATGGCCTTGGCCATCTGGGCTTCTTCGCGCTTCTGGAGCAGGAAGATATACACCTCGTTGAGCACCTTCCAGTCGCGCTCGTCAGTCAGACCGCCGATGGCTTTCTTGGGGGCTGTGGCCAAGAGCTGTCTGCCTTCGTTCTCTTTCTCCTGAACACTCTTCAGCTGTAACTTCAGCTGCTTGATGGCGTTCTCTGCAGAGGCGAGCACGGCGTCGTGCATGGCAGAGAGCTGTTGGTCGAGGTCTTTCACCAGCGGGCTCTCCTTGCTCGAGCTGGCGATGATCTTGCTGCGCTGCAACTGGACGGTGTTATAGGCTTGGACCTGTTCGCCCAGTCCGCCCTCTTTCTCTGTGATGAGCAGGGCGGGCAGCAGCTCGTCTTTCTTCGACTCGTCGCGCAGATAGTCGCGAATCGACTCTACCATGTAGAGGCGGCTCTTCAGCTCCATCTGGGCCTGCGAGATGTCCTTCGCTCCTTCGGCATAGGCCTTCGCCATCACCTCGAGGTCGGGCATCAGGGTCTTGCTCTTATAGTCGGCCACGCGGTTGTCGAGTGTTCTCAGCTCACCTTCCAGCGAGGCCAGGCGCTCCATGACGTAGCGCTCAGAGACGGCGGCCTGTGCGTCCTGGTCTTCACTCGACTCCTTACGGTATTCGGCGATGACGGCATTGATGATGTCGGCGGCACGCTGTTTCGACACGTCCTTGCACTTGATGTCGATGATGGAGGCATCGCGGCTGCTGACGGTCATCGTCAGGGCGCGCTTCTTCAGACGGTCCACGACGGCCATCGGCTCTGTGCGTGTCACGGTGATGGTCACCTCGTCGTCCTTCATCTGAGAGAGATAGGGCGTGGCCTTCACCTCGATATCGCCGATGGGGCTCTTCACGGTGCTGTTCACGTGGCCCGTCACCTCGTCGCTGTACTTGTCGTCGTCCTTCTTGAGCTTGTAGATCTTGAAGTCACCGCTCTTCTTGAGGTCGAGCTTCATGCGCACATCGTCTTCTTCCGTGATATTCTTGAAAGTCACTGTGACGGGCAGCGTCTTGTCGTAGAGGTCCTTATTGCGGATGCCCTTGATGGTGTAGCTCATGTCGAGGTGCATCTGGTTGACGACGTTCAGCAGCAGCCAGGGCGACTGCATGGCGTAGAGCTCGTTGTAGACGTTCGATGCGCCGAAGCCTATGATGCCACCCAGCTCTGCGAGACCGCCGAGCTGTCCCATCAGACCACCCATGCCACCCTCGTCTCTGACGAGTATCTGAGCCTTACGGGTGTATTTGGGAGGGGTTATCACCAGATAGGCGACAGCCAGCAGCACAAACGTGGCAACGGAAATGATAAACCATCCTTTCTTTTTGAGGCATTGATGGATAAACTCATTGAAGGTGAATGATTCTTTCATACGAAGGGGTTGTTTTAAAGTTTGATGTCGTAATGAGTTAACAGTGCCTGTAGCTGGGTATCGTTCTTCCCCCTGAAGCGATTCGTGGCCGTCAGGCGGTCTTTGGTGAGATACTGGCGCAGCAGGTCTGTATGATAATAAGCGATATGTGAGTCGGTGAGGAGGCGCTTCTCTGCCTGAGTGCGCAGCCCCATGATATAGAGCCAGATGTCGTCGGCCTTGGGACAGAGGGCCGTGAAGACGGCTTCGTTCTTCACCTCGTCGTCGAAGACGTGGCTGGGATACAGCACACCACCCACGCCCAGCGGGAAGAGTTTCTGGCGGTTGTACTCGAAGCTGGCCTTGACATGGTGATACTCTGGCCAGGCGTCGTAGGTGGCCAGCTGATGGTCATCGTCAGCCACCGGCACCTTGGCAAAGCCCGTGATGATGGCCTGTGGATGCTGGCGGTGGGCCTCGACGAACTCCTGTACGAAGTCTTTGGTGTAGTAGAGGTCGTCGTCGGCAGTGATGATATGCTTGTCGGGGAATGTCGACAGGGAATGGATGATCTTGGTGTACGGCCCGATGTCCTTGCCGAAGCGCACTTCCAGTCCGTAGTCGCACAGGAACCGGAGGTCGACGGGCAGATTACTGCTGTTGTACTCTTCCTCGTTGAGCCACAGCACGACACGCTCCGGGCGGATGGTCTGGCGCAGCAGGGAGTGGACCGTGAAGACGGCGCTTCCCTTCACCCGCTTGCCATAGCTGGTGAGCGACACGATGACCGAGGGGTCTTGTTGTGAGGAGAGCGTGATGGCCTTGCGCAGACGGATGTCGTACAGCACTTTCAGCTTCATGAGATTCCCCATGAAGGCATCTCTCAGAATACCTATCTTATGACAGAGATACGACATTATTTAAATATAAGAACTGCGACAGTCGTCAGCACGGAGATGGCAGAGAGCCAGAACGAGGCCCTGGTGATCTCGCTCGCGTTGGCGGTAGACTGGCGCTTCTTGTAGCCGTTGGGGTCTACGTAGACAATGTCGTTCTGCTGGAGGTAATAGCCTGGTGATGCAGCCAGTGCCTGCGGGTCCTGAAGGTTCAGCACATACACCTCCTGCTTGTCGCCATTGGTGCGGATCACCTTCACCTGCTCACGGTTACCCGTGATGTTCATGTCGCCAGCCATGCTCAGTGCTTGGAACACGTTCACCTTGTCGCTGTTGAACTGGTAGAATCCCGGTGTGAGTACGTCGCCCATCACGGAGAATCCTAAGTTCATGTACTCGATGGTGACCACCGCGTCGGTGGCGACACTCTTCTCCTCCATCGTCTTCTTCAGGTGGGCGGCCAGCTCTGAGCGCGTCATGCCGGCAGCCTTCACCTTGCCCACTAACGGGAAGTCGATGTAGCCCTCCGGGTCGATAGTGTAGCCGGATGTGCCACGGCTCTGGGTGATGGATTGAATCTCTGAATAGCCGATAATCTGAGAGGTCACAGGCATGTTAAGCACGTTGTTCAGCTCGGCCGATTTGGTGTTGACGATGATCGACAACTTGTCTGTCGGCTTCAGCACGATACCTTTTGCCTCGGCAATCGTCAGAGTCTCGCCATCACCCCAATTAGGGATGTACGACACGTTCTTCGGCGTTGAGCACGAGGCGAGCATCAGGGCCATGCAACCTGTCTTCAGTAGTGTTTTGATGTTCATCTCTACTTGTAATATTGAAAAATCGCTGCAAAGGTACTTCTTTTTTTCCAAATAATTTGCAAGGAAAGGGAAAAATTCGTATCTTTGCAGCGATTTTACGGAATCGACACCTGGGGTTGACTGGATTTGACAGCGGGTTGAGATGGTACGTAAGCACGCGGAGGCTTCTTGGTTCCCTCCATAATCTGAGCTGAGGAAAAATTAATTGGCAACAACGAGTATGCTCTCGCTGCCTAATCGAAGCATAGTAGATTGAGGCTCAATTCGGCTACCAGGTAGCTGAACGAGACGTCGCTCCGAGGATGTGGTTCCGAATCCGAAGATCAAGCGGCGCAGGTTAAATCGGAAATAGTTCTTGCAGGCTCCGATGCAGGGATGAGATTTAGGAGCTAAGGTGCCGATTGGTGGTCCAGGTCTTGTCGACATTCGAAAACCGAAGTCTGGAATAAGCGTGTAGAAAGCGTATGGTTTCCCTGTTTGGACGAGGGTTCGACTCCCTCCAGCTCCACTTCTCCACTGAACGATGAAGGCTGATAGGTCATCCTATCAGCCTTTCTATTGAATGGTCGGGCGCATCGGGTAGGAGGGTGTGGAAATGATCCGACAGGCGACGGTAAGACTCCTCTGGCGAGCGCTGGCACTGACAGTTGTCACGCCCCACCAGCGATTCCGGTGTGGTGAGTAAAGACCATCCCCAGCCGTACTCCTGGTTATGCTTGTCTCGCGGATAGACGAAGTCCTCTGTGACGATGCGGCAGGCCATCTGCAGACGGGTGACATAGGCGTCGAACTTACTGCGCATCTTGGGCCCCGTGAAGCCACAGGCCTTTCGGAGCTCACGGGTAATCAGACTGCCATGTTCCTGCAGCGTCAGCAGGATCACATCCTCAATACTCCCTTCCGCCGGGGCAGCGTGCTTGCTGCGACGATAGTTGCAGAAATCGGGCCACCACTCACGGCTGATGAAACCAGCCTTGCCGGCAAAGAATTTGCCATATACGCAGTTACCCTCCTGTACGATCGGGCCTTTCCACTTCCACAACGGCCAGTCCCAGCCACCGTCGGGGAACACGACGTAGCGGCACTCCTCGTCGACCAAGTCCTCTGCCGAGTAGCCTGAAATACCACTCTCCAGCAGTGGCAGGAAGCCTGTCTCTTGGATATATGCCATCAGTTCCGGGCAGGAGTGAATCTCATTTCGTTTCATATCAAGATCATGTAAAGATGGTACAAAGGTATGACTTTTTAACGAGAAAGAGATGTGATTTGTATTAAAGTTTCTGAAATGTAAGAATAACTTGGTAGCTATGCTACTGGTGAGCTGTCTGCAGGAGCAGATAGCAAAAGTGAAAGGGATGCAGACTCGTCTGCGCAGTTATTACAAGCTTAACGGACGGTATTTCTGGCGGAACTATGTCTCCAAGACAGACCTCAACCACACGGTGAGGATGGTGTTCGGCATGGCTAACGAGATGTCGGAGAAGGAATTAACTTTCTGTATTCAAAGACCTCCAGTCGTCGGTCAGCGTGCTGCGCTCCTTCGAGCTGGAGGTGTTGCGGCAGATACGCTACGACGAGTCGGTGGCTCATGATCCTGACGTGTATTACAATCCCGAGGCTGAGCCTTTCGTCATCGCCGACGCGGAGATCGTGGCGGCCAACCTCTCAGCCTCCTCAAACAGGGGGAAGCCCCGCAACAATGGATGCCGAAAATGCTGGATTATTCTGAAGATTTCTCATGCGTACCGCGCACATGTATGCGGTACGCGTGAGACTTTTGCTAAATAATTCGGAAAATACGGAAGATTTGAATTCTTAACTACATTAACTCTTAACTTCTAAATATGGTAAATTACTACGACCGTCGCCCATCTACCGCAACCTGGCCCGCGAGCTGCAGATGTCGACCTACTTCAACGGGCGGTGGACACGTGTGACAGATATTCCGCACGATTTCTGACCATCTTGCACGTCAGCCCGCCAAAACCCGCCAGTGGCCTTTGGGAATGTCGTACCTTTGCCTTCGCTTAGAGAAGAAAGGCGAGTGAAGGCTTCGGCTCAGCATAGTTCGAACAAGTTCGACTCTGCGTTCGCCTTGCACTTCCCTTGCACTTGTCTAAGTGACCAGGCGGTTGGGCCCAGGAAAGGATAGCCCTTACTGCGAGAAACCAGCAACCTTTCTGCCAGAAAGGTTAGCCCTTTCTCCCGGAAACCAGGCACCTTTCTCCCGCCAACATCACCACGACACGCGAGATCATT
>JAFTFO010000009.1 GCA_017449495.1 Prevotella sp. | reverse complement strand
ACTCAGAGGACTGTAGTCCCGCGAATAGTTTCCCTTTCCTGCCGGCCTCTTCCTCCTTCTGACAACAAAGGTAAGGATTTGGCCGTGATTGAGCAAATTCTTCACTGATATAATCTATCAGAGCGCAAAATTAGAGTCCCCATGTTGTAGCGAGGCCTCCAGATGCAGGTCTTCGGCGCCGATAATCTCCGTAGAGGTCTCACCCCACCAGTTGGGTGCAGGACACTTCTGGTTCAAACCTGTATAGACCCTGACGAAGTCGATGGCATCGAGGGTGACGGGCTGGCGCTGGTCGTCGACGGCCCAGGAGATATCAATGCCGCAGCCCTCATAATTATAAGAGGTGGCATCAGCCTTGTCAACGAAGTTGGGCAGGTTGTCGGCATAACCATAGCGGAAACCCATCAACACATAGTACCACTGGCTGAAGGAGCGGGGTACGGTGGCTGTGAGGTCGAACATGTTATCGGGCAGACGGGTGCCGCGAAAGGTGAGTCCGTCGGGCAACCACTCTGGATAGTACTCTTGTGGATGCCAGGCGTTGATGCGGTCGATGGTGCCGCTCTGTCCCTGATTGTCCGTCCAAGGGATGTCACCCATGGGGTTGCGCTGATAGGTCACCTCGTAGTTGTAGACCACCTTTCCCACGCTGTCCACATCACAACTGCCGCTGATCTCATACCAAGGATCATCGGGCAGACCGTTCTGGTTGACATCCTTCGACACCATCACGATGCCGGCCTCGTTCATACCTCCAAACACCTGATTGGTCATCTCCTGATAGGCGTTGCCCCAGACGGCGAAGTCACGCTCACCTGGCAGATTGACGATCGGATGGTCGAAATGGAAGGTGATATAGCCGCCCCATCCGCCGAGGGCCACGATATGGGCGTCTGCGTCGCTTGGACTCTTACCGGCAATGCGTTCGTTGCACTTCCGTATCATGTCGGCTTCCGTATCGCCGGGCTCGTATTCCGGGGCATCATTGACAAACTGCCCAGGGGCAGGACGGTACTCGTCCACAGCCTGGATGTATTTCGAATATTCTGGCACGTCAGCGAGGCGCTGGGCGTAGGAAAAAATGAAAGAATGAAAGAATGAAAGAATGAAAAACATCCTTCCCACAAAGCCTGAGGCTTTAATCTTTCTGATCTGTCTATACACAATCATAATCACTGTCCTTTTCATTTTTTCATTCTTTCATTCTTTAAAAACGCTGCATGTGCCGGAATGTCGCCAGTCCGCACCTTCCAGTCGAAGGTGCCGTCGGGCAGGAAGTGGAACAGTTCACCACTCGACACGTAGTTCTTTGCATCCATCAGATAGAAGTCCTTGTGCAGCGGATTCACGATGATGCCGTAGGGCATGCGGATCTGCTGGATCTCTGGCGACTGGGAGAGTGAGGTGCTGACCACCTGATGGGTGCGCACATTGATGATGCCGTAGGTCACGCTATTCGTCATCGTCACCTCGCTCCATTGCGAGCCGTAGAAGTAGAGGGAGTCGCCTACGATGCAGAGGTCGCTCACGGGCTGGTCGATCATACCGCCCACCCGCATCTGGCCGTTAGCATCTGGCGTTAACCAGTAGATGCACGAACGTTCATCCATATAGTTACCACGAGAGGTCACCCAGAGTTGGTTGTACTGGTCTGCCTTCAGATGGTGCAGATTCTGCGCCACCTCGATACGATCCGTCTCCTGCATCGTCTCGAGGTTCACCACGCTGACGGTACTCTCGTAGCCCTGTCCCGTCATACCCTGATAGCCACCGCTGTTGGCCACGTAGAGACGGTTCCCAATAATGGCCATTTCCTCTGGCTGATAGCCCACGCTGCAAGAGTCTGTCTTCTGAAGACTCAGGGTGTCCACCTTGAAGACGCTACCTAATGGACTGGTGCTGGCACCATAGACGGAGCCGACATACGACGAGACGTAGGCATACTGGTCCTTGAAGGTCACATAGCGACAGTTGGGGATATCCACCTTGCCTATTCTGACGGCATCCTCCGCACGGGCCACCTCCACCTTGTTCGAGCAGTTGATGACCAGCCACAGACGGGAGCCGTAGATCTGACAGTCGTTGCCCACGTCGCCCAGCATCATCACCGTCGAGGGATTGCGCTCGGAGTAGATGTTACGATAGTAATGTACGGTAGAGTCCTGGGCAGAGAGGTCGAGGTAGTCGAGGGTCGACTTGTTGGAGCCCATATTTCCCTCGTTGAGCAGATACATGCCGACGATCTCGCTCTTCACCGCTTGTCCGCCCGTGTCGATATTCTCCATCGGCACCACCATCACATCATTGCGACAGGCGGTGAGCAGCAGAACTCCTATGTAGAATAGTAATCGTCTCATATCTCTACGCTTAATGTCAGTTTATAGTTGCGCCCAGGCATCGGGTAGTTCACGATCACCTCATAGTCCTGATCCAACAGATTATTCACGTCAGCTTGAACGATTAACTTTGCGCTCTTCACCAAGAACTGATATCGGAGACTCAGGTCGCTGGTGTACCAAGGCTCCATGTGGTTATAGAGGATGTTTTCCTGCTCGTCGTAGCGTTCGCCGGCATAGATGAACGAGTAGTTCAGGTTCCAGTTCTTATAGCTGAGGCCGACGATGGCCGATCCGGAGTGCCAGGGGATATAAGGAATCTGGTGCTTGTAGTACGAGTCGGCAGGATCTGTGACATCGCGGGCATCCTGATAGGTGTACTGGGCTCTGGCCGTCGCCACCAGATCCTTGCCGATCTGGAAGTCGGCCTCCGCCTCTACGTCGATACCCTTGATATGCACCTTGCCTAAGTTGAGCATCGTCCAGCGGAACTGCTGCCCCTTGGGATAGGCCACGATCTTGTCGTGTACCGTATTATAATAGACGTCGAAGTGCATCTCTGCATGACGGACGATGCCGTGCTGGAAGTGCTTGTTCAGCGCAAAGCCCGCATCGTATTGCAGGGCACTCTCTGGCACGAGGTTCGCATTGCCCATGTCCGTATAGTAGAGGTCGTTGAACGTCGGCATGCGGAAACTCTTTTTCACATAAGCCCGCATAGAGAAGAATGTCCCTTGGAAGGGGTAGACGTTCACGAAGAGGGCTGGGGTGAGTTTTGAGAGTGAAGAGTGGGAGTCCTGACCAGCGAACTCTCCGCGACGATGCGTCTTGTCGTTGATGAATGTCGCGAGGATGGAGCCCTGCGCCTTCAGGTGCTTGTAGTCGATGGCTGTGGCGAGGCTCACAAGGTTGCTGATGCGAGTGGGGTAGGTGAAGTTCCAGATATCCGCATTCAGTTTGTTCCACTTGAAGTCGTAACTCAGCGAGGCACTCCAGTTGGGAAGCAGTTCGAGCACATTGGCTGTCGAGAGATATACCTCCTGTTGCTTGTAACGATTGTCCACAGGCAACTGCGTGGAGTCGCGGTTCACGTAGTGGGTGTTGTAGTAGGCGTACTTCGCCAACCAACGGGTTGAGAAGCCCTCGCCGATGTTCTGGTCGTAGGCTGCCTGGACGAAGGTGTTCAGGTCCTGCTGACGCTCACCTCGTCGCCACACGTTGTTCACGATAGCCCCAGGGATGCCTCGGGCGGAGTTGTAGAGATAGGCCTTCACTTGCCAAGAGCCCTGAGTCAGACGTCCGAAGAGGTTCGCCTCCACACGCTCTGCATGGATATCACCATTCTGACGGACGGCCGTTGTGTCCCAGGCCGTCTTCCCATTCGGATAGCGGCGTTCGTAACGGAACTTATATTTTCCGCTGGCTGTCAGGAAACCAGCGCTCAGCGAACTGCTGACGGTCTCTGATATCTTCTGCTCCCACAGTCCCGATAGTCTGAGCATGTCGCTACTACCATATTGTGCCTTGAACTTTAAGTTAGTATTATCACTCCTCACTCCACTCTCCTCACTCCTCGAAAACTCCGGCGCTCTCGTTCGGATATAGATGGCCCCCGCATTCCCAAAGTCGCTGGCGGGCTGGAAGATGGCACTCTTCTGACCATTGTAGAGCGTGATCTCCTCCACGTTGTCGAGCGAGAACTGGCCGAGGTCGATCTGTCCGTTCTGCGCATTACCCAACTGGATGCCGTCGTATGAGATGCCCAAGTGGTGCGTGCCCATCGAACGGATATTGACCGTCTTGATACCTCCCACGCCACCATAGTCCTTCAGTTGGATGCCAGAGAAATAGCGCAGGGCGTCGGCTACGGTGTTCGTGCTCAACTTCTCCAGCATCTCACCATTCAACTTCTGCGAGGGCACCACCTCACGCATGGCAGGTTTCGACACAACGACAATCTCCCGTACATGCTGTAGGGAATCCAACTTGCCTTGTGCTGTAGCGAAAGACAGAGGAACGAAAAGAGATAACAAGGATATGAGGCAACCGTCAATGAACTGGTTGCCGAAGAATCTGTAGCAGAGTTTCCTCACTCCACACTCCACACTCCACACTCCACGAAGAACTGTACTCTTCACGCTTTTCTCTTCACTTCCTCCGTTGCCGCCTAACCCCAGAGGCAAACAACGTATTCCACTTCCTCGGCAGGTCTTGACCATTCGGCCGAGCCCAGCCTACGCTCAGAATAGCTCAAGCAAACTTGGCTCTTCACTCGCTATCGGCAGGTCTTGACCATTCGGCCGAGCCCAGCCTACGCTCAGAATAGCTCAAGCAAGTTTGGCTCTTCACTCGCTATCGGCAGGTCTTCTGACTTGTCGCCTGATCGCAAACGTCTTCCCGATAATCTCAGTGACTCTTGTCTGCGCCTTAAAAGGACGACTTACAGCAGCGGGACTGTTCGGGATTCCCACCCGATTCCCTTTTCATCACCCAAAGGGTGAACCGATTCTGGGTGCAAATCTCTAAGTTTTTTATAACTCACTGACTATCAATTATCTCTCAAGTCAGCACAGAGGAGAGGTTACGAATTAGTTACATACAGAAGTCCGAAATTCTCCACGATTTGCTTAGGACTCTGATAGCTCTCTATCGACCTCATTTGCGGCTACAAAGGTACAAAAACTATTTCAAAATAACGACACTTATACCAATAAAACGATTTCTGATAGTGCTTTTTAACTTCTATGGGGTCAGACAGTAGCCAAAAGTCTCGTTGTGAAACCCATTGTTGCCGCCTGAAGGAGTCATTAGACAGGCAGATGACACCTTCGGGCTATTTGGGGAATAACCGCAATGCAGAGTGCCACCGCCTGACCGAACACATTCGCTTCAGCCGACGTTGCACACTTCATTGTGGTTGTCCCCTTCTTCTGTAGGTAGGCTTTCACAATACACTTCACCGTTAGCATAAGAATTGTTTTGTTCACTTGATTTGGAAGCACAAAGGTTTGTCGGGAAAGGATTAACTGCGCCGTGAGAAACTATCTTCGGGATGGCCGAGGTGTCGGCTATGCCAAAGATAGCCACTCACGGCTGTCAGCCTGCAAGGAAACAAGGCACACATATTCGTGGAAACATTGTGGATCAATCAGAGATTGGCACGATGTTTTCAGGAACATGTGCACCACGTTTCTCGTCTTGCAGTCTCATGAGGTGTCTTTCTCGAATCACGCCCTTGTCTGATTAGCCCATAGTCTGGTTGTGAAAGCGATTGTTGCCGCCCGAAGCAGTCATCCGACGAGCAGATGACATCTTCGGGCTATCTGGGGAATAACCGCAATGAAGAGTGCCACCGCCTGATCGAACACGTCCGATTCAGCCGACGCTGCACACTTCATTGTGGTTGTCCCCTTCTTCTGTAGGTAGACTTTCACAAGTCTCACAAGGTCACACTTTTGACAGTTAGCACATAAATGATAGATGACCGTTGCCATCTAACACGCCCCTAATACCTGAAAAGCACATCAGACCGTCGTAAAACGGAATTATGTCGTCGGACAAGTTTCATAGCCTTGTCGGTATGCAAGATACTGAGAATGCCATGAAACACGTCCAACTGATGGTGGACGAGCGAAAACGGCTGTCCTCATTTACAAACTGGAAACCACAAGGGCATTCAGTATTGCAGGTGAGGACAGCCCATTTCTTTATCTCGTCCGCTCTTTCTTTGTGTCCTTTTACGAGCACATTCCCATACTAAGCCAATTTGTCAGGTTCGCTGCCACGAACACGAACGAAGGGGAGTAGCCAATGGCGCGTAATCCGTTTCCCGAACCACCGCATTTTGTCTTCCTGTCGCCTGATGTTTGATCGTT
>JAFTFO010000008.1 GCA_017449495.1 Prevotella sp. | reverse complement strand
TGATATCATTTTTACGTATCCTATCAATCAAAAATGTAGGCATTATGTAGGCTCAACAAATAAGCCTACATAATGTTAATATCTGTAATACAGATAGTTAATTATAAAAATGTAGGCTAAAGCAAATATTTATGAAATTAAAGTTCTGCGTCAATTTAGGTGGTAAACAGTTATTACAGAGTTTAACTATCTATCTAATAATCAACACATTAGTTAACATAATAAAGTTGTAGATGTGCGTTTTTTCGTATCTTTGTATGTGCATAAAGGTAAGAAAAAGCGCCCATGGAAAGGATAGACCTTACTGCGAGAAACCAGCAACCTTTCTGCCAGAAAGGTTAGCCCTTTCTCCCAATTGGCTCAGGGGACTTTCCTCTGACCACAAAAAAGCCCCGCCGGATGGCGGGGCTGTATGTTTAGATGAGGTGCAGCGTTCCCATCAGATAGACAAGGCCGAAGCCAAGCACCATCGAGATGATACCCATGAGGACACCCATCTTTGCCATGTCGTTCTGTTTCACATAGCCTGTGGCGAAGGCCAGGGCATTCGGCGGGGTGGAGATGGGCAGGATCATAGCCGACGATGCTGCGATGGCCACACCAATCAGTACGGTGGATGTGCCACCGATGGGATCGAGCTTATCACCCATGGCACCACAGACGATAGCCAGGATCGGCATCAGCAGTGCTGCCGTAGCGGAGTTGGAGATGAAGTTCGACAACAGGTAGCAGATGGCACCTCCCATGAGCAGGATAAGCAGCGGGGAGAACTCTCCGAAGGGGATGCTCTCCACGGCGTTGGCAGCCAGTCCGGAGGCGTTCAGACCATAGCCAAGGGCAAAGCCGCCGGCCACCATCCAGATGACACTCCAGTTGATCTGTTCCAGGTCACGCTTGGTGATGACACCCGTCAAGGCGAACACCATGAAGGGGATCATGGCGACGGTATAGGAGTTGATGCCCGTCACACGGTCGAGCAGCCAGAGGGCTACGGTGAGGAAGAAAGTCACGATCACCACATTGGCATGAAAACCCTTCTTCATGCCGCCATCGATCTTCAGTTCGATACGCTTCTGCGTGAAGGGGAACAGGCGGAGCAGGATGCGCCAGCTGATAAACAGCAAGACGATGACGAGTGGGAACATGAACATCATCCACTGTCCGAAGCCAAGGCCGAGGTTCAGGCCCTCTGGGTCGTTAAGGTACTTCAGGGCGATGGTGTTCGGAGGTGTGCCGATGGGAGTGCCCATACCACCGAGGTTGGCAGCGATGGGAATGGACATGGCCAGCGAGATGCGGCCCTTTCCCTCCGGTGGCAACTGGTGGAACACCGGCGTGAGGAACGTCAGCATCATGGCAGCCGTAGCCGTATTTGACACGAACATCGAGAAGAGACCCGTGATAAGCAAGAAGCCCAACAGCACCATCTCACTCTTTGTGCCGAAAGGCTTCAGCAGCACCTTGGCCAACTGAGCGTCAAGCCCTGTCTTCGTAGCAGCGATAGCGAGAACAAAGCCACCGATGAACAGCATGATCACAGGATCGGCGAATGTCGCCATCACACCTTTGTAGGAGAGCAGTTTGCCCACTTCCTCCTCATTTACCATCGGCAGGATGCCGCTGTCGGTACAGAAGAGGAGCATCAGCACGATAATGGCCACCGACGTAGCCCATGAGGATACGATCTCAAGGATCCACATGAGCGTGGCAAACGCGAAGATGGCGATGATACGCTGCTGGATAACAGTCAGGTTCTGGATGCCATACCACTCGGCAGGCATGTTCCAGAGCAGAAGGGTTACTAATGCCACAAGGGCAATCTTTACGGCACGCTTTGTGCTGTCTTCGGGATGATACTTCCGTTGGTGGCGCATCTTATGATACGTCTCTACCAGATGAAAGCCTTCGTAAATGTGAAACATTTCTTATCGTTGTATTTTAATGAATAGGCTCAGAATCGAGTGCAAAGATACGAATAAATTAAGAATTAAGAGTTATGAATTAAGAAATTATTCAGGACATTGAGTGTATAAAAACACTAAAATCATCCATCACCGATGTTCGGCGATGGATGATTGTTATGTGGAGTTTACAAATCGTACCGATTATTTTCCCAAGAACCTTGTGTCGAGATAAGCCTGGAAGGCCTCCTTGTACATGTCGCCGATAGGCAGATATGTATCGGCATCCATGATGACGCGGTTCTTATTCACCTCCTGAATCTTGTTGAGGTTGATGATATAGGAGCGATGGATGCGCATGAAACAATTTGGCAGCCGCTCTTCCATCTTCTTCATCGACAGCAGGGTGATGATAGGCTTCGGCTCACCCTCCAGCCACACCTTCAGGTATTCACTCATACCCTCGACATAACGGATGTCGGAAATGCTGACTTTCACGATGCGATAATCAGTCTTTAAGAAAACGACATTGTCGTTTTCCGTGGAGGGTGGAGTATTCTCACTCCTCGACAACAACCGATTCGCGGCGCGCTGGAACTCCTGCAAGCCAAAGGGTTTCAGCAGGTAGTCGACAGCATTGACACGGAAGCCCTCAACGGCATACTCAGAATAGGCGGTGGTAAAAACGATAAGGGGTGGGACGGCGAGCGACTTCACGAAGTCCATGCCGTTGAGATCCGGCATGTTAATGTCACAGAAGATGGCATCCACCGTGTCGTGTTCCAAGAACGTCCGTGCTTCCAGTGCACTCTGGCACTGAGCGGCGAGTTCGAGGAACGGCACTTTCTGAATGTATGCAACGAGTTGTTGCAGAGCCAGAGGCTCATCGTCGATAGCGAGACAGCGTATCATCATAATGGAATATTTAGTTCGACAGTATATATATCAGGCTCGTCATGGATGTCGAGCGTATATGCTTGATCGTAAATCAGGTCGAGGCGCCTCCTCACATTCGCGAGGCCCACCCCTCCCTTTTCCTCGTTGGGCTTTTCAGCCTTCGAGTTACGGCACAGGAACCGCAGCATCTCGTCCCCCACAGTCACGGAGACCTCGATAAACGACTCATGCTGATAGCTGATGCCATGCTTGAAGGCATTCTCGATGAAAGTAATGAGTATCAGCGGCGGTATCTGACGGTCTGGCACTTCATGGGGCAGGTCAACAGTGATGCGCACCTTGTCGGTATAGCGCAACCGCATCAGCGTGACGTAGTGGCGAACGAAGTCGAGCTCACGCGCCAACGGCACCCCCTGCTTGTTACCCTCATAGAGCACGAAGCGCATCATCTTCGACAATTCCAGGATGGTGCCCTTGGCCTTCTCTGGATCGATATCGACGAGGGCGTGGATGTTGTTGAGCGTGTTCATGAAGAAATGGGGGTTGATCTGGTAGCGCAAGTACTCCAGTTGCTGCTCCAGGTTCTGCTTCTCAAGTTGTTCCAGGCGCTTACGGTCCTCACGACTGCGGAAGAAGAACTTGATGCCCAGGTTGGCACCAAACATCAAGATGAGCACTGCGATGGTCAGTATATCCTGTTCGCCGACCATCATCGGAGGTCTGGCTGCCCCATGTCTGAGATCATGCGGGCGCTCCCCCTCAAAGCCCATCGGTGGCTCGTCGAACGGCGGACGATGGCGGCCAGCCCGTTCCTTCGGTGGCCGTCGGTGCTCAGCCCGCTCGATGAGCGGCTTGCGCCCTCTGTGATTCCTGTCCGGCCGGTTGCTGCACTGATAGACGGTAAACGCCACCAGCAAGGCTGTCATAAGAGAGAAATAAGTCATGCGCCTATGCCTATACACCAACAGCGGCGCCATCAGGTAATTATGTATGAGGAACAGGATCAGGAATACCGCAAACCTCCGCCATACGAGAAACACCTCTGTCCAGTCGAACAGAAGATTCTCATCGTTAACAGTCCGCACATACAAGCTCAGCAGCGGGGTTGCGAAGAGCAAGCCCCACACCACTAAATAGATGATATTCTCCTGTCGCGACTGTTTCACCAAGTATAATTTTACCATATATAATAACGTTGAAAACCATGAAATATTATATCCGCCCCCCACGGACCACTATTTGGCTGCAAAGATAACAAAAAGAGAAAAGACCACTGATAATTATTCAATGAACTTCCCGATTTCTTCAATGAATCTAAAAAAACTACAGATTTCGCAGATTTTCGAAGAAATAATGTATTAATCAGTGTTAATCTGTGTAATCTGTGGTTTTTTTTGTGTATTTTTGCACACTGATAATGGTCAAGCGCTTATCCATACTCCTCACGTCGGTAATCGTGGCGGTACAAGCTATGGCAGTTACTACTGACAGTCTTCGGGTATACACCGAGGACCATCCGCTTGTCTATGAAGATGTGTGGGACCTATGGCCATACTCCTTCCTGAACGATAACGGTGAGCCCGACGGCTACAATGTTGACCTGATCAAGCTGATGATGGCCGACCTACATATCCCCTATGTCATCAAGATGAAGCCTGCTGAGGAAGCCTTCAACGACCTGAAGGAAGGGAAATCGGATCTGATGCTTGGTCTGGCCGTGGGTTTCCACGATGAATACGGCCTCTACAGCAAGAACGCCGTGACACTGTTCACCCAGAGCGTACTCACCCCCAAAAACAAGCCCGTCGAGATCAAGACTTTCCGTGACCTCGGCAAGCCCGGCACGAAAGTCATTGTCAACTATAGCTCGATGTGCTACCACCTGATGCTCGACTATGGATGGGAGGAAAATGCCATCCCCGAGCGCGACATCAGAGAGGTGATCCAACGAATGAGTGCCCGCGAAGAGGGCCAGATGGTGTGGAACACGCTGACCCTGAAGTGGCTGATGCACCGCTACCTGATCGACAACCTCGAGCTGACCCCCGTAAACATGCCTCACGGCGAATATAAGTTCATGTCGAACGACCAGCATCTGCTGGATGTCCTCGACGACGAACTGAGCCGTTTGAACACCGCCGACGAGGTGAAACCCCTGCAAGACAAATGGTTCTACCCCGAGCGCCAACATGAGACCAGACCGGGATGGGTTGTCTACGTAGCACCTATCGTCGGGATTCTGTTGCTCATCGTGCTGGTCTACCTGATCAGCTACCGCCTGCAGAGCTACCGTCTGACACGCGACAACAACAAGCGGAACCGACGGCTGGCGCTGATCCTGCAGACCAGCCGGGTACACATGTGGACCTATGACACCGTGAACAACGAGTTTGCCTGGCGCAACGAAAACGGACAGGTGGCCTATACCTACACCATGGAAGAGTTCTCGCAGCGCTACAGTCCGGAAGACTTCAACAAGTTGAAGCTCGCCCTGGAAGAGCTGGCCGACTTCATGCCTGAGAAAACAGAACCCGAGAAAGAGATTACGCTTAACCTCAGAGCCAAGGACACTGAAAGCGGTGACAACGAACTACACGACTATGTCATCATGCTCTCCGTGCTGCGACGCGACAAGCACGGGAAGCCGGTCATGATCATCGGCACCAAGAAAGACGTCACGCAAGACCGCGACAAACAGCGATATGACGAGGAGCGCACACTCCGCTACTGGTCAATCTTCTACACCCCTGTAGTAGGTATCCTCTTCTTTGACAAGGACGGGCGACTGGTGCAGATCAACCCCAAGGCCTGTGACATCCTGCAGTGTGATGAAGATGAGATTATCGATGAGGGGCCACAGATGAAGGACTTCGTCGACGTGGGCGACCTAACGCTGGAGGAAGTCGACGGATTCTATTCGACACAGTTCCTCAATCTGGACAAGATGCCCCCGGAGCAGCACGTCATCAGAAGTGTGCGACGGACGGGCAAACTGTGCAACGAGTGCCGGCTGATGGTCGTACATGACGATACGGGTGACCTGCTGGGTGTCTTCCTCGTTCTGCGCGATATCTCGGATTCGGTGCAAGGCATCGAGCAGTATGATCAGGAAAAAGTACGCCTCGCAGACGTACGTAAGGTGCTAAGCGAATACAATGCCAACATCGACAGCGTGCTGCACGAGAGTGATGTGCGCCTCGCCACCTACTCTCCACACACCCACACGCTGACCATCCACCGCAGTGTGAATGAGGTACAGCACGCTCTGACCCAGACCCGCTGTATGACACTGGTTGACGACCACTCGAAGAAACTCGCCATGCGTGTACTCAACGACATGGACGAGCGACAGGACAAGACCATACAGGCCAACATTCGTACCACGCTGCGCATCAGAGGCGGGAAGAAACTGAATGTACAGTTCTGCCTCATGCCTATTCACGACCAGCAGGGTCAGGTGACCGAATATCTTGGACTGCTCCGCGACCTGAGTGAGCTGCGTGAGCTGCAACACCAGTTAGAGGCACAAACAGCCAAGGTGCAGGAGGTGGAGAATACCAAGAACAGGTTCATCAAGAACATGGTGCAGGAAATCCGCACGCCTATGAACACCGTGCTCAATTATGTGGAGCAGTTCAATCCCGAGGTAGCTACCGACAATGAGGCCACGCTCAGTCAGGGCATTCTCCAAAACGCAGACTACCTGTTGCACCTCATCGACAACATACTCTATCTCTCACGCCTACAGGCCCGGATGGTGGAGATTGTCAAGCAGCCACGAAACTTTGCAGAGATCTTTGAGTCACAGTGCATGACGGGCTGGATCAAGTTCCAGAACGAACACACGAACTATATTGTAGAGAATCCCTACGAACAACTGGTTGTAGACATCGATGCCGAGAACTTAGGACGCGCCGTGGCACAGATTGCCGCAAACGCTGCCCAACACACGTTTACAGGTGTAGTACGGGCACGCTACGACTATATTGGTCGTCGTCTGGTCATCTCCGTCGATGATACAGGTGAGGGTATGCCTCCCGACATTCTGGAACAGATCAATGCGAAAGTTACAGACTCGACTCCGAGTACAAAGGGACTGGGTATCGCCATTGCCAAGGAACTGCTGAGTCAGATGGAAGGATCGATAGAGGTAAATTCGGAACTTGGCTCGGGCACCACCGTCTACATGACGATTCCATGCCACGCCTCCGTCATTAAACGAAAGAAACTGTTGTAAAGGTAAAAAGGTAAAAAAGTAATATGAGATATCTATATGATAATCAATTGGCTACATCGCTGGTAAAATGGTTTTTACCTTTTTACCTTCTTACCTTTTTACTTTTCGAAGCGGATGCGCAATCGCTTTCCAGCACGTATAACGAGAAGCGACCGCTGGTCATGGTCTGTGACTGGGACAAGCCGCCCTACGAGTTTCTGAATGACAAGGGAGAGCCTGCTGGCAGTAATATCGACGCGATGCGTGCCGTCGCTAAAGAGCTGGGCATCCCCATCAAGTTCGTGATGAAGGAATGGAGCATCGCCCTGAAGTCGTTCGAGCGAGGCGATGCCGACATTGTGATTGCTAATGCCCGCCGTTACAGGAAAGAACCGTATGTCGTGTCGGAGAACATCATCAACTACAACCGCATCCGCGTGGCGACCCATTCTGACTCAACGGGTATGATCACCTTCAAGCAACTGGAACGCGAGGGAGCCGTTTTCAAGCCCGGCGACTATTCAGCCTTCTATTTCATGGACGGTGATTCCGCCAATACCAGCTTCATGGAGTTCCAGACACCCAAGGTGGCGCTGATGGGCATCATCAACGGTGACTACAAATATTATGTATGGGGCGAGGAACCTCTGAAGTGGAAGATCAAGGAACTGAACTTAGAGGGCATCACCCTCAACGACGTGGGCATCCCCATCTCCGAAGTCCATGTCGTGGGGCGCGACCGTCAGCTGATCGAGCAGATCGACGACCAGTACTCACGACTGAAGCAGCGCGGAGAGATCGCCATCATACAGGACCGCTGGCTGCACCCCGAGCGCGTCCAGAAGAAGTCGAACTACCGATGGATCTACACCGTGTTGGGCGTGCTGCTATTGACAGGCATCATGTACTTCTTCAGTCGTCTGGCACGGCGACACGTCAAGAACGCCACCCGTTCGCAGACGGAACTTAACGAGATGATGACGCAGGCACTGCACATGGGTAACTTCATCGTAATGGAGTATGACATCGCCCGTGACTGCTTCACGAACCGCTATGGACATATCCTGCCCGAGTCGGGCATGACCCTCGATGAGTTTGCCAGCCGCATCCACTGCGACCAGCAACAGGAGTTCCGTCAGAAGATGAGAAGTCTGATGGACGGACGTGAGCGCCGATTTGAACTCGACAAACGATGGAATGTAGGTACGGCAGAGGAGCCGAAGTGGCTTAACTTCAACGGTCATGCCATCTGCGAACTGGACAGCGACGGCCACCCCGCCTACATCGTCAATGCCATTCATGACGTCACGTTAGAGGTAGAAGAAGACAAGGCGGCCCGCGACCTGGTTCACAAATACCAGGCACTGTCGAACGTACCCTTTGTCGCCATCTCCTTCTACGACAAGGACGGTTTCCTCTCCGAGGTCAACGACGGCATGAAGGCGCTCTGCTATATGGACGACAACGGTGACGCCCAGCGATTCTGGGAAACGGTGAACATGTTCGACGTGCCCATCTTCAGAAGCATCTATCTGCAAGGGTCACGCGAGGACATGTTATTCTGTCAGCACATGGAGTACCCGGACTTCCATATCGACAAATATATAGAATGTAATATACAGCCCCTGTTCAATGCCGAGGGTGACATCGTGAACTACTTCGTCACCGCCTTCGACATCACCAGCGACAGGGAGTACGACAAGCAGCGGCACCTGTTAGAGAAAGAATACAGGAAAACCCTCGACAGCATCAACCTGCAATATATGCGCTTGGGCTACATGCTGAAACAGAGTGAGCGCCATCTGATGCGAAGCAGTATAGAAACCGAGACTATCGCCTTCTACCGTACCCCTGACAAGCCAGAGCACCAGCACTCCTTCTCCCGGTTCCAGCGCATGCTGGCTCCCGAGGACCGTGAACCTGTGATGAACATCCTCTACGACACAGAGACCACGACGCCTCAGCAGTACACCATCCATCTGCTACAAGCATCGGAAGGACAGCCTGGCGTGGTCTTCGCCATCACTTTCAACCCAGTATTCAACGAGCAGGGTAAGATCATCGGGCACGAGGGCATCTCCTCCGACATCACTACGATCACCAACACACGGCAGGAACTGGCTGAGGAGACACAACGCGCAGAAGACAGCGTGAAGATGAAGAGCGCCTTCATGGCCTCCATGACGCACGAACTCAGGACTCCTCTGAACGCCATCGTGGGTTTCACCAGTGTGTTGGAGGCGTTGGGCGACTCACCAGAACGGGCAGAATATGTAAGAATCATCCGCAACAGCAGCGATATCCTCCAGCGCCTTATCAACGACATCATAGAGGCATCGAACATCAGCGACGGACCGATGGCTATCGAACCCAAGGATGTTAATTTCGTGGAGGCCTTCGACGACATCTGCCTCATGCTGGCCCAGCGCGTGCAGGATGCCCATGTGGAATTCCAGAAAGACAGCCCATACGAGAACTTCTATTCAAGGCTCGACATCGGACGCATACAACAGATACTCACTAACTTCGTGACAAATGCCGTGAAGTTCACCAAGCAGGGCTATATCCGGGTAGGATACCGCTACGAGCAACACGGGCTGTATCTATATTGTAAGGATACAGGAGTCGGTATTCCCAAGGGAAAGGAGAATGTCGTTTTCGAACGCTTTGTCAAGTTGGATGAGTTTGTACAGGGCACCGGCATGGGACTGACCATCTGTAAGTCGATAGCAGAACAGTGCGGTGGCAAGATCGGCGTGGAAAGCGAGGGCGAAGGCAAGGGTTCCACGTTCTGGGTGTGGATCCCTTGTGAGCGGGCCTTGAGACAATAAACAGCAGAACCTATAGTTTCTGCTCAACCTTCATGAACTTCGTAAAGCCTGTCATGGCTAACACCTTGTAGACCTCCGGTCGTACATTCGTCATCTTGAAGTGGCCCTTGTTGGCCATGATAGCCCGCATAGCATTCTGGATGATGCGCAGACCACTACTCGACATATAGGTGAGTTCCGAACAGTCCATCTCCACATTGAGGCCGGCTCCCGACAATACGGGCTGTATGTCTTGCTCGAACAGGGCTGCATTGGTCGTGTCGATACGGCTATCTGTTCGGATAATGGTTTTGTCTTCAAGTTTCAATATTTGAGTCATATCTTCAATTATTTATATTGGTTATCGAATTGTTTTCTTCAAAGTCAGGTGGTTATGACCGTCGACTCTCTGATAGGTCACCTTATTCATGATGTTCTTCACGATAAAGATACCCATGCCTCCAATCTCCCGTTCTGCGGGGTTTAGATCGACATTAAAGTCGTTCTTCTCCGTCGGATCGAAAGCCATGCCCTGATCAGAGATGACGAACGTCAGCTCGTTACCGTCGCTCTCGGCCACAATCTGGATATCAGCCTCACAACCCTCAGGGTGCGCATAGAAGATGATGTTTGTCAGGGTCTCCTCCATCACTAACTGAAGGTTCATCAACAGTTCCCCGCCGATGTCCAGTTCCTTACAGATGTCCTCTATGAAGGCGTTGACCTGCTTCAGCTCCTGGGTGTTGTTCTGGATGACCAGTTCTTTCTTCAAGATGCTCTGATGGTGCTTCTTGATACGCACACACAGCATCGTGAAATCATCGCTCTGCTGCGCACCGTTCACATATCGGTCAAGGTCTTGCTGGATCTGTTCGATGGTCTGACGGATAGAGGCGTCTTGAACCTTACAGGTATTCATGACATTCAGCAGACGGTCGTCGCCGTATTGCTCCTGATTGACATTCTCAGCCTCGTTAAGACCGTCGGAATAGATGAGCAGCGTCTTCCCCGAGATATCCTCGACACGCTCGCCTATAAAACTGTACTCCGGCCACAGGCCAAGGGGCACATTCGTCTCGTTGACCTTCAGGAAGTCATTGTCCAAGACGGGCAGGGTATGACCGGCATTACAATATGCCATAACACCCGTCTGCAAGTCGATCTTACCGATGAACATGGTGATGAACATGCCGTTGTGGTTGTCTATCGACAGCGTCTCGTTCAACGTCGTGGCCACCTGCTCAGGTGCCACGCCCGACTTGGCCACCGTCCGGAACAGGTTGACGGCCACAGACATCATCATCGAGGCGGGGACACCCTTACCACTCACATCGCCCAGACAGAGATAAAGGGTGTTGTCCTGTAGGAAGAAATCGTAAAAGTCGCCCCCCACTTCCTTGGCGGGGACCATCAGCCCATAGAGGTCGATGTCATCGCGGTCGGGGAAGGCGGGGAACTTCGACGGCACCATGCCCATCTGGATGTTTCGGGCAATGCGCAGTTCACTGTCTATCCGCTCCTTGCTCTTGGTGGTCTCTTCCAACTGGTCGTAGGCCTCACGCAGTTTGTTAAGCTGCTGGCGCCGACGGTACAGATAGAAAGAGAGGAATACGATGGTCAGCACGCCCAGAACGGCAAGCATCTTCTGCCCCATCGCCTGGTTGGCAATACGCAGGTCCTTGGCCTCACTCTCAGCACGTGCCACACTGAGTTTCAGGGCGTTCTGTGCCGACTCTTGCTGCACCTCGGCCACGTTGATGGAGTCGTTATAAGCCTTGAACTCCCTAAATAGCCGGTATGCCTCCTCGTATCGGCCGTTGGCGGCAAGCGCCTCTGCCTCAAAGTGATATCGGTTCAGCTTACTGGGAATCTGTTTTGCCAGTTCAAGCATCTCTGCGGGGTGGCCGTTGACCTTGGCATGGTAGTACCTGACGATCTCCGTCAATCCGTTTTTAGTCTTCGCTGCCGAGTCCACTTGCTCCCACTGGGCGAAGGCATCGTTGAATCGCTTCTTTCCCGCATTGTCGTGAATGAGTTCGGCCAGTGCGATGCAGGTATGTGCCCAAGCCGACTGCTGGTGTATCGGTATGATATTCTTCTCCTTCAGGGCACTCTGGGCGCAGTCCAACTCTTTCTCGAAATCCTTCTCGTTGTGGTAGATGTTAGACAGGGCTATATAGTCAACGGCGGCACTCTCGTCGGGGAAGTATCGGTGCAGGTAGTCGATACATTTGTATAGACTCTCCTTGGCCTGGTCGTAATGCTTCTGGATACTCATCATGGTGCTATTGGAATTGGTGGCTGCATAGAGACCGAACTTGCTGTCGTGTTTCTCGGCATAGTCCTGTATCTCCTTCAGCATGGCCAGTCCCTGGTCGCGGTCTTTCTTACGGAAGATATAGACGGCCTGGTTGCACCATGTCTTATAGAACGTGTGCTCGTCGCCGCTCTCCAGAGTGAGTTCCTTCAGCCGGTCGGTGGCGGCCATGAACAGGGAAATGCTGTCAGTGCCGTAAAGACGGTACATCTCTGCCCGGTACCGCTCAATGTCCTCTTGCAAATGGCTCTTGTCCGTTGGCGGCTTCTGGGCACAGACAGTTGCCGGTGCAGATAAGCACATCAGCGATACCAGTATAACAGAATGCCACCGCATAGCCTCCACTCTACTGAACAGTCCAGATGTCATTTGTCTCGAGCAGTTCCGCGAAGTTATGATACTTCTTCTGGGCGCTGACCTCGGCCAACTGTGCGTGGACGGCCTCGTTATAGGTAGGAGCCTCCACGTCGCGGATCACACCGAGGGCGATGGGGAAGCCATCCTCAGGGGTCATCATGGCGAGTTTCAGTTGCAGGGTGTTGTCCTCGCAGTGGGCATCGTGAACGAGTACATCGTCGAGGGTATAGCCGTCCTTGCCGATCTCCACCACCTTCAGGCCGAAGCCCTGCTGCACCAGTCCGAACTCATTGTTCTCACCGAACACGAGTTTCTCACCGTGGCGTACGTAGATGGCGTTCTTCTTACGGCCCTCGTTGTTGTAGACGATGTCGTGACAGTGGTCGTTGAAGATGACGCAGTTCTGCAGGATCTCGCAGACCGAGGCGCCCTTGTGCTCGTAGGCAGCCTTCAGAATCTCCACCGTACCCTTAGCATCGGTGGCCACGGCACGGGCGAAAAAGTGTCCGCGGGCTCCGAAGCAGAGCTCGGCGGGACGGAACGGATCCTCCACCGTACCGTAAGGACTCGACTTAGAGACGAAGCCACGGGGAGAGGTCGGAGAGTACTGACCCTTCGTCAGACCATAGATGCGGTTGTTGAGCAGGATCATATTGAGGTCGATGTTACGACGGTTGGCGTGGATGAAGTGGTTACCACCGATAGCCAGTCCGTCGCCGTCGCCTGACACCTGCCAGACGGTGAGGTTAGGGTTTGCCACCTTCGCACCTGTGGCGATGGCGGCGGCACGGCCGTGGATGGTATTCATACCGTAGGTAGCCATATAGTGGGGCAGACGGCTGGAGCAGCCGATACCTGAGATCACCGCCACGTTCTCAGGTGCCACGCCGATCTCTGCCATTGCTTTGTGCAGTGAGGCCAGGAAGAAGTGGTCACCGCAACCCGGACACCAACGAGGCTGTCCTTTCTTATAATCTTGTGCTGTATATGCCATAGTTTCTATCTTTTGCAACACAGAGTTACAGAGTCACAGAGTTCTTGTCTCTGTATCTTTGTGTCTTTGTGTTATTTTTTTAATATTATTTCGAACGCATTGACGAGTTCCTCGACCACGAACGGCTGGCCCTTGACCTGATTGAACTGGTAGGGCACGAAGCCGTCGACCTTCATGCGGAGGTAGGCAGCGAGCTGACCCATGTTCTGCTCAGCCACCACCACCTTATTATATTTATTAAGGACGGCAGCCGTGTTCTTTGGCAGTGGGTTCAGGTACTTGAAGTGAGCCTGAGCCACCTTGTAACCCTTCTGGCGGAGCTCGTCCATCGCCGAGTGCAGATGGCCGTAGGTAGAGCCGAAGCCCACGATCAGCAGGTCGGCATCAGCGTCGCCGTCGACCTCGAGGTCGGGCACCTGGATATTGGCAATCTTCTGCTGGCGCAGACGGGTCATCAGGTCGTGGTTCTCAGGATTGGTGGAGATGGCACCCGTATTCGAGTCCTTCTCCAGTCCGCCGAGGATGTGGGCGAAGCCCTCACGACCCGGCACAGCCCAGTAGCGGGTACCGTTCTCGGCACGCATATAAGGCGTCCACTTACCCTTCAACTCCTCAGGAACGTAAGGAGGGTTGATGGGGTCCAGCTTCGTGATGTCAGGCAGCTTGAAGGCACCTGAGCCATTAGCCACGAAGGCATCGGTGAGCAGCACGACAGGGGTCATGTGCTCCAGGGCGATCTTACAAGCCTGATAGGCCGCATCAAAGCAGTCTGTTGGACTGGTGGCAGCCATCACCGGCATCGGACTCTCACCGTTACGGCCGAAGAGCACCTGCAAGAGGTCTGTCTGCTCCGACTTCGTGGGCAGACCCGTGGCAGGACCACCGCGCTGCACGTCGAGCACGACCAGTGGTAGCTCCATGATCACGGCGAGGTTCATGGCCTCACTCTTCAGGCAGATGCCAGGACCGGAGGTCGAGGTGACACCTAAGGCACCAGCGAACGATGCGCCGAGGGCCGAGGCACAGCCACTGATCTCATCCTCGCACTGCACGGTAATCACGCCGCACGACTTGTGCTTACTGAGTTCGTGGAGCACGTCGGTAGCAGGGGTGATGGGGTAAGAGCCTAAGTACAGACGGAGACCGGCCTTTTCGGCAGCGGCGATGAAACCGTAGGCCGTAGCCTTGTTACCCGTGATGTCCATATAGCGTCCGGGCTCCTTATGCTTCGACTCCACACGGTAGACGTTGACCGTCGAGGAGTGGGTGTTGTGACCGTAGTCGTAGCCAGCCTGGATCACCTTGATGTTTGCCTCGGCGATGGCGGGCTTCTTGGCAAACTTATCCTTCAGGAAGTTGGCCACCAGGTCAAGGTCGCGGTCGAAGAGCCAGCAGACGAGTCCGAGGGCGAACATATTGCGGCACTTCATCATCGCCTTCATGTCCATGCCTGAGTCGGCCAGACAGTCCTTCACCATCGTCGTCAACGGACACTGGATCACACGGTCCGGGTCGATGCCCATCTCGCCGAGATAGTCCTCTGTCTTGAACTGTGCCTTCTCCAGATCCTTCGGACCAAAGGAGTCTGTATCGATGATGATCGTAGCACCGGGCTTGGCGTAGCGGTACTGTGTCTTCAGGGCGGCAGCATTCATAGCCACCAGCACGTCGCACTTGTCGCCTGGGGTATAGACCTTGCCCGCACCGATATGAACCTGAAAACCTGAGACACCCGTCAGCGAACCTTGCGGGGCGCGGATGTCGGCGGGATAGTCGGGGAATGTGGATATGCCGTTACCAACGGTGGCACTGACCGTAGAGAAGATGTTTCCGGCCAGCTGCATACCGTCGCCGGAGTCACCCGAGAAGCGTACGACCACCTGATCCAGCTCCTTCACTTCTAATTGTTCTGCCATAATTATTTGGTTTATTACTAACTTTCACTAAAACGGCTGCAAAATTATTCATTTTTAGCCAAAATGCCAAAAGAAATGCTAAGAAAGTGCATATTCGCCCCCGTTTTCTTGCAAATATGCACTCCTTTTGCAATAAATATGCAGTCAGTACTCGAACGACGAGCCGCCGAGGAACTCGCGGAGCAGCGAGGTGGGCGGAATCTGCGTCTCGGGGATGGGCTGGATATAGTGCAGGAACTTCAACAAGCGGTAGGCCTCGGCATGCTCAGGACAGCTCTCCGGCACCTGCTCCAGCAGCGGCTCTGCCTGACGCTTGATGACGGCAAACTCGAAGAGCATAGCGGTGTTGAACATCGCGTCGGCATTCTCCTGATAGGGGAAGATCCACTTGTTCTCTCCAGCACGGACGCTGGGCCAGCGACGGATGGTCTCCTGGGCCGTGACGGCACGGTACTTATGGTCGCGGATGATGCGGCGCAGCAGGCGGTTGTCGGTGGTGGGGATGTAGTTGTGGTTGTCGAGCAGAATAGTGGTCAGGGCCGAGGCGTAGACACGGAATATCTGCTCGCCAGGGATCTGTGAGGTTAGTTCGGGGTTCAGGGCGTGGATACCCTCCACGACGAGGATCTCGTTTTCTCCCATTCTGAGCCGCTTGCCACTCTTTTGGCTGGTGCCTGTGGGGAAGTCGTAGCGTGGCAGTTCCACCTCGTCGCCACGGAAGAGTGCCGTCAGCTGCTCGTTCAGCAACGGCAGGTTCAAGGCGTGCAAGTTCTCGAAGTCGTAGTCGCCCTTCTCGTCACGCGGCGTCTTGTCACGGTCGAGGAAATAGTCGTCGAGAGAGATGCCGATGGGTTTGATGCCGTTGACGGCGAGTTGTACGGAGAGTCGCTTGCAGGTCGTGGTCTTGCCTGACGACGAGGGGCCGGCGATGAGCACGAGTTTGATGCCCTTGCGGTTGGCAATCTCATCGGCGATGCGTGCGATCTTCTTCTCCTGCAGGGCCTCGCTAATCTGGATGAGCTGCGAGGCATGGCCTTTGATAATGCCTTCGTTCAAATCGCCGATGGTGCGCAGTCCGAGGATGTCCTGCCACTGGTGGTGCTCCTTGAAGATGCCGAACATCTTGTCTTGATGGGTCATCTCGCCCAACTCGTCGGGGTTCTCCCTTGAGGGGATGCGCAGCAGCAAGCCGTCGTAGTATTTCTCCACGCCGAAGAGGTAGAGCTGCGAGGTGTTCGTCAGCAACGAGCCGTAGTAGTAGTCCACGTAGCCGTCTATATCATAATAGGTGGTGTAGAGCCGTCCCGTCGACTGGAGCAGTTTTACCTTCGAGCGGTTGTGCAGGTCGCCAAACATGCGGATGGCCTCCTCGGTGGTCGTCTCGTGACGGTGTATGGGCAGGGCGGCGGCGATGATCTCCTGCATGCGGCGCCGGATGGCACCAGCATCGTCGAGCGTCACGGGGCGCCCGATGTTGAGGTTCACGTAATAGCCGTTGCTCACGGGGATGTCGATAGACACCTTACAGGGGGTGAAGAGGTCGTGGGCTGCTTTGCAGAGTACGAAGAAGAGGCTCCTTGTATAGGCCCTGCTGCCAGTAGCCGAGGTGATATCAAGAAATTCGACCTGCTTCTGCTTATAAAGCCTGAAGTGCATGCCTTCTACCTTATTATTAATATGGGCCGAGATCGGGCCGTGGCTCATCTGAAGCCCCGACAGCTGATACGCCTCTTCCAGTGTGCTGCCCATCGGCACTTCTATCGTCTTTCCGTTGTTGAGGACTTGAATCTTGATTGTCTGTTCCATTCTTTAACTGTCGTTTTAGGTAATTTTGGTGCAAAGATATAAAAAAATACAGAATTCTCCATGCATAATTCACAATTATTTATTAACTTTGCAACGAAATTTCGAAATCAAACAAATTCTTTATGCTGGTTCTATTCAAACTTCTTGGCTCACTCGCGCTGCTGATGTTCGGTATGAAGTCGATGAGTGATGCCCTGCAGAAGATGGCGGGTCCGCAGTTGCGACACGTCCTGGGTGCCATGACCACCAACCGCTTTACTGGTATGCTTACCGGTATGCTGGTGACAGCATCGGTACAGTCGTCTACTGCCACCACGGTGATGACTGTCTCTTTCGTCAATGCCGGACTCCTGACCTTGGCACAGGCTATCTCTGTCATCATGGGTGCGAATATCGGTACGACACTGACGGCGTGGATCATGTCGGCAGGTATGTCTTTCGACATCAGCATCGTGTCGTACATCGGATTCTTCCTCGGCATCATCCTCATCTATATGAAACAGTACCGCTACATCGGCGACTTCCTGTTCGGACTGGGCCTGTTGCTGTTGGGACTGACCACACTGCGACTGACAGGTGCAGAGATGGACTTGGGACATAACGAGACCGTGCTTAGTTTCTTTGCCTCGTTTGATCCCGATTCGTTCCTGACAACGCTTATTTTCCTCTTCCTGGGTGGCATATTGACGTTCTGCGTACAGTCATCGGCAGCAGTGATGGCCATCACGATGATTCTCTGCTCCAGCGGCGCACTGCCCATCTATCAGGGTATCGCACTGGTGATGGGTGAGAACATCGGTACCACCGTTACCTCAAACCTCGCTGCGATGTCGGCCAATACACAGGCTCGCCGTGCTGCTCTGGCCCACATGTTCTTCAACGTGTTCGGTGTCATCTGGATCCTGTTCGTCTTCCGTCCGTTCATCGACATGGTCTGTGGCTGGGTAGGCTATGATGTGACGATGACCAAAGATCATGTAGATTCTGCCACATTCCTGGCCAACGCTGCAAGGCTGACCTTCGTGCTCGCAGCCTTCCATACCACATTCAATGTGGCCAATACGATGATCTTGATATGGTTTATCCCTCAGATAGAACGTTTTGTTTGTTGGGTTATCAAGCCAAAGAAACTCGATGAAGAGGAGGACTTCCGTCTGCACTTTATTACGGCTGGCTTCATGAAGACCCCGGAGCTTTCGGTGCTTGAGGCACAGAAGGAGATACAGTCGTTCTCCGACCGTATGCAGCGGATGTTCAATATGGTGCGCGAGCTGCTCACCCTCTCTTCGAGTGCTGCCAACAGCAAGGAGGCCAAGACGGGTGACTTCAATAAGCTCTATACCCGCATCGAGAAGTACGAAGGAATCTCTGACAACATGGAACTGGAGATTGCCAAGTATCTCGACCAGGTGTCCGACGGCCACTTGGCCGATGAGACGAAGGCCAAAATTCGTGCCATGCTCCGTGAGATCTCTGAACTGGAGTCGATAGGCGATGCCTGCTACAACATGGCTCGCACCATCTCCCGCAAGTACAATGGCAAGGAAGACCACTTTATTGAAAAACAGTACGAGCACATCCACCAGATGATGGAGCTGACGGATAACTCGCTGACGGAAATGAACAAGCTGATGAGTGGGCGCAAGGAGTCGTTTGACGTGAACCGCTCGTTCAACATCGAGCACGAGATCAACAACTACCGCAACCAACTGAAACAGCAGAACATCGTCGACATCAACAACCACGAGTACACCTACGCCGTCGGTACCATCTATATGGACCTGATCAACGAGTGCGAGAAACTCGGCGACTACGTCGTGAACGTCGTCGAGGCCCGCATGGGAATCAGGTAAATGATAGCAGGTGAAAAAAAAGTACCGCCTGATTAAACTATCGGGCGGTACTTTCGTCTATATATATTATGGGAAGATTCTTACTATTATTAGGCTTAACAATTTTCAGTATCCAAGCCTTCGCACAAGGCAGTGTCAAGGGGAAAGTAATCGACAAGCAGACCGACGAGGCGCTGCAGTTCGTCAACGTCAGAGTGACGCAAGGCGAGAAATTGGTAAAAGGTGCCATCACTGACGTGAATGGTAGCTTTAACATCGGCGGACTGGCCGACGGCAACTACCAGCTGACCGTATCATACGTCGGCTACAAGGACGTGCAGCGTCGCTTCTCTATCACCAACGAGAAGCGGCAGGCACACTTCAACGCCCTTTATATCTCGGAGGACGCAAAGGCTCTGAAGGAGGTGACCGTCACAGGGCAGCGTTCGCAGATGAAACTGGAAGTAGACCGCAAGGTCTTTTCCGTAGATCAGATGATTGCCTCGTCGGGCGGCTCGGCCTCGGAACTGTTGGAACAGATTCCGAGCATTGAGGTGACAACCGATGGTGAGATCTCATTGCGAGGCAACTCCAGCGTGGAGGTATGGATCAACGGCAAGGCCAGTGGTCTGACCAGCGATAACCGTGGGGAGATACTCCAGCAGATACCGGCAGAGAGTATTGAGCGTATTGAGGTAATCGACAATCCAAGTGCCAAGTTCTCACCAGAAGGCTCTGCAGGTATCATCAATATCGTGCTGAAGCGTGACCGCAAGGCTGGCTATTACGGTTCGCTGCGTGCCGGAGCCAATAATGCCGGCGGCTGGCATACGGGTGGCAACTTCAACTACTCCAGTGGTGTGCTCGATGCCTACGCCAACCTCGGCTACCGTCGGCGCGCCGGTAGCGGTGGCAGCGAGGCTGAACAGGAGTACCTGATGACCCGTGAGTATCAGAACTCCACCAGCGAGAGCGACAACAAAGGCGGAAACCTCTTTGCCCGTATGGGACTGGCTTGGCACATTACCCGTCAGGACGAGATCTCTGTCTCGGGCATGACGATGCAAGGAAAGAACGACAACGAGAGCCGCACGACCTACGACTACGGCTACATCGGCCAGCAGCCCTACCGTCGGATGTTCCGAAAGAATACCGGCGAGGGCGATATGCACATGTACCACGGTGAACTGGGCTATGAGCACAGCTGGAACGACTTCCACAGGCTGAAGGCCAACTTCTCGTTCAACCGCTGGATGAGCGATAACGACAACATCTACCGCGACTCAACAAGCGAGGCCACATCCGCCCAGCCTTCATCCCTCACCTCTTATAGCTATCAGTACCGGCCTATGCATGTCCGCAACCGCTCTATGGAGGCCAAGGTCGACTACGAGAACCAGATATCGGAGAAACTGAAGATCGAGGCAGGCTACAATGGCCGCTTCTCTCATGAGAACTCCCCATTGGAGTCGTGGGAGGCAGACAACTGGGACGGCAGAGGCATGACACTCGACGAAGCCTACTATAACCGCTTCATCTACGATATGGACGTGCACGCCCTCTACACCACCGTCAACACCTCTATCGGCAAACTCGGTGTGATGGCTGGCCTGCGCGGTGAATACTGGAAGGTGAACACCGAGAGCTATAGCTACGAACAGGAAAATGACCCCTCGAAGCGCGACGAGCCGTTTAAGAAAGACTACTTCCAGCTGTTCCCGAGTCTCTTCCTGAACTACCAACTCACGGAGTCGGCACAGCTGCAGCTGAACTACACCCGCCGACTGCGCCGTCCCTGGGGCGGGCAGCTCAACTCGTTCAAGAACACAAGTGATGCCTCGATGGTATCGTTCGGTAATCCAGAGCTGACCCCAGAGTACACCAACGCCTTCTCGCTTAACTTCCTCAAGACATGGGACAACCACACGCTGAGCATCAGCTCGTACTACCGTCCCACGACCGACGTCATCCAGCGCATCCGTTATCAGGGCAACGACGGCATCATGTATATGACCAGCGAGAACGTGGCCAAGAACCAGCGTGCAGGACTGGAGCTGATCATGAAAGACAAGCTCTTCCGTATTCTCGACCTGACGACCACCCTCAACGGCTATTACTATAAGGTGGACGGCTTCACCTATCAGATCATGGGTCAGACCGTCACTGGCGATGCTCAGGAGAGCTTCTCGTGGGATGCCCGTATCCTCGGTTCTTTGATGTTGCCCTACGATATCGCATTCCAAGCCACAGGCAACCTACGGTCACGCGGTGCCATCACCCAAGGATACCGGCGCTCTAACCGGTCACTCGACATCGGACTGCGCAAGTCGTTCTTAAACAAGAAATTCATTCTTAGCATCAACTGGCGCGACGTGTTCAACAGTCGTCACTGGGAGAACTTTACGTCATCGGACACCTTCACCCGCCATCAGAAGAACTGGCGCGACCCCCGAGTGAACTTCACCCTCTCCTGGAATTTCGGCAATATGAACAACGACAAGCGTCCTGACGGTGGCGGAAGCTTCGAGGGCGGCTTCGACGATATGCCGATGGACAGCTTCAATAACAACCAACGGCCAGCCGGCAACCAGCAGCAGAGCCAGCCCCAAAACCAACAGCAAGACCAGCAGCAACGGCCGCAAGAACAACCTCAGCAGGAGCTGCCACAACAGGAAAGTTGAGAATTAATCCCCGAAATGTTTGGCGTTTCGGGGATTATTGCGTAACTTTGCACCCGCAATTCAAGGGGTGCCCACGGTTGTGGGCTGAGATGATACCCTCTCACCTGATCCGGATCATGCCGGCGTAGGGATGGATAGTAGGCTCAATCAACACCATGTTCCCCTTTACATTATTAATTAATTAAAGGTACAACTAAGTATGAAAAGATTGTTTTTAAGTATGACTGCATTAATGGTTGCAGTAGTAACAAACGGACAAAACAAGGCTGCCCTGTATGACTCCACTCAGGTAGAGGCCTTACAGGAGGTCGTCGTCAAAGGCGTCAGGGCACAGAAGAATGCACCGTATGCCATCGCGAACATTAAGAAGCAACAGCTCAACGAGTTCTCCAAGACGGGAAAGGAACTGCCGTTCCTGTTTTCGCAGACCCCCGGCGTGCTGGCGTGGAGTGAGAACGGACTGGGCACGGGAACCACCTACATGCGAATCCGTGGTGCCGGCGACTCCCGCATCAACGTGACGCTCGACGGCGTGCCCCTGAACTCGCCAGAGGACCAGTGTGTGTTCTGGGCCAACATGAACTCGTATGGTTCGCTGCTCGGTAGCGTGCAGATCCAGCGCGGTGTGGGTACGTCGACCAATGGCGACGGTGCCTTTGGCGGTACGGTGGCCCTCTCGTCGGCAACGCCCCTCCAGACACCCAGCTTAGAGGTGTCTGGCAGCTATGGATCATTCAACACCATTAACTTCGGCGGTAAGTTCTCTACGGGTCTGCTCTGGAATCATCTGATCGTGGACGGTGCCTATCACCAGACTACCACCGACGGTTTTATCCACGGCACCAGCGGGCGCTCTGGCTCCTACTATGGCGGCCTGACGTGGATGGGCGACAACTTCCAGATCCGCTATAAGAACATCGGCAACTTCGAGAAGACAGGTCAGGCCTGGAACGGTGTGACGGCAGGTGATAACGACATGAGTCTGATGGACGGCACCTATGGCATCAAGACGGGTATCAAGACCTACAAGGATATGTACGAGGTGGGTCTGGGCAAGTATAACACGCTCTACGAAACCCTTGCCTACGATGCCGACGGCAATTTCGCCAAAGATGCCAACGGCAACTATATGACGGATCGCTATAAGATGAACGACGGCAGCTACTGGGACAAGACCACCGACAACTTCTGGCAGGATCATAACATCCTCTCGGCTGCCTGGGATATGGGCGAACACTGGAGTGCCACAGCATCGTTGCATTACACATACGGCTACGGTTACTACAACGAGTTCCGCCCAAACAACAAACTCACGAAGTTCGGACTGCTCATGAAGGACGCCGAAGGCAACAACATCAAGAAGACTGACTTCGTTCGGAAGAAAGGCTTGACTCAAAACACTTATGGTTACTTAGCCAACGTGAACTACAAGGATGACGACTGGGACATCATCGGCGGTTTTTCCGTACAACAATTCGAGGGCAGCCACTACGGCGACCTGACTTATACAGCCCATCCTACGGTAGCAACCTATTTCAGTCAGATGTATAAGGGGCAATACAGATACTACTACTCCGATGCCTTCAAGCAGGACGCTAACGTATTCCTGAAAGCAAGCTATCACATCAGCGAGCAGTGGGATGTCTTTGCAGACCTCCAATATCGTTATGTCCGTTACGAGACAAGCGGCTACAATGACAAATACTATACAGATGAGAACGGAGTTCCCCAGAAGCACTGGCTCGACATCGATGAGAGATACAACTTCCTAAACCCGAAGGCTGGCTTCTCGTGGACAAAGGATGGTCATCGCGTCTACGGTTCTGTGGCCCTGAGCCATCGCGAGCCAGAGCGCAACAACTTCACCGACAACGGCTCCTACCCTGCTCCCAAGGCTGAGCAACTGCTTGACTACGAAGTAGGCTACACCTATAACGGCGGCATCTTCCGCTTGGGTGCAAACCTCTTCTATATGGACTATACCGACCAGTTTGTACAGACAGGAATGGTGAGCGACATCGGTGAGAACCTGACCACAAACATCAAGGACTCTTACCGCATGGGTATTGAACTGCAGGCAGCTGTAGACCCCACGTCGTGGCTGACCATCGAGGGTAACGCCTCGCTGAGCAAGAACCAGATCAAGGACTTCGACGAGGTGGTAGAGGACTGGGATCTCGGCTCTCGCACCATCCACTACGACAACTCGACGTTGGCCTTCAGTCCCTCAACGATTCTGAACGGTTTCATCAACCTGCACTACAAGGGCTGGCAGGCCGTCTGGCACACGAACTTCGTCTCGCGTCAGTATCTGGACAACACGGAGAACAGCGACCGCTCACTGCCCTGTTACTCTGTGTCAAATGTAAATCTGAGCTATACGCTGAAGCCCAAGAAGGTTATGAAAGAAGCCATCTTCGGCCTAAACTTCAACAACGTGTTTAACCGTCGCTATGCGGCCAGCGGCTGGGTGTACTCGGCCATCTACGAGAGCGGTGGCCACGGCAATGACAACCGCTACTATCAGATCGGCTTCATCCCCATGGCTGGCTTCACCATGATGGGCAACGTGACGCTGAGGTTTTAACTAAGGATAAGGTATGACAGAGTTTCTTTCTGCCCATTGGCTGGATATCGTGACGACGGTTCTCGGACTGGCGTATATCCTGTTGGAATATAAGGCCAGCATCTGGATGTGGGCCGTGGGTTTTGCGATGCAGGCTCTGGGCATCTTACTCTATTACCAAAAGGGACTCTATGCCGACTGCGGCATGGAGTTCTACTATCTGACCATGACCGTCTACGGTTATTGGCGATGGGTCAAGATGTCACAGGGGGACGGTTCTTTTGTTACATCAGGCGACGATGTAACAAAAGAACCGTCCCCCTGTAACATCCGTCACTTCCCCAAGCGTCTCATCTTGCCTTGGGCCGCCATAATCGCTGCTGTCTGGGCGCTGATCTACTGGCTTCTCGTCACCTTCACCAACTCGAATGTGCCTTTAGCCGACTCGTTTACCACCGCCCTGAGCATTGTGGGCATCTGGGCATTGGCCCACAAATACCTGGAGCAGTGGTTCATCTGGATAGCCGTCGATGTGGTCACCAGCATCCTCTATTTCTACAAGGACATCCCCTTCAAGGCCTCGCTCTACGCTCTCTACGTGGTCATCGCCATCATGGGTTGGTTCAAGTGGAGGAGGATGATGAAGCAAGAAGAATAAGAATAATATTTACAAAGCAACCCTCAAAACTCGCGCCGTAGAGCCCAACCCAACTTGAGGCCGTAAATACGCGAGTTTTGAGGATTTTCATAATCGTCTGGCTATAAGCTGATTACAAAATTTCTGCTCAAAAATCGGCCTCAAAAGGGCCTCATTTCACCTTAAACAGCGGCATTTTCGCGCAATTTTACCGGAATTTTCGCAGGAGTTTAGTTAGGGTAAATCGGTGATTTTTTATAACTTATTGGCTTTCAAACGTGTTTAGAGCCAAGAAATTGGAGAGGTTACGAATTAGTTACATACAGAAGTTTGAAATTCTCCGCGATTTGCGTAAATATCAATAACTCTTTATCGACCTCATTTGCGGGTACAAAGATACAAATAATTGTTGAACGAAACAAACTTTTTGTAGAAAAACTGCAAAAAAGAAGAGGAAGGGTAAGTGTTGCTACAAGTGGCAACGGTTACCCTTCCTCTTCTTTTTTGTTCTCACGTCTCAGTTGTTTATTGATCGTCGGTACAACCATTGACTGCACAATCCTACGAAGGTCTTTGTCATTTTTGACAGTGAACGACTGTTCTTCTTTGAAATGCCTGATAGCTGTATTCATTATCTGGTTCACCTCACCACCGTCAGGAATCAGCCTGTTGTTTTCCCAAAACTCAATGATGAGATTCTGGACTATACCACGAAAGAAGGTTCTTTCCGCATCTTTTAGTTTGTTGTATCGCTTTGCCACATATGGTTGTGGTGAAAGCCTGTCAAGCCCGACAAATCCGAGATAGCCATCGTAATAGACGGCATCTGACGATTGGTATTCACCATCGCCTTCATTAAATGGCAGCTCAATATCTTCGAAGAGGTCAGGATCTTCTTCAAATTCACCATTCATCATCTTTTCCCTGTCTTCCTTTGACAACTTGGCGCACTTCTTACAGATGTGGTTCTTGTGTCCTTTGCATGTGAAGCTTTCATTGGACTTGTATTCGCCACACACCTTGCAGTAATGCCCCTGATGTTTCTTCTTTGCCATACGGATTCATTTGGATTTGCGGGTGCAAAGGTACAAAATTATTGGCAGATAAACGAATATCCCATTGGCTTTATCGGGAAAGGATTGATTTCGCCATGAGAGGTAATCTTTGGGATGGCCGAGGTATCGGCTATGCCAAAGATAGCCACTCACGGCTGTCTGCCTGCAAGGAAACAAGGCACACATATTCGTGGAAACATTGTGGATCAATCTGTGATTGGCACGATGTTTTCAGGAACATATGCACCACGTTTCTTGTCGTGCAGCCTAAGTAGGTGTCTTTCCCGAATCACACACTTCGTCTGATTAGTCCAAAGCCTGGTTGTGAAAGCGATTGTTGCCGCCCGAAGCAGTCATCCGACGAACAGATGACATCTTCGGGCTATCTGGGGAATAACCGCATCTAAGAGTGCCACCGCCTGAATGAACACGTCCGATTCAGCCGACGCTGCACACTTATCTGTGGTTGTCCCCTTCTTCTGTTAGTAGGCTTTCACAAGTCCATATGGCCACATGCTTAACCATTTGCCATATGAGCGATAGATGACCATTGCCATCTATTGTACGCGTCTAATACCTGAAAAGCACATCCGACCGTCGTAAAAGGGATTTTATGCCGTCGGACAAGTTTCATAGCCTTGTCGGTATGCAAGATACTGAGAAGGCAATGTAACACACCCGACTGATGGCGGGCGAGCGAAAACGGCTGTCCTCACTTACAAACTGGAAACCACAAGGGCATTCAGTATTGCAGGTGAGGACAGCCCATTTCTTTGCCTCGTCCGCTCCGGCCTTGTGTCCTTTTACGAGCACATTCCCATATCCAATGCCCGTAAGTCTGGTTCGTTGCCACGAACACGAAAGAGGGAGTAGCCAATGGTACGTAATCCGTTTCCCAAACCACCGCATTTTGTCTTCCTGTCGCCTGATGTTTGATCGTTCCAGCGGCAAAGGTAAAACGCAAATTGGAATGGCAAAGTTTCAGGCCCTGAAGGGTTTCGGGGAAATCTCCACGCCCGCTGAAGGGGGTAGTATTTCGCCGAAAAAACTTTGCGAATCCAATTCTGCTACCTTTGAGAGAGCCGCAGGAACAAACAAACGGTGATAGGAAGACGCAAAAAAAAAACGGTGGATTCGAGGAAACGGAATTAGTTCATTAGGAACTTCACTTCACAGCTCCTGGATCCACATAAAAAATAAGAATTATGACATACAACAGTACATTGACAACAACAGCGGTTATCGCAGTCATCGCATACCGCATCATCCTTTGGGCAGTCCGCATCCTGTGGTATTGCTTCAAGGCAGTAGTGAACATCATCCTTTGGCTTCTGAGAGCCGTATTCTGGACGATGCTATTCCTCACACGTATCATCCTCTAAACCCTTACCGCCATGCTCAAAGTAGCCCTCATGAACTATGTTCCGCAGCGTTACATGCGCCGTGCAGACTTCGACACGCAGGAGAATATGCGCCATATCCTCGACTTCAAGGCAGGTCGCAAATACGCCTCACGCTGGGCTTCGAGGATTGTAGGCAGGGCTCTTTCCTCAATGGACTTGTCGAATACGGTCATTGTGTGCATCCCCGCCAGTTGTGAGCAGACCAACAAGAGGAGATACAAGAGTTTTTCCGCTGACGTATGCGCCATGTGCGGAGCAATCAACGGATTCGAGCATGTGCAGGTTATCGGCAAGCGTGAGAAAGTGCATATCAGCAAGAAGCACGACCAGGAGAGCAACGTGCAGATAGACACCGACTACTTCAACGGCAAGCGTGTCCTGCTGATTGACGACATTTGTACAACCTGTGCCACCGCCAACGCATTCATTGAGCAGATGCAAAAGGCAGGTGCAGACGTGCGCATGACGCTCTTTCTCGCCAAGACAAAAAGTTATCGTAGAACAACAAATTATCAATACAACTGATTATGAACACAGCAGCATTAAGACTGAGCATTAAGCAGTGGGCACCCGAAGACCGCCCCACCGAGAGATTACAGCGTTTAGGCGCAGAGTCACTGACCGACGGAGAACTCCTTGCCATCCTCATTGGCAGCGGTACTCAGCAGTACAGCGCAGTGGATATTGCCAACCACGTATTGGGCAAGTTCAACCGAAATCTCAACACTTTGGGCAAGGCTCGTTTCGATGAAATCCTTGATACCGAGGGAGTGGGAACACAGACCGCCTGTAAGATACTCGCAGCCGTAGAGTTGGGCAAGCGCAGACAGGCAGCGACACCCGAACTTCGCCCCGACATGGCAACCGCTACACGAATTTACAACTATATGCTACCGAAGATGCAAGACCTCTCAACGGAAGAGTTCCACATCTTACTGATGAATCAGAACTATCGCCTTATCAAGTCCGTAAAGATAAGCCAAGGCGGTATCACCGAGACAAGTGTAGATATACGGGTTATCATGCGTGAAGCCGTACTGAACAACGCAACCATCCTCGCAGCCTGCCACAACCACCCCAGCGGACGTCTGACACCAAGCAGGCAGGACGATGAACTGACACAGTGCATCCAAAAGGCTTGCCAACTCATGCGCATCCACTTCCTCGACCATGTTATCGTGACGGACGGAGCATATTACAGTTACCACGAGCAAGGCAAACTATAATCAACAACAATATTCACATTCAAAAGAATCATCATTATGAAAGTAACATTAGAGAGCACCATTTGCGAGTGGGACAGCGACACCGCAGCAGTAATTATCAAGTTCATGAAC
>JAFTFO010000044.1 GCA_017449495.1 Prevotella sp. | reverse complement strand
TTCCAGTTGTCGTTCACGAATCCTGCGGGAATGAGGCGGATGTCATCCTCAGGAGGATTGTTGCGATAGACGCTCTCAGGGTTGAAGCGGCTGATCTTCTTGCAGACGAAATAGTAGAGGTTCTTCGCCATATATTCGTCCAGATAGTACTCCTTGGTCTGCTGGCTCTCATGGTTCCAGTTGGCTGTCTCGCAAAGCACCAGCGGCTGGTCGTTGATGAGTCGCTCTCGCACCTCGGCAATACTCAGCATCGTGCCGTTCTCGTCCGTCACCCAGGCATCCATTGTGGGGTCGATGTAAAGCCACTTCTGTAGTTGACTCGACCACACCGTGTTGATGACGTGGCACTCGTAGTCGTTGGGATCGGCAGGCATACAGGTGACGTAGCGGGCTGGGATGCCCATCGAGAGATACATCTCACAGAGCGAAATGGCCAACTGACGGCAGTTCACACCCTTACCAGTGGTCTTATAATAATTGTAGAGGTCGATGGCATCCAACTCAGCGAAGGCTCTGTTATTGCCATCGTGACGGATATTGTCGTGGGCAAAGTGTAACAGGTTGATAATCTTCGACAGTTCATCGCCCTGCCCTGCTACGGAGTCGAGTTTGAAGTACTCGCGCACCATACGGAGATTCATCGACTCTAGGGGCTGATAATGGAACGGATTCTCCATTTTTACTGAATCCTGAGCGTATGGAGCTGACTTCTGCAAGACACCAAGCGGCCTGCGACCCTTTACCTCTGCGAGCAGGGCCTGAAACTTCTTGTCCTTGCGGAGCGAGGTGAGGTCGTTGTCATAGCGCATATTGTTATAGTTCTTATAGCCCAGGTTCACCGACTTCTCCAACTCTTGAAGAGCCTTCTTTTTTTGTCCTGTCAAAGCATAGAGACAAGCCATGTCGTAGACGCAATCTGCCTTCTGCTCAATGACAGCGGCTTCAGGGATTTCGGTATCTTTGAAGACCGTCGTAGTGTCGAGCATGATGATAAGCGTTCGCAACGGCTCCATTGCCTCCTTGCGTTGGCCGCTATGTAACAGTTCTTGATAGTGCGACTGAATCTTGGAGTATTCCTCCTGGAACTGCATGATTCTCTGGCTCTGAGCAAAGCTGCCCATACAAACCAATGCCGTGGCAACAGCCATTATTAATCTTTTTGTATTCATACCTATTATGTTTTAAATTTTATCTTTTGACGCTGCAAAGATACGCTTAGTTGCATCATTAGCCAAATTTCTGGGATATTCTGCAGGGTTTTGTGACGAATGGTGCTACATCTGCTTGCGATGACGATTGGGAGCCTTGACTGACTGGTAGGCAACCACTCTGTCGTTGGCATCGAATTTCACGATGAAATACATCTCTTCAGCATCTGCCAGCTCGCCTACATACTTGCGGTAGCCCCACTTCTCACCCTGCTCGTTGGCATTCTTGAACAGAGGAGTGCCTAAAAGCTTCTGGATGTAACTCTTGTCCATACCCAACTCCACCTGATTGATTCTTACAGTATCGCGTGTAGAAACGCAACTTGTCGTGGCCATGCCCATCATGAGCACCAATGCCATTGTTATAGTCTTCATCTTTTTCATAACTCAAACTGTTTAAATGTTCAACTTTGTTTCTTTACCCTATTAGTCGCAAGACCATCAGAATAATTACAAATCTGACTGCAAAAGTATGGATAATTGCTTATACCGCCAAATATCTGGGATATTCTGCACGATTTTGTGATGAATGGACTAATTACTACTCATTCGCTGACGCTCTGATTTTCCGGCACCTGTACCCTTATATTTGCTCTTCGAGGCGTTGAAGGTGTAGCGTAGCGAGATGTTCAGTCGGTGGTTGCTGCGCACAGCGTTCTCTGTCATCTGATAACCGCCACAGTCCATGTGAATGGCCTGAGAGCTACGCTGCAACACGTCGCTGATGCTGGCGCGCAGATAGAGGGCATCATTCTTCAGCCAACACTTCTGAACCACGAAACCAAGATTATATGAGGCTGATTGCATGCGGAAGTTGATGACATCACCCTTGGTCATAATGCTCATGTTGGCTTCCAGTTGCCAGCGATGCGGCAGACGAAAAGCATTGTTCAGGTCGATAAAGAAGATGGGCTTCGTGTAAGTCTCTTTCACCTTTCCCGTTTCTGAGCGGGGGTCGTCAAACTCCATCGTGTTCCAGTACTTCTGTCCGCCAACAGTCCAGTTAGGACTCCAGATGCCGAAGGTAGGATTGGCAGAGAGGAAGACGGCCAGATTGCGTACGGGGTCTTTCAGATTGACGCGTTTAATCATAATCATGCCCTCATTGCCATAGGCGCAAGGCAGTTGCGTCAGCGTGTTGTCGCGACGCTCGTAGGCAGCAAAGAGGTTTAGCCACTTATAGCGGGCATTGAGGCTCACCTCCTGCATCGTGGCATTTTTCAGCGTCGGGTCGCCCTGAATCAGCGTGTAGGAGTTGATATAGGTAATGCGGTCGCTCAGGCTGTTATAGTCTGGACGGATGGTTTTGAAACTGTAGGCCAGCGATGTCTGCACGGGCCCGAACTGTCTGGCCCACGACAGACTGGGAAAGAACTCGTTCTGATAGCGTGTCATATCGTTCTTTGCATCAAGGTGGTCAGTATAGTCGAAGCCCACGTGCTCATAGCGTAAGCCTGCGCTGATATTACCCAGTTTCTCCAGGTTGAAGTTATAGGCCACGAAGACCGCTATATTGTTTTCCTTCACCTTCGAGTCGGATGCGGGCAAGGGATAGTTAGTGATGCTGGAACTGTTGTTGCGAGTTACAAACGAGAGTTCCGTTCCTGCCTCCAACTGTCCTTTCCAGACTGGGCAGGTCAGCACGAGTTTCGAAGCCCACAGACGAGTAGATGTGCTATTGTCCTGCTCCATAGCGTTGACGTCAGTATGATTGACGAGTTCATTGATATGATTATCTACGTTAGTCTTATCCGTCAGGAAATCCACGTTCAGATCAATACCCATCTTACCTACCTGACCATTGTAATACGCATTGCCTTCCCAATTATATAAGGTGTGGTTATGCTGGTCTTGAGTAGAAGAATTGTGTTCCTTCTGCTGGAGAGGCTGGCGCTCGATGTCCGACTCCACTATCAGGTCTGTGGTGACGTTGAAGCGGTCGTTGCGTTGGATTCTGACACCTAAAGAGTGGTTTTCGACTATCTGCCAGTTGAACCCCAGGTTATAGTCAATCCCATTGTTCTTAAAATGATTTCTCGAATGAGAATTCTGAACGATGTTCAAAACTCCATTATCAGTAGGCAGGAAGTTCGACTGGTCGTCATAGAAAAGCGTCGTCCGATCCCATTTCCAGTAGTTTACCATACCGAAGAGGTCGAGGTTGTTATGGCGGTAGCGCAGGTTCAACTGGGCATTAGGGTCGCTCTCGCCAAATCTTAGATCCTGGTTAAAACCTGTATTCAGGTCGAAGCCGAAGCCATCACCCTCTCTGCGGATAGTCTTGATCCTCACGACTGATGATACCGTAGCATCGTATTGTGCACCAGGATTGGTAATCACTTCCACACTCACAATCTCCTCTGAACGCAGCCGCTTCAGTTCTTCCTTGTCGTGCATCTTACGGCCATTGATATAGATGACAGGCGTGCCCTTGCCCAGCACTTCCAGTTCTTCGCCCTTAGCCGTCATGCCAGGAACCTTCGCCAGCATCTCCTGTGCTGTACCAGATTGCGAGAGGATAGTGCCCTGAATGGTGGTCACCATCGAGTTGCCCGTCAATTTCGTCTTCGGCATCTGTCCTTTTACGATAATCTCACTGAGCATCGACTGGTCTTCCTCCATTTGAATAGTACCAACATCCGTACCTTTTACATCCACGTATTGGGTACGATAGCCGATAAACGAAAGGCGCAGGATGCAGCATGCATCAGTTGTCTGAATCATAAACGCTCCATTCTCGTCGCTCGTTGCACCCTGGATATAAGTAGAGTCTGCCGTGAGCAGCGCTACACTTACAAATCCGAGTGGTTCACCATTCTGGTCTATCACTCGTCCACCAACGTCCTGAGTCTTAGCCAGAGTTGTCAGACTCATCATCATTGCGGCCATCAAGGCCATCATCTTTAAACTGAATTTGTTCATAACTAAGCAATTTTGAATAATTTGCCAGTTTGACGATGCAGAGTTATACTAAAGTTGCGATTTAGCTCCAATTTGTGACGAATGGTACAATTCTGTGACGAATGGTCTACCTACTTCGAATAATATGTCCTTCCTGTATGGCTGCAAAGAGGGCTGTGCAGGAAATCACCCATGCAACGGGAATGAAGTATGACTGCCCGATGGTCATTATGCCAATAAAGAGCAGGAAGCCTGTCAATTTGTTGGCTATGGTGTGCAGAAATGCTATCTTATGTTTTATCACATAAGAGCTGATAGCATTGCTGACTTTTACCAATGCGATAACCCCTATCATTATCCACAGCGCAGCAGGCAGTTTCAGCCACGGAAACAACTTATATCCTACAGCCAAGACAAATATGATGTCTGCCAAGCTATCCAATCTGGCTCCGAACTTGCTCTCCACGCCCCATCGCCTGGCCAGAAAGCCGTCGAGCATATCCGTCGTACCAGCTATTACGTAGAGCACCCAGAAGGGCATAGTCATTGCATCCGCCAAAATTAATGGCAGACACAATGCAATTCGCAATGCTGACAGGAGATTAGGAATATGCTTCATTGACTTCTAAGACCAGGATAATAGCACCATGCGATAAAGGCTGGAATGACGGACGAGATACATTGAAGCCAACTGAAATTCATAGCGCAAGCCCAGCCTCCTGCCAAAGCACGAAGACCGTAGAGCACAATGATAACAATAATGGCCATGCGAGTCAATGGGAGCCGCCGGATGTCGCCCGAGGCTGAGAAAGCATAGAGTCCTGCCAAAGTGAAGGCCAAGGCGAGGCAGAATGTCAGAGCATAAAGCATCCAAACGTGACCAAACACCATGTTATACATCACATCTTTGATGCCGTATGCGTCGAATGCTTAATCCAAAGCAAAGAGACTGCATAGATGGCCAATGGCTATGATAAAGTGGAGAATAGCTCCGAGTCGTAATCTTTTCATTGTCTATAATTCAAGTAATTGTTTCGCTACATCAGAGATCTTTGATTGCGAAGAGGGGTTGGTAATGAAAACAGCGATGGGGAACTGCTGACCATTTTCCAATATGATAATACCCACATCGCAGATGACTGATGGCTGACCTGATGGCAATGGATATCCTGTACCAGTCTTATGAACGACTTTGGCAGTATTTGGGACTGCGGCGGGCAGACGATCCTTGCCTGTTTGACAGTCCTCCATCAGTTTCCAAATGAAGCGGAGAGCCTCGTTGTCGTTGTGATGCGCAATAAACCAGTCAAGGAGTTCCACCATCGCCTGTGGTGTACACCAGTTTTTATTGCTTAGTGAAGGGTTTGCGTGCATTTGCTTCTCGGTCTTCTGAATACGAATATCCTTGAATCCAAGATTTCTGATGTATTTTTCTATTTTTCTAGGACCACCGCATTGTTTGAAGAGAATATCGCAGGCGTTGTTGTCGCTCTGTTGAAGCGAGAGAGTTAGCAATTCTGCGTACGTAAAAGACCTTTCTCCTTCAAAAGTATCCAACATTGGCGACCATGTTTCTTGCATCAGTTCGTCTTTCCTGACTGTCACCTTTGTGGTCAACTCAATGTTGTTCTTGGTAAGATTGTCTGCGACATAGAGTGCCTGAGGGAATTTCATGACGCTATACATAAGGAAACGGCTTGCCGTATTAATGCCACTTACCATTCCGTCTTTTTTAACGCAGCCGCCAATCATTTCGTTCTGAGCAAATGAAGTAAGTGGGGATATAAGTGTAATGATGATAATAAAGACACGTAACATGTTCTATTGTTTTTCCACAAACGATCCTATTTCAATTAAGTTTCCGTCTGGGTCAGCGATATAACATGTACGCTGCCCCCATGGCTCTGTTGTCGGAGGAAGTACCGGCTTTGCGCCATAGTGAAGAGCATTCAGATACTCCTTGTCAACATCGGCAAACGACGGCACATCGAAACTCAACTCCATTGTTCCATTTAACCCTTGAGGATATTGGAACTTTTGAGAGACCATCTGCTCAAAAGCATCTCGCGGAAAAAGGATAATACGCATTTCGCCTAATGCCATTTCCACATTGGGTTGTTCGCCATCCCATGATGTGGTAAAGCCAAAGACTTTCGTGTAGAAATCTACAGTTACCTTGTTGTCAGTGGTGAACAGTCCAATGGTATTGAACTTGAAGCGGGACTGATATTCAAAGAAGTAGAAGTCCGTCCAACCAGTATTCTCGGCATACAGATGCTGCTGGTCTCTGTACCCAAAGCCCAAGGACTTGTAAATCTTGTGGGCAGGTATGTTAGAGGCAAGTGCATCGAGACGGACGGCTTTCATGCCATTTGTCTGGGCAAGACGGATAGCCTCGAGAATCATCTCTGAGCCGATGCCTTTACCCTGATGGTCAGGACTTACGGCAAGGATATGAATCACTGCCACTTCAGTGTCTGGGACTTGTTGAGACCATGTGATAGCGTGATAGTCCTCGCCTTGATACATCGTGACAGCCATTGCCCCAACAATTGCGTTATCCTCTTTATAAAGATACATGCTTCCTTCCCCGATATAGGCTCTGACACCATCGTGAGTGGGATGCAAACCTTTCTTCCATCGGGCATAGTACTCCATATCGGGAGTCCTTTCCGTCACATCATCGTAAAACGCGATGATAGATTCGTAGTCTTCAATTGTTGCCTTTTGTAGTTTCATAATTTCTTTCTTTTATGTCTGCCCCATTCTTGTTCTGGCAAGCGTCTTCGACGATTACCTGATGAGGCAGACAATCACTTGTGATTACTCTATTGGAATCTGAATGACGGAGAGCCATTTCTCTGGGTTATCCTGGTTCCAGGGACCGTCAATATAGCAGGTGCGATGCTGTCCGATGGCCTTATAGCCCTGTTCCTCCATATAGCGGAAGAGTTCTGTGAACGATTCGTAGAAACGTTCATATGGACCGACATGTTTCATGCAGAGCACCTTGGGGATGGCGGGCAGACGCTTGAACTGAAGAATAGTGCTGTCCTGTCCCATCTCCTCAACTTGTTCACAATACTCGATGTCAACGTTTACGGGTTTGTACTCCTTGTCGTGTTCGACTGTGAAGCAATAGCCTGGAGTCGGACACTTGCAGCCGAGACGATGCATCTCCGGTCCAATCTTTTCGTAGCACATGGGGCCGATGGCGGCGTAGTTAGGGATCACTTCACGATGACTTGCCACGATGATTTCGGGCAATGATTGAATACTGAATTTTTCCATTGTCTTCATTTCTTTGCGAGAGTTCCGCCAGTCGAGCAGTTGGTTACGGCGGGCTATCAACTGCCGCAGTTGCGCTTCCGTTTCCTTGATCTTCGCAGTCATCTGCCGGATGCTGGGAGTGTGCGAATCCTCTGCGTACAGGTCCTTGATCTCATCTAATGAGAATCCAAGTCGTTGCAGGTCGCGGATGTCCTTCAACTTCTGCATCTGTCCGATGCTGTAGTAGCGATAGCCCGTCCACTCGTCCACCTCGTCAGGCAACAGCAGTCCCTTCTGCTCGTAATGACGCAAGGTCTTCACGGTGACCTGCATTATCTGCGAGAACTCTCCGATTTTCAATTTTGTTTTTTCTCTCATAATCGCGCGATGTTTTGCTAAACGACTGCAAAATTAATGTATGACCTAAGGGACGAGTCAAACGTTTTCCTGATTTTAACTTCAATTTAACACAAATAGAGCATTCCTCTCTTCATCTTCGCTTAATAGTAATCAATTTGCAACCCTGCTTTTCGTAATAGGCGAGCATCTCTTGTATTTTTTTCAGATCGTAACTGGTGACACAGTCAGAGAAAACATGCACCGTATAGCCTGCCTTCCGCATATTGAAACAAGTGGACTTCACACAGGCAGTAGCATCGGCACCAGCGATATAAAACTCTGTGATTCCGTTTTCAGCAATGAACTTTGAAAACGCCTCGCTCGTCAATGCGTTACTCTTTGTCTTCACAAAGATGTTGTCCGATACGACCTTCAGTTCTGGCACCAAGTCCTCGCCACGAGTGCCAGGTTTGAATGTACGGCTGCCTGCGGTAATGTTGTTATGCTTGATATAGACGACGTGCATTCCCTCATTTACCGCCCAATCAATAGCTGCGTTAAGATTATCGATGATGTCGCGGTAATGCTTTGTGATGTCGTTCTGGATGTCGATAACGATTAGTGCAATTGTATTTGTCAATCGATTCACACTGGCACGCCTTATTATCCTGAAAGTACAACAATCACCTCCTCTTAGAATCGTATTTTCAATCCTGACATCAAACTGGCTGCCAGGTTCAAGCTGCGACAATATATATAAAATGCTTTGCCTAGAGCACTCGCATTGTTCTGGATTGCCCCTGAGTCCACATTTAACCTTGGGACACGAACATTCCGAATAACTCAGTTCATAAACCTTCCCAGGCTCAATAACCCGACCCTGATACGAATTGCTATTGTACCCTTCCGAGTAGATCTTGTCTAAATCCCCATTATACTTGACATAGATTTGCTTATGTAACGGGAGGACATGATTCTTAACGCATTCTATAGCCTCTTCTCTATAACCCATATTTCATACTTTAAAGGACAAAACTACGTGGATAGAAATCGCTGTAGAAGCGGCCATCGGTGGCGGTGAACTTCAGTACACAGTAGTTGTGATCGGTTACGCCGCCAGGATAATACTGCTCGTCGCCCTCGCGCCATATAATCTCCTTGCTCTTGGCATCTGTCAATACCTCCATTGTGCCACGAAGCATCATACCCTTAAAGCCTTCGGCATCGCAGAAATAGATGCAAGCCTTGGAGTTGGCCTTGTAGTGGGCCACGCGTAGCGAAAAAGTATTGGTGGTAAAGTAGAATGTACGGATACCCTCGCGCTTACGAGGTGCCAGCATGGCCTTGGTGCAGGGATAACCCTCGTTATCTACTGATGAAATGTAGGCAATAGGCAGCGAGTCGGCCATTTGGGCAATGAGTTCTTTCACACCAGCCAATGCAGGATTTTCTTGCATAGCCTCGTCATCCGAAACATTAAGTGCCTTGCGCCAGCGCTTCAGTTGTGGGAAGTACATCTTCATCTGTCCGATATACTCTTCTTTTGTAATCGGACTGGGCAACCCCTCGTTCACAGCACCTACGAACTGGGCACAATGCTCTATCATCTCGTCCATTGTGCAGTCCTGTAAGAACTTACCGTCCTTATAGCAGTAGATGCAGTACTCTTCGTTCTTACTACCATCGGCATTGGTGCCGAGTACGTCAGCAGTCAGCGGCATGCCGCAACTCTGACAGAATTTCATTTTCTTTTCCATATTTGTTACTTATTATTGTTTT
>JAFTFO010000007.1 GCA_017449495.1 Prevotella sp. | reverse complement strand
TGATATCATTTTTACGTATCCTATCAATCAAAAATGTAGGCATTATGTAGGCTCAACAAATAAGCCTACATAATGTTAATATCTGTAATACAGATAGTTAATTATAAAAATGTAGGCTAAAGCAAATATTTATGAAATTAATTAGAAGAACTAAAAGACTATAACATTTCTCCAAAAAGATAAAAAAGAAAGGCTATTTTTTTGATAATAGGAGAATTATTACTACCTTTGCATCATGAATACAAAGAAAGACCAAAAACAGCAGGCGACGCCGTCGCAGGAAGAGGTGTTCCGCGAGAAGACCCACCACTACCTCATGTGTTTCATCGAGAGCTGTCCGCTCAAGGAGCAATGCCTCCATTGGCTCGTAGGACAGTATGGCGACACGATGCCGTATGCCCAACTGTCGATGAACCCTCGCAACCCGAAGGTCGGCGGGGAGCACTGTGAGAAGTTCCGTCCGAACGAGCGGGTCGTCATGAAGAAGGGCATGACCCACTTCTACCTCGACATGCCGGCCCGTGTGGAGAAGGCGATACGTCGGGATCTCATCATGCACTTCGGCCGCACCCAGTACTTCGAGATCCGCAAGGGCCTTCGCCTCATCACCCCTGAAGACCAGGAGCTCATCGCCGCCATCTGCCAGGAATACGGCTGGAGCGGCCCCCTCGTCTACGACGACGAAGAGGAAGACTGGCTGTGGTGAAGCTACTCTCGCAATATCTCTTAATATAAAAAAGGTTCGTGTGATTCGTATACGCCTATGTCGTCTGTCTGATACGGAACTGTATCTCCAGTCCCAGCACCTCCAAGATTCGAGTCACGGTTTTCATCGACGGATTTCCTGCACCACGCTCAATGTCCTTTATTGTGGCCAAACTAATGCCAGCCATCTCTGCCAAATCCAATTGGGATATACCCAAAACACCTCGGCGCTCCTTAACAACCTCTCTAAAATCCATAAAAGTATATTATAATCAACTTTCGGCTGCAAAGTTAATCATTTTCCTTCATAAAACCAAGGAAAGTTTAATAAAATATACTTTTATCTATTTTATCTAAACAACCACATGCAAAAAACTTGTCATATACTTCATAGATGCCAAGCATGATTCGTTGGATCTTCCATCTTCACCAACAATAACACCAGCACAATTAACGGTATTTCCACTTATAATATAATTAAATTCTGCATGACGATAGTAAACGTTCGACTCATAAGTCAAACTACCAGTTCGGTCATTGCGAAAAGTTACACTTAAAGTACGTTTACCACCTGTTGCACTGGCAGACTTATTTCCAATCCAAGTTCCTGTCAGATCATTTATAACGTCATTACTCTCTTCTTTAGAACAACCTGCAATTAGTATTACAGTAAGAACCATTATGAATAATCTATTTGCTTTCATTTTAAAACTTATCAACTTTTCTTAAATGAATAACATAGAGAGGGGGCAGGACCAATCTGTATAACCCCAAAATGGTCTTTGACCAGCCCCCCCCCCTTGATTCTTTATAGGAATGACAGAACAATATTTCGCTCATTAATACATTTGTTTTGTGTCATCCTATTTTACATCTGCGTACTTTTCGTAATTTGCATTTTTCCCACTTTCATCTGTCAGGACAAGTTTATTACCATCACATGATTGGATGGTATAAACTATAGTCCTTGATTTTCCATCACTGAAACCATGATATGTAAATGACTTATAATTAGCATCTTTACAATCAACATCGTTATAGATGGCGGTCAATTTGTTGCCATTTAGAGTGTAAGTACCAAAGGCCATAACTCCATATTGGTCATCGTCGTTGATGAGGTCATAGAAACTAATAGTTCCAGAACCTTTATAATCGATGCTCAAAGATACATAGTAGTAATCTTCATCCACATCAGTATTTGCCCAGTGACCACGAATCAATTTTGAAAAATCTGTGTCAACGGTAGTTACTGTTTCGTCATCATCGCCACAACTGGAAAAGCCCAAACATAATACTGAGGCGATTAAAAGCGTTTGCATAAATCTTAATCTTTTCATTTGTTTCTTTTTTAAATATTTAGTAAATGTGAGCGAAATCATGTTCATTTAATTATTATATTTGCGTGTTCGGTTTAGCTAAAGAGCTCTATATATGACTTTGAGATCAATTAACCCCACTTTAGTAATAATTATCTTTTGCATTATTATCAATTTGTTTTCAATTTGACGATATGGTTTTCGGTTACATAATATGTCTGCCCATTATTAGAATTGTAATAGGAAAAGTCGTAATGAAGTGTTACTTCTTTGTCCTTTGAAAAGAGCCATTCCCATCCATAGTAACTTTCCGATCCTGGGTAGACATCCAGTTCCAGCTTTTTCTTTTTGCCAAAGTTACTTGATTTATATCCGTCAAAACTACCGTTATCAGCCCATATAGTTGCCGTCAGTTTCGTAAGCCCTTTATCGTATGCTTTCTTATCATTGACACCAAAGCCGAATTGCAAGACATATTGATATGCTCCTGAGCTTTCATCATAATTAACGCCCATCAGGATTTCATTGTCGTTGATAAAGAATACTTCTGTATCAATCCGGCCGTCGCTTCCACCATTGTTCTCACCATTATCATTTAAATAATTCTGCAAATATGCATAGTCTGAAGAACCCAAACTGCTAGGACTGAATATAGTTTCGCCTTCTACAAGGAAACCGTCATAGTACTCAAATACGAAATTGCTTCCTCCATACAGGTGTATCGTATTGCCTTTAATTTCATAATAAAACTCAATATCATCTTCGTCCCGGCTCGTACCCAACGCTGTATCACGATCTACAGCTGTCCAGTGCATGACTCCTTGACTGTCATTAATGAAGTAGACCGTCCATGTCTGAGTATATGTTGCTGTCCCATAAGAGTATACTTCTTCTTCTATAGATTGACCTGTCCATTTGTATCTTTGAATCTCTTGCATTATTCCTTTAGAGTCGCTGCTTGTCGGATCCTTCTTGTCACAAGATACAAGGGTCATGCTCAGAATTGTGACCATCATAATGGTCATCCTGTATGAGAAATACTTTTTCATGAATTATCTTTGTATTAAATGTTTTAAAATATTATGTAATACGGAATTGTCTAAAAATACAATCCTGCCCTAAATCCAGTGCTTACTTTCGAATCACCTTCGAAACTTATCGTAAACATTGGACCGGCAAATATTCCGAATTTGTTGCTACCCGCATATATACTTGGTGCCCAAGACATACCCCATGCTGTCTTAGTATCATGATCTTTAAAATAAACTTCGCAAGCAACAGCGATTGGCATAGCCACAAAAATGGTGGGTGTAAAGTAGTAACCAATAGCAGGGCCAAGCTTGATCATATCGGATATAGCATCTTTATCAACTAGTCCGAAGTTAAAGTAGAAAGGTGAAAAATGAACACCAGCATAGAGATTGTCCGTTATTTCCCAAGGCAGTGCGGTCATAGACAAGCCATAGCTTCCAGACAGTTTCACATCGTCGAAAGTACCAGCATTATATCCCACTTCGTAGGTATTCTCTTTTCGATCTTGAGCTTTGGTTGAAAAAGGCATGTTAACAAGTACGGTTGTATACAATACTGCGATAACGACCTTGACTCTTCTTAAATTGTTCTTGTCCATAATTGTTTAGTATAAGTTGCTTCCTAAACTCCCGAATTCTGCCATTAATAATTCGTCTAAGCTTGGTGGAAACAAAAAAGGCATGGGAGTTTCTACTTTCGCCCATCCCTACTATCAGGCCTTCGCATTGCCCCGTGTTAAGGATAAGCAACGCAGCCAGCCCACGCCAAGTGATTATATATTCAACCAAATGCTATACATTATTGTATTATATAGCAACAGTCGGGATATAATCTACCCACGTAAGCGTTCCCGTTGCATTATCTTCTGTAACACGATTCAAAGTTGCGAAGTTTGATAGTACAGAATGATAACGTTCGTAAACGCCTTTCCGAGGCCTGCCCTACAAACGGCTTGGTGGCCCCACTCCATCGATGTCTTGACCCGCCCTGCCGCAAGCGGCTGGCTTAGTCAGGGGCAAAGATACGAATTAAAAATGAAACTTGCAAGGAAAAAGGAAGAAATTTCAAAGAAAAGATAATTTTATGCAGACTGCACCTTTCTTTATATAAAATAAGGTTCGTGCGCGTGCATGAAGAGAGGCCTTCAGTTCAGATGCTTTCCTGGAGGGAGAGGCGGCGGAGGGCGAAGATGAAATAGGCGATAAGGAGGGGATAACCTATATAATATAAGGTGGTGATGCTGAAGATCACATAGTCTACGGCGCAGACGGCGGTCAGACCGCCTAAGTAGAGGATGGCACTGCCTAAGGGTAAGTGCTTCGTGACATCGTCGACGGTGGCTATGGCGACGATGATGATGGCCCAGACGGAGGACACGAAGAGTCCTAAGTGGAGGGGCAGGCCGAAGGGATTGAGCGAGGGGTGGTAGTAAAAATGGCGCCACGACTCTGGCCCGAAGAGCTGGATGGAACTGTAGAGTACGGCCGAAGAGGCTACCAGCAGACAGAGGGCCGTCGGATAGAACGAGGGTATATCGTTGAAATGCACGATCTTCGCTCCCCGTCGCATCAGTCGGCGTACGCCATAGGCTGCCACGATGACTACACAGAAAGCCAGGAACACCAATAGATGGACATCGGAGAAGAGGTCGATGAACTGACTGATGGGATCGTCGGGCGAGACCTTCGCCAGCAGCTCGTTCTCATGAATCCAGCCAAAGGTGAGCTGGTCGCGGGCCACCTTCACCCAGACGGAGTCGATGGTGTCGGAGGGAACGGTCATGATGTCGGCCACGACGATGCGCTCATATTTCCTCAGGGTGATGGAATCGAGAGAGATGTGAGAGTTAAGCACGGACACCACATCGGGGATAGACATGGCCCCAGGTTCCTGAGCGACGACAACCAAGGAGTCGCCCGTCACCACAAAATTATAGTTCTGGGTATAGTGGTGGGTGGTATAGAAGGAGATGGAGTCGAGCTGCTGTTCTGTCAGGTTCCAGGCATCGGGGGTAATGGGCCCGCGGTTATAACAACTGACCAATAATAATGAAAGAATGAAAAAATGAAAAAATGAAAGACTACGGCGCATAGACATTCATCTGACAGTTTTTACAGTCGAACTCAAGACGGAAGCGACGACCGTCGCCTAAGACGAGAGAGAGAGGTTCGCGCCAAGTGGGATGCTGACCACCACGCTTGACACAATAGCCCAGGGCGTAGCGGATGCAATGGCGGCACTGCATGATGGGGCCAGCAGCGGGTTTCAGCTCGTAGGCAGTCTTTTCGGAGGCGCCATAGAACTGCTGGGAGAGGTGGTTGGAGATATTATAGAGATAGGGGTAAGGATAAGGAATCACGGGGACAGTCCCTCTGATCTCCGCTACGCTGCTATCATAGGGACAGTCCCCATGATTTCCTGCCCCAAAGGAGTCCACCGCAAAACGCCGCAATTCAGATAATCTGCTGGCAGGAATGAAATAGTCAAAGTCATCGGGAATGTCCACCCGTTCACAGCGATACGGCGTATTACCAAGCTTCGACAACTCCCTGACAATCTGCTCACGCTGAGATTTCAAGGCCATCTGATGCTCTGCATGAATGCGGACTGCATGAGTATATTTTCCATTGCTGATCTTCAGCTGGAAGCCCGGGGCAAAGCCATCATCATCAAAGGCACTGATAGCCAGCGTCACGGGAATCTTCCGTTCTGCACTCGGTTTGGAGAGAAGTCGTTCAAACTCCTGATCATTATTCCGATAGAGCCGCACGCCAGGACGGAGGCCTTGAGGCATACGGTAAGGCCATATACGGTTGCCCTGCACACGATTGGCACGGAAGCCCTCCAACTGACGGTCGGCGTTGATGAAGCAGAGTCCATCGCCATTGACAAAGCTCGCCGTGCCTGCCACATTGAAAGAGTCACCCCGCAGTTCCTTCACCGTCCCGACATATTCGCCGATGGCCTTCGGCGTGTCGAAGGAGGCAATATCGGGCTGACGGCCATGTAGGAAATAGGTGGTATAACCACGATTGAAGGTCTTCCGCAAGTCGGGTGTAAAGGTATAACGACACTCACCCAACGAACTGCGACGGTACTTATCGGGATGACGGCGGACGATCTCGTTGAGCCGCTGACTATAGGCGGCTGTGACATTCTTCACGTAGTTGACATCCTTCAGACGCCCCTCTATCTTAAAAGAGGTGGCACCCGCCTCAATGAGTTCTTCCAGATGGTCGCTCTGGTTCAAATCCTTCAGGGAGAGCAGATAACGGTCGTGCTCCACTTCCCTACCCTCGCCGTCGACCAGCGAGAACTTCATGCGACAGAACTGTGCGCACTCACCACGGTTTGCACTCCGATGGAAGCAATACTGGGAGGCGTAGCAGAGACCCGAGTAACTGACACAGAGGGCACCATGAACGAACACCTCCAGCTCTACATCAGGCACCTCACGATGAATGGCCGCTATCTCCTCGACGGAGAGCTCGCGGGCCAAGACCACTCTTGAGAAACCTAAGTCTCGCAACCAGCTCACCTTTTCCACCGTACGGTTGTCGGTCTGGGTAGAGGCATGGAGGGGAATTGACAATTGACTATTGACAATTGACAATTGAAGGACAGCCATGTCCTGAACGAGGATGGCATCGACGCCAACAGCCTGCAAGTCATGCAGCAACTGACGGGTGTCATCGAGTTCCTCATCATAGAGGATGGTGTTGACAGTCACGTAGACCTTGACGCCAAAGGGACGGGCGTAGTCACAGAGCTGTCGGATATCATCGAGACTGTTGCCGGCGGCGGAACGAGCACCGAAGCGCGTGGCGCCGATATAGACGGCATCGGCACCGTGGTCGATGGCCGCTATGCCACAGGCAAGGTTCTTGGCCGGAGCCAACAGTTCAAGTGATGTCATTAATATTATAAGGTGTCTCCTGATAGACGTAGTAGTTCACCCAGTTCGTGTAGAAGAGGTTCGCATGGGAGCGCCAGGTGACCAACGGCGGGTTCTCAGGATTATTATTGCGATAGTAATTCCGGGGAGGTGCCACATCCTTACGAATATCCTTATCGCGACGATACTCGTTATCGAGGGTATTGGGCGCATATTCCAGATGGCCTGTGATGAAGAACTCACGTCCCCCCCGAGCCATCACGATGCTCACGCCACTCTCATCCGACTCGGCGATCAGGCTCAGTTCGGGGTTGGCGAGGATATCGTCACGACGTAACTCCGTATGGCGGCTATGAGGCATCATGAACACGTCATCGAAGCCCCGGAAGATAGGCAGTTGGGGGTCCAATGGCTTCTGAGGGAAGATGCCGAACATCTTCATCGGCAGTGGATACTTCGGCACCCCATAGTGGAAATAGAGACCTGCCTGAGCAGCCCAACATATATATAAGGTACTGGTTACATGCGTCCGGGCCCAAGTAAAGATCTCAGTTATCTCACTCCAATACCCGACATCCTCGTAGTCGAGTTGCTCAACTGGTGCCCCCGTGATGATCATGCCGTCGTATTTCTCATGACGCATCTCCGCAAAGTCACGGTAGAACATCATCATGTGCTCTATCGGCGTATTCTTCGGCGTATGGCTCTTCAGCTTCATGAAACTGATATCCAACTGCAACGGGGTGTTGGAGAGCAGACGGATCAGGTCTGTCTCGGTGGTAATCTTCAGCGGCATCAGGTTCAGGATGGCAATCCTCAAGGGACGGATATCCTGTGCATGTGCCCTGGTGTTGTCCATCACGAAGATATTCTCATTCTTCAACAGGTCGATGGCGGGAAGTTTATCGGGTAATCTTAATGGCATCTATATTTACGATTTGACAATTTACTATTTACAATTAATTATTTGACGGTTATCACACAACAGGAGACATTGTCAATACCTCCAGCCTCAATGGCTGCGCTACAGAGGGCGCTGGCATCGGCATGCTGTTCAAAAAGACCACTTATCTCCCCGTCGGGGAGCATATCAGTCAGTCCGTCGCTACAGAGCAGGAACACATCACCCTGAGCCACATCGCCCGTCATCTGTACCATGTCGATAAAGGATGAGTTGAATCCCCCACCGATACAGTTGGTGATGATGTTTGTACGCTTCTCATCAGCCAACATATTACTCAATGAGTGATCTTTCGTCAACTGAGTCAACTGGTGGTTGTGGAAACGATACAGGCGGCTGTCACCACAGTTCAATGAGTAGAAGTCGTTGTTGTAATAGGCGAAGCCTACCAATGTTGTCCCCATGCCCTTGAACTGCTCGTCGGCACGGCCTTTTGAGATGATGTAGTTATTGATGGAATCCAGCCAGTCTACAATGGCTTCGTTGAAGTCGCCGGCAGTGAGGCTCGACGGGATATCGTAGAAATAATACTCGAGGTTGTGCAGGGTATCATAACTGGCCACATCTCCACGGTTGTGGCCTCCCATCCCATCGGCAACAGCTATCAGCAGACGATCTTCACGTCCTAAGACGAACTGGGTCTGACAGGAGTCTTCACGGATAAACTGGTGATCCACCAACACCATATCCTCGTTCTGACTTCTCACGCGGCCAGTCCAGCTGGCAGCAGATATATTCAATTCAATCATCTGTCTTTATCTAATAATGACTTGCAGATTGACATTTGCAATCGTCAGGATATCCCCATTGTTCAATGTCATCTCCACATCAGGCTGTATCTGGCGCTGGTTTAGTTTCGTTCCGTTGGAGGAATGTTTGTCGACGACACCCCATCCCGTCTGGGCATTATACATCAGTTGGGCATGAACACCCGACACGTATGCTTGTTTCTCAAAGAAATGAGTATAGGGTCCTTTGCGACGACCGATAATAGCACCATTCATGGCCACAATCCGGATATTCAGATTGTCGTTGGCAAGTGTCAGCACGGGCATGTTTCCCCCACCCGTTCCATGACGTGAATCTTCCTGTCTGAGGGAACCGTATGTGGCATATCCCACTGAAGCAAAGCTATCCCCCGCATGCTGTGTCTCACTGCCGGGAGGCACCATGAGACCACCGCAATAGGTACAACGTCGGCCAATGCCTACCCGGCCACACTGGTTACAATACAGCAGAGCCTGTCCACACTGGTCACAATAGCGGGAATCGTCGTCAATCTCTTCTTTACAAGTCGGACAAATTATCATATTTTCACTTAACCTTTTTACCTTCTTACCTTTATTATATATCTTCTGGTAATATTAACTGATACGTTTCTTTCGTCACCTGATCACTGGGCATCTGTGACACCCGGAGCGAAAGTTTCTGAATCGTTGCGTCAAGCAGGTTACGCATCTCACGGGCATTGCCCCACGACTCATCCTTGGCCAGCACCATCCTGTAAATGGTGTCAAGTGCCTTGAACTCTGCCGTCGGCGAGAGCGTGTACTGTTCCTTCTGAGCCATCTGCTTGTAAATGGCCAGCAACTCGTCTTCGTTATAGTCGTCGATGTGAAGCTTGTGAGTGAAACGACTGGCAAGGCCCGGATTAATCTGAAGGAACGCCTCCATCTTATCCTTATAGCCAGCAGCGATCACCACGAACTTACCACGGTCGTCTTCCATACGTTTCATCAGCGTGTCGATAGCTTCCTTACCATACTGGTCTGTGCCCTCACTGAGGGTATAGGCCTCGTCGATGAACAGGATGCCGCCGATAGCCTTGTCACACATATTGTTGACGATCTTCGGCGTCTCACCCATATACTTTCCAACCAAGGTGGCACGGCTCACCTCCAGCACCCTCGACGTAGGCAGAATATCCATTGCCTGGAGTATCTCACCCATCTTCCTGGCGATAGAGGTCTTTCCCGTTCCAGGATTACCTGTCAGTATGAAGTTCATCGCCATCTGCTGAACCTTTCCTGCTCCCATGGCGGCACGCTGCTTCATGAACATGCTCTGTACGGCCAGCCGGCGGATAGAGTTCTTTACAGAGCGCATACCCACAAACTCATCAAGTTCGTTGAGCACCTCGTCGAGCGGACGGGCTGCCTCGCTCTGTGCCATGGGCAGATCGTCGGTCGTCAAGCTATACATATCACTCTCCTGGAAGCCGGGATCGTTCATCAGCTTCACCAGACGCTGACTCTGGCGCTCGACAGCCTCGTCGAACACCCTTCTGGCCTCACGGGCATTTCCGAAGTTCTTATCCCGGCGCAGGTAGAGCTGCTCAAACTGGCGATGGATGGCCGCACGGGTCTCCTCGTCGACATTGAAGTTCTTGCCTTTAGCCAGATTGAGGAATATCTCGGTCAGCTCATCAGGTGTATAGTCGTCGAAATGAATGGTCTGCGTGAAACGACTCTTCAGACCCGGGTTTGAATCGATGAAGTCGTGCATCTGATCAGTATAGCCGGCCACAATACAGATAAACTTGCCGCGGTCGTCTTCCAGTCGCTTCAACAGCGTGTCGATAGCTTCGGAGCCGAAGGTGTCACCATCGCCAGACTTCAACGTATAAGCCTCATCGATGAACAGCACGCCACCCATGGCCTGATCCACCAACTGGTTGGTCTTGATGGCTGTCTGCCCGGAGAAGCCTGCCACCAGCTTCGAGCGGTCGGCCTCCACCAGTTGACCCTTCGCCACAATGCCTAAGGTCCTGAAGATATCGGCCATGATACGAGCGACGGTGGTTTTACCCGTACCGGGATTACCTGTGAAGACATAATGTTTCCCTTGGAAGGTATTGGTCTCACCACGCATAATCTGCAGATTGAGGAAGGAGGCCAAGTTGGATACTTCCTTCTTCACGGCAGTGAGTCCCACCAGACCTTCAAGTTTTGCGAGACAGTCGGTAATATCCACCGACTTAGGAGCCTCGTAAGGAATATCCTCTGCCGTGATGGTCATCAGCTCCTCGTTCGTCATATTGGCAATATTGGCAGCCTGCAGCCGCTGTGCCTGCTTCTTGCAGATCTGGTCGAAGAGCGAACGCATGGTACGACCGTTCGCAAAGTCCTTGTCACGGGAGTTATACATCTCCGTGATCATCTTACGGGCCAGTTCCTCTCCCTCTTTCGAGAAGATGTATTTCTTATCCTTCGCAAAGACGAGCATGATCCCAAACAACTGGTCTGGCGTATAGTCCTTTATATCAAGGAAATAGTTGAAACGACTGCGGAAACCCGGGTTGATGCGGAAGAGGTTCTCCATCTCCATGCGATAGCCGGCGGCGATGACAACAAACTTCCCACGGTCGTCCTCCATACGCTTCATCAGTTTCTCCAGCGCCTGGGCGCCTTGGTTGTCACGTTCTCCAGAGACATTCAACGGGGCAAGGGTATAAGCCTCATCCACAAAGAGGATGCCCCCCATCGCCTTGTCGCACAGACGGTCAACCACCTTAGGGGTCTCCCCCTGATAGGGGCTCACCATCTTCGCACGGTCCACCTCTACGACATGACCACTGTCAAGGTATCCTACAGATGCCAATATCTCACCCAGTTTCCTGGCGATGGTCGTCTTTCCCGTTCCGGGGTTACCCGTCAGGATGATATGCATCGACATCTTCTCTTGCCCCCCCAAGCCACGCTCAGCCCGCTGGATGCTGTTCTGTACGGAGAAGGCCATCTCACGAACAGCGCTCTTCACCTCGTCCATACCGATGAACCTGTCGAGATCCTTCAGGATATCCTCAACGGTCCGTTCCTCCGGCACATAGCCCTTGATGTCATCCCGCTCCACCTGTTCTGCGTCGGCCCCACGGCTGATGAACTGGGTGAAGATATCCTCGGCTGTCTTATGGGCCAGATGACCGTTGCCAAAGAGCTCGTCCTTAGTCTTGACCTGATATTTGAAGTAGCGAGAGAGCTGGTTTTCTGCCTCTTGCGAGAACTTGGTGATACCATACCTGGTCCGCAGGTTCATCTTACAGATGTCCGTCAGCTCATGATAGCCGGGAGTGGGTAGACGGAAGGTGTACTTGAAACGGTTTGTGACGGCCGGATTGCTCTCAAGGAAGTCCTCCAGACCCTTCGTCAGACCAGAGATGACCACGATGGGATTATCCTCCCATTTATCCATCTCCACGAACAACTTGTCGAGCGGATTCACTTGATTGGAATATTTATCAGGCAGGAGTTTCTGCACATTGTCGAAGAACAAGATACCTCCCTTTGCCTTCTTGATATTATCGTCCCACTTGTCCACAAACCGCTGATAGTCCACGGCGTCGACCATCGTCAGTTTCGGCTTCTCTATGATCTTATGTTTGTAGAAATAGTCACGAAGGATCTCAGCAAGCATGGTCTTACCCGTTCCTGTCTCACCAATGACGATGGCATTGACGGAGATACGGACCTTAGCGATATCCTTGCGGGACTGAAGGTAGGTATAGGTGTTGACAATCGTCTTCAACTGCCGCTTCACCTCATCAAGTCCTACCAGACGGTCCAGCAAGTCCTGACTGGCCAATGGAGCACCGCACCACTTGCAGAACTTCGCTACGCTTCTGTTTTCCTTATGACAATTCTCACAAACCATTATTCCACATCTTTTTCTATTTGGCGTATCACCTTTGTAGGAGAGATACTGAGTTTATCCGGGTTGCTGACATTCAGCAGACTGGGGCTGAAGATGATGAAGTTCAAGACGAAGATCAGCGCCAGAATACTCCAAAGCACATAGTGCAGTACACTCTCACCACTGATGGAACGTACCTGATCCATCACATCGTTCAACATACCGAACTTAGAGCCATTAAACTTATAGGACTTTGTCTTGAAAGTATAATACAACGGCTCCAGCAACGTTGACTTCACATCGTCATCAAGTACCTCAGAAATCAGTTTGCTGTCTGCCTTCTGATCACCCCGGAAGTCCGTCAGATGACAGATCAGCATATAGGCCAGGGTAATGAGGATGATGGCCACATTGAACAGGCTCGGATGAGACTGGCCGATATATTTAAGAATTAAAATAGGTATAAAGGAGGTGAAGGCACCCGCTATACTCCATAGGAAGGAGAAGAAGAAGTCATATCCCCTGAAATAGGCTCTTGTTCCTACAATAATACCTGTCATGCCACCCAACGGGAGACCGATGCAGAGGAAGGTATGATTCAACAAATAGGTACGATCCTTGACACCGATGAACAGCACCAACAGGATCCAGATGCCACATAACGAATAGAACACTGTTCGCCACAGATTCTCCCTGCTCTTGGCCAGAGCCCAGTTGTCCCTGACACTCTGCACTCTCTTGGTCGTCTCATCACGGGCATCAGTGAACCGCTTATAATAAGTATAAGAGGAGTCAATGCTACCAAGGGCTCTCAGCCACTGTTCCAGCGACCGCTCGTAAGCATACTGTTCGGAGAAATCGGCAAACGGATTCTCGTGATAGAAGATAGACAGCCACTGCGTGAACGAGCCATTACGGATCTCATTACGAAGTTGGGAGTTGTTATGGACGTTCAAGTTCAGCCCGTCGGTATACTCCGTCCCGTCAGGCATCTGATAGGCTGGCGTCACACCGAGGATACGGCAGAAACGGTAGGCAGCCGTCTTATAGTCGTAGAGTCCCAGACGATACCGGTTCTCTTCCGACTTCAGATCGAAGCTGCGGTTATACTCGCTCAGGATCTCCGTCCATCCATGTAACTGGGCATAATAGCTGAAACGACCATTCAGATCCGTCAGGTCACTCATCACCTCCTTGAACTCCTTATCTCCGAGATGTTCAGCATTCTTCAGACGTTCAGAGAGATATTCGCCAATCTGGGCAGGCGTGAAGGCTCGTTTCAGATCGTAAGCGGCATCACGGTCCAGGTTATAAAGCACCTTATACGCCAGGGCCTCTGAATAGGGCTGCCCCTCCGTCAGGATTCTGAGACTCTCACAAGCCATCCGATCCTCATGACTGTACATCCACGACAACAGGCGACCGTCCGTCAGGCTGCGCCAGTCATCCTCCGGCAGTTTTTCCCTACCGAACGCTTTCACGATCTCCTTCAACGAAGAAGACGGGTAGCGAGCGAGCAACGGAATCTCCGGGTCTATCTCAAAAGCCGTCCTGATGATGGCCACACGATTCAGGGAAGGATCTTTCTTTACGAAATAAGAACGAATACGGTCCACATGGCATTTCGTATGCGACTCCAGATACAAGAACAGGCTGTCGTTTGGGTTGGTCAGCAACAGTCCATACTCCTTCTGATAGCTCAGCAGTGAGATAGCCACGCTATGCACATCGTCGCACAAGTTTCCCTTCACATCCTTATAAGGATAGGTCGGCTCCATGGCATAGACAGCAGCCATCAAGCCTGCCCGCTGATCGACGGGATAGCGATTCACCACGATATCCCTGACGATGGTACTCAGTTTCTGGTTGCCACAAGATTCCAGCCAACTGCTGATACGGCCATTATACAGATAGCCCATCGCCAATTTCTCATTATCGAGGAGCAGAGGTATCAGCTCATGGATGTTATCAGCCACGATGTTACGATCCGGATCCACGATGAAACTCTTATACTTCAGGAAAGGTGAAGACAGGTCCACTTGAGGCGTTCCGCCTAAGAACCACTCCTCCACTTGGTCATATCCCCAGCGCTTGGTGGGGTTCACAACGGTCAGTCCCTGCACAAGCAGTCTGATACGCTCAGGCAGCTCGTTCATGTGGGGGATGCGACCCTCATTCTTCTGACGCATCATCACCCGTTCATTGGAACTCATGGGCGACTCTCCCAACCACAGTGCCATCAAGGTGATGCCTAACGAATAGAAGTCGGCGGCAGGTGTCACCTCCACCACACCGTCTATGACATCGGCATACATCTCCGGCGCAGCGAAGATTGGGGTACGGGCCTGAGTGGTCTTATGGGCCTTACCATCCTGGTCTAACAGACTCGAGATACCAAAGTCTCCCAGCACCAGCTCCGTATGTTCCTGGTCGCGGAAGAAGAAGTTGCTGGGCTTGACATCCTTGTGCAGGATGTTGCTCTGATGACAATAGGCCAAAGCGGCAGCAGCCTGCAGGGCGATGCGGCGGAACTTATCCATATCACCGTTCAGGCGATACTGCGACAACGTACCTCCCTTCAGATACTCCATCAGTTCATAATACCGGTGTTTGCCGTCAACATAGGTCTTTCCGAAGTCATAGACCCTGACGATCATCTCAAAACCGAAGTTATACACGGCCTGAAGGATTTTCTTATTCACATCGAAGTTCGGATAATAGATCTTCAGGACGTATGTATCCCCGTCATGTTCCACGAGGAATACCTGTGCCTCGCCAGAGTTGTCACTCAGGACACTCAGTCGTTTGTAGCTGATACCTTTTAGGATAAAACTATCTTCCTTGACATCATCATTCGAAACGCCGATACCGTCAGCTCGCGCCGTACCGTCCAACAAGGGAGCCTCCGGCTCGATGGTCGTAGGGCGCATCGTCGTATCCTGATCAGGCCGCAACGTCTGATCCGTCTCTTCTGGACGTTCTGTATCCAAGGTTCTTTCCGTACTCATATCTTTTACAAATCGTCTTTAATTTCCTTTCTTACGTCTTTGCCAAGAATAACCCACTTGCCACCTAACTGTGGTTTGGCACAGCCACAGGGACTGGAGTGGAGGGCGTGCTTGAAATTACACTCCCATGCCAGTCTGACACCTTGAGGCCGACAGGCCATCGCATAGTTGCGCACCTGGGCCGGTTTCGGCTGCGGAGCCTGCACCAACTTATCCAGGATGGCAGCGATCTGTTCGAGGCGTTCCTTCTTCTTGGCATCATACTCCTCCTTGCTCAACCGTTTGTTCTCTGCATCAGGAATCACCGGATGAGCAATACCGCGGTCTTCTGCCAACAAGGTGAGAACCCGTTCACGCAGTTTGATGTTCCGCTGGTCCTTGAGCAGGTCACGCTCTGAGGAGTAAGGGATAGACTGTTCCAACTGCTGAAGACCGGTAGCCAACCTCTGCAGCTCCTTGAACTCGGGCATCTCGTGGACTCTTTCGAGCAGCTGCCGAGCCTCCTCCGTCAGGGCTGTCCCACACTGTTTGCAGAATGAGAAGTCGTTCAATGTATGACATACCGGACAGACAATGCCACCCCTGGGGCTACCGCACTCAGGACAAAAGGCGTCGTTGCTGGACAGTCCAGCTCCGCAGAAAGAACAGACGTCCATCCTGACATATCTGCGACACGACTCACAGAAGTCAGCATCGGGGTCCAGTTCCGCCCCACAGTTAGGACAGGCCATCTTGCCGATAGGCTGTCCACATGATGCACAATAGACCGCCTCAGGATCATTGATTGTTCCGCAGTGGGGGCACTTCACGCCGACGGCACTTTGCATCTGCATCTGCTGCTCACCATCGGTTTCAGCATCATGAGTCAGACTGATTTCCTCATGCTGTCTCTCAAGCACTTCCTCACTATTCTTTTCTGGATGTAGTGTAATATCTTCGTCCATATCAAATTGGCTTTTTAACTTAAGTTAGGTGCAAAGATAGCAAAAAATACTTAACTCACAAAAAAAACCGCCGTAAATTTATATTTACGACGGCATTTTATGCAAAAAAGACTATTTTTTACCACAATTGGAGACGTTCTGACTCAGGAATAAACATCTTATCGCCTTCCTTGACGCCAAAGGCTTCGTACCAGGCATTGATATGCGGAAGTGCCCCGTTGACACGCCAACGACCCAATGAGTGGGGGTCGCTCTTCGTACGATTCCGGATTTCCTCCTCTGTGATATTACCAGCCCAGACACCAGCATAGGCATGGAAGAAGCGCTGGTCGGCAGTCAGACCGTCCTTCTCACCAAGCGGTGCACGCTTCGTTGCATTCTTATAAGCGGCATAGGCCACCTGCAGACCACCGTGATCTGCCAGATTCTCTCCTAAGGTGAGACGGCCGTTACCCTTCAGGTCGGGCAACACGTCGATAGCAGAGAAGAAATCAGCATACTTATCTGTACGAGCTGTAAAGTTCTTTCCGTCTTCTTCCTTCCACCAGTCATGCATGTTTCCATCCTTGTCGAAGCGACGACCCTGATCATCGAAACCGTGGGTCATCTCATGGCCGATCACCACGCCGATAGCCCCGTAGTTAAAGGCATCGTCGGCACTCATGTCGAAGAATGGGTACTGCAGGATGCCTGCGGGGAAACAAATCTCGTTGGTCGTGGGGTTATAGTAGGCATTGACAGTCTGTGGTGTCATGTACCAGTCGTCACGGTCAACGGGTTTGCCAACGGTATGATCGATCCTCCAGGCGTTCCAGAACTTGGCGCACTCCTGTATGTTTTCGTAATAAGATTTGGCAGGATCGATCTGAAGCTTCGAGAGGTCCGTCCACTTGTCAGGATAGCCCACCTTCACATAGAAGGTATTAAGCTTCAGCAGGGCGTTCACCTTCGTTGAATCGTCCATCCAGTCCTGGGCGGCAATACGCTCGCCAAGGGCAATCTGGAGGTTCTTGATCAGCGCAATCATACGCTGCTTAGAGGCCTCAGGGAAGTATTTCTCCGAGTAGATCTTACCCAGCGCCTCACCCATCACACGCTCCACCTGAGCCGTGCTGCGCTTCCAGAGGGGATGATTCTCCTTACGGCCAGAACGGACACGGCCATTGAAGTCGAAGCTCTCTGCGACTGTAGCGTCGCTCAGGTAGTTGGCTGCGCCAGAGATAAAGCCCCACTCCATCACATCGCGATACTCAGCAGGTTTGATACCAGCCACTAATGCGTTGGCGCCCTCCAAGAAGGCAGGCTGTCCGACAACCATCTCCTGCAGGTACTTCGTATCGACGCCCTGGGCGTTCATCACCTTTACCAGCGGGAGGTTGGGATATTTCGACTCAAACTCCTGCAGCGTCATCTTATTGTAGTTGGCCTCTGGGTCACGGAGTTCCGTACGAGACTTCGACACCTTGGCCAGAGCCGTCTCCACCTTCATAATGTTCTGCATCTTCTTCGTGGCAGCACCTTTGCTGAAGCCGAAGAGCTGGAACATCTTGACAACGTGCTTCTTGAAGGCCTCACGGATATCGGCCGTCGCCTTATCGTTATCGAGATAATACTCCTTCTGTCCCATCGAGAGACCACCCTGATATACGGTCAGGATATTCTGCGTAGCGTTCTTCTCGTCAGCACCGAAGCCACAGAAGAAGAACTCTTCCTCTCCATAGGGGGCCAGTTCCAGCTGGATAGTCTGCAACTGCGCATTGGTCTTGGCAGCCTCCAAGCGCTTGATCAGCGGCATCAGGGGAGCCACACCCTCCTGATTCCTGCGGACAGAGTCCATCGCCAGCTTGTAGAGGTCGCTGAGTTTCTGTTCCAGCGTGCCTTTCTCGTAAGTATTCTCCAGAAGTTCCTTCAGGATGCCGTTCACCCGTTTGTCGTTCTCTTCCTGCAAACGGTCGAAACTGCCATAGCGGGAATAGGCTGCCGGCAGAGGATTCTTCTTCATCCATCCACCACAGGCGTACTCATAGAAATCATCACCAGGGCGGACCGTCTGGTTGAAGTCCGTCACATCCAGTCCGGAGCGCAGTCCGTCCTGAGCCATTGTCATCAGGGAAATTGATGCCATTGCCATCATTGTTACGATTCTTTTCATATCATTTATTTAAAAGTGTTTCTAATTCCTCACTCAATTTCTCCCAGCGCTCCACCTCTTCGTCGAGGCTGCGCTTGGTCGAGGTGTACTCTGTCACCAGCTCCATGTCCGAGGCGTTCTCAGGCACCATCAGCAGCTCGTCGAGTTCCTTCAGGCGGTTCTCCATCTTTTCGATCTTCGCCTCCGACTCTTTCACGGCCTTCTCGCCACGTTTAATACGCTTCTGCTGCTCCTTATGCTCGGCATAACTGAGGGTTTTGGAGAGTGCTTCCTGAGCGTTTCCTTGCTGGGAACTGACAGTTTGCTTAGGGGAAACTGACAGTTTAGTCTCGGTAAACTGTGAGTTTACATTGGCTAAACTCTTACTTTGCTTACCCAATTCACTCAGTTCACTGATTTGTTTCTCCCGCAAAAAGTCATATATTCCGCCGATGTGCTCCCTGACTCGTCCACCTCCGAACTCAAAGACCTTCGTGACGAGGCCGTCCAAGAACTCACGATCATGGCTCACGATGATGGCTGTCCCGTCGAAGGCGCGGATGGCCTCCTTCAGCACATCCTTCGAAGGCATGTCGAGGTGGTTCGTGGGCTCGTCGAGGATCAGCAGGTTCACGGGCTCCAAGAGCAGACGGATCATGGCCAGACGGCTGCGTTCGCCGCCGCTGAGCACCTTCACCTTCTTATCACTCTCCTCGCCGCCAAACATGAAAGCGCCCAGTATATCGTTGATGCGCAGGCGGATATCGCCCTTAGCGACGTAGTCGATGGTCTGGAAGACGGTCAACGACTCGTCGAGCAACTGCGCCTGATTCTGGGCGAAATAGCCAATCTGGATATTATGGCCGATTTTCAACTCGCCCGTAAAGGGGATCTCGCCCATGATACACTTCACGAGCGTCGACTTGCCCTCGCCGTTCTTACCTACGAAGGCCACCTTCTCACCTCGCTTGATGGTAAGTGTCACATGGTCGAAAACCGTGTGGGCACCATAGTCTTTGCGGACATCGTCGCAGATGACAGGATAGTCGCCAGAGCGCAGACAGGGCGGGAACTTCAGGTGCATGGCCGAGTTGTCCACCTCGTCGATCTCGATGGGCACGATCTTCTCCAACTGTTTGATCTTCTGCTGCACCTGCACAGCCTTCGTGGCCTGATAGCGGAAGCGCTCGATGAACGCCTTCATATCGGCTATCTCCTTCTGCTGGTTCTCGTAGGCTCGCAGCTGTTGCTCACGCCGTTCCTTGCGGAGTACGACGTACTCATTGTATTTCACCTTATAGTCGATGACCCGTCCGCAGGAGATCTCCAGCGTTCGGTTTGACACATTATTTATAAATGCACGGTCGTGACTCACCAGGACAACAGCACTCGCCGACTGCGCCAGGAACTGCTCCAGCCATTGTATCGACTCGATATCGAGGTGGTTCGTAGGCTCGTCGAGCAGCAGCACGTCGGGCTTCTGCAGAAGGATCTTTGCCAGTTCGATACGCATACGCCAACCCCCAGAGAACTCCGAGGTGGGGCGTTCGAAGTCCGAGCGCAGGAATCCGAGTCCCACGAGTGTCCTTTCAAGCTCTGCCTCCCGACTCTCTGCCCCCATCATCAGATAGCGCTCGTGTTCGGTGGTGTATCTCTCTATCAACGCGAGATAGCCCTCACTCTCATAGTCAGTCCGCTCAGCCAGTTCTTGATTCATCTTATCGAGGCGTTCCTTCATCCTCGTGATGTCTGCAAAGGCTTTCTGAGCCTCCTCACGGACGGTCGTATCATCCTGCAGGATCATCACCTGAGGCAGATAGCCGATACGACAGTCGGTAGGAACGCTGACGTTTCCTGCCGTTGGCTTCTGCTGTCCGCAGAGGATCTTCAGCATCGTCGACTTGCCGGCGCCGTTCTTTCCCACAAGAGCAATACGGTCGCGGTCGTTGATGACAAAACTTGCATCAGCGAATAACGGCTTTACACCAAACTCTACTGTCAGTCCTTCAACAGAAATCACACTCTTGACGATTTTCGGATTTACGATTTACCTTTTCTCAGTTGCGCTTATCGACAAACTCATAGTCCTTAAACTTTTCCTTGGGGAAACGGAGCATCTCGTCTGTAATGCCACCAGAGCGGAAATGAGATATCTTGATGGTCGTCCAGACGAAGGCTATTTTAATACGGACACTGATAGGGTGATAAGTCTTGCGCTCCACCAAGGCATGAACCTCCTTGATACCTTTCGCACCCTTCTTGGCCTTCAGCGTCAGCATCAGCCCCTGGCTGTCTTCAGAGATGCTATAGTCGAAATTGTCGGGCTCGAACTTGAACTTCGAGGAATACTTGTCCGACTTGTTGTTGTTCGCATGATAGACCTCTACCTCCTTCTTGCGCTTTTTCTTCTTGATGGTATAGACTGTCGAGCCGTCGTTCCAAGAGTTCATCTTCGCATCTTCGAACTTACTCTTCTTACCCTTATACCAGATGGTGCCGTCGGTCTTATAGATGCCGATGATATTCACGTCGTAGTGCAAGGTGGCTCCCTGCTCTCCGAACACCTGCTGGTAGGCATTATTGAAGATACGACGGGCCTGACGGGCATTGGGCGTCTCCTCCGCCTGCACAGAACAGAGGGCCGTCAACAGCGCCATCAGTACCAAAACAATCCTTATTCTCATTCTTTTTTTCACTTTCGAGGTGCAAAATTACACAATTCTCACGGATTATTGTTATTTTTGCACACAAATTAACGATTTTATCCTATCGCACATGGAAAAGAACATCTTTGCTAAGCTCATCGCCAACGCCCTAAACCTTCAGGAGCGGGCCGTAGCCAACACGCTGTCACTCCTCGAGGAAGGCTGTACCATTCCCTTTATCTCACGTTACAGAAAGGAGCGTACGGGAGGTCTCGACGAGGTACAGATAGCTGCCATCAGCGACCGCTATGACAGACTGAAAGAAATAGAAAAGCGTAAAGAGACGGTCACGAAGACCATCACCGACCTCGAAAAGATGACGCCCGAGTTGCAGCAGCGTATCGACGCCTGCTGGGATGCGACGGAACTGGAGGATATCTATCTGCCCTACAAGCCCAAACGACGGACGAGAGCCCAGGTAGCCAGAGAACAGGGACTGGAGCCGCTGGCCATGATTCTGCTTCAACAACGAGAGCGTGATCCTGAGCGTGCCGCCGAGCGTTTTGTATGTGGCGATGCCATCGCCACTTCCACCGATGCCCTCAAGGGCGCACAGGACATTATTGCCGAGACCGTCAGTGAAGACGAGCGCAGCCGTCAGCAGTTGCGAAACGCCTTTGCCCGTCAGGCCATCATCACCTCGAAGGTGGTGAAGGCAAAGGCAGACAGCGATGAGGCCGCTAAATACAGCGACTACTTCGACTGGTCGGAACCGCTGAAGCGCTGTTCTTCCCACCGTCTGCTGGCCATGCGTCGCGGTGAGGCAGAGGGCATCCTCCGTATCAGTATCACCCCCGACGACGAAGAGGCCGTCGAACGACTAAAGCGTCATTATGTCTATGGGAACACGCCCTGTGGCAAACTGGTGGCAGAAGCTGTTGAAGACGGTTATAAGCGCCTGCTCAAGCCAGCCATCGAGACGGAGTTCGCTGCACTCAGCAAGGAGCAAGCCGACGAAGAGGCCATCCACGTCTTTGCAGAGAACCTGCGACAACTACTGTTAGGCGCACCACTCGGACAGAAACGGGTGATGGGCGTCGACCCAGGCTTCCGCACAGGCTGTAAGGTGGTGTGCCTCGATGCCCAGGGCAACCTGCTCCACCATGAGGCCATCTTCCCCCACCCTCCTGTGAACAAACGGATGGAGGCTGCCATGAGCATTTTGAAGCTGATTCGGAAATATCAGGTGGAAGCTATCTCTATCGGCAACGGCACAGCCAGTCGCGAGACCAACGAATTCATCAAGGATGTCCTCGCAGGAAAATACAATATCGACACCAGTTCGAAAGCACCAGACTCCCAGCCGCAGGTGTTCGTCGTCTCGGAGTCTGGAGCTTCGGTCTATTCGGCTTCGAAGATCGCCCGTGAGGAGTTTCCTGACGAGGATGTGACCGTTCGCGGTGCCGTCTCCATTGGTCGTCGGCTCATGGATCCCTTGGCAGAACTGGTGAAGATAGATCCCAAGAGCATTGGTGTCGGACAATATCAGCACGACGTAGACCAGACGAAACTCAAGCACTCACTTGACCAGACGGTGGAGAGTTGTGTGAACAGCGTAGGTGTGAACCTCAATACCGCCTCGCAGCACCTGCTGATGTATGTCAGCGGCCTCGGCCCCACCCTCGCCAAGAACATCGTAGACTATCGTCGTGAGAATGGTGCCTTCACTTCCCGTGCCCAACTGAAGAAAGTACCACGACTGGGGCCATCTGCCTTCCAGCAGTGTGCAGGATTCCTGCGCATCCCTGGTGCCAAGAATCCACTCGACAACTCTGCCGTCCACCCTGAGAGCTATGCCATCGTAGAGAAGATGGCAAAGGACCAGAACTGTACCGTCGCAGACCTTATTAATAATAAAGAAAAGCGTGAGGCTATCGACATCAAGCAATACGTGACGGCAGAGACAGGCATTCCCACGCTTACTGACATCATGAAGGAACTGGAGAAGCCTGGACGTGACCCACGAGAGCAACTGGAAGAGTTTGAGTTCGACAAGAACGTTGCTTCCATCGATGACCTTACAGAGGGGATGATCCTTCCTGGCATCGTCACCAATATCACCAACTTCGGTGCCTTCGTGGATATCGGTGTCCATCAAGACGGCCTCGTCCATATCTCACAGATGGCTGACCGTCGCATCGCCCATCCGCTCGATGTGGTCAAACTCCATCAGCACATCAAGGTACGTGTCATCGAGGTAGACCGCAGGCGCAACCGCATCTCTCTCTCCATGAAAGGATTATAAAGTAAGGCCTTCCCGAACTGGGAAGGCCTTACTTTATACTTGCTCTATGATCTTGGCACCTTCCTTCAGTGCCTCCATATTCAAAGGAATCAAGTCGTGATGACGCTCAGGGAGTGTCTTCTTCAGCGCCTTCTCCACACCCTTGTCACTGACTACGGGGGCCACCTTCAGCAGACCACCCAGAACAATCATGTTGAAGACCTTACCGTTTTTCATCTCGGCAGCCTTATCCATGGCGTTAATCTCGTAGACGGTGATGTCCTTACGGGTAGGCTTGTTGATGATGCCGAAGCCGTCGTAGATGAGGATACCTCCGGGCTTGATCTTCGGTTCGAACTTCTCCAGTGAAGGCTGGTTCAGCACCACGGCGATGTCGTACTTGCTAAGGATAGGGGAAGAGATACGCTCATCACTGACAATCACCGTCACGTTGGCCGTACCACCACGCTGCTCAGGACCATAAGCCGGCATCCAAGTCACTTCCTTGTCCTCCATCAGTCCTGAATAGGCCAGAATCTTACCCATCGAGAGCACGCCCTGACCTCCGAAACCTGAAATTATTATCTCTTTCTTCATTTGTCTGTCGTATCTTTTAAGTCACCTTTCGGATAGAAGGGGAACATATTCTCCTTCATCCACTCATTAGCCTTGGCGGGTGAGAGTTTCCAACCGCTGTTACAGGTAGAGACAAACTCCACGAGGCTGGAGCCCTTGCCAGCCATCGAAGCCTCGAAAGCCTTGCGCAGTGCCTTCTTGGCCTTCAGGATGCTGGCCACACTCTCCACACTCTGACGGGTCACGTAACAGGTCCCCTCCAGTCCGGCAGCGATATCCGCCATCTTCAGGGGATAGCCATGCAACTGCGGATCACGGCCATAAGGACAAGTAGAGGTCTTCTGACCTATCAGCGTCGTAGGAGCCATCTGACCACCCGTCATACCATAGATGGCATTGTTGACGAAGATGATGACGATGTTCTCACCACGGTTCAGGGCATGGATGGTCTCACAGGTACCGATACATGCGAGGTCACCGTCACCCTGATAGGTAAACACCAGACGATCAGGCCAGCAACGCTTGATACCCGTAGCCAGTGCGGGAGCACGACCGTGGGCAGCCTCCTGCCAGTCGATATCTATATAATTGTACGCGAAGACGGCACAGCCTACCGGCGATACACCCACGGCCTTGTCCTCCATACCCATTTCCTCGATGACTTCGGCAATGAGTTTATGCACCACACCGTGCGAGCAGCCCGGGCAATAGTGCATGTTATTGTCGTTCATCAGCGTCGGCTTCTTGCAGACGATATTCTCTGGTTGAGCGATTTGATTTCTATCCATAATAATCTAATATTTCCAACACAGAGACACAGAGTAACAGAGTTCTTAATTCTCTGTATCTCTGTACCTCGGTGTTTTATATAATCAACTTCTTAAGGGCACCTACAATCTCTTCGGGCTCAGGCACGATACCACCCAAGCGACCGAACTGCTCCACGGGGATGGCACCATTCACGGCGAGGCGTACATCCTGCACCATCTGTCCGGCGTTGATCTCCACCACCAGGATGCCCTTCTTGCCCTCGGCGAGTTTGGCAATCTCCTTCGTGGGGAACGGGAACAGCGTGATGGGGCGGAACAGACCCACCTTGATACCCTCCTGACGGGCAATCTCGATAGCCTTCTCCGACAGACGGGCAGCAGAGCCGAAAGCCACGATGGCGTACTCGGCATCATCGCAATACTGCTGCTCATAGCGCACCTCGTTCTCTTCAATCTTACGATACTTCTCCTGTAGGGCAATGTTGCGCTGCTCCATAATCTCTGGCTTCAATTCCAACGAGGTGATGACCACACGTTCACGGTTTTTCGGCTTACCAGTCGAAGCCCACGGGCACTGAGCAATCACCTCCTCGTCCGTACGACGAGGCTTCTGCGGGGGCAGAACCACCTTCTCCATCATCTGACCGATCACACCGTCCGACAGGATCATCGCCGGATTGCGATACTTGAAGGCCAGTTCAAAGGCGAGGTCCACGAAGTCGGCCATCTCCTGCACGGAGTTCGGAGCCAACACGATCACCTTGTAGTCACCGTTACCACCGCCACGCGTAGCCTGGAAGTAGTCACCCTGTGAAGGCTGGATCGTTCCCAGACCAGGACCACCACGCTGCACATTGACAAATACACCCGGCACCTCAGCACCAGCCATATACGTGATACCCTCCTGCATCAGGGCGATGCCAGGAGAACTCGACGAGGTCATCGCACGCTTGCCAGCTCCGGCAGCGCCGTAGACCATATAAATAGAGGCCAACTCACTCTCAGCCTGCACCACCTGCATGCCAGTGGTCTCCCAAGGCTTCAGTTCAGCCAGCGTCTCAATCACCTCACTCTGCGGAGTAATAGGATAGCCGAAATAGCCGTCGCATCCGCAACGAATAGCAGCATGGGCTATCGCCTCATTGCCTTTCATCAACACAACTTCTTTCTCTTCTGCCATAACTTATTCCTCCACTCTTTTACGATACACGGTGATACAGCCGTCGGGGCAGACGATGCCACACGAGGCACAGCCAATACAGGCCTCCTCGCGGACAGCCTCCACATAAGGATAGCCGTGCAGGTTCACTTTGTTAGCCAATGCGATGACCTTCTGGGGACAGGCGATGATACAGAGAGAACATCCCTTACACCTTTCAGTATTCACCTCAATGGCACCCTTCATTTTAGCCATAATATATTTGTTTAATGCATTAAATCCTGAATTCGGGGTGCAAAGGTAGTGCAAATCGAGCGAAAAACCAAAAGAAAACCTGTTTTTTTTTGTTTTTCCGAGATGCAGTCTACCTTCGACGTAAGTCAAAGGTACGAATAAGTGAGCAAAATGCAAAGAAAAAAACTATTTTCTTTCATTTTGACATAATAAACCCCGAAAGTTTTTTGTCTAACTTTCGGGGTTCACTTCAAAATAGGCACATCCTCTTTTAGATTTTCATTTTCAGCAGTCAAGAGCACATAAAAGCCTGATATGCCATATGTGAGATTACTTCACCTTCAGACTTTTGAGTATAGCCTGCACTTCTGGATCGGTGGGCTGTACATTGGCAAGGGTTATACCAATCATCTTGCCATTCTCCTCGCGGGCCATGATGGTACCTGTCATTTCACCCTCTTTCAACTCGAAACCCTTAAAGGTCTTGCCGTCGATGGTGATGTCGGCGATGGGCTTGGCACCCGATTCTTCCTGTACGGCCTGTACACCTTCCTCGAAACTCTTGCCATCCTCTGGCTCATCCACATTGATAATCACACAAGGAATAGACATAATCTGCTCCATGTCGCCCTTGAACACCATGAGGTCTGAGGTCTCTGCCTCACGGTTGGGAGTTGTGTTCCAACCCTCAGGCACACTCACGGTGAAGGTTTTCTGCTCAAAGTTGGTCTTCACCTCAGGCAGGACCTGCTCAGTCTCGGCAGCCACCTCTGGAGAGTCAGAACGACCAGCGTTGTTTGCACTCTTGTTACCACACGATGCCATCATGCAGACCGACGCTGCCAAGATAGCGATAGAGAATATAATCTTCTTCATTGTATATCTGAATTATAAGTTAAAATCACGGTCTTTGTGTCACAAACTAAAGAACGGGAAGAAATACATCACTGCCACGCGACGGACATCGGTCATCTGCTCAGCACGGCCAATAATGGAGCCGTTCTTGCGAATGTCGCCGTTCTTTTCAATCCTGCCCACGATAGAACCGTTGATGCGGACGTCGTTGTTCTGCTCCACCCTACCGATAATGCTACCGTTCTTGCGGATATCTCCGTTCTTCTCGATTCGGCCCACGATAGAGCCTTTGACACGGATGTCACCATTCGATTCGAACCGGCCTACGATAGAGCCATTGATGCGGACATCGCCATTAGACTCAATCTTTCCTACTATACTACCACCCTTGCGGAGGTTATCACCCATCACATGGACATTCACTGTGAGCATCAAGGCTATTGCCATGACCATTCTCAATACAATTGATTTCTTCATTGTATTCCTAACTTTTATCTGCTTTATTCTTGTTATTAGAACTTACCCTGGATCTTGTCAGCCGGAATCTCGACGGGTGTCTCCAGTCCAGGCCAGTAGAACTTCTGGGGCTGGGCACCATGGAGGTTGTCGCCCTGGTCGATACTCTGACGGAAGGCACTCTTCACGACATAGTACTTGCCACCCTTCTGATAGAAGGTCTTGAACTGCATCTCCTGCACGCTGCTATACTTCTCCTTCAGTTCAGGATAATTCTGCAGAGGCAGTCCCTGCCAAGCGAACGAGGTACTGTAGGTGCCGAGGATCTTGGTGGGAGCGAGCTTCTCCTTCACCTTGGCGTTTACCTTAGCCTTGTAGTCAGCAACAGCCTTAGCCTGACGATTCTTATCAGTCAAGTCGTTGAGCAGGTAGTTCTGGTTGATGATATCCTGCACATATTTGTTGTCAGCCTCAGCCTTCAACTCTTCGGCGGTCTTTTCCTTCGTACCTGTAAACTCAAGATAGAGCTTCTTCACACGGGCGTTCTCGGCCTTGAAGGCGTCAATCTCTTTCTGGGGAAGCGGCTTGTTCAGCTTGTGACTTGACTTACTCATTGCCTTAATCTGCTCAGGTATCTGATTGTTGAACAGATCGAGTGCATGGGCTGTCTGGGCGTAAAACTCAAAGTCCTCAGTATTTCCCTTCATCCAACGCTGGATGTTTACCAGCGTCTGGGCGGCACCACGGGCATTAGCCCTGTTCGACGATGTGTCATCACCCTCACCATACTCCATAGCGAAGTACTTATAGACGATACGTCCATTTTCTGTCTGGTCCAGACCTAAGTACTTATCCATGCCACCAGCCTTCTTGACATTGTTCTCCTCCTGGCGGCGGGGATGATCGCGCTCATAGTCTTTCAGCGCCTTTTCCTCCTGTGCCTTCTGAGTGGTTTCCTTCACCACGGCATTCTTAGCTTTCTTCAAGACATTGCCAAACTGAGCGTTGGCGTTCATATTCACTGCGAAGAGCAGAGCTCCTGCTACTGCCACCTTCATGATTGCATTCTTTCTCATTGACATTTGTATTTTAATGTTTGTAAATATGTATTTGATTTAGAAACTGTCGTCATACTGATCCTTACCCTTTGAGTAGTATATCTTCTCGCCATCCATGATGAACCAGCCGTTGCTGTTAGTGGAGCGCAACTTCACGATGTGAGCCGTGGGATCCTCGAACGAGATCTGATCCTTCGTCTCGGCATCGGGATTCGGCATCAGGAGCAGACGGGCGATGGTGGCACGCTTCTGGGCAGAATACTCGGTAGGAGTGTTGGCATCCCAAGCTACGCGCACTTTGTACGGACCTTCCCAATAGCTCTTGCCGTTGGGTTTGTACTGATTGCCGGGAGTAGCACCTGCGAAATGCTGGAAGAGATTATTGTGCTGCATACCGCCGCCATAGTCCTTACCGCCATTGCCAGTGAACTGTGCGATGCAGAGATCCTGGAACGTCACATTGGCGATACCTGTGGTCTGTAGCTGCTCATACTGGGTTCCGAAAAGGAAGTCGATCATCTCACGGCAGTCCTGACTGCAATCCAGCAGACGAGGATAAACCAGATACATCACAGCAGCCACAAACAGGGGATTGTTGGCAGCCTCAGTACGTGATCCGTCGGCATTCTCCATCAGGGTTTTCAGTTCGGCTACATTACGAGGCAGGCGGTTGAAGGTGAACTCCGACACACGATACTTCTTGTTATTGCCGATAAAGGTAATCTCATGAGTCTCAGTAGAGTCGAGCAGTTCAACGGTCTCCACGGGGATGGAATAGGCAGTGATACTCTTGACACGGTCTACCTGATAGGGATAGTTGTGGACAGCGGTCTGGCCAGCGGTGGTCCAGGTCACTCGACCATTGTCGAGATAGAAGGCAGAATTCTCAGTCACGTTACTGGTGGTAGTACGGAAACCCATATCGTTGGCCGTTCCTACAGCCAGCAGATTACCACCTGCGGGGAAGTCAAGATACTCATGAAGGGGGTTACAGTAGGTGAAGTCGTCCTTCATCGTGGCTGCAACACTGTTGTTGGTGCCGGTGTTAGAGCCTACGATAGGCACAGTGAACTCAACACGATAGTACTCCTGTGTGCTCTGGGCAAAGGATGTCATGGCGAAAACGGCCATTACGATGGTGGAAAATATCTTTTTCATAATGATCTTTGATTTTAAATTGATGATTACTTTAGTTGTGATACCTTATTTATTTTTTAATGAACTTCAAGGCTTTGTTGCCAACCTTGACGATGTAGACACCAGCCTTGAGATGGCTGACGACGACTGTTGTAGAGCCATTGCTGACTGGAGCCTCAACCTTCTGCTGACCGTCCATGCCATAGACCGTAGCTACATTGGCCTCACCACAGCCCGACAGCGACAACTGTGAACTGACTGGGGTGACGAGTTGCAGCGACTCTACGTTACGCAGCTCTTTGACGGTTTGGATACCTGTAGGCAGCTCAGTCTCCGGGCCACGGAAGAAGCTCACACTGGTGACACCCGTCTCGTTGCCACTGGCGGTCACCACCTCATAGACACCTTGAGAGTCGACGCTGGCCAACATGCTGACATCCTTCACAAGGAAATGCTTTCCTGTGTTGGTAATCAGCCAGACGGGCTTGCTCACATCGATCGTAGAACTCTCACCAGAGCTGCTGCCCTGATACTTGCTCAGGTCGATGTCAGAGGCGTGCGTCTCAAAACTGACGCTCTCCACACCCGTAGCCCCATCGCCGTCACGTACAACGATCTCGAAGGTGTTACCTCCGTCAGGGATTACGAGCATACTCACACGAACGACTTCAATGTACTGCCCCGTGTTGGTCTTCAGACACATCACGTCTTTGGCCGCTACATTTCCTGCGCAGGCAAGGAATACTGCCAGCAGCAGGCCTTTCATACTTCTTTTCTGCTTCATTTGATAACTGTTTTTAATTGGTTAATAATATGGTTCGTAATTCTCTCTTCCATCTCTGTCAAGCATTCATTCAGCCTTCGCTCAACGACATGCTCCACCAGCGTCTCCTGATCTATCAGGAAACTCATGTAATCGCTGACGAGCTGTTGCGAAGCCCGTTGACGATTGGTCTGTTGGTGGATGTCCTTATTCATCGTTCTCGCGGTTGAATTGAATTCGACTGCAAAGATACGATGAAGTCAGGCTAAGTTGGTTGTCCGAATCTTATATTTTGTTGTCCGAATGTTATAAAACGCCGTTTTCAGGCTTGTTTTGCGTATCAGACTTCAGATAATCGGTGGGAGACATGCCGAAATATCGCTTGAAAGCACGACTGAACGATGCTTTCTCCTCGTAGCCACAGCGTAAGGCTATGGAACCCATGGCGAGCGATGGCTGAGCCATCATCAAGTGGCGCGCCTTCTGCATTCGGATGCCGAGAATGTAGTTTTGTGGTGTCTCACCCGTCAGGTCGTTGATACGACTGCGCAACTGGGTAGTGCTCAGACAGAGTTCGGAGGCGAGGGAATCGACGCTGACATCACCTTTCTCCATCTGCTGATTGACGATGCCGATAATCTTCAACTGGAACTCTCGCGACTCGTCACTCACCACTTCCTCGTCCTGCTGGTTCAACCGTTTATTCTCAGCTGTCAGTTTGTCGAGCGACTGCTGTAGTTGGGCATTCAACTCCTGCTGAAGGCGCTGCCGACGACGCATCAGGCGATAGTGCAGCAACCATCCCAGCAACAGAAGTATTAACACTACTATACCTATTATTATATATAAGCGGTTGGTACGTTGCATCTCCTCGTTCTCTGTCTGCAACTCGTAGTTGCCGTATTCAGCAGCGTATTTCGAGAGCAACTCACCTGTCTCAGAGTCGTAGATCGAGTCACGCAACTCCAGATAGCGATCGTTATGCTGCATGGCGAGTGCTGGATCAGTATCCCTCAAGGCTTCGTAAAGACCTTTTCGCGATGCACTCTCATTATAAAGGTCCTTCTGATCAAGGAATATCTTGAGTGCCTCGTTGAAATATCTCACGGCAGCAGAATCATTCTGTTGTTGGTGTAAAAGCAGTCCCATCTGGTTACAGGCGATGCCGAGAGAATGGCGGTTACCACTCTCACGAAGTCCTGGTATCGCCTCGCCGAGGGCCTTCTCTGCCTCAACATTCCGCTTCAGCGAAATCAGTGATGCAGCCCGCTGTGCTTGACGCACAGCCATCTTATCTTTTCTGCCCAACTGCTGCTCCAGCTGGTAGGCGCGGGTGGCATAGTCGAGCGATTGTTCCTCCTGTCCCAGTTTGTGGTACACTTCCGAGGCCATCCCGTTGAGCACAGCCTTACGCTGTGGATTGTCAGCCTTTTTGGCATACTCCATCGCCTTCAGGATATATTTCTCTGCCTCTTTGGGCTGGCGCATCGACATATAGATAGCTGTTAGTGTGTTATAGCTCGACGAGATCATGTCCGGGTCGCCACGCTTCAAGTCAAGATCGTTACATTGCTTGGCATACTCGGCCGCTTGTTCAAAATTACCTTGACGCACATTGATAATCGACATCAGATTCAGCAGGTCGCCTTTGGTCTCTTCGACAATATCCGAAGTAGCATCAGCATCTCTCCCCTTCCCCAAGCGGTCAAGTCCTTCGAGGGCGACGGTCTTTGCCTCGTCATACTGCTGAATGTTATAGAGACTATCGGCCTTGTCGCGCAAATCTTCAGCCGTTGACTGAGCGTCCATGCCGATACTCATAAACATGGCTACAGCCATGACAACATTTCTGTTTTTGATTCGATTAAAAATATACTTCATTGCCAATTAACATCAGTCTTCAACAATCTTAATTCGGCCTTGTGGCTGGGCACGATAATCTGGATATTCTTCATCAAGGGTTATACATATCTTTACAATAGTAGTCGAGGATATCGTCGAGCATCCGCTTGGCCTCGACAGCGGGACTGTCGGGGTCGAGGTCGATAGCCTGGATGTAGTAGTTAATGGCTTCGTGCCACGCCCCACGCTTCCGGGCTTTGTTGCCAAGCTGGTAATACTCTTCGGCTGTCATACCTACTTAACTCCTGACTCCTGTCTCCTGACTACTTAACTCCTGACTACTTAACTCCTGACTACTTATAATATTCCTTCTTGCCAGCGGCGAGGGTATTCTTCATCAGTGAGCATATGGTCATCGGCCCTACTCCACCGGGAACGGGGGTGATATAGGAGCACTTGGGGCTGACCTCATCGAACTTCACGTCGCCATTCAGACGGTAACCGCTCTTACGGGTGGCGTCGGGTACCCGGGTGGTACCGACGTCGACGATTACGGCGCCTTCCTTCACCATGTCGGCCGTCACAAAGTCGGGCTGTCCGATGGCGGCGATGATGATGTCGGCCTGTCGGCACTCCTCCTTCAGGGTCTTCGAGCGCGAATGGCAGACCGTCACCGTGGCATCGCCATACTGCTTCTGCATCATCAGCTGGGCCATGGGCTTGCCGACGATGTTGGAACGACCGAGGATGACACACTTCTTACCGCTGGTCTCGATGCCATAGCGCTTCAGCAGGGTGATGATTCCCAGGGGCGTGGCGGAGATGAAGCAGGGCAGGCCTATCGCCATACGACCGACATTGACGGGATGGAAACCGTCGACGTCCTTGCGGTAGTCGATGGCCTCGATGATCTTCTGCTCGTCGATATGCTTCGGCAGGGGCAGCTGCACGATGAAGCCGTCGACATCGGCGTCGTTGTTGAGCTGATCCACACAGGCCAACAGCTCAGTCTCAGTGATGTCTGCCTCGAAGCGGATAAGCGTGCTTTTGAAGCCACAAGCCTCGCACGCGAGTACCTTATTTTTTACATACGTCTCCGAGCCTCCGTCGTGACCCACCAACACGGCTGCCAGATGGGGCTGCTTGCCGCCACGGGCTACAATCTCTTTTACCTCTTCTGCTATCTCAGCCTTGATGGCTGCTGCTGTTGCTTTTCCGTCTATCAAATTATACATTGAACTTTGATCTTTTTACTTTTTTACCCTTTTATCTTCTTACCTTTAAAAAGGCTTTCCACCCTTCATGGCCTTCATGGCATTGGCCATCTGGGCCATCTTCGAGGAGCCCATGCCTGTGACCATCTTCATCATCTTACGCGTCTGGTCGAACTGCTTCATCAGACGGTTCACGTCGTCGAGCTTCGTGCCAGAGCCGGCTGCAATACGTCGGCGACGGCTCTGGTTGATGATGTCGGGATTGGCACGCTCCTTCGGCGTCATCGAGTTGATGATGGCCTCTATACCCTTGAAGGCATCGTCGTCGATATCGAGGTCCTTGATCTGCTTGCCCACACCGGGGATCATGGCAGCCAGGTCCTTGATGTTACCCATCTTCTTGATTTGCTGGATCTGACCCATGAAGTCGTCGAAGTCGAACTTGTTCTTACGGATCTTCTTCTCTAAGCGTTTGGCTTCCTCCTCGTCGTACTGCATCTGGGCACGTTCCACGAGAGAGACGATATCACCCATGCCGAGGATGCGGTCGGCCATACGCTCGGGATGGAACACGTCGATGGCTTCCATCTTCTCACCTGTACCGACGAACTTGATGGGCTTCGTGACGACGGTGCGGATGGAGAGGGCTGCACCACCTCGGGTGTCACCGTCGAGCTTCGTCAGCACCACGCCGTCGAAGTCGAGGCGGTCGTTAAACTCCTTGGCGGTATTGACGGCATCCTGACCTGTCATCGAGTCGACCACGAAGAGCGTCTCATTAGGATTGACGGCTTTCTTCAGCGTCTCAATCTCCTGCATCATCTCCTCGTCGACAGCCAGACGACCAGCGGTATCGATGATCACCACATCGTTGGCCTTGGCTTTCGCCTCCTGAATGGCATGGTTGGCAATCTCCACCACATTCTTGTTGTCAGGCTCGGTATAGACAGGCACACCGACACTCTCGCCAACCACCTTCAACTGCTCGATGGCAGCGGGACGATAGACATCGCAGGCCACCAACAGGGGCTTCTTGTGGTGGCGCGTCTTCAACAGATTGGCGAGCTTACCGCTGAACGTGGTCTTACCTGAACCCTGCAGGCCCGACATCAGGATGATGGCAGGCGCACCGGCACGGCCCTCAACCTTCAGTTCTGAGGCGGTACCGCCCATCAACGCTGCCAGTTCGTCGTGAACAATCTTCACCATCAACTGACTGGGCTTCACGGCAGTGAGCACGTTCATACCCATCGCCTTCTGCTTCACCGTATCAGTAAAGGTCTTGGCCACCTTATAGTTCACGTCGGCATCGAGCAATGCACGGCGCACGTCCTTCAGGGTCTCGGCAACGTTGATCTCGGTGATCTTTCCCTCACCTTTCAGTATCTTAAACGATCTCTCTAATCTGTCACTTAAATTCTCAAACATATTATCTTGTTTACTGTTTACGGTTTACTGTTTACAGTTGATTACTTCTATAGGCGGTATCCTCAGAACGGCTTGCCAGCTTATCATCTGTACGCTCGAGCTTTGCTCGCTTGCTACTGAAAGGACGCAAGAACTGTAAACCGTCAACTGTAAACTATAACTTATATCACCTCATATCCGAACTTCTTGCAGAGGTCGAGGCTCATCTCCTTCAACTTAAACTTCTGAATCTTACCAGAGCCAGTCAATGGGAACTCATCGATGAAGAACACATACTTCGGGATCTTGTAGCGGGCAATCTTACCGCGACAGAACTCCTGCACATCCTCCGGCTCCATCTTCACGCCAGGCTGCAGGATGATGAAGGCACCCACGGCCTCACCATACTTCTTCGATGGCACGGCGGCCACCTGCACATCCTTGATGCCCTCCATGTGGTAGAGGAACTCCTCGATCTCACGGGGATAGATGTTCTCACCACCGCGGATAATCATATCCTTGATGCGACCGGTGATGCGGTAGAAGCCGTTCTCGTCTTTCACGCCGAGGTCGCCGGAATGGAGGAATCCGTTCTTGTCGATCACCTCAGCCGTGGCCTGCGGATTCTTATAGTAACCCTTCATCACGTTGAAGCCTCGGCAGCACATCTCCCCCTGCACACCAACAGGACACTCCTCGTTGGTCTCAGGGTCGAGCACCTTCACCTCGACGAAGGGATAGTCGCGGCCTACCGTCGTGCAACGCTGCTCGAACGAGTCGTTCAGACAGGTCTGCGTCATACCGGGTGATGACTCGGTCAGTCCGTAGACACTCGTGATGGTCATGAACATTTTTTCGCTTACACGCTTCATCAGCTCCACAGGACAGAGGGAACCTGCCATGATACCAGTACGCAGACAACTCACGTCAAACATGTTAAACATCGGATGGTCCAGTTCGGCAATGAACATCGTGGGCACGCCATAAACAGCCGTACAACGCTCCTTATGAATAGAGGCCAAAACCACTAACGGGTCGAACTTCTCGACCATCACCTCAGTACAGCCGTGCGTCAGACAGTTCATCGTGGCCAGCACTACACCGAAGCAATGGAACAGCGGCACACAGACGCAGAGCTTATCATCCTGCGTGAAGCCCATGTTCTCACCCGTGAAGTAGCCGTCGTTGGCAATGTTATAGTGGGTCAGCATCACGCCCTTGGGGAATCCCGTTGTACCTGAGGTGTACTGCATGTTACAGACATCGTGGCACGTGACGTTCTTCTTCATCTCCAGCAGTTCCTCGTCCTCGATGTTCTGTCCCAATAGCAGCAGTTCTGCGGTGTTGAACATACCCCGATACTTCTCCATGCCGATGAACACTACGTTCTTCATACAAGGGAAGCGCTCACTGTTCAGATGACCACGCTCACAGTTCTTCAACTCGGGCAGCATGGTGTAGGTCATGTCCACGTAGTTACAGTCCCATGTGCCGTCGGTGATACAGAGGGTGTGCATGTCGGAGTCTTTGCAGAGATACTCCAACTCGTTCTGCTTATAGTTGGTGTTCACCGTCACCAGCACAGCACCAATCTTCGCCGTGGCATAGAGGAAGGTGAGCCAGTCGGGCACGTTGGTAGCCCAGATGCCGACATTCGACCCTTTCTTCACGCCGATGGCAATCAGGCCCTTGGCGAGATTATCCACACGCTCATTGAACTTCGACCACGTGAAACGCAGGTCACGGTCTGAATACACGATATACTCTTTATCTGGCGTGGTCTCAGCCCAATGCTCGAGCCACTGGCCGAGGGTGCGCTCATAAAGCTGGTAGCCAGCACTTCCTGTCTCGGCGGGGTATGTCCTGTCTGGCAGAGGCCTGCCTGCCATATCCAATCTCACATTCTTCTCCATCTCTTGAAAATCTGTGTTAATCTGTGACTCAGAACGGAATATAGATCAGTGCGAGGATCTTAGCCGACTTTCCCAGTGCTCCGTGCAGATGGTGCTTCACGATAGAGTCGTAATAGATAGAGTCACCCTGCTTGAGCAGATATTTGTCCTTACCATACTCCAACTCTATCTCTCCCTCCATCACATAGATGAACTCCTCACCCTCATGGGCAGAGAGTTTATAGTCGAGATTGTCCGTGGGATTGATATCAATAATGAACGGTTCCATATGTCGGCCGGCCTTCTGCTGGGCAAGCGGATGATACTCCATGTGCTTACGGGCATCAGTGGCACCGTTGGAGAAACTGATGCTGCTATCGCGCTCACGGTCGGCAGCACGGGTCACGACGGGCCCCAGCGAGTCGTTATCATCCATAAACGTGCCCAGCCGGACACCCAGTGCACGGGCTATCTTGATCAGCGGCCCTAACGAGGGCAGGTTCTGGTCATTCTCGATACTGTTGATCTGCTCCACCGACAGACCTGTACTCTCAGCGACTTCCTCGACGCTGAGGTTTTTTGTCTCTCTGAGTCCCTTAATCTTGGAACCAACGTAAGTGTTAGTGTTGGACATAAGTCTTTATATCAATTTAATACATTATTAATTTTGGGGCGCAAAGTTACGAATAAGTGAGCAAAATACAAAGAAAAAACTCATTTTTCTTTCATTTTTCCTCTTTCTACCTTTTCACTTTTTCACCTTTTTACCTTTTACCTTTTCACCTTTTCACTTCCGCTGAGAGAACTCACAGCCACAATACTGCTGGTTGTAGAAGTTAAATTCTTTCAATAGTTGATTACGCCGTTCATAGAGTCCTCCCTTCCGCCAGTTCTGCGCCCAGAAAGTGACAGAATCGCAGAGAGGGGACTGTCCTTTTTGTGAGACTCCATTAACAGCCTGTTCTGCCAGATGGCCTGCACGTTCTATCTGCTCCAGACTTTTCCAGCGAGAGGATGCCAGCGTAGTGGTGAAGTATCTTATTCCTAACTCTTTAGCCTTTCTGGCAGCAACGGTCAGGCGAAGTGTAAAACACGCATCACAGCGTTTGCCACGCTCAGGTTCATTCTCGAGACCGCAGACATCCTGCCGCCACTGCTCGTGGTCGTAGTCACCATCTATCCACCGCAGTCCGAGCGACTCTGCATGACGTTTACTCTCACTCTTACGGATCTCATACTCCTCACGGGGCCAAATATTCGGATTGTAATAGAATATCACAGGGCGCACATCGTGCTGCACCATCCACTCTACGATGGCAGAGGAGCATGGCGCACAACAGGCATGCAACAACACTTCCCGTAACCCCTCAGGGATCATAATCGCTGGTTTCTTCATTGTTATTACTGCTTTCGCCTGCAAAGTTAATCATTTTTTCCCATACGAGTGTTAATCTTCCCAAAAATCAAGGCTGTTCCATTTATAATTCGTAACTTTGTCGGACAAATAACCATTACTACTATATCATTATGAATCTGAATCTGACAGCCAACATCAAGATGCCTGACCACCAGTTAAGGCGACAGGTCATCGAACTCTGCAACAAAACTGGGAAGCCTCTGCTGAAACTCTCGACCAAAGACTATGTAGATAATGGTCTGGGACATCTCGTAGAACAGTTCGGCGGCCAGGCCGGACTGGTGAATATCGAGGTGTTCAACGAACTGCAGCACACCATCACCGGATGGCCTGGCGGCAAGCCTGATGTCGACGACGCCACCCGTCCGGAGAGGGCCAAGCCCTACCCCAAGCGGGTCATCGTCTTCTCCCCCCACCCCGACGACGATGTCATCTCGATGGGAGGCACCATCCGACGGCTGATGCAACAGAAGCACGACGTGCATGTGGCCTACGAGACATCGGGCAATATCGCTGTGGCGGATGAGGAAGTGCGGCTCTATATGCACTTCATCAACGGCTTCAACAAACTCTTTGCCAACGGCTCCGACGAGGTCATCAAGATCCGCTATCGTGAAATCATGAGTTACCTGAAGGAGAAGAAAGAGGGGGATTGGGACAATAAGACCATCCTCACCGTGAAGGGTCTGATCCGTCGTGGCGAGGCCCGTAATGCCTGTGGCTATAACCATATCACCAAGGATCATATCCACTTCCTCGACCTGCCGTTCTACGAGAGCGGCAAGATTGAGAAACTGCCTATGACGGAGCGCGATGTGGAGCCGATCATGCAACTGTTGGAGGAGATACAGCCTCATCAGATCTATGTGGCAGCCGATCTCGCTGACCCTCATGGCACCCATCGTAAGTGTACGGATGCCGTATTCGCTGCCATCGACGAGGAGAAGAAAGCCGGTGCCGAGTGGTTGAAGGACTGCCGGGTATGGATGTATCGAGGGGCCTGGGCAGAATGGGATGTGGCCGACATCGAGATGTGCGTGCCGATGAGTCCTGAGGAACTGCGTGAGAAGCGGAACGCCATCCTCCGGCATCAGAGCCAGATGGAGAGTGCGCCGTTCCTGGGTAACGACGAACGGCTGTTCTGGCAGCGTGCCGAGGACAGGAATCGTGAGACGGCCATGCGCTACGACGCACTCGGGCTGGCCTGCTATGAGGCGATGGAAGCATTCGTGGAATACAGGTTTTAGTTTATGGTTTATAGTTTATAGTTTAAAGTTTATAGTTTATAGTTTATAGATGATTACAAGAATAGGCGGAAGACATCTGATAGGTATATCATTGATCATGTGTCTGTTATCATATAGCCCAGCAAGGGCACTGGCAGGTAATCCGGCCGACTATGAAGTGGTGCCCTTGCCACAGAGTATTGTCATGCAGAAAGGGGAGCCGTTTATCCTCGAAGCGAGTGTCGAGATACTGGCAACAGCAGACCTTCAACAAGAGGCCGAGTTCTTAAAGCAGTATCTGAAAGAGGTTACTTGGAATGATCTGCCCATTGTTCAGAAACGAACGAAGAAGGTACGCTATATCGAACTGGCCATCTCACCCAACGTGAAAGAGGCGGAGGGCTATATCCTCACCGTCAGCCAGAAGGGTGTATCTATTCAAGGGGGTTCTACCGCAGGCGTCTTCTATGGCATTCAGACATTGAGGAAGGCCGTGAAAGAAGGGCTCATCATGAACCCTGTCGTCATCACCGATGCCCCCCGCTTCACATGGCGAGGCATGCACCTCGACTGCTCGCGTCATTTCTTCTCTGTGGATTTCGTGAAGAAGTTCATCGACCTCCTGGCGCTCCACAACATGAACCGTTTCCACTGGCATCTGACGGATGATCAGGGCTGGCGCATCGAGATCAAGAAGTGGCCAAAACTGATATCAGTAGGATCAAAGCGCTCTGGCACCATCATCGGCACTAACTCCGACATCGACGACGGCATCCCTTATGGCGGCTATTACACACAGGACGAGGCCCGTGAGGTCGTGGCCTACGCCGCTGCCCGTCATATCACCGTCATCCCTGAGATCGACATGCCCGGACACATGCTCGCAGCCCTCGCCAGTTATCCGGAGTTGGGCTGCACGGGCGGGCCTTATCAGGTGGGGCACTACTGGGGTGTCTATAAGGATGTGCTCTGCGTCAGCAACGAGCGTGTCTATCAGTTTGTCGAGGATGTGCTGACGGAGATCATGGATATCTTCCCTTCCGAAGTCATCCACATCGGCGGCGACGAGACGCCCACAGACAAATGGCTCCAATGCACCAGGTGCCAAGCCCTGCAAAAGCAACTTCCAGCCCCTCAACAGGCCGCGGAGGATTTTGAGCCCCTGACCTCCAAACTCTCACCCCTACAAGCACATTTCACCAAAAAAGTCTTTGATTTCCTAACCTCCAAAGGCCGTCGCGCCTTAGGATGGGACGAGATCCTCGACGGCTCCCCCCAGAGTGCGATGATCATGTCTTGGCGAGGCACCGAACCTGGTGCGAAGGCTGCAGAGACAGGCCACGATGTCGTCATGACCCCCACCACCTATTGCTACTTCGACTACCAGCAGGTGAAGGATACACAGTTTGAGCCCAGCCGTTGTGGCGGTTTCATCCCCATCGAGAAGGTCTATTCACTCGATCCTGCCCCGGACAGTCTCTCCGTAACAGCCCGGGAGCACATCCTCGGCGCACAGGCCAACCTCTGGGCGGAGTACATGACCAACGAGGCGATGGTCGAGTATCAGGCCCTGCCTCGCATGTCTGCACTCTCTGAAGTCCAGTGGACACAGCCGGAGCACAAGGACTACGAAGCCTTCAAGGAACGGCTGACACGACTGACACGACTCTACGAACTCTACCACTATCAGTATGCCAAGCATCTATGGCCCGACAGGCAGTTACCCAGCCGCTGGCAGTTCTAACCCAAAGCTCATATCTCAAAGCTCAACGCTCAAAGCTCCAAGCTCAAAGCTCAACGCTCAAAGTCCTCTTGCCTTCCAGATACGGTCCTTGGCAGCATTGATCTCCTGGAACTTCTTCTCAGCCGCCTTGCGCACATCCTCGCCCAGGGCTGCCACCTTGTCTGGATGATGCTCGAGGGCCAGTTTGCGATAGGCTTTCTTCACCTCGTCATCAGTAGCGTTCGGACTGACACCCAACACCTTATAGGCATCCTCCAGCGTGTCGCCTTGCAGATGCAGCATCGAGTCAACCTCACTCGTTGAGAGTCCCATCCACTGAGCACAATCCTTCAGGGCCGTAATCTCACTCTGAGGCACACGACCGTCAGCCTGAGCCACCATCACCAGATAGTTCAGCAACTGCAGACGCTGCGAGTAGTCCATCTGCTGGTTGATCTGTCCGCAGCATTGGCGCACAGTCTGTTTGAACTGCGTCCAGCCCTCACGCTTCTGCTCATCGAAGAGTTTGTTCAGGATCTCATTGCCCTGACTGACGGCATCCTGTCCGAAGTTCTGGCGGAGCATCTGGCGCACCAGTTCCATCTCTGAGTGCATCGCCTTGCCGTCGGCCTTGATAATATAAGAAGAGAGCACGAGCAACGAGAAGAGGAAGCTGTTGCGCTGCCCCTGTTGCTGCCGCTGACGATAGGCCCGTTGATAGGCCTCGTTGAAGTCCTGATACGAACGCCTCTGACTGTTATCACGCTGAGAGCCTGAGCCCCACGTGCCTGAATTATCCGGAGAGTTCACCCCGTCGAGCATCGAGTCGAACAACGACCCCACGAGATAGCCTGCCAGAGCGCCCAACGGGCCTCCGGCCATCCATCCGATGAATCCTCCTATCCACTTTCCTGCTGCCATAATTACTTTATTTTATTATTACCCATTTACCACCTTTATCTGGTCCTTCTCTTCTAATGACACCTGTGTCTTGCATTTTCTTGAGATGCTTGCTGACGGCACTGCGATTGATACCTAAGCGCTCAGCCATCTTTGACGAGGAGATATGTGCATCCTCACGAATCATCTGCAGGATAGCGTCGCGCGTTTCCTGTCCACCTTTTCTGTCCACCTTTCCGGTTTTCTGTCCACCTTCTTGTGACTGATGGAAATTGTCCATCTCATGGCGAAGATTCTTGATGTGCTCCTGTAGCATAAACTCTCGGAATGGTTCCATCGAATCGTGTTCACGGGATTGAATCAAGGCCTGAATATACTCTGCCTTATCCTCCTTGTTGACCTTTACTGGAATCAAACCATATTCAAATTGCAGATGGTTCATGACGAGTCTGGACATCCTGCCATTGCCATCTACCCAGGGGTGAATCGTCACCAATTGGAAATGGGCATCGAAACTGAGCATATATTGGCTGATCACATCGTCAGAAGCCAATGCTGCGCGACGTTCATTAACCTGTTGGCAGAATGCTTCTAGTTTGGCAGGCACTTTCTGATAGTTCAAATACGATTTTCCTCCTGCGCCTGCAGTAACATTTACCAGTCGCAAGTCGCCTTTAGAAGCATCGAATGAGCCTAACGCAGTATTGTAGACACTACCAGTATTCTTCATGACGATAGCAGACAAGCCTTTCAACATATCTACGGAGAAGTCTGTATGAGATTTTGCCAACTGCTGGCTATGTTCATAGGCTTTCTTCAGGTCGAGATTCATCAGTTGCTCTTGCATGGTTCGCCCTTTGGCTGCGATGCCTTCATCAAACAGCAACTGATTCTCTATCTCCGTAACTGTCGAACCTTCAATAGCGGTAGAATGGGTAATAAGCGAATAGAGACAGAACTTGTCGTAGTCTATCTGATCAGCGATTCCGAGTCGTTTGTACTCGTTTAGCACCTCTAGTAATTCTTTCTTTGATGCCATATCTATTGTTCTTTATCGAAGGCTGCTCATACTGTCTTTTCTTCATAATTGGTTATCGTTCTTGCGCCTTAAATTATTAAATCAAAAAAACTACCTAATCGTTAGGATGCAACTTTTCGCTGCAAAGTTACGACTTTTCCTGCAAATAAAGGCAATCTCACACCTTAAATAACGTCAATAAGCCTTTTTTATTTCAACGATAAGCATTCACTTCTCGCAGAGCCAGTACTCCGAACAGCCGTTCACCATGCGGTGGCGGAAGTTGAAGCGGTAGTTGTTCATCGACTTGCCCAGCACGGCAGGCGTGGCCCGCTTGGCATCGAAGTAGGCGTAACGCCCTGAGAACGTAGCAAGTATCTCCGACGTGCTCCACCACCGGCCCTCGCCGTCCTTGGGCTTGCGGAACGTCTCGTTGATCATCTCCACCAGGTCGATGGTGCGCTGGTAGGGCACGTTCTCCTCGATCAGCGTCTGTATCTCGTCATCCTCCAGCCAGAAGCGCTCACCCTTATTAAAGAGGTGGAGAGCCTGGGCATAGAGTTGGCGATGGTTGAGATTGTCGGTGAAGTCGATGTTCTTGCCAGCCGGGATGCCCACACAGACGAAGCGGCGCGAACCCGTGGGATCGACCAGCGGCTGTTGCTGATTCGTAGTTCCGATGAACGAGGTGTAGCGGCGATACTGCTTGATGGTCTTGCCGTAAGGCGGACGGAACTTCACGTCGGCAGACGACAACAGGTACTTCAGCACAATCTGCTGCGACGAGGTGGTCTTGTCAAACTCATCGATGTTGATGAGCGCAAACGAGGTCAGCGCGATGTTCAGGTCAAACTCGTTCTTGAAGTTCAGCTTGTCGTTGTAGTAGTCACGCAACTCCGGCGGCAGCAGAATCTTGCAGAAGCGCGTCTTGCCGCACCCCTGACGGCCTATCAGCAGCGGTGTCAGCGCATTGCCCGTCAACTGCTGATCGCTCTCACGCCACTGAGCCACCATCCCCACAAGCCAATACCGCAGGTATTTCTCCCAGTGCGGCTGTTCCGTAGGTACTCGCAGGGCAAGCTCCTCTATCCTATCCTTCCCGTCCCATGCAGGCAGGCTGTCGAGCCACGTGTTCACGGGGTCGTACTGCTCGATGCGGGTGGAGTCGATGAAGCGGTTCACGTTCTGATCCCACCCTTTGATGCCCAGCTCTATAGCCTGCAGCGTCATATCGTTGCGCACCTCCTCGGTCAGCGGCTTAAACGTCTGGTCCTCAGCGTATTTCATGCGGTACTCGGCCACACCCGTCATCAGGTTTTTGCGCATGTCGAAATTGGCATTGAGGAATATCTCCGTCCGCATGGTCTGTATCAGTTCATCAGGCACGCTCTTCAGCGGCTTCAGTTTGTTCCGCTTCCGATAATCTTCCATCAGCGGGATCTCATAGGTGGAAGCAAAGACACTCTTCACCAGTTCCGGATCGTTGTGGAAGAGCGGATGCTCCAGCGTCATGCCCTGGGCATGCGAGAGCGGTATGCCCTGTTCGAGCGACTTGCGGGCTATCTGCTGTAGCAGCTGCATCTGGCGGTCCTCGTCGGGCAGGTCAAAGTAGCCGCCCAAGACCTCGCGGAGGATGAACACCCAGTTGAAGTGATACGTCCGCTTCATGGTGCGCCCAGGCATCAGCATGTCACTCTCCCACGAGATGGGTGCTGGTTCCGGCTGTTCATGCTTGGCCGTATCCGCCTTGAAGGGTCGTGCCTCAGGGTTGTAGTACATCTCAGGGTCGGCACTCAGATAGACCGTCCGTTCCAGCCTCGGCTCCAGATACTCAATGTCGAGCCCGAACTGATTCTGATAGGCCCTCCGCGCCGTCTCATACAGGTTCTTGTGGAACTGCCTCACCTCTTCTTCCTTCTCCGGCAATGCCAATGCTCCGAACATTTCGCCTCGGCACACAATCTTCACCGACTTGCCCGACGCCCCCAGGAAAGCCATCACCGTCTCGTCCATCCGCGCCGCCTGGTTCCTGATGGCGACAGCCTCCTCATACGTCTTCAGGCCGTTCACCTCAACCACCACCAGCCCGTTGTACCTCAACCCCTTCTGTATCTCCTTATAGTTCACGCACTCTGCGGCAAAGAGTATGCGCGGCAGGTTCACCGTGTGGTCCTGCGCATCAATCACGATCTGTCCGTCGTCCAACCGCTTTGGTTGATAGAACTGATAGTTCAGGCGCAGATTGAACACCTTCTGCTCCTCGGGACTCTTGCGGATCATCTCTGCCAGATCATTCAACTCCAGACGGTTGATCACCATCTTCTTGCGCGATATTTTCAGTAAACTTATCTTCATAAATTCGATTTTTTAATTCTACCTCTACTAAATCATTCGTTATCTGGCTGCAAAAATACTAATTTTTAGCGAATTATACAAAACTTTTTCTGATTATTTCTTCTATTTTACCTCTATATATCCTCTATTTTTCCTCTACCTTGCCTCTATCTATCCTCCACCTTAATAGAACATTGCATCTCCCTTCATGCAACTTTGCACCCTCCAAACTGATGCCCCACCCCTACCTCTCATTAACCTTTAAGCCGCCTCTCTTTGAAATTCTCTAGAGAATTCATCACAAAGGTGGCACCTTCGCGAGACTTTACCGTAAGGAAACCCATAAATTCTCTAGAGAATTTTGCACGCTTCAGGCTTCCTGCATCCCAGAAGCCGGCAGTAACGATGGAGTTTGGACGCTTGTCTCTGACAATCCTGTTACTATTCAGATGATGTAGATGAAAGGTAGAGGCAAGGTAGAGGTAAAGTAGAAGGAAAATAGAGGTGGAATTTGCATAAAGTCATTAATACTCAATAATATAGATTCATTTTAGTAGATGCAAATTACAATTTTGGTTTTTCCTCGCTTATTCGTATCTTTGAGCTGAAAGCTCGAAAATACTCCCGCTCGAAAAATCTCAAAAATCTTTTGGCTTTTTGCTCGCTTATTCGTATCTCTGAGCTGAACGCTCGAAAATACTCCCGCTCGAAAAATCTCAAAAATCTTTTGGCTTTTTCCTCGCTTATTCGTATCTTTGTCCCCAAAAAGGAACGATGAAATACAGGATCAAGAAAGAGACCAAACCGAAGCTCCCCACTTTCGGCAAATACAAGGCAGTGGCCGTGCATCAACAGACCATCAGTTCAGACCAACTCATCAAGGAGGCCTGCGAGCAGAACCCCATCAGCGAGGACGTGATGACAGCCGCCGTCATACGGCTTTCGGATGTCATCAACCGCCATCTGCGCCAGGGCGACCGTGTCCGTCTGCGCGACTGGGGCCTGATGAAACTCGAAATAGAGAGCGACAAGGTAGACCGCCTCGAGGACTTCCGTGCCAAGAAACACATCCGTGGTGTCCGCCTCCACTTCATCCCCGAGAGCAGCGATGGCTCCCAGGCCCTCTACGACGGCATCACCTTCGAGAAGGAGCAGCAATAAGATTTCGGTATTTTCGGAGATATTCAGATGGAACTTTTCGGTATTTTCGGAGTTTTTCTTCAAAAACATTTGCGTAATCAAAACAAAATAGCTATCTTTGCACCCAACAACAAATAATTAAAAACATGGATCGGCTATTCAAAAGAAAGCTATACGACCGTCTTCTTGAGTGGAAACGTGTAGAGGACGGCAAATCCGCCATCTTGGTAGAAGGGGCACGACGTGTCGGCAAGTCTACACTTGTTGAACAGTTTGCAAAGAACGAATATGAATCCTACATCCTCATTGACTTCAACGAAGCATCCGAAGAGGTCAAATCCTTGTTCAGCGACTTAATGAATAAGGATTATATCTTCCTTCAGTTACAAGCCATCTATAACGTGGTGTTGAAAGAGCGTAAATCGGTCATCATTTTCGATGAAGTACAAAAATGTCCTCTTGCCCGACAAGCCATCAAATATCTGGTTAAAGACGGACGCTACGATTACATTGAAACTGGCTCCCTCATCAGCATCAAAAAGAACACGAAGAACATAACTATCCCAAGCGAAGAGGAACGCGTCACCCTATACCCCATGGATTATGAGGAATTCAGATGGGCTCTTGGCGACGAAGCCTCAGTGTCATTGCTTCGCACATTCTATGAGAAACGCCTTCCGCTGGATAAAGCCCATCGGGACAAGATGCGCGACTTCAGGCTTTACATGCTGGTAGGCGGTATGCCACAAGCTGTGAATGCATATATTGAGACCAACAATTTCAGTTTAGTAGATCATGTTAAACGTGGTATAATTAAGGTATATCAAGAAGATTTCCAAAAAATCGATGGTTCTGGTCGTCTAGAAACGCTCTTCATGGAAATCCCCTCCCAACTCAGTCAGACAAACAATCGCTATAAGCCATATGCCGTATTGGGTGATGTCGATGATGACAAACTGTTGGAATTTCTAAAAGACCTTGAAGACAGCAAGACCACTCTATTCTCCTATCATTCCAACGACCCGAATGTGGGCATGTCGCTGACCAAAGATATTTCCAAGTTCAAGATTTTCTGTGCAGACACTGGCCTGTTCGTCACGCTGGCATTTTGGGACAAAGACCACACCGAGAACATCATCTATCAGAAACTGTTGAATGACAAGTTGAGCACTAATCTGGGATATGTCTATGAGAATGTTATTGCCCAAATGCTGGCTGCCTCTGGAAACAAACTTTTTTATTACACATGGCCCAAGGATGAGACCCACAGCTACGAGATAGACTTCCTACTCTCACGAGGAGCCAAACTTCATCCGATAGAGGTGAAATCCTCCGGCTATAAGACTCACAAATCGCTTGACGTATTCTGTCAGAAGTATTCACATATTGTAGAAAAACGCTATCTTATATACACCAAGGATTTGAAAAAGGATGAGGATACTCTTATACTTCCGGTTTACATGACCCCCTTCCTTTAAAGGAGTATCAGAGAACAGCGATGGCTCCCAGGCCCTCTACAACGGCATCACCTTCGAGAAAGAGCGCACGTAACCCCATCCCTATACATATAAAAATGTTAAGATTTCCAAATAACTTCCAAGAGGGCTTGCTGGATGATGCCGTTGGTAGCAACGACGCTGTTGCCTTGGGTGAAATCAGAAGAGCCTGAGTAGTCGGTGACCGTGCCTTTACAGATAATCCCGAAATCATTGCGATGGGTGTATGGGTGCTTTTCATCGACTGGTTTCTGGAGATTGGCCGCACATCGAACATCTTCGCCGTTGGTACCCTGAGGGCCACAGGCGATGCCATCTATCCTGTGGTCATCGCCATCATCTTCAACTAGAGCATTGCCGTGGGGCTGAGTTATGTCATCGGCATTCCTCTGGGCTTTGGCCTCGTGGGCATGTGGGTAGGCTTTGCCCTCGACGAGAACATCCGGGGCGTCATCCTCATGCGCCGCTGGCGGTCAGGGAAGTGGAAGAACAAAGGGTTCGTGAAAGAATAACGCTGATTGTGCCGTCAAGGCTTATTACACATTTTGTGTAATCAAAAAGTTTTTAGCACAAATAATAAAAATAATCTTCGAAACATTTGGAGGGATAAAAAATTATCCCTATATTTGCACAAAAATAGCGATTATATGCCAACAATACTCTTAGCGTTTGGGTTACGATTCTACTTCTATTCTGAGGAGCACATGCCTATTCATGTTCATGTGGAGAATGCTGATGGTCGTGCAAAGTTCTCTCTAGAACCTGACATAGAACTTATCAAGAACGAAGGGATGAAGCCAAAGGATCTGAAGAAAGCCAAGGCTCTGTGTGAAACTTTTCAGGAAGAATTCATAGAGAAATGGCATGAACACATGGATGATAACGATGAATAATTATGGTAAAGATTAAAAAGATTTGGTTTGATGCAAAGCGTATTTTTTTGATGACAGACAGCGGTGAAACCCTAAGTCGCCCTTTAGAAGCATTCCCTGTACTAAAAGATGCCTCTGAATCAGAGCGGCTTGATTTCACAATCGGGCGCTTTGGTGATGACATCCGCTGGGAAAAGTTGGATGAAGATGTACATATATCCTCTTTCTACGATACCACAGAGCCTAATCCAGACAATGAGGTTGCAAGGATTTTTAGCCGTTTTCCTCAGATAAACGTCTCTGAGATGGCCAAATATATTGGAATCAACAAAAGTCTTCTGGCCAAATATATTTATGGCATCAAGAAGCCCAGTGTCGAACGGATGCAGAAGATTAGACAGGCATTCCATATGATGGGACAAGAACTGATAGCTGTATAAGATTCAAATAGGGGGCTACTAAACTATTAGTACTATCTTTGTGGAAGCACGCTAATTCACCGATCTATTTAACCACAAAGGCGGCACTGGCGGCTATGTTTTTTAATTTGTGTGTATATAGACATCATATAACAGAGGTTAATATAACAGAGGGACTCTAATTTTGCGCTCTGATAGATTATATCAGTGAAGAATTTGCTCAATCACGGCCAAATCCTTACCTTTGTTGTCAGAAGGAGGAAGAGGCCGGCAGGAAAGGGAAACTATTCGCGGGACTACAGTCCTCTGA
>JAFTFO010000043.1 GCA_017449495.1 Prevotella sp. | reverse complement strand
TCAGAGGACTGTAGTCCCGCGAATAGTTTCCCTTTCCTGCCGGCCTCTTCCTCCTTCTGACAACAAAGGTAAGGATTTGGCCGTGATTGAGCAAATTCTTCACTGATATAATCTATCAGAGCGCAAAATTAGAGTCCCTCTTTTACACTGCTATCGAGGCGGATTATGCTTTGTTGCGAGCCTCGATGGCCTTGTTGATCTCGTCGATGCGCTCGTCGGTCAGCTCATACTTAGAGATGATGAACATGGCGAGGGCAAGCAGGATAGCGGGGATGACGCATACCAGCCAGAGGATACCCTCCTCGGCAAACGACGTCTGCTCGATAGTGGCGCTGTTATAGCCTACGAATGCCAGGACTGCGGGACCTACGATACTGCCGAAGGTCATGCCGGCCTTGAAGAACAATCCCGTCAGGGCGTTGACAATGCCGGAGATACGTCGGCCAGTGGTATACTCACCATAAGAGATGACCTCAGGCACCAGCGCCCACATATAACCCGTGGCTACGATGACACCCGTCGACTTGATGAACTGGGCCACATAGATCATGATCATGCTGGGACTCTCCATCTTAGAGATGAAATAGAGCATCGCCATGCCGATGATGGCGGCACCAAGGAAGAGGTAGAACATATTCTTCTTGCCGACCATGCGCTTGAACCAGGGGACCAGCGGCATGAAGATGAAGGCAGGCAGTGAGCCCAGAGCCATGAAAATAGACAATTCCTGAGCCGAGCCGTGCAGGTTGCTATTGATGAAATAGGCTCCAGCGGCATTGCCGACAGACATCATGGCGAAGGCGGTGATGAAGAAGAAAGCAAGCACACGCAAGGGACGGTTACGAAGGAACTCCATCCAGAGGTCGCTGACCTTCACATCCTCTGTGGTCTTCGCATCCATGACAACGCGCTCCTTACACTGCGAGAAGCAGAACACGAGCAGACAGAAGCCTACGATGGCATAGATGGTCATCGTGGTGAACCATGCCGAAGGATCCTTCGGCAGGCTGTCGGAGGGTGCGCCGGCAATCAGGGCGATGAACAGAGGCAGACCAGAGTTGACAGCCAGACCGCCGAGGTTGGCCATGAACATACGCACGGAGGTGAGGATGGTGATCTCCTCCGTGTCACGTGTCAGTGAGGAGTTCAGGGCTCCGTAAGGTACGTTGATAAACGTATAGAGCAGCTGCATGGAGATATACGTCACGTAGGCATAGATCAGTGACGGAGCAAACCCATTGTAGAAGCAGAGGATGGCGAAGCCTGAGAGGGGGATACCCACATAGAGCAGGTAGGAGCGGTATTTTCCGTAACGGGGATTGCTCTTGTCGATTAAGGTGCCCACAATGGGGTCCCAGATGACGTTAGCCACATTACCCACCAGGAACATGACGGCCACCGCCGACGGGGTCAGCCCGTAGATGTCGGTGTAGAAAAACAGCAGGTAAGTACAGATTACCTGAAAGATAAGGTTCTGAGCCAGGTCGCCCGAGCCGAAGCCGATGCGCTGAACCCATGACAGCTTGTAAAAGCCTTTTGATTCATTTGTTGTTGACATAATTGATACTTATATTATTTAACCTTTTTACTTTTTACCTTTTTACTCTTTTACCTTTAACTCAAAGGATGACATGGGCAGACCGCTGAGGGAACGAACATTGGCTTCCTTCGGATCGTCCTTCCAGGCGTAACGGAGTTTGAGAGGTGAGAGGTGAGAGGTGAGAGGTGAGAGAATAGTAATGCGGTTGCCAGCGGCGGTGGCATTGACATTCACATATTTACCGTCTTCACCCGCCACTTCAAACTCATGGAGTTCTCCTGATTGGATGGGCTGGTCAAGGGTCAGTTCAATCTCGCTATCCTTCACTTCGGCAGAGACAATCTCTGGCGAGAGCTTCACCTTATTATTAAAGACAAGGCGGTCGAAGCAGAGGCCGATGCGCTCAGCCACCTCCTTTTTGCGAAGCGGGTGGATATCGACGGTCTCACCTAAGTCGTTGATGACCGCTAACTCGGCATAGGGATCGGCCTTAGCCGTTGTGCGCTGGGCCTCGCGGAGCTGTGCCCAACCACTGTTGACGGGTTCCGACTGATAGACGATCGGCCGGGGGATCCCCGTCTGCTGCCGTCCATCGTAGTTGGCCAACTGCACGATGATGAAGGGCATCTGCTGATTCTGCCAGCGATCGCGCCAGCAGCCCATCAACTTCTTCAGATAGTCGGCGTATGGGGCCGGGTTACCTGTGTTCGACTCACCTTGATACCACACCACACCGTTGATGGCATAAGGTGCCAGGGGATGAAGTACGGCATTATAAAGGGTGGTGGGCAGGTTCTGCAGCGACACGTCACCGCTGGGACACTGGGGCATCTCTGCCCCTACGTGCATCTTCCACTCTTTACTCAAGGGGATAACATCCTTTGGCAGGGGATTCTGCGAGAGGCGGTCGTCACCAAAGCAGAGCATATAAGGCTTCTCGGGAATGAAGTGGACAGCCCCGTATTTGTTGATGAAACGCACGGCGATGACATTGTCACCCTCCTTGAGCAGACCCTCGGGGATGTCGTAGCGACGCGGCGGGTACTGATAGTAGGTGTGTCCGATCTCCTGACCGTTGAGGTATGTCACGTCCTGATCGAAGAGCGTGCCTAATAACAGTCGGGCCGACTTGCGCGCGTGTTCCTTATTTATATTTATATGCTGTCGGAGCCACACGCTGCCGACACCGCGCCAACTCCAGTTGTTCTGGTCGATGGTCTGCCAGTCGGAGTCATCGTAAAGGGGAAGCGGATAGGCTTGTACGGGATCGGCGGTATCAAGCAGTTTCTGCCACTGGTTATTGGCCTCGGCATTGGCCTGCATCTGGGCCTTCACATAGTTGTCGTTCTGATAGAGGGCAGCCTTGGCGATCAGCTGGGGATAATCCCGTTTCAGGGAGTCTGCTGATATCCAGGCCTCGATGGGCGTTCCACCCCAACTGTTGACGATGATGCCCTGTGGCACCTTCACCTTCTCAAACATCCGCTTGCCAAGGAAATAGCCCACAGCGGAGAAGAGCCACGCATTCTGTTTGTTGACTGGCTTCCAGTTGATGGACGTCGGACGGATATCGTCCTTCACCCCGTGAATATCTGTCTCGTTCTGCACACGGAACATCCGTATCTGCTGGTTCTCGTAGCTGTCGATCTCATTCACGTACTGCGGATAGACACGCTCGATAGTCACATCGATGTTCGACTGTCCGGACAGGAGCCACACGTCGCCCACGAGGACATCCGTGATATCTCTCACCTCTCCCTTCTCATCTCTCACCTCTAATATATACGGGCCTCCTGCCTTCATCTGAGGCAGGTCCACCCGCCACCGACCTTGCTCGTCGGCAACAGCAGTGTACTGTTTCTTATTGAAGGTCACGGTCACGGTCTCACCAGCATCTGCCGTTCCCCAGACAGGGATGGGCTTGCCACGCTGGAGCACCATGCCCGACTGAAAAAGTTGGGGTAAAGACACCTTTGCCTCTACGAATGACACACTCCACAGAGCAGCCATCAAAAAAAGAATTTTCTTCATCAGATCATGATTTGATGATGCAAATATACTAAAAAACTTCGATGAAATCATCAAAAACTTTATTTTTCTTGCCTTATGAAACATTTCAAAAAGTGTCTGTAACATATCGTAATGTCCGTTGGCGTATTTTTGTTTAACTTTGCAAACAAAATCAGGCGTATATTAGAAATAGAAAGCAGAACAATGAAGGATTATGCTTCACAAAAAATATCTCGCGGGGAGAAATTTGGCTACTCGTTAGGAGATGTCGCCGCCAATCTGGTGTTCCAGATGATGATGATCTTCCAGCTAAAGTTCTATACGGACGTCTTCGGGCTGGATGGCGCTGTGGCGGGTAGCATCCTGATGATTGGAAGTCTCTCTGCCATCATCGTAGATCCTACGGTGGGCATTCTCACCGACCGTACTAAGACCCGATGGGGTAAGTTCCGCCCCTGGGTGTTGTGGACGGCCATCCCGTTCTGCGTGTTCTATGTCCTTGCCTTCTACAATCCCGGCATTCAGGAGAAGTCGATGGTGGCCGTCTATGCGACCATCTCCTATGTCTTGATGATGACGGCTTATTCTTTCAACAACATCCCCTATGCCTCGTTAGGTGGTGTGATGACCAGCGACATCAAGGAGCGCACGAGTATCACCACCATCCGTTTCGTGGCCGTCACCATCGCCCAGTTCATCGTACAGGGCCTGACGCTTCCTCTCGTCGACACCTTCGGACAGGGTAACAAGCAACACGGTTGGGTGTGCACCATCGCCCTCTTCGCCTGCATCGCCCTGATACTGTTCATCGTCACCTTCATGGTGTCGAAGGAGCGTATCCAGCCTCCTCCCGCCCAAGAGACCAATATCAAAGAGGATATCAAAGACACGCTCTCCGACGTGTCGTGGAACTCGATGGCCCTGCTCACCTTTGCCCTCTTTATCACACTGGCCATGTGGGGATCGGCCATGAACTTCTACTTCCAATATAACATCGACCAGAAGTCGCTCTACGACTTCCTCAGTTTCTTCGGATTTCATATCGAGCTGAAGGAAGCTTACTCCATGGGGTTCTCCTTATTTAATATGACGGGGGCCATCGTGCAGTTCGCCGGTGTTATCCTGCTATCCAGATATCTGGCCAACAAGTATGGCAAGAAGAAGGTGTTTATCGTGTGCCTGTCACTGACCGCCTTCTTTACCGCCCTCTTCTATATCCCTTCGCCGACAGATGTCAGTCTTCTGTTCGTACTCAACATCCTGAAGTCGCTGGCCTATGCCCCCACCGTTCCATTGCTGTGGGCAATGGTTGGCGACGTGGCCGACCATATCGAATATCAGAACTACCGTCGCGCCACAGGCTTCTGCTTCTCCGGCATCATCCTCGCCCTGAAGTTAGGACTGGGACTGGGAGGTGCCATCGCGGGTGTGATTATCAGTATGTTCGGTTATGTCTCCGGTGGTGAGGTCATTCAGAATGAGTCGGCCATGGAAGGCATTCGCCTTGTGTCGAGTATTGTCCCCGCCATCCTCTTCGGTGTCGGCGTGGTCGCCCTTTACTTCTACCCTATCAGCAAAGAGTATAATGAAAGCATGCAGGCAGAGCTGTCCGGGCGCCGCCGTCTCTTAGGAGTGAAAAGTGAGGAATGAGGAGCGAAAAGTGAAAGTGAAGTAATTATAATATTTAAAGTTCAAAGTATATGAAACCACGTTATCTTTATCCCAAAGACTTTTACGCAGACCCTTCTGCCAATGTGTTTAACGGAAAACTGTTTGTCTATCCTTCCCATGACTGGGAGGCCGGTGCTGCCTTCGACGACGACGGCGGACACTTCCAGATGAAGGACTATCACGTCATCTCCCTGGAGGACGTGGAGAACGGTGAGGTGACCGACTATGGTAAGATCCTCGATGTGGAGCAGGTGGCCTGGGCCGAAAAGCAGATGTGGGACAACGATGTTGTCGAGAAGGACGGCAAATATTTCCTCATCTTCTCTGCCAAGGACTATAATGGCGTGTTCCACCTGGGCGTAGCCGTCAGCGACAAGCCCGAGGGCCCGTTCATTCCCCAGGAGCACCCCATGCGCGGCTCCTACTCCATCGATCCTTGCGTGTTCAAGGATGACGACGGACAGATATATTGTTACTTCGGTGGTCTCTGGGGTGGTCAGCTCCAGTGGTATAAGGCTCCGCAGAAGCTTCAGAAGGAAGGCGTCGACCTCGGTCCGGCCGCCGACAAGAATACCCAGCTCTATGCCCCCGCCGACGTGCCAGCCCTGCCCAGCAGCGTGGTTCGACTGAGCGACGACGTGATGCAGTTTGCCGAGGCACCTCGTGATGTCATCGTCATTGACAAGGACGGTCAGCCCCTGAAGGCCGGTGATCCTCACCGCTTCTTCGAGGCATCGTGGATGCACAAGTACAATGGCAAATACTACTTCAGCTACTCCACGGGCGACAGCCACTTCCTCTGCTACGCCATCGGCGACAACCCCTACGGCCCGTTCACCTATCAGGGTGTGCTTCTCGACCCAGTCGTCGGCTGGACGACCCACCACAGCATCGTGCAGTACAAGGGTGAGTGGTTCCTGTTCTACCACGACTGTGTGCCCTCCAACGACGTCACCCATCTGCGCTCACTGAAGGTACAGCGCCTGTTCTACAATGAGGATGGTACCATTAAAAAGGTTGTGAATGAGTAACCATCCCCTTGACATCAGGTCGCAAGCAAAACAAGAACTTTTAATCAACTATTACATTGCTCACCGCGACGAACTGCTGGCCTACGTCAGCAGTCGTCTCGGCGACAGCTGCTTGGCGGAAGACATCGTACAAGATGTCTTCCTCAGGTTGCTGACAACAGACAAGATGATCTCCGAGGTGACGATGCCCGCACTGGTGTACACCGTCACACGAAACCTCATCGCGACCTACTTCCGTCGCCGTTCTCACCACGAACAGTTTGAGCACTACATCAGCAGAGGTCAGGAGTCAAGCGACAACAGTTTGGAGTCGGTATTCTCTGCCCATGAGATCTTGGAACAGTTGGAGCACGGTCTTGCCCGTCTGCCAGAGAACTGTCGCGAAGCCTATCGCCTTCACATCTATGGCGACATGAAGGTCAGTGAGATCTCCCAACAGCTCAACGAGGGCTACAAGTCGGTTGAGAACCGTCTCAGCATCGCCCGCAAAGCCATCCGCCAATACCTCAAGAGGTACGCCTGACGGCTTTATCTGAAAATAAGTGTTGTAAGGTTATCGGCAGAGAAGAGTTCTTCTGCCACTTGTTGTATGTCCTCCGACGTAACGGCATCGATACGGGCAAAGAGGATGTCTATATCACGCTCATGTCCATGATGGAGGAAACTCCTGCCGAAGTCGAGGGCAAACTGTTCTCGGTTGTCGCAGGCGATGGCGAGCTGTCCCTTCAGCTGTCGTTTGGCAGCAATCAGCTGTGAGGCAGAGAGCGGACGGGTCATCATACGATCCAGTTCCCGACGGACCAGTCGCAGACAGCGGTTGACATCATGATGATCGCAGCCGAAATAGACACTCCACACCCCCGTATCGGAATAGGCGGCCATCGAACTCTCCACCGTATAGACAAGGCCATGCCGCTCTCGCAACGAGAGGTTCAGTCGGGCATTCATGCCCGGACCACCTATTATATTATTCAATAGGTATAGGGTCATGCGCCTGGGGTCATCAAAACGATAGGCACGAGTGCCAAGCATCACATGAGCCTGGTGGGTGTCTTTTTCAATGATTACTTCTTGAGGAGTGAGGAGTGGGGAGTATGGAGTGAGATTACCTTGGAGGAAATGGTCTACCGCATCACGATTCTTGCGTCCCTCTGAAAGCAAGCGAGCAGAGCTCAAGCGCTCACTCCTCGATAAAACGTCACACAGCCGCTTGAAGTTCACATCGCCATAGACGAAGAACACGGCATTGTCAGGTCGATAGTGCCTGCGAGTGAAGTGCAGGGCATCGGTCGTCGTGAAGCCACGCAACAGCTCTGCCTTACCAAGGATATTATGTCCCAGAGGATGACCCTTGAAAAGCAGATTCTCAAACTCATCGTAGATCAGCTCAGAAGGAGAGTCGTTATAACTCTCGATTTCATCGCAGATCACCTCCACCTCCTTGTCTATCTCATGCTGGGGATACAGGCTGTTAAAGACGATGTCTGTCAGCAGATTAACAGCCTTCATGAAGTGATCCCTCGTGACGGCAGCATAGAACACGGTATCCTCTTTGTTGGTGAATGCGTTCAGCTCACCGCCCACACTCTCCAAGTCATTGATGACCTGTAGGGCACTGCGCCGCGCTGTACCCTTGAAAGTCATGTGTTCACAGAAGTGCGCCAGTCCCTCTTCGCCTGACAACTCATCACGAGAGCCGACAGCCAGCTCATAGCCACACCACACCACCTGTGACGCCGACGGCAGATGGATAACACGAAGTCCGTTATCGAGGGTAGAAATATTATATTTCGCCATTCAATCGGCAAAGGTACAAAATTTTTTCCTTATTTACTTTCTCTTTTCACATTTTTGTTGTATCTTTGTGGCGTTGAATTGATTAATCAGCCCATGAAAGGAAAACTATTTTCTCTATGGATGCTCGCTGGAATGGGGCTTATGCTGGCCTCATGCTCCGAGAAGAAACCCCATTATATCATCGGTGTATCCCAATGCTCAGAGGATATCTGGCGTAACTGGCAGAACTCGGAGATGAAGATGGAAACCAATTTCCATGAGGGCGTAGAGCTGCGCTTTGCCTCTGCCCTTGACAACTCCGAACGTCAGATACAACAGATAGACAGTCTGGTGGACATCGGCATCGACCTGCTCATCGTCGCCCCCAACCAACTCTCCTCTGTCAATCCAGCCATCGACCGGGCCTACGACAAGGGCATCCCTGTCATCGTCTTTGAACGAAAGACCGACTCGCAGAAATACACGGCCTTCGTCAGTGCCGACAACTACGAGATGGGACATCAGATGGGAGAATATGTCGTATCGCGACTGAACGGCAAAGGAAAGGTGATGGAGATCCTGGGACTGAAAGGATCCTCGCCGGCCGTAGAACGTCACAACGGCTTCACCGATGCACTTAAGAATACTGATGTGGAGATTGTAGCCACGATCCAAGGAGACTGGACGGAACCGACAGCCTATCAGGCCGTGAAAGACTATCAAGGCGATCTCCAGGCCATCGATCTGGTGTTTGGTCATAACGACCGCTCCGCCATCGGTGCCCGCAAGGCCTTCATGGAACTGAATAGCACCCCGTCGTCCACCTCCTCACTTCTCACTCCACACTCCTCACTCCACACTCCACTCTTTTGTGGCATCGACGGCCTGCCAGGAGAGGACGGTGGCATTCAGCAGGTGCGCGACTCCCTGCTCGACGCCACTTATATCTATCCCACTCGCGGCGACCAGCTCTTACAGTTGGCCCTCGACATCCTCGACGGCAAGCCTTACGAGAAAGAAACCCTGCTCACCTCTGCCCTCGTCACACGCGACAATGCCAAAGTCCTACTGCTCGAAAGTGACGAGGTGATGCGACAGGCACAGAACCTGGACAAGCTCCAGCAGCAGGCCAGCAATTATCTTCATCAGCTTGCCACCCAGCGCACCATCACGCTGCTGGCACTCATTCTGATCGCGCTGCTCGTGTTGGCTATGGTTCTCTTCTGGCTCTATCACCGCAGTAAGATCTCCGCCCAGCACGAGCGAGTGGTTAATAATCTGTGGAACATGGAAGTGCCCGAACAGTCTGAGCAGTCACAGAGTCAGGCTGATGACCGTCCTACAGACGAGCAAGTCAGCGAGGCCGAGTCCAACTCCAACGATTCGCCTGAGCCACTTTTCATCGTTCGTTTCAAGGATGTGGTCGAGGCTCGTTTGGCCGACAGCGACGTCAGCGTTGACGATCTGGCCGCTGCTATGAACCTCAGTCGTGTACAGCTCTACCGTAAGGTGAAGGCCATCTCCGGATCATCCCCCAACGAACTGCTGCGTACGGCTCGCCTGAATCGTGCCTACCAGTTGTTGCTCACCACCGACAAGAACATCTCCGAGGTGGCCTACGAGGTCGGCTTCACCGCTCCCTCCTATTTCACTAAATGCTTTAAAGACGAGTTCGGCATCAGCCCCTCCGACCTATAAACTCAGGAACATTATGCCCAGCACTGGGAGTTTGGGCTAAGGAAACTGGCAGTTTGGTATAGGGAAACTCCGAGTTTCCTGCCTTGAAACTCCGAGAAAGGTCTAACCTTTCTCCCAGAAAGGAGTGCCTACTAACGAAGTTAACGATGGAAGTTTACACAGATGGAGATGCCTGTTATCCCCCTATACAAGGCATCCCTATCAAGATTATTGCCTTTTTGATGACTAACAGACCTGCTTTTGGGCTCAACCCTCCCTTTTTTTCGGAAACGCCTTAGTACAAAGGGCAAACAGATAGGGAGGGATGTTCCCGATCCCTCCCTTTTCTCTCCCTCATCCCTCAGCTGTTGCTTACCATGGACCCTCAGGCGGCGTGGAGAGGAACGACCTCGTAGTAGGCCACGTGGGCACGTTCCTTGTGACTGAAACCGAGAGACGTGACGATTTTGCCCAGTCGCACCTTGTTACCAATCGTCTTCTGCAACGAAGGATAATCTTTCTGAATGATGCTGATCAGCTGGTCACAGTTCATCTTCTTCACCACCTCACCATCCTTTGGCTGACGGAAGCAGGCGACGAACATCTCGCCGAGGTCCTTCTGCTCCATAAACTCCTGATTCATCTGCTGAATGCGGGCCACCTCGTCGTTGCTGAACCAATAGGGGGCCTTCAACTCCTGCAACTCATAGACCACCTGCGCATAGAGCTGGCCGTAATCGATCTCTCCCGTATTGTCGATTATCTGACCATCGGGAATCCGGATGCAGATGTATCGACGGCTGCCCGTCGCATCCTGCAAAGGATGGCGGTTGTTTGTGGTGGCGACGAAAGAGGCGAATCGAGGGCGATCCTCCTGAGTACGTCCGAAGATAGGACGGCCGTTCACCTTACTGACAGACAGCGTCTGCTTCAGCGAAGCCTGCTGGCTGGGACGGATGGCCTCGAGTTCATCGAGGTTCACGAAGAGATTGTTGGTCAGCGCCATCTCCTTGTCGAACTTATTCGAGAGGTTCAGATGGCCCAGGAAGTACTCGCGCAACTGTGGCGGCAACAGTCGGCGGACGAAAACAGTCTTGCCGCAGCCCTGCTGTCCGATAAGTGTGGGCACGCATTCGTTGCCGTGCAGCATGTCCATCTGCAGCCAATGGGCAACGGCTGAGCGCAGCCAGATGGTGAGATAGTTCAACTGTTCGGAACTGATGGCAGGCAGTCGGCTGAAGAGATGGGCAATGTGGTTCTGTCCGTCCCACACAGGCAGACGGCGGAGGAGATCCTGAACCGGATTGTACTCAGGCACCTCCTCCGACTCCACATACTCCTTGATTTCCGTCTTGGGACTGCCCTTCTCCAGAATCTGCTCACGCTTGGCACGGATGACGATGCTGTTCTGGGCCGCTGGGATCAGCGGACGAAATTCCAATCCGGCTTCATCGAAGTCGCTTGAGAGGCCTTCGGCAGCAGGGGCTGCCTTCGGCAAGATCGCAAACTCCACTTTTCCGTTCAGGATGTTACGGCGGAAGCGGTAGTTCTCATTGAGGAACAGTTCGATGGCGAGCGTTCCCTGCTGGGAGACTCCTGGAGTCTCGTCAGCCAAAATCAAATTTCTCTCCATAAGTATTGAATATCAAAAACGTTAAATCTGCTCTCCTTCAGGCAGTCTTCGGTAGTAATATGAACGCGCTTCTCATAGCGTTTTTTCATTCAGATTGCAAAGGTACAACTTTTTTCTGATATTTACTATGCTTTTCCTTGCTATTTTGTGTCATTTTATGCACAAAGTTGCTATTTTGCCTTCTTATAATATATATAAGGTGTGTGTGAGGATAAATATGGGGAGTAATAAGAGGAGAGAAAAGGGAGAGATGAAGGGAGAGGTCGTTTTTAAAGATTCCCTTTATCTAAAGGCCATTCCGAAGATAGAAGGGAGAGATGGGCCGATTTAGCACAAATAGAAGACAAGCCAATTCTGTAAAATATCGTTCATTTACTTGCAAATTTGTTACATTGCAACAAATTTTGCATCGGATGAACGATATTTTAACACCGTCCAACCTATTGGTTCGTACCTTTGCAGCAGAATTCACATTAAAATGAGTACTAACCAAATTAAAAATTCAACAATGGAGCAACTAAGAAAACTATTTCTGAGTTTCGCACTCATTCTGACGAGTACTATAATGTACGCGCAGACAGAGATTACAGGTACCGTGGTTGATGCTACTGGTGAGACGGTCATCGGAGCAACGGTCATGGAAAAGGGAACGTCAAACGGTACAGTCACCGACTTTGACGGAAATTTCAAATTGAAGGTCGAAGCAGGGGCCACGCTTGTGTTCTCCTACATCGGCTTTGAGACACAGGAGCTGCCCGCTCAGGACGGCATGCAAGTCACGATGAAAGACAATGCCAGAGAACTGCAGGAGGTGGTGGTAACAGGTTACCAAACACAGCGTAAGGCCGACCTGACTGGTGCTGTCGCCGTGATGGACATGAAGGGTGCCAAGAGTGAGAGCGACCCCAACATGCTGAACTCCATGCAAGGCAAACTACCTGGCGTGAACATCGTGACTGATGCAGCCCCCGGCGGTGGCGGTGCTTCGATCCGCGTACGTGGTATGAGTACGGTGAACGGCGCCTCTCCCCTCTACGTTATCGACGGTGTGGCTACTACGGAGAATCTCAACTCACTCAACGCCGCTGATATTGAGAGTATTCAGGTATTGAAAGATGCCTCATCAGCCTCCATCTACGGTAGCCGTGCTGCCAATGGCGTCATCATCATCACCACCAAGAAAGGTAAGGGCGACAAGGTGACGGTGAACGTGAACTACACCGCTTCGCTGAACACGATAGCCAAGCAGTACGACGTGCTGAATGCCGAGCAGTGGGGATTAGCCTACTGGACCGCCAACACCAATGCCGGTCTGAACCCCTCGCACCCCTTCTACGGCAGTGGCACCACACCGCAGCTGAGAGAGTATCTTGATGCCGACGGGAAAGTACACGCTGCAGATACCAACTGGCAGGATGAGGTCTTCTCCTCTGCTTGGACCAACAACCTCTCGGCCAGCGTTTCCCAAAGCGGTGAGAAAGGCTCGTTCCTGCTCTCTGGCAACTATATCAACCAGAACGGTCTGATGAACAACACGTTCTATCGTCGCTATACCGCCCGTCTGAACTCCACCTATAATATAAGTAAGGTGTTCAGCGTGGGTGAGAACCTGATGATTGCCCAGTGGACCGATCGCGGCTATGGCACTGGCGACGACCGAGGCATCCCCTATACTGCCATGCGTCAGCATCCTGCCATCCCCGTCACCGACAGCGACGGCGTGTTTACCAATCCGATGGTACTTAGCGGTTCCGACATCTCCAACCCAGTCCACGAACTGTACAATGGCCGTGACAACTCGAATGAGTCGTGGCGCATCTTTGGCAATGCCTATATCGACATCAAGCCCATCGAGGGCCTGACGCTGAAGTCGAACCTCGGTATCGAGCATACCCAGTACTTCAACAAGAACCTGGGTCGTCGCATCCAGCCCTCCGACATGAACAGCGTGAGCCGTGCCTACGGACAGGGCGACACCTACACCTGGACCAACACAGCCAACTATATGAAAACCTTCGCCGGTGTTCACCACCTGACTGCTCTGCTCGGATCAGAGTTCATCAAATATCGCTCTGAAGACTTGAGCGGTGCCAATCGCGACTACGCTTTCGAAGATGTAGACTACATGCAGATCGGTGCCGGTGGCGGCGAACAGACCGTCGGTGGCGGCAAAGCCGAGTGGGCGCTGTTCTCTCTCTTCGGCAAGCTCGACTACAACTATGCCGACCGCTATCTGATCAGTGCCACTCTGCGCCGAGACCAGACATCCCGCCTGCACAAGGATAACAACTCGGGAGTCTTCCCCGCCTTCTCTGCCGCCTGGCGTATCTCCGAAGAAAAGTTCTTCCCGCGCACTAAGGTTATCGACAACCTGAAACTCCGTCTGGCCTGGGGTCAGAATGGTAACTCAGCCATCAGCGACAACTATGCCTACTACACCCGTTACGCCTACAACCTGCGGCACGGATCGTACGACCTGAACGGCACCAACAACTCGGTAGTACCCGGCATCGTGGCCGCCTCCAGCGGTAACCGCGACCTGAAATGGGAGACCACCACCCAGACCAACTTCGGTATCGATGCCAACCTGTTCAGCGGAGCCCTGAGCCTCTCGTTCGACTATTTCTGGAAGAATACCAAGGACATGCTCACCATTCCTCCGACACTCTCCGTGGAGGGCGAAGGAGCAGCCATGTGGATGAACACCGGTGAGATGAAGAACAACGGTTGGGAGCTGACCGCCACCTACCGCTCACCCGAGTATGGCGACTTCTCATGGAACGCCACCCTGAATCTCTCACAGTATAAGAACGAACTGGTGAAGTTCAACGACGTGGTCACCTCTCAGGGCGGCGACTACCGCCTCATGGTCGGTCAGCCGATGGGTGTCTACTACGGTTACGTCTGCGACGGCATCTTCCAGGACGAGGATCAGGTTTCCAATCACGCCATCCAGCAGGGCAAGGGCGTAGGCCGACTCATCTTCCGCGACATCGACGGTAACGGTGTGGTCGACGATGCCGACCGCTGCATCATTGGCGACCCGAACCCCGACTTCGCCATGGGTCTGAACCTCGACCTCAACTATAAAGACTTCACGCTGTCGGCCTTCTTCTCTGGCGAGTTCGGTTTCGACATCTACAACACCACCCGTCGCCAGCTGGAGTTCATGCACTACGGCGGCGGCTCGTCGACCAATCACGGCGTCGACATCCTCGATGCCTGGACCCCCGACAACACAGGCGCCTCGATTCCCGCCCTGACGATGGTAGACAACAACAACGAGACCCGCATGTCGAACTACTTCGTGGAGGATGGCTCGTACCTGAAACTGAAATACCTCAAGCTGGCCTACCAGTTGCCGAAGCACATAGCCACCAAGATCTACGCCTCTAACATCAGCGTATTCGGTCAGGTGGAGAACATCTTTACCATTACCAGTTACAAGGGTCTTGATCCCGAAGTGATCCTCGGCGGCTATGGAGCCCGTGTCGATAGCGGTCTCTATCCCCGCGCCCGCACATTCACCCTCGGTCTGAACCTGACGTTTTAAAAGAGAGTGAAAAGGTGAAAAAGTGAAAAGGTAAAAAAGTAAAAAGGTAAAAAAGTAAAAAATTATGAAGACAATCAATAAATTCATCTGTGCGATCTGTGTAATCTGTGGCTTCACTGCTTGCAGTGACCAGCTCGAACTGGCCCCACAGGGAGAGTTCACCGCCGACCAATTGACCGACGAGTCGATCGAGGGTCTGATGTCGTCAGCCTATCAGGGACTGGAAGCCCACTTCTTCGACGACAACAACGCCGCCTTTGCCGGCCCCATCACCAACTGGGTCTTCGATGTCCGCTCCGACGATGCCTATAAAGGCGGCGAGGGAGTCTCCATGGAGGCCAATATCCACCAGTTGGAGATATCCAACATCTCCAGCGACAATGCCACCTGTCTGAACAAGTGGGAAAACAACTATCTCGGTATCGCCCGTGTCCACAAGGCCATGCAGGCCATCAACGATGCCGGCAGCGTCGGCGACAAGGAAGCCCTGATCGGTGAGTTGAAGACCCTCCGTGCCTGGTACTACTTCGACCTGAACCGCATCTTCAAGAGCATACCCTATTTCACTGAGAACGATGATCCGAAGACTGTGCCCAACGGCAATCTCTCGCGTGACGAGATCTACAGTGCCATCAAGGCCGACCTTGAGGAAGCCTACAACGCCATGCATGAGACGCAGGATCAGCCTGGTCGCTTCACCAAATATGTCGCTGCCGCCCTGCTGGCCAAGGTCAATGCCCAGACCAGTTCGTGGGCCGAGGTAGAGCGATGGGCCGATGTCGTCATCAAGAGTGGCAAGTATCAGCTTTACGACAACTTTGCCGACATGTCGAAACTCGAGTTCAACAACAAGAAGGAGAGTATCATGGCTATCCAGTTCTCGACAGCCAACGACAACATCCACATCAACTTCTGCAATCTGCTGAACACCACCCGCTCCGAGGGCAATGTCTTTGGCTCAGGCGACGACTTCTTCCTCGCCTCCCAGAATCTGGTCAATGCCTTCCGCACCGACGCCAATGGTCTGCCCTACCTCGACGGCACCTTCAACAGCGTCCGCCTTACCAGCGACTACTCCGGCACTATCGATCCGCGCCTCGACCTCACCGTTGGCCGCATCGGCTTCCCCTTCCGTGGACACCTCTACACCCAGGGCTGGTGCCGCGACTACAACACCTACGGTGAATACTCAGGCAAGAAAGGCCTCATCGACCCCTCCAGTCCCGACATGGTACAAGGATTCCCCTGGGGCGCCTCGGGTCTGAACTTCATGCTCATCCGCTATGCCGACATCCTGTTGCTGAAGGCCGAGGCCCTCGTAGAGCAGGCTACAGGCAGCAATGCCGCCGAAGACCTGCGCCTCGTTGAAGCCCGCGACCTCGTAAATCAAATTCGTGAGAAGGCCGCCCGCAGTGTCAACGGCAGTTACACACCCGTCGACCTCGATCCCTCAAAGGCAGACTACTATGTAGCCGCCTATCCCTCCGACTGGGACGGCAATCTCGCCTGGACCAAGAACCGTGCCCGCATGGCCGTGCGCATGGAGCGCCGCCTGGAACTCGCAATGGAAGGTCAGCGCTGGTTCGACCTGCTCCGCTGGGGTACTGCCGTCGAGACCATCAACAAGTATATGCAGGAGGAATCCAGCCTCCGTCCCTACTACGCCGGAGCCAGTGTGACCGAAGATGAACTCTACCTGCCGATACCCATCTCACAGATTGAGAACTCTAATGGACTCTACAAGTAAAAATGAAAGAATGAATAATGAAAGAATGAAAATTATGAAGACTATCAATAAATTCATCTGTGTAATCTGTGCAATCTGTGGCTTTACTTCCTGCTCCGATGTAGAGTACGAAGCCGCCAAGTACAGCGAAGCCGTGACCAATCTCGTGGCCGAATACGCCGACGGCAGCCGTCAGGTTAACCTCACTTGGACCAATCCCTCCATGCAAGGTCAGACAGGTGTCCAGATTATTAAAGACAACGACGATGTGACTAATATCGACGAGGTTATCAGCAGTTATCTCATCAAGAAGGCACCGACGAATGTCGACGTAGCCTATACCGTGAAGGCCCGCTACAGCGACGGCCGTGTTTCAGAAGGTCAGACCGTGCGCTTCAACATCTTCTACGAGGTGCAGAAAGGCGGCTCTCAGTTGGCCATGCTCGTGCCCAACGACTACGAGCAGAGTGCCGACGAGAAGGATGCCGTGGCCTGGTTCCAGAAGAACTATGTCAACACTGGCAAGGGTGTGCTCGTTACCCCGAACACGATTGACAATCTCGACATTGAGAAGCAGACCGCCTGCTGGGTGATGTGCGACCGCATTGGTGTAGAGCACGGCTGGCAGAATCTTCCTGGCGGCCTTGCCTCCGCAGAGACCATCAACGCTCTGAAGTCGTTCACCGCTGACGGTGGTAACCTCTTCCTGACCAACCACGCCACTCAGTTGACGGTTGCTGTCGGCCGTATCGCTGACGCCTACGCACCCGGCATCTTCGGCAATGGCGAAGGTGGAGAGAATGGCGATGTCTGGGGCTCACAGCCCATCATCGGTAACGCCGAGGGACAGATCTACGATCACTCAGGCCATGACATCTATCGCGGCATGACTTTCACCAGCGGACTTTATGAGCGTTCGATCTACTGCTTCGAGGGAGCCGGTGTGAAGGGCGACCACAACTGTATGTGGGACCTCAACGCCTACGGCCTCGCTCCGGAGCCTAATGTGGTGAAGGCTTGGGAGGACATGACCAACTCGACCGTACTCGGTACTTGGAACCACGTGGTTGACTACTGCTGTGCCGGTATCATCGACTTCGCCCCCACCAGCACCTTCGCTGGTCGCATCCTCGCCGTCGGTCTGGCTGCCTACGAGTGGAACATCGGCGTCGCCAACCCCTATCAGGACCAACTGGAGAAGTTCACCAGCAACTGTCTCTCCTACGTCGCTGCACCTGCCGACCAGAAAGTGGCCATGCTCGTACCCAACGACTACACCCAGAGTGCCGACGAGAAGGATGCCGTGGCCTGGTTCCAGCAGAACTATGTCAATCAGGGTAAGGGTGTGCTCCTGACGCCTGCCACCATCGACCAACTCGACATCGAGCAGAACCCGATGTGCTGGGTGATGTGCGACCGCATCGGCGTGGAGCACGGCTGGCAGAACCTGCCCGGCGACCTTGCCTCGGCAGAGACCATCAATGCCCTGAAGGCTTTCACGGCCGACGGTGGTAACCTGCTGCTCACCAACCACGCCACCCAACTCACCGTCGCCGTCGGCCGTATCGCAGAAGCCTATGCACCCGGCATCTTCGGCAATGGCGAAGGCGGAGACAATGGCGACGTCTGGGGCTCGCAGCCCATCATCGGCAACACCGAGGGACAGATCTACGACCACTCCGGCCACGACATCTACTGGGGCATGGACTTCGTCAGCGGACTCTACGAGCGTAGCATCTACTGCTTCGAGGGAGCTGGTGTGAAGGGTGACCACAACTGTATGTGGGACCTCAACGCCTACGGTCTGGCCGCAGAGCCTAACGTGGTGAAGATGTGGGAAGACACCACCAACTCGCACGTCCTCGGCACCTGGAACCACGTCGTCGACTACTGCTGCGCCGGTATCATCGACTTCGAGCCTACCAGCACTTTCGCTGGCCGTATCCTCGCTGTCGGCCTTGCCGCCTACGAGTGGAACATCGGCGGAACGAACCAGTATCAGAACCAGTTGGAGAAGTTCACCGCCAACTGTATCGGCTATCTGAAATAAGATTCACATATTATTAGTTAATTAGTTAGGATGGGCAGCGATAACCGAGTGTTAACGCTGCCTTATTAAGGTTAAAACGTACAGATGAACGATATTTTGCATTATTTGAAACAAATTTTAATGAGGCAAAGCGGTTTTTATCGTAACTTTGCAGCCAAATAGATTAATACGACAAGATATGAAACTGAAGAACTTACTACTTACGGCCCTGCTGACAGCACTGGAGACAGGAGCAATGGCCCAGACCCAAGTGGCTCATTTTGACATGTCGCTGCATGACGGCAAAACGACAGAAACAGTGACAAACACAGACTACATCGTCAGCAGTCAACTACCCGCCTGCACCATTACTGGCATCGACGGCGAGGCCTTGCGCTTCGATGGTTATTCTAACTATGTTCGTGCGAGTTTGCCCGTCAGCACCTTCAGCACGGAGGCCATGACCATCAGTGTGACACTGGCTGCAGAGACCTATCCGATGATGCAGGTCGACGTGGCAGAAGAGACACCGACTTTCGCCACCATCTGCGGCAATCTTGATGAAGAGACCAAGTCGGGGTTCGCCTTCGAACTTTCCTCACAGGGCGACTTGCGGTTCCGTTATGGTTCAGCCTCCGGCTTCGTAATGACAATACTGGCAGACGAGAAACTGCCTCGGGGCGAGTGGTGCCTGCTGACGGCAACGCTCGACAAGGCCAATAATGCCGCTTCGCTCTACCTGAATGGTAGACAGATAGCTACGGGTCGTATGGGCCGAGCCGATATCGTTCACTCCACAACCGATTTCTACATCGGCAAGAATCAGGACAACGTGACCGATCCCTGGACAGGCAAGATGCTGCTTAATGCTTTCTGCGGTGCTATCGACGATATCAGTATCAGCAATGAAGTCACAGACTTCACTCTCATAAATCTGGTGGACATGAGTCAGTTTCGCCCCGATTTCAACTATCCTGCGGAGCGTTATACCGACAATATCTGGCGGCCGCAGTTCCACGGGATGCCGTCGGGCGCATGGACGAACGAGACCCACGGTATGACCTACAGCGACGGACGCTATCACGTGTTCTTCCAGAAGAATGCCAACGGCCCGTATATGTCGCGTCTGCACTGGGGACACATCTCGAGCGAGAACCTCTACGACTGGCGTGAAGAGCCGATAGCCATCGCACCCGGTGAGTCGTATGACATCAAGGGCTGCTGGAGTGGCAGCGTCTATGAGGACGGTGGTGACACCTATATATTATATACGGCTGTCGACAATGCCCGTGCCACCATCGCCCAAGCCAAGGCTACGGATGCTTCACTGAAGACCTGGGAGAAGCAGGGCATCGTCATCAATGGCACACCGGCAGGTGGATTCGCTGATTTCCGTGACCCATACTATTTCGAGGCCAACGGACAGAAATACGTGATCGTGGGCACTGGCAAGAACGGCGTGGGCTGTTGTACGCTCCATAAGTACGAGAATGGGGCGTGGACGAACGACGGCACCGTCTTCTTCCAAGGCTCGACGGCCAATCTGCACGGCACTTTCTGGGAGATGCCGAACGTGACACCGATGGATGACGACAAGTGGCTCTTCACCTGTACGCCGCTCGGCACGGGTATCGGTGTGCGCGCCCTCTGCTGGGCAGGCACCATTGGCAGCGACGGCAAGTTTACCCCCGACGCGGTTGGCGTGCAGTATCTTGAGATGGGCGGCATCAGCAAAGACGGCTTCGGCCTGCTCTCACCGACCATCTATCAGAAGGATGGTAAGACGCTGCTGCTCGGCATCGTGCCCGACAAACTCGCCACACAGAAGAACTTTGAGATGGGCTGGGCGCACAACTACTCACTGCCGCGTGAGATCTCACTGGCTGCCGACGGCACGCTGATACAGAAGCCCTACAGCGGACTGGAAGGCATGCGGACGGAAACGACCTGCGAGAAGAACGGCGCCCTGACGGGCATCGAATCACTGGCACCCGTCAGTGGCCGACAGATAGAACTACTGGGCGAATTCACGGTTGCCTCCGGCACTTGCGGCTTCAACTTCCTGAAGTCGGGCAGCCAGCAGGCATCGCTCACCTACGACACAGACCGTGGCACGCTGACCCTCGACCTGACCCAACTCCTGCGCGAACAGCGTGACCCGGAGGCAACCTATAACGGCATCTACGCCATCACGTTGCCCAAGAAGGTGAATGCGGGCGAAAAACTGACCCTGCACGTCTGGCTCGACGGCTCCATTGCCGACATCTTCGTCAACGACACCTGGGCTTTCTCCGTTCGCCTCTTCCCCAAAGACGCAGAGGCAACGGGTGCAGAGGTGTTTGCCACGGCAGAGATGCAGGCCAGTGTAAGGGCGTGGACGCTCGATCCTAAGCAAGGCGGAGACACTGGCATCAAGGCCATCGGCAAAGGTCAATCGACAATGGACCATTCTGTCTACGACCTTCTGGGCCGCAAGGTTCTCAGTGCGGAAGCAAATTCTTCACTATTCACTATTCACTATCCACTCAGAAAAGGCGTTTATATCAAGAACGGCAGGAAATATGTTGGGCGTTGATTCACTGGTAGTCCTTGGCCTCGCCACCCTCTCACTGGGCACCATCCAAGAGTCTAACGGAGAAGTGGAACGCTCGTTCTGGCTACGCAACTGCGGCACTGAGGCCGTAGCCCTTGTACAGGGCTACACCTCCTGCGGCTGCACCACCATCCAGTTCACCAAGGACAAGGTCATTGCTCCTGGCGACAGCACCTGCGTTACCCTCCGCTTCAATCCGCAGGGCAAGGGCGGTGAGTTCCTGGAAACGGGGACGGTCGTCTATTCCCCCAACCGCAAGCGCCTCCACCTCTCACTCGAAGGCACTTGCATCACTTCCGAGGAAACCCTGATGCGGCAGTTCCCCATCCGTATCGACGACGGTTTGCGCCTCTCAACAGATCGTTTCGACCTGGGGCGGATGTCTGTGGGTGAGACCAAGGAGCGCAGTGTGATCGTGCTCCATCGCGACGAACACAATCGTCAGGAGTGCCTACCCGTCACCTTCACGGTAGAAGGGAAACACGGGAAGGGGCTGCAGCACATCAGCCACCCCGTCACCATTCGGGAGGGCGAGAAAGCGATCAAAGTGAACATTATGCTCGATGTTTTCATCAAATAATGCTGTTTTTTCGTCGTATGAACGATAATTGATAGCATTTGAAACAAAGTTTAAAGCCTGAACCGCGATTTATGCCTACCTTTGCACCCAGAAAGAAGTCAAGTTTCATACATACTTAGGTTAATTGTTAGTTAGTGTTAGTAATACGATTAGGTTATTAAGATTGTTTTCCAGGAAAGACACCCCCAAAAGTCCGATTCGCAAGTTTTTACGTGGTAAAAGTTGCAGGGTCGGATTCTTTTTTGTACCTTTGCCGCGGTGTAATAAATAACCTGACCAAATGCACAAGTCGCATAAATACCTTATTATATTAATGGCAGCCCTGCTGACGGGTTGCTCGGAGAGTGGTAAGACCTACAGGATCGCGGTGTCACAGTGTTCTCAGGGACCTTGGCGCGAGAAGGTGAACCAGGAGATGCTGGGCGCCCAGCACCTGTATGAACAGGACGTGAAGGTGAGCATCGTGGATTCCTACGACGACACGGAACTGCAGAAGCGCCAGATAGACAGTCTGGCCAATTGTGACATCGACCTGTTGGTGGTGGCCCCGAACCAGGCAGAACCACTGGTGGAAGCCATTGCAAAGGTAAGAGCCAAGGGCATTCCCGTCATCTTCTTCGACCGGAAGGCTGATACGGAAGACTATACTGCTTTTATCGGAGGCGACAACGTCGGCGCAGGAAAGGCCATGGGCAACTATGCCGTCAGTCTGGCGAAAGAGTCGGGAGTCGGGAGCAGCGTGCTTGAGGTCACGGCCACGATGACCACATCGCCAGCACAGGAGCGGCATCAGGGATTTGAGTCGGTGATGAAGGCGCACCCGGAGTTGGCGTACACCAGTATTATGAGCGACTGGTCGACGGAAGCCGCCTATAAGGTGGTTAAGCGGCAACTGGTTCTGGGAAAGCAGCCCGATATCATCTTTTGCCACAGTGACTTTATGGCTAACGGGGCCTATAAGGCCGTAAAAGAGGCGAAGTTGAGGGACAGGGTCAAGATTCTGGGAATCGACGGACGGCTTGATGAAGGCATTGCCTACGTCCAGAAAGGAATGGAAGACGGTTCCTACGTCTATCCGACCCACGGCGAGAAGATCGTGCGGCTGGCCTTGGACATCCTGACAGGACAGCCCTACGAGCGCGACAACCTGTTGCCCAGCATGATCGTGACACCCGAGAACGCCAACCTCGAAGCCCTTAACAGCAAGGAGTTGATGCAGCAGAACCACGACCTCATCACCATCCACGACAAACTGGAGAACTACTTCGGCCTCTACAATACGCAGCACAAGATGCTGATAGGCAGTCTGATCACCATCGCATTGCTCATCATGGCCATCTTGATGATCTGGCGAGCCTACGTCCAGACCCGTAAGGCTACGAAACAGCGACAGGACCTGAACGTGGAAGAGACACTCTTCTACACCAACGCCGACAGCCGAACGTTGCGCCAGGTGTTCGAAACACCCAAGGAAGAGACACCCGCACCCCGTTCGCAGGACACCATCTTTGCCGAGACGCTCAACGAAGCCATCCGCAAGCATATGGGCAATCCCAACCTGAAGATGGAGGAACTGGGCGAGGAGATCGGCCTGAGTCGCGTGCAACTGTATCGGAAGGTGAAGGCCATCACGGGACAATCGCCCGTAGAACTGCTCCGTCAGATGCGATTGCAACGGGGCTATGTCCTACTGACCACGACCACCAAGACCGTCAACGAGATAGCCTACGAGGTGGGATTCGGCACACCGGGCTACTTCTCCAATTGTTTCAAGAAATATTTCGGTAAATATCCGATGGAGGTAAGAGCAGAGCAGGGCTGACCGCCCTGCTTTTCCTTTTTATAAAAGATAGTTGAGGATTTTGACAAAATAGTCCACATTTGTTTCGTGTATCATTTTTGCTTGATGATGAACGAAAATTACAAGTTTTAATATAAAAGGGTTCGTACCTTTGCAGCAGAATTCACATTAAAAATGAGTACTAACCAAATTAAAAATTCAACAATGGAGCAACTAAGAAAACTATTTCTGAGTTTCGCACTCATTCTGACGAGTACTATAATGTACGCGCAGACAGAGATCAAAGGAACCGTAGTTGATGGAGCAGGCGAGCCTGTCATCGGTGCTACGGTGATGGAGAAGGGTACTTCGAACGGTACAATCACCGATTTCGACGGTAACTTCGCAATCAAGGTTAATGACGGAGCAACCCTCGTCATCTCTTACATTGGCTATCAGACCATGGAACTTCCTGCCCAGAACGGCATGAACGTCACCATGAAGGACGATGCAGAGGTGCTGCAGGAGGTTGTGGTGACGGGTTATCAGGTGCAGCGCAAGCAAGACCTGACGGGTGCTGTAGGAGTCGTAGAGACAAAAAACTTCAAGACCAGCAACACCGACCCTATGGCCTCGTTGCAGGGTAAGGTGCCCGGCATGACGATCACTTCTAATGGTTCGCCTTCGGGTGAGGCCGATGTGCATATTCGTGGTATCGGCAGTATGGGTGGTTCGAGCACGGCTCCGCTCTACATCGTGGATGGTATCCCCTTCAGCGGTTCGCTGAACAGCCTGAACTCATCGGATATCGAGACCATGCAGGTGTTGAAGGACGCTGCTTCTGCCTCTATCTACGGATCGCGTGCTGCTAACGGTGTGATTGTGATTACAACCAAAAAAGGTAAGAAGGGCGACAAGGTGAACATCGACTTCAACGCTTCGGTCTCTATGGCTTGGATGTCGCAGAAGATGAAACTCCTGAATAGCCAGCAGTATGCCACCGCCCTGGTGCAGGCTGCACTGAACGACGGCAAGAATCCTACAGACTATGCCCAGAACTACGGTCTGGCACTTAATGTGGCTGGTGGCACGCCCATTTCTGTCTATAATCCTGCTACAGAGGCCATGGAACAGTACACCGTCGGCGGATTCTACGATGGCTATATGAATGCCAAGCGCACCATGATTTACAGCGATACTGACTGGGTAGACGAAATCGGGCGTACGGGTGTCACCCAGAACTACGACCTCTCCTTCTCGAAGGCTACCGATAAGGGTTCGTCTCTCTTCTCTTTTGGCTACAAGAAGGCTAACGGTGTGCTGAAGCATACTGACTTCGAGAACTTCTCGGCCCGCTTTAACAGCAGTTACAAGATCAACAGCATCGTCAGCGTGGGCGAGAATGCTCAGTTCTCTTATTCAAGCAATGTAGATGCTGCCCCCCTGGAGAACGCGCTGAAGATTGCGCCTACACTGCCAGTCTATGAGGATGACGGTGTGACCTTCTCAGGCCCTGTGGGTGGTATGAGTGACCGCCAGAATCCCCTGCGCGAACTTTATCATAATAAGGACAACCGCCTGAAGAAATGGCGCATCTTTGCCAATGCTTACGTTGACATCACGCCTGTGAAAGGCATGCTCTTCCGCTCGAACTTCGGTATCGACTATACAAACAGCAACATCCGCAGCCTGCAGCACACATGGGACTCGGACGTGGTGAAGAACAGCACCAACGCCAGCACCCTGTCGCAGACGCACAGCACGAAGTGGACCTGGTCGAACACCTTGCAGTATAACTTCGACATCGTCGAGAACCACAACCTGAATGTGCTTCTGGGTATCGAGGCCCACGAGGACAACTACACCGACTTCTCTGCACGCCGTACGGAGTATCCGCTGGAGACCATAGACTATATGTGGCCCAGTGCAGGTACGGGTATCCAGACAGTCACAGGTGCTGGCGACTCCTACAAACTGATGTCATATTTCGGCAAGATCGACTACAACTGGAACGACCTGCTGCTGGCTTCGTTCACCCTGCGCTACGATGGATCAAGCCGCTTCGGTAAGAACAACCAGTACGGTACATTCCCCTCAGCCTCTCTGGCCTATCGTCTCTCCAAGCATATCGATGCCGACTGGCTGCGCGACTGGAAGATCCGAGCCAGTTACGGTATCACCGGTAACCAGGGCATGAACTCGAATACGGCTCACTACGGACTCTTCGTGGCCAACTATGGTTCTGACCGTGAGAACTCCACAGCCTACGATCTCAATCTACAGTATTCCGGTACGCTGCCCTCAGGTTACTACAAGTCGCAGTCGGCCAACGAGGACCTGAAGTGGGAGTCTTCATCACAGTGGAACTTCGGTACCGACTTCTCGCTCTTCGGCGGTGAGCTCTACGGTTCATACGACCTCTTCTTCAAGGAGACCAAGGACATGCTCGTGCAGCCGGCTTTCCTCGGAGCCATCGGCTTCGGTGGTCAGACCTGGATCAACGGTCCGACACTGAAGAACTGGGGTATGGAACTTAATCTTGGCTATCGTCACCAGACGGCATACGGACTGTCGTACAATATTACGGGTAATGTGGACTTCTATCGCTCGAAGGTGACCTATCTGCCTGAGAAGTCGAAAAACTCATACGAGCACAACGACTACCACAACCTGGCTCAGGACGAGAAGGCCTACGGCTCACTGATCGGTTACGTGGTGGAAGGACTGTATCAGAATCGCGAGGAGGTGCTTGCCCACGGACAGGCTGGTGCTCGCGTTGGTGGTCTGAAGTATGCCGATCTGAATGGTGACGGCCGTATCAACGAGGCCGACCGTACCTGGGTGTTCAACCCTGTGCCCAACTTCTCATACGGTATCAATGTCGACCTGGGCTACAAGGATTTCGACTTCACCATGTTCTGGCAGGGCGTATCTGGCGTGGATGTGATCAACAACCAGAAATACCAGACAGACTTCTGGAGCATTACCGATGCCGGTTCGAACAAGGGTGAGCGTCTGATTGACGCATGGACACCTGCCAACAGCAGTTCCACCATTCCTGCCCTGACCACATCAAACGGTGCCGACGAAGGCCGTATGTCTTCATACTACGTGGAGAACGGCTCATACATCAAACTGCGCACCCTCCAGTTGGGCTATACCTTCCCCACTGCACTTGCCAAGAAACTGTTGCTCTCGAAGGCCCGCGTCTATCTCTCTGGTGATAACCTCCTGACCATCAAGTCAAGTTCACTGACCTGCTCTGATCCTGAGAATACTGCATGGAACTATCCGCACACCGCTTCCTTCACATTCGGTGTACAGGTGGGATTCTAATATAATTAAGAATTAAGAGTTAAGAATTAAGAGTTATGAAAAAGATCAATATATATATCGCAACCTTGCTGCTTTCCATCTTTGCAGTATCATGTAGTGTTGACGACGTGAAGCCGCAGGGCGTACTGGACGATGAGACGGCATTTTCAAGTCCCGACAAACTCGTTACCGCAGCATACGCCAAACTTGGCGATGACTGGTACAGCTATCCGTTCAATCTCTGGCCTTACGGCGACATGAGTGCCGATGACTGCCTGAAAGGCGGCAGTGGTGAGAACGACACGGGCTATCACCCCATGGAGATATTCTCTACCCTGCAGCCCGACCGTGGTGAGTTCGACGAACTGTGGTATCAACTCTATAGTGCCATCTCTCGCTGCAACCGTGCCATCGAGTCATTAGACAATGCCGAGGATAATGCCACTAACAGGCAGTATCGTGCCGAGGTGCGCTTCCTCCGTGGTCACTTCTATTACAAGTTGCAGCAGATGTGGTACGAGGTGCCGTTCGTGACGGAAGGCATGGACAATGCCGCTATCGAGGCCTGTCCTCAGAGCTCGCACGACGAGATCATGCAACTGATCATCGACGACTTCCAGTATGCCTACGAGAATCTACCCGAGGCTGCTCCCGGCACAACGGGACGTGCACATAAGGTGGCTGCCGCTGCCTACCTGGCCAAGTGCTACCTGAACTGGGCTTACGGCGACGGTTATGAGGCCACGACGGGCTATGCTCATGTGGATCAGCAGAAGATCCAGAAAGTGATCGACTATACCGAAGTGGTGAAGAACTCGCCATACGACTATCTCGACACCTACGGACACATCTTCCTGCAGGACTATGCTAACTCGGTGGAGAGCATCTTCGCCGTGCAACACTCCAACAAGGCCGACGACGGTACACAATACGGCCGCGCCAACTGGTCAAACATGCTGAACGGCGTATGGGGCATCTGGTCGTGCGGATGGGACTTCCACAAGCCCTCGCAGAACCTGGTGAACGCCTTCAAGACCCGTAACGGTCTGCCGATGGACGACTTCGACGAGGATCACAATGCCATCGTGGTGAATGGTGCCGATACGAAGTACAAGTACGACCCCCGATTGTTCCACACCGTTGGCATGCCTACCTATCCTTATAAGTATGAGGAGCAGTATACGCTGACCAAGGCCAACAGCCGCACACCGAACACCTACGGCTACTACTGCTCGATGAAGGAGATTCCCCAGCGCTCGAAGGGTGAGGACTATGACAACCCCTGGCAGGCATTCGGACAGAACGACTACGTGCTGCGCTATACCGACGTGATGCTGATGAGGGCCGAGGCTCTGATAGAGAAGGGCGACCTGAACGGCGAGGCCCTACAGATCATCAACGATATCCGCAGTCGTGCCAAGAGAGACATCTCGAACACCTCGCTCATCAAGTATGCCAAGGATCAGTGCGACATCAGCCTCTATGGATCGTTCGCATCTAAGGACGATGCCCGTAAGGCCCTGCGCTGGGAGCGCCGTGTGGAGTTGGCCATGGAGGGACACCGCTTCTTCGACCTGCGTCGCTGGGGCCTGCTGTCCACAACCCTCAACAAGTACTTCGAGACAGAGGTCACCGACGAGTACGACGGACAGACCTATGGCCTGTACTACAAGGACGCCTTCTTCACGGCAAACAAGAACGAGTACTTCCCTATCGCATCTAATCAGATGAACTACGTACAGGGTCTCTATCATCAGAACAAGGGATACTGATAAAGGTAAAAAGTGAAAATATAGAAACAAATTACCATAATTATTCATAATAAAAAATTACGAGTTATTACGGGAATTAGTTTAAAAAATAGATGTGAAAAGTAAAAAGGTAAAAGTTATGAAATCAATATATAGTTTTATCTGTGCGATCTGTGTAATCTGTGGCTTCACTTCCTGTCAGGACAAGGACCTGCCCGGTTCTGGTCAGATGCAGATTGCCAGTCCTGATGTGACAAGTATAAATGGTGTGCTTAGCGGTGAAAACAATTATGACTATACGCTGACCTGGCCTACCGGCAATAATGGCGCCGTGATGAATGTCGCCGTGTATAAGAACGGCACTCAGCAGCAGGCCCTCACACCCTGCCCTTCCGGCTCGTTCACACTGAAGAACCTGGAGACCAACCAACTGTATGAGTTCCTCTTCAAGTATGCCAATGACGACGCCATCTCTAACGGCGTGATGACATCTTATACCCGCCTCGGTGCTTCTACACCGAGCGAGGTGAAGATGGATCAGGTGGACATCACCGACGATCAGCATAACCTGCAGATCTCATGGACTGCCAGTTCTGATGCTACATCGTATATCCTGAAGGTGGTGAAGAACAGCACCGAGGAAGTGGTGAACACCACCGTCAACGGCACCAGCTACCTGCTGGAGAACGTGCAGATGAAGGATCATTTCGAGGCTACCGTCATTGCCCAGAACGCTGAAGGTAAGGCTCTGCCTGTAGGGGCTTCGGCCAAAATCGGTGGTAAGATTCCTGCATTCTTGTCGGAATATGCTACTCCAGAAGAACTCATTGCCAATGGCGATGACGATGAGGCCTCGGCATGGCTCTGGTTCCAGGAGAACTATCCGAAGGGAGAATACGTTTACTTTGGCAATATCAGCACTGTGGAGGACATTGCTGATTATCGCATGCTCTTCTGGCTGCGCGATATCGAGACTGGCAATGTGGATGACATCTGGAACTTCTCCGACGTGGCCCGTAACGCCGCTCCCTGCGTAGAGCAGTATGTAAAGAATGGCGGCAACCTGCTGCTGTGGTCGCATGCCGTACCTTATATCGGAGCCATCAACCGTCTCTCCACCTCGCTGCTGCGTGGTGTCAGCAATGCCTTCGGCTGCGGCGTGGGCGGTTGGAACCCCGACGTCTGGAAGATGGGCGTCTGCCTGAACACGGGTTCCTTCTCGAAGGACTTCAGTTCACACCCCATCTATGCTGGTATTACCACTGAGAAACTGAACGACAACTGCTTCGCCGCCATCGCCTTCAAGGGTGCCGGATGGACTGAGGACCACAACTGTCTGTTCTTCGATATCCCGACGAAGCTGACCGATCTGCCGAACGACTCCGAGGAATGCTACAATGTGCTTACCAATGACTACGGTATCTATCCGCTCGGCACATGGGACAGCCAGGCAAGCTGGGTATCTCAGCTCAACGTGTGGGAGGCCAAGGGTGCCGACAAGGCTCCTGAGGGATTCCAGAAGGGTGCTGGTACCGTGCTCTGCATTGGCAATGGTGGTTGTGAGTTCTCGATGAAGAACGAGGACGGTACGCCCGACAAGAGCGCTACCCCCAAGAACAACTCTTGTCAGGACAACGTTCTGAAACTGGCTAAGAACAGCATCGAATACCTGATGTCTATCTAATTTGTTAGGTTAATTGTTAAGATGAAAGTGGCGCGACTCTTCACGGGTCGCGCCTTTGTTATCAATAATCGTTCAATACATATATTTTTGTTGCAATGAACGATTTTTATTAGTAATTGAAACATTATTTATAGTAAGATATGTGTTTTTAGCGTACCTTTGCAGCAACATTGATAGAATAATTAAAAACTATAAGGTAATGAAGAAACTGATTGTGACAATGATGACGATGCTGCTGACGCTCACTGGAGCCTCAGCACAGGAGAAGCCGCAGGTGCTGGGCAAGAGCCACGCCATGCAGCGCGTAGAAGTGAAGGGCAAGTATCTGCTGCTACCCGTACAGGAACGGGAGGAGAATGCCAACATCTCCGTATTGGTGGCCGGCCAGCAGGTGCAGTCGCTGAACGTGAAACTGGCTGTAGACAAGGTAGACTATTACGTACCTCTTAATATAGAGCGCTTCGGGGCGAAGGACCTGCTGCTCGACATCACGTTCTATGGTGACCGTCGCTTCACGGGAGCGATGAAGGACTTCCTCTGTTGGAAGGAGATCAAGCAGAGCGATACGTTCGACACGACAAATAGGGAGAAGTTCCGTCCGTCGTTCCACCACACTCCTGCATATGGCTGGATGAACGACCCCAACGGTATGTTCTATAAGGACGGTGTCTATCACCTCTATTATCAGTGGAACCCCTACGGCTCGCAGTGGGAGAATATGACGTGGGGACACTCTACGTCGAAGGACTTGATTCACTGGGAGAGCCAGCCGACAGCCATTGAGGCCGATGCCCTGGGTGCTATCTTCAGCGGCTCGTGCGTGGTGAATAAGAATGAGGTAGTGGCCTTCTACACCTCTGCCAGCAAGTGCCAAGTGCAGTCGATGGCCATCTCGAAGGACAATGGTATGACGTTCGAGAAATACAGTGGCAATCCCATCCTGGTGAGTACGGAAGAGGACTTCCGCGACCCAAAGGTTTTCTGGAATGAGGAGATTGGGAAGTGGAACCTCGTGTTGGCCGTGGGTCAGGAGATGCGTATCTACTCTTCAGCTAACCTGAAGGACTGGACCTACGAGAGCAGCTTCGGCAAGGACTACGGCTGTCACGACGGCGTATGGGAGTGCCCCGACCTGATGAAGTTGCCTGTTCGCGGCACGGACAAGCAGAAGTGGATGCTAATCTGTAACATCAACCCCGGCGGTCCTTTCGGCGGCTCGGCCACTCAGTATTTCATCGGAACCTTCGACGGCCATAAGTTCACCTGCGAACACAAGGATACCCGCTGGATGGACTACGGTAAGGACCACTATGCTACCGTCACCTTTGACAATGCCCCCGACGGCCGTAAGATCGCCCTGGCCTGGATGTCGAACTGGCAGTATGCCAACCAGGTGCCCACGAAGCAGTTCCGCTCGGCCAACAGCGTGCCCCGCGACCTGGATCTCTTCGAGCACAACGGCCAGACCTACTGTGGCGTGACACCTTCGAAGGAACTGAATGCCCTGCGGGGAAAGGTAGTCAAAAAACTGCCTAAGACCTGTGAGATCGTAGTCGACGTGAAGGGCACTACAGAGATAACACTCTCCAACTCATTAGGTGAGCAGGTGGTGATGAAGTACGACACTGCCCAGCAGACCTTCTCGATGGACCGTACCCGCTCGTACGCCAGTTTCAGCGAGGCCTTCCCCTGCGTGACCACAGCCCCCGTCTATGGCAGCATCAAGCAACTCCGCATCTTCATCGACAACTGCTCAATCGAGGCCTTCGATGCCGAGGGGCGTATGGCGATGACGAACCTGGTGTTCCCCAACGAGCCTTATAATAACATAAAGGTGAATGGCGGAAAGGCAACGATCTATGGAATTGATAATTGATAATTGAAAATTGATAATTAGTATTATGAGCAAGACTAACAAACTCGCCCTCATCCCCGTGATGTTCTGCTTCTTCGCCATGGGCTTTGTAGACCTGGTGGGCATTGCATCGAACTACGTGAAGGAAGACCTCGCGCTGAACGACTCAACAGCCAACATCTTCCCGTCGCTCGTGTTCTTCTGGTTCCTCATCTTCAGTGTGCCTACAGGCATGCTGATGAACAAGATCGGGCGCAAGAACACCGTACTCCTCTCGTTGGTAGTGACCATCGTGTCGCTGCTGCTGCCGCTCTTTGGTGAGAACTTCCCCATCATGCTCTGTGCCTTCTCGCTACTCGGCATCGGCAATGCTTTGATGCAGACCTCACTCAATCCATTGGTATCGACGGTGATGGGTGGCGGCAACTTAGCCTCGACGCTCACCTTCGGACAGTTCATCAAGGCCATCGCCTCGTTCCTGTCACCATACCTCGCCATGTGGGGCGCCACACGGGTGATACCCTCTTTTGGCTACGACTGGCGCGTGCTCTTTGCCATCTACTTCGTGGTAGGTATCCTGGCTGCCGCCCTGCTGGCCATCACACCTATTGAGGAAGAGAAGATTGAGGGTGAGCCGTCGACATTCGCAGAGTGCATCAAGCTCCTGGGTACACCTATCGTGCTGTTGTCTTTCTTCGGCATCATGTGCCATGTGGGTATTGACGTAGGTACGAACACCACAGCACCGAAGATCCTGATGGAACGCTTAGGCCTGACGCTCAACGATGCCGCATTCGCCACCAGCCTCTATTTCATCTTCCGTACCATAGGCTGTCTGACGGGATCATTCTTCCTCCGCGTGCTGCCTAACCGTACATTCTTTATCATCAGTGTCATCATGATGGCACTCTCGATGGGCGGACTCTTCTTCGGCACAGAGAAGTGGATACTCTATGCCGCCATCGCCCTTGTGGGCTACGGCAACTCGAACATCTTCTCCATCTGTTTCGCCCAGGCCCTCACGGCCATGCCACAGAAGCAGAACGAGGTGAGCGGCCTGATGATCATGGGTCTCTTCGGCGGGACCATCTTCCCCCTGCTCATGGGCTTCATGAGCGATGCCATGGGTCAGGCTGGCGCCGTACTGGTGATGGCAGCCGGTGTCATATACCTCTTCACATACATCAAACAAGTCAAGTAATCATACATTCAAACTTCAAAATTAAAACTTCAAAATATGAAAAGATATGTAGTAGGACTCGGAGAAGTGCTGTGGGACGTGCTTCCCGAAGGAAAGAAACTGGGTGGTGCACCTGCCAACTTCGCCTATCACGCCGGACAGTTCTTAGGCATGGACAATACGATTGCCATCAGTGCCCTTGGTGAGGACAAATTAGCCGACGAGACCATTGAGGCTCTCCGCGAGCACGGTTTGAACGACCTGTTGCCACGTGTACCCTACCCTACGGGCACCGTACAGGTGCAGCTCGACGAGCAGGGCATTCCCACATACGACATCAAGGAAAATGTGGCATGGGATAATATCCCGCTCGACGATGACATCCAGGAGATTGCCAGAAACTGCCGCGCCGTCTGCTTCGGCTCATTGGCCCAGCGCAATGTCGTCAGTCGCGAGACGATCCACCGCTTCCTCGACCTCACTCCCGAGGACTGCCTGAAGATCTTCGACATCAATCTGCGCCAGCAGTTCTATACGAAAGAGGTCATCAAGGAATCGCTGCAGCGTTGCAATATCCTGAAGATCAACGATGAGGAGTTGGTACTCATCGGCCGTATGTTCGGCTATCCCGGACTCGACATCGAGAACAAGTGCTGGCTGATTCTCGGCAAGTACAATCTCGACATGCTCGTGCTCACCTGCGGCACCAATGGCTCATACGTCTTCACGCCAGGCTCCATGTCGTTCCAGGAAACTCCAAAGGTAGTGGTTGCCGATACTGTAGGCGCAGGAGACTCTTTTACCGGCTCGTTCGTAGGCAGTATCCTCAACGGCAAGTCCGTGCCCGATGCTCACAAGACGGCTGTTCAGGTGAGTGCCTTCGTCTGCACGCAGAACGGTGCCATGCCCGTCGTGCCCGACAACCTGAAGGCATAAGAGTACTTTCTCGCAGAGATTATGCAGATTTCGCAGATTTATTTGCGAAATCTGCTTTTATTTTTGTACCTTTGCAGCCGTAAAGGTAAAAATGAAATGCGAAAAGTCATAGGTATAGGCGAGACTATTCTCGACATCATATTCAAGGGTGATCAGCCGATAGGTGCGGTGCCGGGGGGATCGGTGTTCAATGGTGTCATCTCCTTAGGGCGGGCTGGTGTGAGCGCAACCTTCATCAGCGAGACGGGCAACGACCGTGTAGGCAGGAAGATCATCCAGTTCTTAGAGGACAACCACGTGGATGCCAGCAGCATCAACGTCTACCCAGAGTCGAAGTCGCCTGTGTCGCTGGCCTTTCTTGACGAGAAGAACGATGCGGAGTACATCTTCTATAAAGACCACCCTCACGACCGTTTGGACTTCGTGCTGCCAGAGATTGAACCCGACGACATCGTGATGTTCGGCTCCTACTATGCCGTGAACCCCGTGATCCGTCAGCAGGTACAGGGCTTCTTAGAGTATGCCCGTGACCGTGGGGCCATCCTCTATTACGACGTGAACTTCCGCGCCTCGCACCAGAACGAGGTGATGAAGCTGAATGCCAATATCCTGGAGAACTTAGAGTATGCCGACATCGTCAGAGGCAGTCGGGAGGACTTCGAGGTGATGTTCAATAAGTACGATGCCGAGACGGTCTACAAAGCCCAGATTGATTTCTACTGTAAGAACTTCATCTATACGCAGGGTGCCGAGCCTGTGGAAGTGAGGGGCGCTGGGGGCTTTGCCCGCCAGTATCCCGTCGCACCGACAGAGACGGTCAGCACCATCGGGGCAGGCGACAACTTCAACGCAGGCTTCGTCTACGGGCTCATCAAAGAGGGTATTACCCATGAGATGCTGGAGACAGGCCTCACCCCAGAGCAATGGGATAGCCTCATCACCGAGGGCAGCGCGTTCTCGGCCAATGTCTGTCATAGCATCAACAACAGCATTGACGAAGCGTTTGCCATTCAGAAGAAACGTGAACTGGAGGTCTGTCTGAAAGAAATAGAAGAGAATATTTAAAACAATGAATATGATAAGTGATACCATTAAGTACATCGGTGTTGACGATCTTGACATCGATCTGTTTGAGAGTCAGTATGTGGTGCCTGAGGGCATGAGTTACAACTCCTATCTCATTGACGATGAGAAGATAGCGATATTGGATACTGCCGACCGCCGCAAAGGCGAAGAGTGGAAGGCGAACCTGAAAGCCGCACTCAATGGTCGCCAGCCTGACTATCTGGTGGCTCACCACATGGAGCCCGACCATGCAGCACTTATCGCTGAGATGCTGGATACTTATCCCGATCTGCAGCTTCTATGCAGTACACAGGCTGTGAAAATGTTGCCAAACTTCTTCGAAGGTTTCAACTTTGAGGGGCGTGTCATCACGGTCAAGGAGGGAGACACGCTTAAGCTTGGTCAGCACACGCTGCAATTTATCTCAGCGGCTATGGTGCATTGGCCTGAGGTCATTATGAGCTACGACAGTTTGGACAAAGTGCTCTTCTCTGCCGATGGATTCGGTAAATTCGGCGCATTGGTCAACGAGACCGACGACTGGGCTTGCGAGGCTCGCCGCTACTATTTTAATATCTGTGGCAAGTATGGCTCGCAAGTACAGACAGTGCTGAAGAAAGTGGCTGCGCTCGAGGTTCAGGCCATCTGTCCTTTGCACGGTCCAGTGCTCAAGGGTGAGCCACTGGCTGCTGCCATCAAGCTATACGACACATGGAGCAAGTACGAGCCTGAGAACGAGGGTATTCTGATTGCCTACGCCAGCATTCACGGCGGAACGGCTGCCGCTGCCGAGCGCCTGGGTGAGATTCTCCGCAAGAAGGGTGCCCCAAAAGTGGTGGTAAGCGACTTGAGCCGCGACGATATGGCAGAGGTCATCGAGGATGCTTTCCGCTATCCTACCGTCGTAGTGGCTGCATCGAGCTACGACGCAGGCGTGTTCCCTGTGATGCACGACTTCCTTTACCACCTACAGATTAAGAACTATCAGAAACGTCGCTTTGGCATCATCGAGAACGGCAGCTGGATGCCTACGGCAGGCAAGGTGATGCGCTCGATGATAGAAGGTTTGAAGGACTGCGAGATTGTAGAGCCGATGGTGACCATCCGTTCTCGCATGCATTCTGCCGACGAGGCACAGCTGGAACAGTTGGCCGACAGCCTGCTTTCATGAACATGGTATAAAAATCGGTCTTTGGCGCCTCCTTTCTCCTGGCTTCCTGACTTCTGTATCCCTGTTCCCAGCCAACTCTCACCCACAAAGGATGCCTGCGAGTTCTTCGAGGCTGCTGGCAACCTTGATGTATTCCCGCCAGTCGCCACGGATCATGCCTCTTTGCTTCAAGTTGTCGAGCAGGGTGATGAGACTGTTCCAGAAGCCCTTCATGTTATAAAGGATAACCGTCTTCTGATGGTAGCCGATGGTGGCGGAGGCTACGACGGTAAAGATCTCGTCGAGCGTACCCAGACCACCGGGCAGGGCGATGAACACATCGCTCTGGTCCATCATCAGCTGCTTACGGTCACTTAGGTTGTCGCAAGGAATCTCCACGTCGACATAGTCGCTCGTTCGGCCACTCTTCTCCACGATCATCGGCACCACGCCGATGGTTCGTCCACCAGCCTCTTTAGCGGATTTGGCTATGCGCTCCATCAGTCCGCAGTTCACACCGCCATACACAATGCTATGGCCACTCTCTGCTATCCACTTACCCAGCTCCTCGGTCATCGAGAAGAAGTCGGGATCAATCTGCTTATTCGCAGAACAAAACACACATATCTTCATTCGTTACTTATTTCTTCTTACGGGGTTTGCGCATGGCCCAGCCTTCTTCTGAGAAGTCTGGCTCTGGTCCCCTCAGGTCGCGAGGCACGTGATTCATCAGACTGCGCCAGTCATCCTTCTTCTGACGCCTCGGCTTCTCGTCATTCTGACGCTTGAGTAGACTGCCACGTCTGCCACGCTTCTCACGTGTCACAGGTGTTGTATCCTTTGCCCCCTTGCCACCTTCATCGGCATCGTTGCAGCGCACCTGCCGCCCTTTGTAGCGGATGCCTGTCAGCTGGATCATCACCTTCTTGGCATCTTTCTCAGGCACCTCGAAGTAGGAGATGGTGTCGAGCAGGTCGATATGTCCCACTTCCTGACGACCACCCACGAAGCGGTTCAGCGTCTGCATCAGTTCCCCAGGATAGAACCCGTCGCGCTTGCCCAGGTTGATGAACAGTCGACGGTAACCCTTCTGGGCCTTGTTCTGTAGCTTTTGCCTGTCGCTCTGCGGCTTCTTCTCCTTCTTATCTGGCACCACAGCCTCGATTTCCGGTGCGTCGGCATAATAGGCGAGGAACTTGCCAAACTCCAGCGAGACAATCTTCTTGATCAGTTCATCCTTGTCGATATACTCAAAGTAGCGGTTGATATCCTGCATGAAAGGCGCAATCTCCTCATCGTCGACGTCGGTCTTCACGATTTGGTCCATCACTTTGTAGAGCTGCTTCTTGCAGATTTCCTCAGCCGACGGTATCTCCGCCTTCACGAACTCCTTGCCAATCTCCTTCTCGATGTTGCGGATCTTATGCTTCTCTCGACTGTGGATGATGGAGATCGAGGTACCTTTCTTGCCTGCACGACCCGTGCGACCTGACCGGTGGGTATAGTTTTCGATATCGTCGGGCAGTCCGAAGTTGATCACATGCGTCAGGTCGTCCACATCGAGCCCTCGGGCTGCGACATCCGTAGCCACGAGCAACTGCGTCAGATGGTTGCGGAACTTCTGCATCGTCAAGTCACGTTGCTGCTGCGACAGGTCACCATGCAGCGACTCTGCATTATAGCCGTCCTTGATCAACTTATCGGCAATCTCCTGCGTCTCAATCTTCGTACGGCAGAAGATGATGGCGAAGATGCGGGGATAGTAGTCCACGATGCGCTTCAGGGCGAGGTATTTGTCCTTGGCGTTCACCATGTAATAGACGTGGTTCACGTTCTCTGCCCCCTCATTACGACTGCCCACCACGATCTCCTTGTAGTCGTGCAGATATTGTTTGGCTATGCGTTCCACCTCACGACTCATCGTAGCCGAGAACATCAGCGTATGGTGGTCTGCCGGCAACGACTCGAAGATCTCGTTGATACTGTCCGAGAAGCCCATGTTCAGCATCTCGTCGGCCTCGTCGAGCACGATGTTCGTCACCTGCTCCAACTTGGCGTAACCACGGTTCTTCAGGTCGATGAGTCGACCGGGAGTAGCCACGATGATATTCACCCCTTTCTTCAAGGCACGCATCTGGGGCTCTATCGACGCACCGCCATAGACGGCCTCCACATGTATCCCATCCATATATTTCGCAAAATCACGGATATCATCCGTAATCTGCAGGCAGAGTTCTCGCGTCGGACTCAACACCAGTGCCTGCGTCTCCCGCCTCGACGTGTCTATCCGCTCCAACAGTGGAATGCCAAAGGCTGCCGTCTTGCCCGTACCCGTCTGGGCAAGGGCAATGATATCGTTCTCATTTCCCAACAGATAGGGAATGACCTCCTCCTGCACAGGCATCGGCTGCACAAAACCTAACTCTTCGATGGCCTTGCGGATGACACCGCTGACGCCTAATTCTTCAAATGTCTTCATCACTTTAATCAATTATCAATAAGGTGAGATATTGTTCAACTCACCAATCTTACCCTCGACAACAGGTGTGGTCATCAGGCGCTGGAAGTCATCAAGGGTGATCTTCGTCTTGGGAGCAAAGTCGGGAGAGAGCATATATTCCATGACACTACGGTAGAACGCCCTACCCTCGGGATAAGAGGCAGCATGCTCGAGATCGGCCATGCAGACCAGCAGTTTACCATTGCCCACCTGAAATTCGAAGATGAGTCCCAGCTTATGGTTACGCTCGATATTATCTATCACCTGCACAATAGGTCGATAGTCACGGCCCGTATTGTCGAGCATCATCGGATGGCTCGCCTTGATGATGGGGAACCACTGCCAGTTTGTGTGCATCTGAGTGGGGAAGCCACGGAAGATGGGATGCTCTGGGTCGCAGAGGATACCAAGGGTACCAGGCGAGACTGCCTTTTTGTTATTCTCCGAGATGGTCTTGAACATGCGGTAGTTCCAGTAGTCCGTCTGGAACAAGCCTCCTACCGTCAGCTCCGAGGCCTCTGGCATCAGCAGCACACTCTTGCCCTTTTCCAACTGGGCGATGGCTCTGGCATCCAGTTGATCCGTCACCGTCAGCATACTCTCGAGTTTGCTCAAGTCCGTCCAGGCAGGATAGACCCAGAGGTCGTAAGTGTTATGATAGGGTGCACCAAGATATTCAGTACCCTCAATGCAGAGCGACAGTTGTAACTGGGTGGGGCTGTCGAGACCGCTGAGGTCGATCTTCAATTCCCCTGCGGTGAAGAGTCCTTCGGTTGAAGGCAGCTTGATCTCACCCGAAGCCACACCGGGGGACAGTTCCCAGCGGAGGGTCTTACCATTGAGCGACTCACCGCTATAGTTGGCAATCTGTATCCAGGCATGGATACCATCTTCAATGGTAAAGCAGAACCTATCGGCTACCAGCAAGGGCACGACAGGTGCACACCACTGGCGCCATTCCCGTTCCGTACATAGTCCTTTGGAATCCATAAAGGCGTCGAGGATACCGACGTAGGCAGAGCCTTGCCCGGGGTAGTCCTGTAGGTCGAGGAGCTGGAAGCCTGCCATATTGGGTGTGCGTAGATCCATCTCAATGTCCTGCTTGTAGAGTTGGAGCGACCAGAGACCGCTGGCCTTGTAAAAGTCCTTAGCCTGATCCAGCATGCCGGCCTTTTCCAGACGGTCGCGGAACACCTCCATATTATAAGGATAGAGTACACCCGTGTACTTCTTGATCTCATCGTAGTCGGGATAGGTCTGGAACTGAGCCGTCTCATGAGAGATCACAGGTACCGCCTTTGTCCAACTGCTCCCTTCTGGGAAAGCCAGTTTACAACCTTCCACGAAATTCATCATCGTATTAGGGTAGAAGTGGTTGATCATCCCTCCATCAGCTGCATCAGCAAAAGAGAATGAACCACGGGTATGTGTATTGTAGTTACCCCAGCCCTCGCCACCTACACGACACGTCGTAAAGTAGTCCATACCCTTCTTCACGCCCTGATAACCAAGATAGTAGTTCGAGCCAAAGGTATAGACCTTGTCGGGGGCTATCTTCCGAAAATCCTCGATGAATTCGGCCATTTTGGGGATGCTACCCCAAAGCTCATTGCCGAGGGCGAACATGCGGAATGAGGGGTGATGGCCGTAGGTGCGCAAGATGTTTTCACCCTCCTTGTGCAGGAATTGCAGCAATACCGTATCTTTCTCGTTGAAGTCGCCCCAGAAAGGGAGTTCTGGTTGCAGAATGATACCCAGCTCGTCGGCTGCCACAAAGGCTGCCTCTGGCGGACACCAGCTGTGGAAGCGCACGTGGTTCAGCCCGTAGGCAGCACAGGTGCCGAGATATTGTTGCCACGATTCGACATCCATTGCCACATGACCCGTTAGCGGCCAGACGCAGGCATCGTGTTTGCCTCGCAGGAAGATTTGATGGCCATTGGCATAGAAGTGCTGACCTTCGATATGGAAGTCCTTGAAGTTCGGATGGAGGGACTGAGACGAGATGGACTGCGGTAATACCGCAGTATACGGGAAGGTGGATAGGGAGATGTCGCCGATGATACCGTTCCAGTTCGTTTGGGTGTCCTCGGTATAGGCATGGCTGTTGGCATAAATCTGTTCAGGTATGCCGCTGCCGTTGTCCACCATGATGGCGAGTGTGTGCTTGCCTGGTGTGAGGACCTTTGAGAGTTCAAACACCTGAGGGGTAGAGATATCGTTGGATGATCCAACCAGCTTCGAATCCACGTAGACCTCTGTCGGTTTGGTGCGTTCCAGCCTCAGATAGACTGATTTCCCTTTCCAACTGGCAGGAATCTCAACCGCACGACGATACCAGGCACGCCCCTTATAGGCATAGACACGAGAGAGATGGGTCGTCTCCTCCGTTTTACCGATGAAATCGCCCTTTTTGTTTGTGTCGGTAGTCCCTGGTAACTGCACCGTCTCTGTCATTTCCTGATCTGGTGTCACCGTCCCCTCACGGTCTAAAGCGAACTGCCATATTCCACTCAGGTCAATGTTTGTCGGCTGTGCCTCTGCCTGCACAGGCAGGCAGAGGACAGCCATTAGTAGTAAAGTAGTAGGTTTCATAAAACTGGATAGAGTTTGCTATTTCGCATTAATCTCGCGGAGCAGACGGTCTGCCTTACCCCACTTCTCCATCATATAGAGCACATAGCGGATATCAACGCCGATACAACGGGCCAGCTGAGAGTCGAAGAAGATATCACTCGACAGGGAATCCCAGTTACCGTCGAAGGCCAGACCAATGAGTTCACCCTTACCGTTGAACATCGGGGAACCGCTGTTGCCGCCCGTGATGTCGTTGTTCGACAGGAAGCAGAGATGCAGCTTACCAGTAGTTTTGTCAGTGTACTTGCCGAAGTCATTGGCAGAGAGCAGTTCTTTCATAATGGGCTCTGCCTCGTAGTCGATGACACCCTTCTCACCCTGCTCCATCTTCTTCACGATGCTGCTGGCTTCGGTGTAATAGCCTGAAGGCTTCCCATCCAACAGATATTCACCCACCTGACCATAGCTGAGACGCATGGTGAAGTTAGCGTCGCTGTAGTTGGGCATATCCTCCTCCATACGCAGCTTGGCAGCACAGAGGTATCGCTCCTGCTCGTCGATGCTGTCGTAGGTCGACCCCAGATCGGCACGGATATCGGCCAATACAGAGATAAGGCTCTCGCCATAGACCACACCTAAGTCTTTATGATAGCTCTTCTTGTTCACGTATATCTTCTTGTCGTTCTTCATCAGCTTCGATTTCTTGTAGAGCCGGTCCACGAACTTCTGATAGTCGCCATTGTAGTCGTGGTCAATGACATTGAAGAAGTCGGGCTGATACTTAATCTCCACCCTCTCGCGGTAGTGCTTCAGCAGAGCTGCAAGAATCTCACGGTCGGTATCGTAGTCCCACTCTGCGGTATTGTCCTTGAACTCGATATAGTACGACTTCGGCTTGCCTTCCTTACCGTTGATGATGGCGCCATTCTGTACACGGAGGGCACGACGGGTCATCTCGTCGGTATTACGACGGCCGAAGGTCTCGTTGTAGAAGGTCAAGGCGCGACGGGCAGCAAAGCGCTTCTGGTAGAGTTGCTCTAACTTGGCAAAGTCGAGCTTACCCATCAGGTAGCCCGTAGAATCCTGCCACTGACGGATCTTCTGCTCAAAGGCCGCCTTCTGGCGAATCAGACCGATGGAATCGATACATTTGTTCATACCGATGCTGTTCTTCCAGTAGTTCGAGCTGTTAGCATACTTTGAGTCGTATTTGATACGGACAGCCTCGTCAGCCCGCATGTGGCGGATCATGATATTCTGCTTCACCTCACGGGTTTGGTACATCGGCTCGTTCTGGGCGTCACGACGCTCCTGGATGCCATAACTCGACAGATAACGGCTTGTGCTACCGGGATAGCCGATTGTCATCGAGAAGGAGCCGGGCACATAACCCTGTAACGAGACGGGAGCCCATTTCTTCGGTTTCATCGGCACATTGTCCTTCGAATACTTCGCCGGACCGCCCGTCACTGGGTCTACATAGACACGGAACACGCTGAAGTCGCAAGTCTGGCGCGGCCACATCCAGTTGTCTGTCTCACCACCGAACTTGCCCATCGACTTAGGCAGGGCGAACACCAGTCTTACATCCTCGTAGTCACGATAGGTGGTCAGGTAGTATTTGTTTCCCTCATAAAATGGCTTAATCTCTACTCGCAGGGTAGAGTCCTGTTTCACGATATCCTTTAGCATCGCGTTCTCGAGCGAGTCGATGAAATGGTACTGCTCGTCGCTGCTCATCTGATTGACGCCGAGGGAGTCGAGCCAGAGGGTGATGTCCTTCTGTTCCACCATGAACGACACGAAGAGGTTCTTGTTAGGCAGTTCCTCCTCATAGCTGTTCGACACGAAACCGTTGAGCATATAGTCATGCTCCACCGTCGAGTGCGAACGGATGGCCTCGAAGCCGCAGTGGTGGTTGGTAAACACCAGACCGTCGGGACTCACGACCACTCCAGAGCAGAAGCCGCCGAAGTTCACCACACAGTTCTTAATGGCATCGTCGCCCTCATACAAAGCGCCATAGGGCAGTTCATAGTTCTCCTGCTTCATCGTCTCATAGACGGCGTTCGGCAGATTGTACAGCGTCCACATACCCTCATCGGCCTTTAAAGGGAGAGAAGAAAGGGCGAGTAGGGATAGGAGGGACGTTAGGGTAATCAGGGATTTTTTCATACGATATTTACTTTTTGAATTTCTTTCCAATGACGGGGAGGCTGCTCAGCGGGAAGTCCTTCTTGACAATATAAGTCAGGAAAAGAACGATTAGCAACGAATTGATCAGCAGTTGAACCCACATGGGTAGGAGATCCTGACAGACAATCATGGGCCATGTGAGAATAGCCGTAATAACAACATACAGGACGATATCCTTCATGGGATAGGGAATAGGATTCTTCCGCTGTCCTACGATGTAGCTCAGCACCATTGCCGTACCATAACCTGCTACACCTCCCCAGGCACAGGCCCAGTAGCCGAACTTGGGAATGAAGATGATGTTCACGACCAGAAGCACGATACAGCCTGTCAGTGAGAACCAGGCACCATAGATGGTCTTGTCGATAAGCTTATACCAGAACGACAGGTTAAAGTATACACCCATCATAATCTCTGCAGCCATCACGATAGGCACAACGCCAAGTCCTTCGCGATAGTCAGCACCTATGATATACTGCAGCAACGGCATCCACCCTACCACGCAGAGGAAGGCCAGCAGCGTGAAGATAATAAAGTACTTCATCGCTGAGGCATAGTACTCTGTCTTATCGGCATCCTTATTCTTGGCGAACACGATAGGCTCATAGGCATAACGGAAGGCCTGGGTAATCATCGCCATGATCATTGCAATCTTCACACACGACCCATAGACTCCCAACTGCACGTTGGCATTGGATTCATCTGGGTAGACTAAAGGAAAGATGATCTTGTCAGCCACCTGATTTAAGATGCCTGCAATGCCGAGGATGAGGATGGGCCATGAGTAACTGAGCATCTCCCTCAATAGCTTAGCGTCGAACTTCCAATGGATACGGAAGAAATCAGGGATGAAGAAGAAGGTGATGAGACCCGTGCAGATCAGGTTGATAAAGAACACGTAGAACACTGATGTCTTGCCCAGCACGACAAAGTAAAGAAGGTTCAAGACAATGTTCAGGACAATAAACAGCAACTTCAGCGAGGCAAAGCGGACGGCACGTTTCTGATAGCGCAGGTAGCAGAAAGGCAGAGCCTGAATAGCGTCAAGCGCCACTACCACAGCCATCATCAGCAAGTAGTCAGGATGCTCTGCATAGCCGAGGGCACTGCTGATAGGGCCGATGAAACCGAAAATCAGCAGCAGGAATACTGCCGTCAGTGAACCAACCATGCCCATTGCCGTCGAGAAGACCGTATCGGCCTTATACCGCTCGTCGTTGGCATAGCGGAACAGCGTGGTCTCCATACCGAAGGTCAGCAGCACCAGGATCAACGCCGTATAGGCATACACATTTGTGCTGATGCCGTAGTCGCCCGAGGCCTTGGGCATATAGTGCGTATAGAGCGGTACGAGCAGATAGTTCAGGAATCTGCCGACGATGTTCGAAAGACCGTAGATGGCCGTATCTTTTGCGAGTGATTTCAGGTTTGCCATTTTTACCTTTTTACTTTTTTGCCCTTTTACCTTTTTACCTTTATCCAAAGAAAAGATATGCGATTGCGATTGCGGCGATGATGCCGGCAAGATCAGCCAGGAGTCCGCAGGCAACAGCATGACGCGTCTTCACGATTCCCACACTACCGAAGTAGACGGCGAGGATATAGAAGGTGGTATCCGTCGAGCCCTGGAAGATACAACTCAGACGACCCACGAATGAGTCAGCACCGTAGGTAGTCATTGCGTCGACCATCATCCCCCGGGCCCCACTGCCGGAAAGCGGTTTCATCAGGGCCGTCGGAAGAGCACCCACGAAGTCGGTATTTCCGCCACAGGCCTCCACACCCCACTTAACACCGTCGATGAGCATATCCATCGCCCCGCTGGCACGGAACACACCGATGCCCACAAGGATGGCCACCAGATAGGGGATGATGCGGACAGCCGTTGTAAAGCCGTCCTTTGCGCCCTCGATAAAGGCATCATAGACGTTCACCTTCTTCCTCACACCCGCCAGGATAAAGGCTATGATGATCAGCATCAGCAGGATGTTCGCTGCCGAGGTGCTCACCTTGTTCATCAGCACGGAGTCGAGTTGTCCAAAGCCCCAGATAACGGCTGCTACGACCACCGCAGCACCACCCAACGTCAGCAGGATAGTACGGTTCAGCAGGTTGATCTTCTGGTAGAGGCTCGTGATGATGATGCCCGCCAAAGTCGAGAAGAACGTCGCCAGCAGGATGGGGATAAACACATCCGTCGGCTGGGCGGCACCCATCTGGGCACGATATACTAATATAGAAATAGGTATAAGTGTCAGACCGCTCGTGTTCAGCACAAGGAACATGATCATCGGGTTCGAGGCCGTGTCCTTCTTGGGATTAATCTCCTGCAGCTGCTCCATTGCCTTCAGACCGAGAGGCGTGGCGGCATTATCGAGACCCAGCATGTTCGCAGCGATATTCATGAAGATTGAGCCCGTCACAGGATGTCCCTTGGGAATATCAGGAAACAACTTCGCAAACACAGGCGACAGCAGTCGGGCCAGCACGTTCACCACCCCACCCTTCTCGCCGATCTTCATGATACCCAGCCAGAGCGACAGCACGCCCGTCAGGCCCAACGAGATCTCAAAGGCCGTCTTCGACGATGAGAACGTCGAGTCCATCATAGCCGGGAACACATCATAGTCACCCAGAAACACCAATTTCACCACTGCAATGACGAAGGCGATGATGAAAAACGCAATCCAAATATAATTCAATACCATACTGAGTGCAAAGGTACAACAATCTTTGCACTCCACCAAATATAAATCTCAAAAAAAGGGCATCTGCCTCACGCAGACGCCCCTCCGGATTAGTATTTAAGTACGTTGATGAAAAGAAATTGTTATCTTCACTTATATATGGCCCTGTACCAAGCGTCGTTCGCATAGTTGCCGATAACATACTGCTGGAACAGTTTCACGCCGTCTAAATTATATTTCCTGTCGATATCCTGAGTCTCGCCACACCACTTGTAATCTACACCAACGGCAAGCTTACTGGCCACCTTACCAGCCTCAGACTTCAGCGGGATGTTCTTCTCCAACTTCGTCACCTCGACGACAATGTTCTTAGCTGCCGCACGAGAGGAGATATACTTACCAATGACGATACGTCCGCACTCCTTGTCGTAGTCAATGGCACCGTCACGACCTGTATTCATCATACTGGTAGTGATAGAGCCCCATACTGCCTGGTGCACCTCCTGGCCCTCAATCCATAGAGGTAGCTCTCCGCCGACGGCACGGATAATCAGGGTGGTGGTAGCACCATCATCATTCGGACAAACGTCGAACACCACATCGTTGAAGTCGAAGTCACTGCTCTGGCCTACGGTCAGGTCCTCCACGATAATACGGCAGATGGCATTGGTGGGATTACCACCGATAATCGTTGAGCCACCACCAGTATTGCCAGAATCGCCAGAGTTGCCTGAGTCACCCGTATTGCCAGAATCATCAGAATTACCAGAGTCATCTGAATTGCCAGAGTCATCAGAATTGCCAGAATCATCTGAATTACCAGAATTGCTACCATTATTAGTATAGCCAGCACCCGTACATTCACCCTCAGGGATATACAGTTCCCTGCCAGCTTCATTGGCAAACTTACTCATATTCTGCTTGACGCCGTGATACGTACTCCACTCATTATCCAAAGTCGACCACACGCCATTCTGATACACGCCTTTATCCTTCTTGCCCCAGTCGAAATACACATTCCCACTACCAACGATATCAGTACCGTTGCCTACGTAGACGTCGCGGCTGATCTTCACGATAGCAAATGAGCCTTCAGCAGTAGGACCGTTGAATGTAGCTTGCTGGCACTGCATATCCTGACAGTTGATCATACTATTCTCATAAAGTGTCGACTGTCCAGAGAACAGGGCCTTACCATCCACATCGAGGCGACTGTTATTAAGCAGCGTCAGAGGGGCGATGCCAGCATCACCCAGATAGTGCCAGTAACAGCCGTTGATAAACTGGCAGTTATAGGTATCAGCAGCACCCTCATTGCTACCAGCCACGATAGTGCCGAAGTTTGTAACCTTACCGCCACCCGTCGTGTTACGGAGCTTGGATACGGTGATTTCACCACAGTTGTAGAAGTCTGAGCCGTTGGTGTTCAGTTCGCCAGCATAGCTGATGGTACCAGCATTATAGCACTTCGAGCCATTGGTCACAGCCAGAGAGGCACCCTGTGTACCAGTGATGCTACCTCCAGGAAGCACGATGAAGCGGCCATTGGTCGACAGTTCCTGCGTTCCGTTGATAACAACCTCACCACCAGCAGCTACGACGATGGTCACGCCGTTGAGTATATATCCCGTTCCGATGTTCAGTTTACCCTGCACATAGATGACAGAGCCATTCATCTCACCAGTCGTGATACTGAACTGCTTCGTGATCTCCGTACCGCTGGCCACACGATAGAACTTGCTGGTGATTGCAGCAGGCTCCTCAGTATTGCCTTGGTTGTCGCCAGTATTATCTCCTGTGTTATCACCTGTATTATCTCCAGTATTATCACCTGTGTTGTCACCTGTATTATCTCCAGTATTATCACCTGTGTTATCACCAGTGTTATCGCCAGTGTTATCGCCAGTACCAGAATTTACAAGTGTGACATTTCCCTGATGATATAGCTTCATACCCCAGAACTGCAAGTCATCACTTTCATACCACACCTTATAAGTATGACCTGCCTTGACATTGCCAGATAAGTTCATCTCACCGTTCTTGTTGGATCCCCAGTACGAGTTCCCCCACAGAGTGAATGGTTCGCCATTATCTGAACAATAGAAAGGAGCCCATGGACCATTCATCTTGAAATAAGCCTGTTCCATATCGAAATTAGCCGTAAAGCTAATCGCCTTTCTTGTTATTTTAGCTACTAACGGATAATTACTACCGTCTGCAACAGCTGCACCTCCGCTCGTGCCGTGGAAGGTCACAGTGCCATACAATATATTATTATAGCCTCTAACCTCTACTGTCTGTCCATCAGTCGGATTAAATCCTACAGGAACCGTATAATACTGTTCACCTTGCACCCACACTTGCTCACCAGCTCTGGTAGCGGCGCGGGTGTTGCCCATGGTGCTGGTGCCGAAGATAAAGCCCTGACTGGTGATATCATCATCAGTGAAGGCGTTATACTCCCTCATCTCAGCCTCTGTCAGGCCATCCAGATAATAGTCAGCCGACTTGGCATACTGTGTCCATTCTGCTTCCGTTGCACGGGTTGAGGCGACAGCATCACTGAAGCCCCAGTCCTGCGTCGCTGCAGGCTCTCCGAAACGTTGTACAAAGGCGTTCTCATAGTTTTCCTGGACATTAAATTCAATTGTGCTTCCATAATCGGCCATCTCTACCTGACAACCAGCCAGCAGACCTGTCGTCACGACGAGCGCCAACTTTTCCATCAATTTCCTATACATATTATACAAATACTAAAAACTAAATACTTAACACTAAAAAATCATCGTTATATTAGTAGGAAAGCACGGAACCCTCCCTTTGAGAGCTCCAGCTCAATCCTAAGTTATCATCATTCCTACTGGCCTTTCAGCTGATACCAGGCAGTACCTTCCTCCCAGGCATCACCATAAGTACCGACTACATAGCCCGTGAACAACTTGTCATCGCCTCTGCGGAACTTCTTGTCGATATCCTGACGCTCGGCACACCACTCATAGTCGCGTCCTACGCAGACCTTGCTGGCCACCTTACCTTCCCTGGCCGTCAGCAGAATATCCGTCAGCGTCTCATCCTTGCCTCTCTTCGTGACAACCACTGGGATGTTGTTGGCTGCCGCACGGCTGTTATAAACACCACTGATGGTAAAGTCCACATACCTATTCACGTAGTCTATCTCCTTGCCGTCCCAACCCGTATTGAGGAGGGGGTAAGAGCTGTTGTATCCAAACTCCTTGTGAACCTCGTGGCCATCAATATACAGTGGCAGCTCACCACCGGCAGCACGCAGACGGATGGTTGTCGTACTGCCGTCGCAGTACACGTCGAACACCACATCGTTGAAGTCGAAGTCACTGTTCTCGCCCACCGTCAGGTCCTCTGCCACAATACGGCAGATGAAGGTACCTGGATCCTTGGGTTCCTCCTTCTCTGGATCCTCTGGAATCACTATCGGGTCTTGTGGCTTTTCAGTCTTTGTACCAGTAACAGCAAATACCAAGTCGTTGAAGTCGAAGTCAATCCAGTCTTCGAATCCTACGAAGGTAATATCCTCGTCGCCTACCTTACTCTGGAACACAGCCGTATGAGAAGTATGTGTATCCGTCACGCCATATTGACCCACGCCATAGCCATAAGTCGTAGAGTGAATTTCCGTATTCAGATCACCGTCACTGTAATAGTCAGGCTTCACGGAGATTGTCTTCTTAACGATGTCAGAAACAGTGGTAGTCCCCTCTGACGCAGAAGTGCGGGTAAAGAGTTCACAGCCATAGAAGCCCAACTTGGAGCCTGATGCATAAACAGCATATACATGGTTCGCCTCGACATCGAAGTCAATAGTGCCATTATATGTACTTGAGCCACTGTTAGTTTGGCTCTTTACCGTTGTCCCACTTGTATTGTTCCATCCATTCTCGCCTAAGTCTACTGCCAAGAATTCCTTAGTTTTAGCTAAGGACACTGCAACTCTCATAACGCCAGATTCCGTCGGCATGATATAATATGTTGTTGCACCAGCAGTAAAACCACCATTGATGCCTGTACCACCAGTAAGTGCAGAGTATCCGTCATCTGTAAGATAACCAGCTGATTTGGTCTTCTCAAAGTATACTGGTGTTTTACCTAACTTCAAATAAATCTTGCTATAACCATATTGAGAACTATTATAGACAGTTCCGCAATCATCTGGCCCCCATTCAAAGTTCGGTAGCGCATTGAATTCTGTTATAGCGCTTCGTCCACTGTTAAAAAGGCAATAGCCGTAGTAGCCAAGTTTTCCACTTTCAGCATAGACTGCATAAACTTTACCACTGGTTACGGGGAAGCCACATACATCGTCTTTGGAATTTGGTGTTTCCGTTGGGGTGATTTGAGTATAGTCAGTGCTATTCCAATCACTGCCGACCTCATAAACTTTGAGCGTACCACCATCCAGATGTACACCTACTTGCAAATAACCTGTTTCATTAGCTTTAAAATAATAGCATGTAGTACCACCATTCAGTGTTCCGTTTAGACCGTTACCTGGGTAATAACGATAGAACCAATTTCCCCAAACATTAAACTGAGTGCCTTCTACTGTCTTGGAAAATTGCCTGTAGTTGTTTAACGTATTACCAAACCTAATCTTAATCTTATTATTTTCAGCATCAACTTCCGTTCCGCTTTGGATTGTCTGATCTTTGGTAACAGTATATTTATCAGCAGAAGTCAGTTCACCTTCTGTGCCAGGAGTCGTTGTGGTGATACCGCCGTTCTGGTAAATCTCGTTCGACTGTCCGCCCCAGGTGTTACTGATGACAAAGTTAATCACATAGTTTGCTGGGAAATCATAAGAGCAGTTGCCATTTGCATCTACATAAACCAGGCTATAGGTATTCTTATAATAATGAGTGTGACTCTGATTAGCATTGCTCATCTCGCCAAGCGAATACTTAGGCATCGCCTTGATCTCAGCCGCTGTAGGTTTCGACCCCACTGGATAATAATAGTAGCTCAGCCTGTCGCCAGAGTTAGAGTAATGATAGATAGGAGTAAGTGTGACAGGACCACCTTCGGTGACAATCGAATAGCCCGTCGACTGCGCCTTTGACAGATTGTTGCCACCCTCAGGAATCAAGCCAGGCTTTTCTGGAGTACCTACAATGACTTGCGCAGCAGCAGCAACAAATTCCTCAGAAAGCTCAGAGGAAACGACTGTTCCGTGAACATCATAGTATTTGTCTGTCCAACCAGAATTATGCCAAGCGCTATATGAGTCCATGAACGAGAACTCCGTTTCGTCTGTTCCTGAATCCTCGGCTGCATCTACGCCTTCCCAAGCCAAAGCCATCTGGGCATTATAGGTGTATCCCCCATCAGTGACATAGGGGAATTCCACGACAGCACGGGTGCCGCCGGAGGCTGGGCCGAAACCCCACGTCTGGGTCTTTGCGGGCTGGCCGAAACGAGTGATAAAGGCATTCTCGTAGTTCTGCACGATGTTGAACTCGGCGGTATTTCCCTCTACGCCTTCTATCGCATTGGAGCAACCAGAGAACGACCCTCCAAGGGCTACGGCTGCCATGACTGTCACCAAAAATTTCTTCATACTAATCCTCAAAAATAAGCTTATTTAGGTAATATATTGCAATAACTTTGCAAAAATACGAATATTTTCTATACGAACCAACAAAACCCGCTAATATTTAACAGAAATTCACCAAATATTGCAATCAGCACCCCTTAGTCTCATTGTAGCCCCTTGAACCACATACGAAACACTGGGTCTTCGATATAGGCTCCGTCTCTGTCGATGTCAATCAGCTCACGGTCTCGCAAGGCCGTCGTGATACGTGCAATATTCGATTTACTACCCAGGTTATATGACTCCAGTATTGCCTTTAAATGCTTTCTCCATCTTGGTCACTATTATCAATTCTGGGTGCAAATATACAACAAAAATCTGAAGTACACAAGTTTGTGGACCACAAATTTGTGTACCAGAGCAAAAACCCTGTAATAGAGACACTTAAAGGGGCGCCTGCTCACGCAGACGCCCCCTCCAATGATAATTTAGTTTTTTTAAGTATTTGATGTATTAATCTTTAACAGTATACCAAGCACCATTGATGTTGCCCTGTACCCAATTGCTGAAGAGAGGATACTTCTCTCTGATGTCCTGACGCTCAGCGCAAGGCTCAAACTTGGGTTTAACACCAATCTTTGCTGCGGGCTTACCAGTCTCAGCCTTCAGTTCAGAGATGATATCCTGACCTGAGCTCGAGGTTCTGACAACGGTAATCACGATATCACGTGCATTGTTGGCCTTGTTGATACCAGTCACCTCGAACACGTCGGCATTGCCAGAATTCTGGATCTTGTAACGTCCATCGGCTCCTATGCTTTGGCCAAGTGCCTCGTGAGCCTCATGACCAGCCACGTAGAGCGGATATACACCACCTGCGCCAATAATCTTCACGTTGGCAGTTGTCTCACTGGTGAACTTCACGTCGAACACTACGTCGTTGAAGTCCCAGTCAGAACCAACGCTCCAGTCGTCTGTTGCCTCAGAGTCAGCAGCCTGTGCATTCAGGTCCTCAGCAATAACGCGGATATCCCACTCGGAAGGTGTAGGGGGATTGTAATCAGCAGGCATAAAGCTTACAATCCAGTCACTATAGTATCCGTCAGTCAGATCGCTAACCTTTGCCCAAAGTCTCAAGTTCTTAGTATCTACAGGAAGATATCCTGCGTTAACCATTCTTTCAATAAACTTCAAGTTAAGAGCTCGGTGATCACTTTGTCTGCCAGGGATATTTGTGATATAAAGGCTACCATTATTTTCTCCACCTTCTACATAAGCAGCTTCTAAAGGATATTCGTTATGATTATCTTGATTGCCAACACCAATCAAATTGGCACCATAAAAGTTGAGATTATTTTCAAGAACAGAAATAGCATTATTATTAATCTTAATTTCCGCAGAAGTATTTGTATACTCTACGAAACTTGTTCCGTTAAACTCAAGATGCCAGTCCGATGATGCTGCGTCAGAATAAAGAGCTGTTTTGTCTGTGAGAGGATTCGGGTCTGGCAACAGTTTGAAGTCAAAGCCAATGAAACCACGATTCCACTTGTCAGTAACAGCCTTATCTTCAACGCCAGAATGTGCTGCAAGGAACGCTGCATAACCAGCTGCATCAACATTATCACAATAATTATCAATAGTTTGACATGACACCAGTGTCCACTGATCATCATAGTACGTATTGTTACTAGAGTTAAGATAGCCAAAACAATCAGTCTTAGTATTTAGCATCAGCATAATCTGGTCTTCATGCTCCTGAGAATGATCGTCCTGAACAGTCTGGTTCCAATTTGCCACGTTGGTAATAGGATCAGGATAATTACCATTGTTATAGTTGTTGACATGAGCATGGTCAGAACCAGCCTTTAGATAGTTCATCTGCTCACCACTTTCAATCCTATTGTCAACTGCATCATAATACACTTCAGCAGAATAGTCTCCATCTTTATATTTTGTAACAGGATCAGTGCCGCCATCATAAACCTGCTGCATGAAGAAGTCCTTTACTCCGTTATCAGGCTGATAGGGGTTTGTAATCTTATTCGTCTGGAAATAGTACTGAACACGTAATTTCTGACCTGCAGTCAGAGCATCTGGAGCCTGGAAACCGTAAGATGTCCACAAATGTCCATTTGGCTCTGCACCTGAATACTCTGCAAAATTACCACCAGCGCGGGTGCCTGAACCGAAGCCCCAGTCCTGGTTAGCAGCAGGCTGACCGAACGTAGCAACGAATGCCCTGTTGTAGTTCTCGATGATCTGGGCAGACTCATTAGCCGTGATCTGCTCAGGATTGTAAAGTTCCTCGTTACTTGAACAGCTTGTGAAAGCAGCGGAGATTGCAAGAGCTGCTACACCTGTCATCAAATACTTTCTCATAATCTTCAAAATTTTAATGTTTATAAATACTGGTTTAATACTTAATATCTACCTTAATTCACATATATGTCCTAACTCGAACTTTCCGAAAGTGGTTGCAAATTTACATCTTTTATTTATATAATAGTGCATTTGTTTAGTTAAATAAGGTTAACAAATATGCAATCATTTGCGATTTGTTACTTTTCGTATGGAAAAAGATAGTTTTGAGTAACTACTCGCATTGGTGTCATGAGTGTCATGAGTATCAAGTGTATCAAGTGTCATTAAGCACCTTAAAAGAACCTAAATGACACTTGACACTCGTGACACCCACGATACCCTCTCAGACAAAATTATTTTACACTTTCAGAACCCTTATGGATTTCTTGGAGAAAGGTGGCACGTTTCTGGGAGTTTCAAGGCAGGAAAGTCGGAGTTTCCTTAGCCCAAAGTCCGGGTTTCCTTAGCCTTAAAATTCGGAAATCATAACGCCTTGTAAATCAAACAGATACAAAAGCAACCCGGAAACCAAACGTGTGTTTGAAATATTTTTACGTTTTACAGGTGTCAAAGTCATAAAAAGGGCAGCTACTCACGCAGCCGCCCCCGAACAAAATGCAATTATCTGTATTTGATTGATATAGTCTATTACTGGAAGAGTACTCTACAGATGCGAGTGAGAGTGAAGTTACGACCCTGTACCTGGAAGGTCACCTTACCATCGCTCACCTTGCTATTAAGGAGTTTAGCACTGTCCTCGTCAAGCAGCACCTCCACACAACCATTGGACCTCGAAACCTTCTTGCCGTCAGAATCGATATAATAGTTGGGGAACTCACTGTCGATGAAATAGGGAGTAATATCGCCAATCACCACCGTTATCCAGGCCTCATCGAGAATATTCTCACCATAGAAGCGCAGGCGGTCACCAGGATAGAACTGATCGAGGTCGAGCGTTGCATTCATATCTGCCAATGACCAGTTGTTACCATACTCCTTAGAGCCTGACCACAGATCCTGCTCACCCTCAGTATTGACTCTTTGACGGGCCTTCATCACGAGTGGCAACTTCATGCTGTTGGAATGAAGATCCTTGTCATAAATGTAATTGATGTTGACATTGCTCCAAGGAGCGTCGCCACCTTTTACCCATGCATCGAAACCAGGATATGCCAAAGAGATGTTCTTGCGCTCTGAGGTCCATCTGGTGCCTATCGGCGCCATGAACTTACGAGGTGCTTCACCCCGCTTGCCGACCAGTTCGCAGATCTGAGCCTCGCCGAAGCTGGAAACAATTTTGATAGAGTTGATGAACTTACCATCTTCGGGCTGGTCTATCTCGTACAACATAACGTCGAATTTCTCATTTTCGTCATCTTTCAACGTGAATGTCTTATGAATAGATCCTAACTGAACGGGATCACGCTCCACATAGCTGCCAAAGGCAGTAGAGTTGTTGTCGCGTGTGTTGACCATAGAGACAAGATCTGCCTTCGGCACGAACTGGTCATGTACGGGTAAGTCTGCAACGGTAATGGGAATAGTACCACCTGCAGCCAGAATCTCAACATTGGCATAATACTTGATTTGCTCTGGAACGCTATCAATCACCTCGCTACTAACACATACATTATTGACCCACTTTTCCTTCCACTTGGTGAATTTATAGCGGTTTTTGAAGATGATGGCGTCGAACACGACATCGTTGTAGTCGAGGTCCTCACGACTTGCTACACCAAGGTCCTCACAGAACACTCGTCCACGCTCAATTTGCCACCACTCGTCGATACGCTCTTCAGGATACTGATAAGAGGGCTGTGGTGCACCTCCGGCAGGTGTCAGCGTGACAATCCAGTCAGAGTACACATAGTCGCGACCTCCAGTATAGATAACCCAGTTACCATTATTATTAGTAGGCAGAGCTCCCTGATTAACATAACCAATCACCATGTCAAGGTTGTACACTCTGTCCTCATCATTCGTGATGGTTATTCCATAGCTACTGAATGTTGATCTTGATAAATTGTAATTATATGTGCTCTTGGTCACATTATTATTACTACTATCCTTAATATAATTAGCAATACCCTGATTCGACACGTTATCAGTCAGATAATGTGCCTTTATACCAGCAAGTGTTGCTAACTCAAAGTCTGTAAAGCTGTTCTTTTCATAAATATGCCCATTGTAGAGAATATAGTTAGCGTCACAGAAATCCAAGGCCTTAGCATTTCCCTTGTCTGTGCTGTAGAGAGACTCCAGTGTACCATTCTCATAGTCCAGACCAACAAACGAGCGGTTCCAACCATCCACAACTGGGTCACCACCAATATTATTGGCTGTGGCCCATGCATCAATTTCAGCAGCACTTGCTAAAGCGCAGCAGTTGGTATGCTTAATAGAGGCAGTACTTGATCCGTAAGCCACATATTCCGTAGACGAGTTCACCATATAGGTAATCTGATCTGGGTGCGACTGGGTGGTATAGTCATTGGTGCTTGCACCAGTGTTCAGTACCTGAATCGTCTGTCCATTATTGTAATCACCATCATTAAAGTCATTAACATGGTCATTATTTCTACCCACATACAGCCAGTCCATGTTTTCACTACCTACAACCCAGTTTTCATTCGTCTGTTGGTATTGCTCCGGAGAGTTGGTTCCTGCCGTATTTGGGTTACCCTTATAGACCTGCTGCACGAAGAAATTCGTGTAGTGAGGATCCACATAAGTGAGATTAGGATGAGCCTGGAAATACAACTTTACCCTCAGCTTCTGACCCTCTGTCAGTGCAGGGGGCACGTTCAGATTATAATAATTGGGGTCGCCCCAAAGATTCTTCTCAGTGTTTGCTGTACGAGTACCTCCTGTATTGAACGCCAGCAGCCTACTCATGCCTCCAAAGGGTACAGCACGGGTAACAGCAATATCGCCGTTGACATCAATTACCTCGACGATCTGCGACGAATCGTTTTCGTCGATCTCTACCTTACCACTGCTGAATCCCCAGTCCTGATAAGGGTCGATATCACCATATACTTCTTTAAAGACATCCTCGAATGCCTGTGCCTTTTGCTGAGCCAGAGGTACAAACTCCGTCTCCTTTTCAGCGCAACTGAACAAAAGAGCTCCTCCAAAGAGAGCCAATGCGCCTTTAATCAAATACTTCTTCATTGCAATTTACACTTAATAGACGTTACGTAACTTATAAAACTAAATCGATTTGGCTGCAAAATTAATTAAAATATCGATAACTTGTATCACTTTCTCTGTTAAATTCTGTAAAAAGAGAATAAAATTGATGTTATATACAATTATTTTTGTAATTTTGCCCCACATTATTAATAATATATATAAGAGGAGATTGTTATGAGACGCTTTAGATGGATGACCCTGCTCATGGTGGCCACTCTGTTGGCTACGAGTTTTTCATGCAGCAACCATGACCTGTTTGACCAGCAGATTACACAGGACATCAGCGACAGCTTGTCGCCTGTGGACTCACTCGACAAATATCATAACTGGCTGCTGTCGAACACACGAAGCGTCTCGGTGGAAGCCAATGCCAACGTGAACGCCCAGTGGCTGAAGATCCTGACGGCAGACCCCCGCCAGCAGGAGGATGCCGAAGTGGCCTCACAGGTGATGATCGCCGACGGCGAGACGACCTTCATGAGCTTCTGCTATCCCAAGCTCGTCGATACGCTCTATGCTGCGCTGGTTGACAACGAGGGACTCTATACCGTCACGGCCTTCACGCCCAACGACCATAAGGTGGACTTCTCGGCACCTCTCTACACTAAGCAGCTCATCACATACACGCCTCAGCCACAGACGTTTGTCTACTGCTATGAGGATGAGATGCCTGACTTCCTGAAGGTGGACTTCGACTTCAACGACATCATCCTGAACGTCTCCTACGAGCGGACTGGTGAGCGGGAGATACGCTTCCACGTGGAGCTGGCTGCTGTAGGCACAGACCGACAGGTAGGCGCCGCTATCCGACTAAAGAACTTCAAGTACGACGAGATCGAGAGTGTCACCACAGAGGGAGGCGCCTCGTTCAACATAAACGATAAGGGAGAGGAAGTCCCTAACCAAATACTTGTAGTACACAAACAGAAAGAACCTCTGCTGATGAGTGGCAACGAGGATAAGGAGGCCGTGATCAACCTGTTCTGCGATGGTCACTGGGCGACAGGTGCACTACGAAAAGGAGATGAGAACTTCGGCATACTGGAGCGCAAGCGCTATAACGTGAATAAGGGTAGCGGCACGGACTATCAGACAATGGTGCCCAGAGAGGTGACCTACATCGTAACCTTCAAGGAGAAGACTGGTCTGGAATACCTGAACTTCGACCTGATTGATCCTTTCATCATCAAGGACTATAACGGTGGCATCTTCGAGGTTCACCAGTATGCTTACTGCAATGACTGGGTGCTCTATGAATATCGGGTTGCTGACATCAAGAAACTACCTTGGTCGCTGGTCATTCCCTACAAGAAGTTCCGTCACACCTTGGAGGGCGTGAACATTGGGTTCAAGAGGAGGGATGCCTTAGGATTTGGCGCCTACGGCCTTAGGGGACATTCCTTCGGCGAATGGTCAATGGACCGCAACGCTGCCCAAGACTGGTACCTGAACCAATACGCCACAGAGAATCAAGTATATTGATTAGAGACTACGAATTCGTGTAATTCGTAGTGTTTATTCGTCAGCGGAGGTCCAGGTAACGACCTTGCCTGCTGCCGCATTGTTACCCGCATACCAGTTAATGGCCGTATGCATGTTCGAGGCCCAATAGCTTAACTGAGGGTAGGCAACGCCGATGTTCAGACCTTCTGTAGGCCAGAACCAACGACGGTCAGTGCTGCCGTTGATGACGAAGTAGAGTGGTGTCTCGCCAGTCTCCTGAACCCTGATATTGCCGTTATCATCCTGAGTGCGCAGAGAGAAGCGCAACTGATCGATACGCACATTACCATCAGGGAAGCTGATCTCACCTAATTTGGAGAACACACGGTTGATCGACACGATATTCGCAGGCTTATCAGTGGCCACACCCATGACGCTATGCACCTCGCCGCCAAAGTCGGAGCCGTCGTAGATGATATTGGTCTTGATGCTGTTGCCCACACACATCACGAGAACGTTGGAGGTATAGATACCAGCTCCTCTGTCGACAGGTACGCCCACTCGCAGCACCACATCATTATAGTCGTAATCCTTCACCGAACTCTCGATGGTCTCGAAGGCATAGTACACACCATTGGGCTCTGGCACCGTCGAAGAAGTCTTCTTCATATAGGTCGTGTTATAAGAGGCCGAGATACCATAGGTGCACGTCTGGCGTGAAGCATCGCCACAGCCATTGTCGCTGACACCGTCGTTCCACACGAGGGCATCCTTATTGCCCACCAGCTGCCAAGTGTAATTGTTGGTGTTAATGAGCCGTCCTTCGCAGGCATTGAGCCAATAGTAGAGCAGGCGGTTATTGTTGGAGATATGGTCAATGTCATAGCTGACGGGGAACGATGTGGGCAGTATCAGCTCCACATGGTCGAGCAGATAGGTACCAGCCTGCCCATCAGTAGTGACACAGCCATTACAGTTGTCCACCTTCAGCAGGGCATTGGCGGTGAAGTTGTCGCCTGTAGGTCCCCAGACGCCGAAGTTGTCAATCGTGATATCTGTCGTCTCTATCGTGGCACCATTACCCATATAGACGACCTTATTGCCCTCGGCACTGCCGCTGAGCACAAGTGAGGGGCACTGGATAAAGCTCCAGTCGTCAAGACGGCTACTCTCCGAGAGGGTCACCTCTTGGCTGACTTGCATATAAGTGGCATTCTGCAACGAGAAGTTCTCGCCGCTGATCTGTTGGAGCCAGGCACCACCACGATTGATGAGCACGCCTTGTTCGCCATCATCATTGGCAGTACAGGTCACAGATGTCGGCGTGCTAACCTCCCTTCCAAGGATATTGCTGTTGTAAAGCGTGCAACCCTTCAGGCGAATCTCGTTGCTGGTGATGAAGCCGCTGTTATAATTATAGGTGCCACTGCCTGTGTTATACTCCAATGTGCCTTCGCCAGTAATCTCTCCACCAGGCAGGATATATATCTGGCCCGTACTGCCGTTGGCAAAAGGTGAGGCGCTGAGTGTCATTCCTTCTGGAATAACGACCTTACCGCCGCTGCCCACAATCAGAACGTTGCCGTTTGACACACGCTGATTGAAACTAAGTGTCCAGGTGCCAGACACATACACGACCATATTCCCACGGATGCCAAGTGAGGGCAGATAGCCTGTATAGTCGTTACTGATGCTAAGGCGCAGGCGGTCGCTACCCTCAGGTTCAGACTCCAACGAAGAGACCTCGATGAAAGATCCTGTGGTATAGTCTGTCACATCAGGCATCTGCATGATGGGCACACTCCAGCGCTCCTCTCCCCCACCTGTAGGCTGTTGGACATTAACTCGCGACTCCGGCTGTTGGCCGTTAAAGATCACTTCGCTACCAGAAGCCTTTGCGGGGAAAGGCTTACAGACCGCATGCCCGTCGCTGTCGAAACAGGCAGCATAGAGCAAGGCATTTTGGGCAGGACGACAGACCGTGATGGTCTTCGACTCACCAGACTTCATACGAGCCATACCGAGATAGGTGGCAGAGGCATCATAGAGGGCTGGCGTGGGAAGGATGTAGACACGGTATTCCATCGTATTGCCAAAGTCGACAGAGATTTTCACTTCCAGTCCTGTAGAGGTACTCCAGTCCTGAAGCGTATCTACCTGCTTGCCACCCATGACAAGTGCCTTGAAATTGTCTTTGAAGTCCTCTTCTGGAGTTGAGCCAGATTCCTTTGAACATCCCCCTGCCGTTAAACAAAGCGCAACAGCAGCAGCTAAAACCTTAATCCAGCTCTTCTTCTTCATAACATGCGGATGGCTTAAAAAAATGTGTGGACCAGGTAGGGCTTGAACCTACGACCTCCAGATTATGAGTCTGTTGCTCTGACCAACTGAGCTACAAGTCCGCGTTTTGCGATGCAAAGGTATAGGAAAATCTTTAAATATCCAAATTTTTATGCCTAAATAACACAAAATAAGTGGAAATTAAGTACCTTTGCACCCCAATGGAGATAATTCGCAACATAGAAAAGACGAGATTGATGCCTCAATGCGCTGCCACCATCGGCGTGTTTGATGGTGTCCATGCAGGGCACCGGCAGGTCATCAGGCGCCTGATCTCTGATGCTCACGCTCTCCATCTGAAATCGATGGTCGTCACCTTTGACCGTCTTCCCAAACAACTGTTCGCCCCTCAGTTTCATCCTCAACTGCTAACGTCGCAGAAGGAGAAGGAGCAGGAACTTGAGTTATTGGGCGTCGACTTCCTGATAGTGTTGCCTTTCACCAAGGAGATGGCCTCGCTCTCGGCTCACGACTTCATGGCACAGATCCTCAAGGAGAAGCTCAACGTCAACATGCTCCAGATTGGCTATGACAACCGTTTCGGCCACGATAGGACGGAAGGGTTCGACGACTACATGCGCTATGGTCAGGAACTGGGCATCAAGGTATATCAAGGCATCAGGCTATCATTGCTGAATGATGATATTTCCGTCTGTTCGTCAAACATCCGCCGTCTGCTCTCTGAGGATGGCGACGTAGAGACGGCTGCCATCCTGTTGGAACGGCCCTATCAGCTCTCTGGCAAGGTTATGCCTGGCGAGCATATCGGCCATCAGTTAGGATTCCCTACAGCCAACCTGCAGTCTGACGATCCCTTCAAACTGATTCCCGCCAGTGGTGTCTATGCCGTATGGGCCACGATCGGCAAGCACAAAGATCGGCTGCCTGCCATGATGAACATCGGCACACGTCCCACCTTCGACGGCAGAAATAGGACGCTGGAGGTGAACATCTTCGACTTCGACGGTGACCTCTATGGTCAGACGGTACTTATCACGTTTGTATCAAGACTGCGCGAGGAACGGAAGTTCGGATCACCCGAGGCACTGGTGGCACAACTGAAGGAAGACCGTGAAGCTTGTCTGGAACTATTAAATCGCGAATCATAAATCAATAAATCGTACTTATCAAGATGAAAAATGCTATTATCTATACGTTTGTATTCCTGGCCATCCAAGTGATTGCCAGCATGATTGTAGGTGGTGTCTGGAACTGGGCGTTTGGGAAGAATGTCATGGACGACGCCGCAGGCATTATCGTCACAACGACGGTGTTCACACTAATCACTATAGCCGTGTTCCTTTTGGCCAAATGGTGCGAGGTATCAAGACACTGGATCCGGACTCGTCCTTGGCTGACGCTGGTATGGTGTGTCGTCGCTGCCCTCGGTGCTATCATCCCTTCCGTCTGGATTCAGGAACACATGCCTGAACTGCCTAATATCGCTGAGGACACGTTCGACCTGATTATGAAGGACCGCTGGGGCTATGTAGCTATCGGACTGTTAGCACCCTTAGGTGAAGAACTGGTGTTCCGTGGTGCCATCCTGCGCTCACTATTGCGGTGGAGTAGCAAACCCTGGGTAGCCATTGCCATCTCTGCACTGCTCTTCGCTGCCGCCCACATGAACCCTGCCCAGCTACCGCATGCTTTCCTCATCGGACTGCTATTAGGATGGCTGTATTATCGCACAGACAGTATCGTACCAGGAATGGTGTATCACTGGGTGAATAACTCGGTGGCTTATGTGATGTATAACCTCTATCCTGACCCAGACCTAACCCTGACGGACCTCTTTGGTTCGGAACGGATGGCACTGATGGCTGTGGGCTTCTCACTCTGTATCTTACTGCCCGCGTTGTTCCAGCTAAACGTCAGACTGGAGAAATAATGAAGTGGGCTGCAACTCGTTGGTTGCAGCCCATAACTTCTGTTAGTACTTAATAAATTTGAGAGAGTCGAAGCTTCACAGCTTCTTTGTTTAACTATAATATAGAAAGCATAGAAAAATTTATTCCAAATAGGTGGACTTCTCCTTCGCCGGTGCCTGAATCGTGTCGCTGACATTCTCCGCCTGTATCGTAGTCAGCACGTTGACCGTATCTGTCAGTTCCTCCTGTGCCTTCACATAAGCACCTCTCGGGTCTTCCCAGATATCCCATGGCGCCTGGGCAGCGTTACCCAAGGTCAGGATGATGGCCACGATAGCAGCGGCCTTGAACAGCGGCATCAGACGATCCTTCAACGATACGGTCTTTGCCACAGGGGCCTCACCGATCTGTTCAAGGATGCGGGCATCGAAGGCTTCACCCAGCGGTTCATCCTTCTGCAGCTCACACATGAAGAGCGGCTGGAACTTCCGAAGATCCTCTGGAATGTCCGGCTGGCTGAAGAACGTGCGGAGAATCGACTCCTCCTGAAGGGTGGTCTCACCCTCCCAGTAACGTTCCAATAGCTGTTCGATGTACTTATAGTCCATAATTCTCTGTCTTTATAAATTGCTGCTTGATCTGTTGTCGTGCCCTGAAGATATTGATTTTCACCTGCTCTTCCGTGACACCCAGTATCTGCGCTATTTCCTTATAACTCTTGCCCTCGAACTCCCGAAGCTGCATGCAACTGCGCTGTTTCTCGGGCAAGTTGTCGATGAGCTGCCTGACGAGTGCGATACGGTCGCGCTGCATAGTCTGCTCTTCGGGATTGGATGAGTAGCTGTAGTCGGCAGAATCGTGCCCCTCTTCCAGACTCGGGTTCTGGTTTCCCGCCTTTCTCGTCTTGTCAACAGCGATGTTCCGGCAGATGGTGAGGCAGAAGGCTTCGATAGAGTCTAACTCTTCCCAGCGGTCTCGCCTGTTCCAGACCTTGATCATTGTCTCCTGAACCACATCTTCCGCCTCCGCTGGATTGAGAGTGATGCGGAGCGCGAGCCTGTAGAGCTCATTCTTCAGCGGCAGAATATCATTCCGGAAACTGATCTTTTTCATCCTCTCTAATATAAATGACGATTGGGAAACGGAAAAGTTACAATAAAAAGGCGAAAATCTTCAAAAAGATTTCCCCTCCTAAGATAAAAAAGGGTTAGGGATAGTCCGAAATCACAGTACCCTGACGACCATCGAGGGCGGTAGCAAGGGTGATGATGACACGAGAGACCCCAGCATCAATGGCCGCAAGGGCATTTTCAATCTTCGGCAACATGCCACCACTAATAGTACCGTCGGCCTTATATTTAATAACGTCCGCACGCGAGATGGTCGGAATCACAGAGTCGTCATCGTCGGGATTACGAAGCACCCCCTTCTTCTCAAAACTGAAGATCAGCGTCACATCGTAGAAGGGTGCGAGTGCCTTAGCCGTCTCAGAGGCGATCGTATCGGCATTGGTATTGAGGATGTTTCCCTGTCCGTCGTGCGTCAGGGGGGCCATCACAGGGGTAACTCCTTCCTCAATAAGACGACTGAGCATCTGACCGTCAGCGCGGTCTACGTCACCAACAAAGCCAAAGTCGACCCCATCCTTCAACGGGCGCCTGTGACTACGGATGACATCCATATCGGCACCCGTCAATCCGAGGGCATTTACGCCATTCGCCTGCAGACGAGCTACGAGATTCTTGTTTACCAGACCTCCATAGACCATCGTGACGACATGAAGCATGTCGGCATCGGTGATACGACGACCACCCACCATCTTCGATTCAATGCCGAGGGCCTCTGCGACCTTCGTGGCCTTACGGCCTCCACCATGCACCAATACCTTTCTGCCCTCAATGGCACTGAAGTCTTTGAGCAGTTGCGAGAGCTGGGCCTCATCTTCCACGACAGCCCCACCCACTTTAACGATAGTCAGTTTCTGCTTCATGACTAGTCTTACTAATTCTACTAGTTATTCTAGATAAGTATATCCATAAAGCCCAGAACGGTAGTTCGACAGGAACTCCTTACCCTCCTCAAGGGAAATCTTACCCTGCTTCACACTCTTGGCCACCCAGACCTCCAACTGACGGACCAATTTCTTGGGATTATACTGCACGTACTCGAGAACCTCCTCCACCGTCTCGCCGTCAATGATCTGGTCGATATGATAGGTACCATCTTTCTCAGAGATATGCACGGCATTGGTATCACCAAAGAGATTATGCATGTCGCCCAGAATCTCCTGATAAGCCCCTACGAGGAACACACCCAAATAATAAGGCTCATTCTTCTTGAGGGGATGAACAGGCAGCGAGTGGGAGTTATGGCGATTGGTGGTGAAATTGGCAATCTTACCGTCTGAGTCGCAGGTGATATCCTGAATAGTGGCATTGCGTGTAGGACGCTCATCCAGTCGTTGGAGGGGCATGATGGGGAATACCTGATCGATGGCCCACGAGTCGCTGAGACTCTGGAAGAGGGAGAAGTTGCAGAAATACTTGTCTGCCAACAGCTTGTCGATCTTCATCAGCTCCTCCGGGATATGCTTCAGGCTCTTGGCGAGGGCGTGGATCTCATGACACACACTCCAGTACATCGCTTCCACCTCTGCCCGGGTCTTCAGGTCGACAATACCGTGTGAGAAGAGGTCGAGCACTTCCTCACGAATCTGTTCGGCATCGTGCCAGTCTTCCAACACATTACGTGGCGAGAGATTATCCCAGATATCATAGAGGTCTTTCACCAACTGGTGTGAATTCTCGTCAGGCTCAAACTCCTCCGGCATCTCTGGCAGAGAGGCTGTCTCCAGCACATCGATAACCAGCACAGAGTGGTGGGCAGCCAGCGAACGGCCACTCTCGGTGATGATATTCGGATGGGGAAGGTCGTTCTTATTTGCTGCATCGACGAAGGTATAGATACAGTCGTTGACATATTCCTGAATGGAATAGTTGACTGACGACTCGCTCGACGGAGAACGGGTGCCGTCATAGTCAACACCTAAGCCACCACCACAGTCAACGAAATCGACATTATAGCCCATCTTATGCAGTTGGATATAGAACTGCGAGGCCTCACGGAGAGCCGTCTGAATACGGCGGATCTTCGTAATCTGACTACCTATATGGAAATGGATCAGTCGGAGACAATCGCGCATATCTTTCTTATCCAACAGGTCGAGCGCCTCCAACAACTCGGCACTGGTCAGCCCGAACTTCGAGGCATCGCCACCGCTCTCCTCCCATTTACCGGAGCCAGAGGAGGCCAGTTTGATGCGGATTCCGATATTCGGACGGATGTTCATTTTCTTGGCTTCGCGGGCGATGATCTCCAGCTCGTTCATCTTCTCTACGACAATGAAGATCTGCTTACCCATCTTCTGGGCCAACAATGCCAGTTCGATATAACTCTGGTCCTTATAGCCGTTACAGACGATGATCGAGTCACTCTGGCACTGCATGGCGATAACGGCATGCAGTTCAGGCTTCGAGCCAGCCTCCAGACCGAGGTTGAACTTACGGCCGTGAGAGATAATCTCCTCTACGACAGGCTGCATCTGATTGACCTTGATGGGATAGACCACATAGTTCTCACCTTTATAGTCATATTCCTCAGAGGCTTTCTTGAAACAGCTCCACGTCTTCTCGATACGATTGTCGAGGATATCGGGGAAACGGAGCAACACAGGCGGCGTGACATCACGCAATGCCAGCTCATCCATCACCTCACGCAGGTCGATCTGCGTACCATTCTTACAAGGGGTCACATAGACATCGCCTTTCTCGTTGATGCCGAAATAAGAGGTGCCCCACCCATTGATGTTGTAGAGCTCCTTTGAGTCATCGATGGTCCATTTCTTCATAATCCCAATAGTTCTTTTATTTTCTCGACACTGATCTTGATCTTATCGTAGTTGTCCATGAGGCTGACATCAAGCGTATAGCGGGCCTTCGTATAGAATGGTTCACGCTTCTCGATCTGTTCCTTGATAAACGTCAACAGCTCCTCCTCACTCTTGCCCTTCAGGAGTGGACGCTCCACACGGGCCATCTGCAGATGCTTGTACAACACTTCCGGCTCTGCCTTCAGATAGACCACCTGGCCCTGTTGGTTCAGATAGTCCATATTGTCGAAGAAACAGGGTGTGCCGCCGCCACAGCTAATGATGACATCTTCGAACTCTGCCACCTCGTGGAGCATGTTGTATTCAATCTTCCGGAATCCCTCCTCTCCCCGCTCTGCGAAGATCTGCGAGACGGTCTTCCGCATACGGCTCTCGATATACCAGTCGAGATCGTAGAAGATGATACCCAATTCTTTCGAGAGTGCCTTGCCGATGGTGGTCTTACCAGCACCCATATAGCCGATGAGGATGATACGCGTCATTAAAGGATTTACGATTTACGATTTGCGGGTACAGCCTTAATCACCTTCATACACTCCTCATAGGTCAGCTCGGCGGCCTTCTCATGCATGCTCTTCGGCAGACGGTAGTTCTTACCATCGTAAGCCAGATAAGGACCATAACGGCCATCAAGCACCTCAAGCTTCGGATCCTCGATAAACACCTTCAGGTGCTTACGCTTTTCTTCCTGCTGCCTCTCCTTGATAAGGGCGATAGCGTCATCGAGGGTCAACGCCATCGGATCAGCACCTTTGGGCACCGAGGTATACTTGCGGTCATAGAGGACATAGGGTCCGAAACGACCGGCTCCGATGGTGACGGGCTTACCCTCATAATCGCCGATCTCACGCGGCAACTTGAACAGTTCCAGTGCCTCTTCAAGGGTGATGGTCTCGATACTCTTCTCCTTAGGCATCTGGGCGAAAGTCGGCTTCTCATTGTCATCAGCCGTACCGATCTGCACGACAGGACCGAAGCGACCAATCTTCACGAAGACAGGCTTGCCGGTCTTGGGATCCTTACCCAGCACACGCTCGCCGGCCTTATGACGCTCACGGCTGTTGATGGTCTGCTCCACCGTCGGCTCGAAATCCTTGTAGAACAAGTGCATCATATCCTTCCACTCCTCGTCACCCTCGGCAATCTTATCAAAGTCCTGCTCCACCTTTGCGGTAAAGTTGTAGTCCATAATCTCCGTGAAATGCTTCATCAGGAAGTCATTCACCACGGTACCGATATCTGTAGGAATCAGCTTGCCCTTCTCCGACCCCACGATCTCCTTGCGGGTTCGTTGACCAATCTGCTTACCCCTCAGGGTATAGACGTCATAAAGACGTTCCTCACCTTTCTTATCTCCCTTCGTCACATACTCACGCTGCTGGATCGTGCTGATGGTAGGCGCATAGGTCGACGGACGGCCAATACCGAGTTCTTCCATCTTATGCACCAGACTGGCCTCTGTATAACGCTGGGGCCCGGCAACGAAACGCTCGGTGGCATTGACCTCCCGACGGGTGAGTTCCTGACCTTCGCTCAGCGGGGGAAGGATATGACCATACTCCTCCTGTTGTTCCTCGTCGTCAAATGACTCACGATATACCTTGATGAAACCATCGAACTTCACAACTTCACCCTGTGCGATGAACTCCTCCTGATGCCTGACGCCTGTCTCCTGGTTCTTGATGGCAATCGTCACTGTAGTCTTCTCCATCTCGGCATCAGCCATCTGGCTGGCGATCGTACGCTTCCAGATCAGCTCATACAGTCGCTTCTCCTGGGCTGTGCCCTCTATCTCCGCACGGTCCATATAGGTAGGACGGATGGCCTCGTGAGCCTCCTGGGCACCCTTTGCACTTGTATGATACTGGCGCGTCTTACTATATTCTTTACCATAGAGACGTACAATCTCCTCCTTGCTGGCACCCAGACAAAGCTTCGACAGGTTCACCGAGTCTGTACGCATATAGGTGATCTGTCCATTCTCATACAGGTGCTGGGCAATCATCATCGTCTGACTGACGGTGAGGCCGAGTTTACGGGCAGCCTCCTGTTGCAGGGTTGACGTAGTGAATGGGGGAGCGGGAGTGCGCTTGACGGGTTTCTTCTGAATGTTCTCCACAGTATAGGTAGCAGCCTTGCACTTCTCGAGGAAGGCAAGCACCTCATCGGCAGTCTTGAAACGGCTGCCCAGCTGCGCCTTCACCTCCGAGGCGGAGCCATCAGGGTTGGTGATGGCGAAGATGCCATTCACAACATAATAGATCTCGCTCTTGAAGTTCTGAATCTCACGCTCACGCTCTACAATCAGTCTGACGGCCACGCTCTGTACACGTCCGGCAGAGAGAGCCGGCTTCACCTTACGCCACAACACCGGCGAGAGCTTGAAACCAACGATACGGTCCAGCACACGGCGGGCCTGCTGGGCGTTCACAAGATTCATATCCAGATGGCGGGGATGCTCAATAGCTTCCAAAATGGCGGGCTTTGTGATTTCATGGAACACAATACGGTTCGTCTTCTTGCTGTCCAGACCTAACACCTCGCACAGGTGCCAGGAGATGGCCTCTCCCTCACGGTCTTCATCGGATGCCAGCCACACCTTCTCGGCCTTATGGGCTTTTTCGCGGAGGTCTGCCACCAGCTTCGTCTTCTCCTCAGGAATTTCGTATTCCGGTTCAAGTGTCTTTTCATCGACACTCAGTTCCTTCTTCTTCAAGTCGCGGATGTGACCATAGCTCGACATCACCTTGAAGTCCTTTCCCAGGAACTTTTCAATTGTCTTCGCTTTGGCTGGAGACTCCACAATCACTAAGTTTTTTTGCATACTTTGTCTCGTTATAATTTCTTACGGGCTGCAAAAGTAAGCAAAAAACGTTATCACACCTTATTTATATAGACGTTTTTTTGTTTTATTAACGATTCTGCTGCAGGAAACGGTGTACTGCTTCCCGGATGGAACGGAGTCCAAAGCGCTCCACATATACTTCCCGCAGGGGCAGCCAGGTGAGTTCGGCAGCATCGTCAGCTGCCTGCACCTCGGCATCTTCAGCCACATGACAGACAAAAAAGAAGTCGAGCGTATGGATATCCATGCCTGAATAGTGATAGACATTGGGGATTGAGAACAGATAGCTGACGTCGTCGGCACTAATCACGAGTCCCGTCTCCTCCCGAATCTCCCTCACCATCCCCTGCTCGGCATTCTCGTTGTTATCCACAAAACCGCCTGGCAGGTCAAGTGTCCCCTTAGCGGGTTCCTTCCCACGACGGGCTACCAACAGCTCCCCCCTCCCATTCAAGATGAAAGCAGCCGTAGAGGCCCTGGGGTTCTGATAATAGGTGAACCCGCAGTTGGCACAATGTCGGCTCAGGGCATTATGAATCACGAAATCGCTACTGCCGCATTTCGGACAATACTTAAAGACCTCTAATGGATGACCTTTCATATTACCAACTATCTGTTCGGAAGGGGAAGAGGGGGAGGTTTCCGCCGTTCTTCACGTTACCAATCTGGAAGTTCTTGAAACAATAGCGCACAGCCACAGGCTTCTTCACCTCGGGGGAGGTGATCATGATGGCCTCATCCCAGTAGCCACCGCCAGACTGCCAGAAGTGCTGGGCCTGAGCGGGATGGAACACCCGGTCTTCGCCAGCCACCTCAAAGCCCTCCATCTGCTCGAAGGGGGCGTCACACCAATAGTTGTCCTGCAGATGAACGAACACAGTATCGTTTTTGATGGTCATATCCTTATAAGACGAACTCTTATACTGGATGGTCTCGTAGCCGTAGTCACGATTCAGGGCCGTGAAGGCGAGTCGCTCACCCACCTGCTGCTTCTGGGCTGGATGGATCTGGGTGGTCTCGTAGGGATAGACCAGGTCGTTGATACACACGAGCGAGCTGTTGGGAATGATCTGCGCAGCCTTGTACTGCTGTTCCCTCAGCAAGGCACCACTGATGGCATTGTCATCATCGTCATAGCGGTAAGGTGCTATCTGCACGAAATAGAAGGGGATCTCACCCAGTCCGAACTGCTCACGCCACTGCTCCACGAGCAGCTTCATCCGCTGAGAGTACTGGTCGCCCGGGTCACCCACGTTCGAACAGCCCTGATAGTAGAGGATGCCCTTCACCGTATAGTTTAGGATGGGGTTGAAGGTACCGTTACCCCAGAGCAGCGAACGATGATAGTCCCATTGTGACCACCGCTTACAGATCTCCACCGAGTCCGTCGGATCACTTGTATATTTCTCCAGATTCTCCTTCGTCAGCCAGCTCTCCACGCGCGAACCTCCTTTATTAGCTTCAATAATACCCACAGGAATATCGAGTGTGCGACTCAGCAGTCGGGCGAAGAAATAGCCGGTGGCCGAGAAGTCGACGACCGTCTTGGGTGAGCACTGACGCCACTCACACTGGGCATCGTCCTGTGGCGTAGCCCTCATGATGCTGGGGATCTTCACGCTACGCACACCCTTCGAGTTCACTGCGTCGAGCACATGCTGATTGAAGTCTTTCACAGGACACATGCCAAAGCCTTTGACGGGCATCTCCATATTAGACTGACCAGCGCAGACCCACACCTCTCCACTCACGACATTGTTGATTGTCAGCGACTCTCCGTCGTCGAAGGTGATGCTCAGCGGCTCGTACGAGGCTTTAGGTGTTTTCACCTTCACCAGCCATTTACCCTGCTTATCGGCCTTGGTCCACACTTTCTCGTCACCCCACGAGGTAGTCACTACCACTGTCCGTCCCGGCTGTGCCCAGCCCCAGAGACGGGCTTCCGTCTGCTGTTGTAACACCATGTTGTCGCCAATCAGATGGGGCAACCTTACCTTAGCCTGCACACCCAAGGCCAAAACCATCAGGGCTGTGAGCAAAAATGTCCGTTTGTTCATCATCATATACATGTTTAAATTATTTGAGTGCAAAGTTACAAAAATTATTTCAGAAAACAACGCTTTAAGGTCTAATTTTATATCATACCCCCCCCGAGTTCATCAGCCGAAACGGGCAGTTTATCAAAAAAACCGTTAAATATTTGGTAGTTTAGAACAATTTCCTTAACTTTGCGACAACTAAAATTATAAAATTAAAAATTCATTAGTATTAACCCATTAAAAATTAACAATTATGAAAAAGGTATTATTGTTAGCAGTCGTTCTGTTTGCCAGCCTGAACGCAAGTGCACAGTTCTATGTAGGAGGATCCGTAGGTTTCGGTAGCGTGAAGCCCGTCGGTGGCAGCGACTCTGAGTTCACCTTCAGAATTCTGCCTGAATTTGGTTACAATCTCAATGACCAGTGGGCTATTGGTGCTGTCTTGGGTTATCAGAAAGGCTTCCCCTATGAAGGTCTGAACCTCGGCAGAGGAGACTTCTCAGCCCAGTATCAGTACTCGAAAACTGAGATTTTCCAGATTTCTCCGTATGTCAGATACTTCCCCGTTGAATTCGACACCGTTAAGTTGTTCTTCGATGGTGGTATTACCTTTGGCAGCGTTAAGGATGCAGGCACACAGTTCTCATTAGGCATACGTCCAGGTCTGGCCATCAACCTTAGCGATGAGATTAGTTTCGTAACCCACCTCGGATTCCTCGGATTCGAGAACTACAGTCCAAAGGGCGAGGGCAAGAGTGGCAGTAACTTCGGCCTCGACTTCGCCAACAACTGCTCCTTCGGCGTTTACTTTAACTTCTAATCGTTTTTTGTAACATCATCAGGACGAATCCTTTTTCATAAATGAAGAGGATTTGTCCTGATTATCTTTTATATCAACTTTTTATAACGAAATTATGAGAAATAAGCAATTCTTTTTTCGCTTAGTTACCATCACAATGGTTGTCACATTAGGTATGCTATTCTCTGCCTGTGGCGACGATGACAAGGACGATGTTGACAACGGTAAGGATTCAACATCTGAGATTATTGGCACATGGGGGCTCGTCCGTCAAGATTTAAAAGTGCCCAACGAACAAGGCGGCACCAACCAGGCAAATATCGTCTATGATTATTTGAACCCGTCAAAAGAGGGCGAATTAGTCATATCACTGACACCCACAGACAGAGGGGCGCCCTATTATACACTTCGTCAATACAACTACGACTTCACTGAGGAGCATTGGGTCCTCTTCAGCACTAAAGACGCCTTTATAGGCGCTCGCTCCCTTTCTTTCATAGATTCTTTCGATATCCCGTATGAATGGTCCATCAACTCCGAAACACTCATTCTAAATTCTGAAGACCTCACGACAGACTCATTCGTAAAATACACATTCAGGAGAATCAGTAGAGAGGTTAAAACAACAAACACACTGAATATCATCAAATAGTCACGAAACGTGATGAGATGATTTTCCATCATACAGCCCCTGCACGATGACCATGCAGGGGCTGTTTTACTCGTGTTGGAGAATGGATTCGAGTCATTAAGTCAGAGGAAAACTGTCCATGGAGACAGTAACGTACAGAAAAGTAGATGCTGATTGGCGTCAGGAAATTGAAAACGTGGAAAAAGCCTGGCAGGAAATCCAAAATGCCAAATAAAAAAACAAAGCAAAACTTGAGAAAACTAACCGTCATTACAGTTATTACAGATTACAGTTTTAAATAGACGTAGTAACATCAGTTTTGGTCGACACTACGTTATGGGTAGAAGAGAAGAAAAACAAAAGATCTTATAAAATTATATATATATTTATAGAATATATTATATAAATATATATATAATTTAGAATAACAGCGAAGGGGGTGCACGTTTTGAAACTGTAATCTGTAATAACTGTAATGCAAATCGGATTTTATTTTACATTTGAAAACAGCCAAACATCCACGTTTAAAAGGCCATAAGGAAACAAAGAGTTTCCTTACTGGAAAGTGGGACTTTGGTATAAGGAAAGTCGGAGTTTCCTTAGCCCAAAGCCCGAGCGCCCTAAAAGGGCAAACAAAGGCAGGGCAAGACCGCCAGACAAGATGACGAATTTTATTTACATGTCGTCAAATGCAGAACTATAGGAAGTGAAAAAGACACCCTTCTTTTTTAGTGAAAGGTAGCGGGATTTGGAAAAATATGTGTACCTTTGTGCCGTTGAAATAAAAAAAGGGAAAATGAGAACGCTAAAGATTCTTGCAATGATGCTGATGATGGGCTCCTCTGCAGCGATGGCGCAGAAGGGGATGAAGATGGACCTGTGGCCCAATGGGGCGACGTATGAGAGTAGTGACAAGGACGACAAGGCGGAGATAACCGTCTACCTGCCTGATGCGAAGAAGGCGAAAGGCAGGGCGGTGGTGTGCTGTCCTGGAGGTGGCTACACACACTTGGCCATGGACCACGAGGGGCATCAGTGGGCCACATTCTTCAACAATCAGGGCATCGCGCTCATCGTGGTGAAGTACCGTATGCCTCACGGGAACCCGATGATTCCCGTCTCTGACGCAGAGCAGGCCATCAAGACGGTGCGCAGAAACGCCGTGGAGTGGCATATCGACCGTACCGACATAGGCATCATGGGTTTCTCGGCGGGTGGCCATCTGGCTTCGACCATCGCCACCCATTCCACAGGCGAGGCAGCGCCCAACTTCCAGATACTCTTCTACCCCGTAATCACGATGGACCCCTCGTTCACTCATAAGGGCTCTCACGACAACCTCTTAGGGACAGATCACTCGAAGAAGGAGACGAGACGCCTGGAGGCCAACTACAGCAACGACCTACAGGTGAACCGCACAACGCCACGGGCCTTCATAGCCCTTTCTGACGACGATAAGGCCGTGCCTGCCGCCAATGGCTTCAGCTATTATGAGCAACTGTACAAACACGACGTACCTGCCTCGATACATATCTACCCTACGGGAGGTCACGGCTGGGGCTATCGCGAGAGCTTTGCCTACCACTACCAGATGGTGTTTGAACTGAAAGGGTGGCTGGAGAGTTTTTAATAGGAAAAGGCAACCGCTTGGTTGCCTTTTCCTATTCCTGTGTCTTTGAAACAATTCAAGCCGCATTTCTGCGGCTTGTATCCTGTGTCGACACTTGGATTCGGACCAAGGACCCCCACCATGTCAAGGTGATACTCTAACCAGCTGAGCTATGCCGACTTTTCGTTTTGCGGGTGACATCGCACTTGGAATTTCAATTCCGGGTGCAAAGGTACAAAAAAGGAGTGAAAAGTAAGGAGTGAAAAGTGAAAAGTTGATGCGCCTTGTGTTTTTTTAACGTTTACGCCTGTAATCTTTGGAAGCGAATTAATACTGTTTGGAAACGAATTCCCATAATTGACCATAATTACTATTACGGAATATTACGAATCACTAGTGTCCACGAAAATCTGTTAACATTTCCAGAAGTGACACTTTGATAGTTGACCTAATTCTCAAACTCAAGCCACAGCTGTTTATCCTGCTCTTCAGGATTTTCGATTGGCTCGTCTTTCAGAATCTCCTCCAAAGGCGTTTTGTCAAATAAAGATACCCCAACGACACGTAGTACATCATACGTGCTCGTCTTCAGTTTCAGTTCACTGGTCACAATAGCAACGAGGCAATAGGTGATAATGGCAGAATAGATTTGTATGTTGACAGCGTTCTCGCTGGTTCCATAGAATTCTTTGATATGTAGGTGCTGCTTCAACCATTTGAAGAACAGCTCAACGCTCCACCTATTTTTATAGAGTTCAGCAATGTCTTCC
>JAFTFO010000047.1 GCA_017449495.1 Prevotella sp. | reverse complement strand
CGCATCCTGGGAAAGTCTGCACTCACCACGGACAACATCAGCGACCTTCTCCAGCCCCTCAGAGAGACAGAAAAACCGGATGACGGACAACTCTATATCGACTTCAAATTTGATTAACATATATTAAGAGACACTAGTGTATTAATATAATTAGGGAAGCATCCAGCTTTTACAGGAATGTCTCCAGACGCTTGAAGGCTGGGGCCAGAAGCGTCGTCTCTACTTCCTGTCCCGACGGTGAGTGGAAGATACAACGGCGCTCTCGCGGGATCAATCTGGCGATATTGTGAATGTTCACTACTGTACTACGGTCAGCACGGATGAAGGTCTTCTGATCAAGCGTCTTTTCCATGAGTGAGCCAATGCCCTTGATAATCATCTCCGAACCATGGAATGTGATCATCTGCGTATAATTTCCGTCGGCTTTGAAGTAAGCAATGTCTGTCACCTCTACGATTACGGTGCCATTGATGGTCTGGAGGGCTATTTTCATGGCATGACTGCCTTCCGTCATCTTCACTATGTCATGAGCCAGTTCGTTGGGCTCTGCCTCTTTGGCTTTCTGGCGGATTTGGCGGATTTGCTTCTCCCGTTGCAGCTTCTCTTGTTGCAGGCGAATCATTTCCTTACGACTGCGATGGTGCTCGTAGCATCGTGCTACTATCCAGAGGGCGAGAGACAACAACAGAAGCCCGATGACCCACACCCACCAATGTTGCCACCACTTGAGTGGGGCGGCAATGTAAGTGTCTTCTTCACTATACGCATATAAATCCTTTGGGTGGAAGGAGGTCATCTCCTCTATGCCCGCCAACCATATCGTGCCGTCGGGGGTCTCCGCCATCGTGGCCATTTGTGGCTCTAAGGCCGTGAAGCCGTTGCGATGATCGTAGAAACGCACGTCGCTGAGGTGGCAGTCGTGGTCTATACGGCATACGAACAGCCCGTCGAGCACCGCTATGACCAGGAAACCCTGTGGCGACACATGCAGCGACCGGATCTCATGGCCAGACAAAGCGGGAATCTGTTGGCTCATAGCTGCAACTTGCCCGTCGTGTATCATAAACAGCGAGTCGGCAGAGGCAAACAGGATATGGCCCAGCGTGTCGGCAGTCATCGTGGTGATGATGAGTTTCTGCCGATAATTGGTCTTGGCGACGCTACCGTCAGGCGAAATACTGTAAAGGCCTGGACTGCTGCCTATCCATAGACAGCCCTTGGCGTCGGCAGCTGCACACCAGGGATGGAGTATCTCCATAGATAGTGTATCAACGGAACCTGTTGCTGGATGATAGGCCATGACACCTTTTCGGCTGCCAACGATAAGCCTGTCGTTGACGGCTGCCACAAACTGGTAGCGGTCCTTAGGCAGTCCTAACCAACTGATGCTTGCCTTTTCTTGGCCATCACTCTGATTCGCGATGCAAGCCACGTCCCCATGACCAACCATATAGACGTTGCTTCCGATTCTCGCGGCGTTAGGGGCATAGAACTGTTCTTGGTCTTCGCAGATAATCTTTCCACTTTCCTCTTTCCCCTCTCCTCTAAACAATACCTTGCCGTTTAGCGTTCCAATGACCATGTGGCCTTGCCCGTCGGCGGCGACGGCCCGTGCAATATCGTTCTGATCCGTCAGACGGTGGTTGGTGAAGTTACGGTTGAAGAGGCAATACAGCCCTTGGTAGGTAGCCACCCAGAGACGGTCCCAGCGATCCACCAACAGATCTTTGATGAGGTTGATGCCATCAATAACCTTGCTCAGCGAGTGACCGTCGTAGACATAAACCGTATGTTCGTCGGCAATCACCAAGCTACCAGATTTCGTCATCCTGACCGTCAGGCCGAATGTTGCCTCGCTCCAGTCTGCCTTCAGCAACAATCTTTCCTCACTCCTCACTCCACGCTCCTCGAAACAATAGATGCCGTCGGCGGCAAAGGCCAGCAAAGCAGAGTCTGTACGCAACAAGGTATAGATATCCTTCTTTGCCGAGACCATGACGGCATGACTGCCACTAACACGGAAGAGTCCCCGTTCTGTAGGCACATAGACACAGGCCGAATCGATAAACAGTTTGCGGTCAGGGGTCATCTCGTCGAGCAGGGCCCCCTTCAGCACAGGTTTGAATCCCTCTTGGGTCATCCTGCACAGACGACGATTCTCCTCCTGTTCGTTTTCCATCAGCACATAGTCACCTGTCAGACTGCCGGCATTGAAGTTGTTCAGAAACCATCGCTTCTGAGGGTCGAAGAGTTGTGGCGTAACCTCGTCACAGTCGACGATCCATTGGCGGGCAAAGCTGAGGGCCCTTACCTGTCCGCCAGTCTCGGTGAATCCCACGATGTTTTCTCTCCGCCCTTTCAGGAAGGGAGTAAATGTGCGTCCGTCGAAACGGACGAAGCCCGAGAGCGTTCCTATATAGATATAGCCTCGTGAGTCTTGCCACACCCGTTCGGTCTGCATCTGCGGCAGGCCGTCCTGGATGGTATAACGGCGATAGGTCAAACGGCTCTCTATCTGCGCCTCTGTCGTGAGGCTCAGACACAGCAAGGCCATCATCGCCAGCCAGCGTTTACTTGTCTTTCTCATATCTCTTTAGTGTTTCTTTCCTGCAAAGTTATTACAAAACCATGAAACCAACAAATTTTCCACAAGATTTCTTTCCGCCCCCTTTGAGTTCATCCTTAATTTGAGGCAGTTCATAAAAAAGAGGTCTTTCACTATACATCCTTTTGTATCTTTTTCGTAACTTTGCGACACAGGAACGAGTATGAAAAAGTATTCACTAATAAAATAAATAAGGTATATGAAACGAAATCTACTTTTTTCAGCCGTTTTGGCCATGCTGCCCATGCTGGTCAGTGCTCAGTCTTCTTATCACGAAGAACCAAATGGAATTGTTTTCTACTGCTATGACTTCAGTTGGTATGAGGACATACAACGGGAAGCCTATGTCGTGGAGTATCTCAAACGTAATGAGGAGACGGGTACTGTCGTCATTCCCGAAACCATTACAAAGGACGGAGAAGTGTACACCGTGACGGTCATCGAAGAGAATGCCTTTGAGGATTCAAAGTTCTCTGCCATCGTCATCCCCAACGAAGTCCGCAGTATCCAAGAAGAGGCCTTCTCCAATTGCAAGAACCTTGCCACCGTCTATATCGGCAAGAAAATCGAGCATATTGGTGAGGATGTCTTCGAAGGTTGCGATGCACTCCGTGACTTCACCATCCTCGCAGGCCCTCCCCCCACGGTGAGTAGCGATGCCATAACACCAGAGCTCCGTGCACAGATCACACTCCATGCCCCCATCGAAGTGCTGGGCTTCTACTGGTCCGACGATCCCTTCTGGGGCGTGTTCAAGGCCTACGACGATGTGGTCAATATCCCCACCGCCATTGAAAACGTCGCCAATAGCCCGTCAATTGGAAATCGTCAGTCCTTCGACCTGTTGGGCCGACAGTTCACTCAGCCACAGAAAGGCCTCAATATCATCAGAGAGGCCAATGGTAACACCAAGAAAATGATAATCAAATAGGATTGTTATGAAACGAAATCTACTTTTTTCTATCGTTCTGGCCATGCTGCCCATGCTGGCCAGTGCCAGCGTTGTCATCAGCAAGGAGAACTTCCCTGACGACGCTTTCAGGGCCTACGTCAGCAGCAACACCATCGACACCAACCAGGATGGCCAGCTATCCGATGCGGAGATTGCCAGTGTAGACTATATTAATATCCCTAATCAGGGCATCAAGAACCTTCAGGGCATCGAGTACTTCACGAGTTTGAAGTATCTGCAAGCCGACAACAATGAGATTACCACATTGGACCTGTCGAAAAACATCGCCCTGATCTGGGCGATGGTCTGGAACAACGCGTTGACGAGCATCAACGTGTCGACATGCTCGGAACTGGATGTCCTTGGCATTTCCAGTAACAGCCTGACCTCTTTAGACGTAACCAACAACCATAAACTAACTTATTTAACCTGTCAAAAGAATCAGTTGAAAAGTCTCGATGTCTCGAAGAATGTAGAACTTGATACATTGTGGTGTAATAACAACCAGTTGGCCACTCTTGATGTGTCGAAGAATACAAAATTATTAGAGTTAACTTGTTGGGCTAATCAGTTGACGTCATTGGACGTGACTCACTGTCAGAAGTTAAAGAGTCTGGAATGTTCGGATCAGAGCATTTCTGCATTGGACTTGTCGAAATGTCCGGATCTGGGAATCCTGGTATGCGCTCTTAACAATCTGACCAAACTTGACGTGTCAAACAATACAGCCTTGACAGAAATCTATTGTTATAGAAACCAGTTGACCACCCTTGATGTTTCTAACCTGGCGAGACTTGAAACGCTTTATTGCCATCATAACCAACTGACTTCGCTGACGGTCTGCGAGACTGGCGTGCTGAAAGATCTGGCTTTTGAAAATAACCAGATAGCAGGCCAGGCGATGGACAACCTGATAGCCAGTCTGCCGAATCAGGAAAACGGCGAATTCTCTGTCTTTAATACGGATACTTCCGATGGTGATGAGCACAACGTATGCACCACCGAACAAGTGAAAGCCGCCAACAACAAGGGCTGGCAGTGCTACCATTTGTACAACGACGAGTGGCAACCCTATGCTGGCAGCGACCCCTCAGCCATCACCGCTCCACAGGCAGAGACAATCGGCAACGATGCTCCTGTCTACGGTCTCAACGGCCAGCGTGCCAGCGATCATCATCGAGGCATCGTCATTCGCAACGGCAGGAAATACGTGAATAGATACATGCCCTTTTATTCCCTGCAACGGTAACGGTCAAGATATAAGGAACCTGATACAAATCTAATATAACAAAAGAAGCCCCGAATCATTTCTGACTCAGGGCTTCACACTTTATAAAAGACGGCGGCCTCCTACTCTCCCGCATTGCATTGCAGTACCATCGGCGCAGGCGGGCTTAACTTCTCTGTTCGGAATGGGAAGAGG
>JAFTFO010000042.1 GCA_017449495.1 Prevotella sp. | reverse complement strand
TTCGGTAAGTGCGATTAATAAGCTAATGCATCATTGAAACCGGATTTCTCCCCGATTCGGGTACAAAATTACAAAAATTATCTTATATTGCTTTCTATTTACACAAAAATTAAGCAATTGGGGCCGAATTTTCTCTCAAAATCATAAAAATAAAGCGAAATGTTTGCAGAATTTGCGGAAAGTTTGTATATTTGCACCGACAAATCCCGCCCGCTTCCCATAAGAACAGCGTACCCAGCGGGACATTTTTTGTATATAGACATGAGATATAAACGAGCGATGACGCTGGCACAGCAGATTCAGACACTGCAAAGCAGAGGTCTGATTATTGCTGACACCAATAAGGCAGAACAGGCTCTTTTGTAACAGCTTGTAACAGCGGTTCTTTTGTTATTTGAGGCAGGGATAGAATCTCTGCCTCAATTCCTATTCTAGCGAAAGGTCATAACGCGAAAGGTAAGACAAATTTGAAATAATGCGCCATCTCTCCCATGACTCTTTTGAAGTGCCTTTATTTAAAGGACTTTTGCGTTTTTTAATCACCCCCTTCATCTCTCCTTTAAGTCTCCCTCATCTCTCCCTATACAACAAAGATTCTTTTTCGTGTCGTCAGAGGCCCATGGGAAGCTGCGGCTGAGGGATGAGGGAGAGAAAAGGGAGAGATTGGGAACATCCCTCCTTGTCTGTTTACCCTTTGTGCAAAGGCGTTCCCGAAGAAATGGGAGGGTTGAACCCCAAAACAGGTCTGTTCGCCATCATAAAGATAATGGTCTTGTTAACAATGACCCTTGGAGGGCATCCATATAAACATACCAATAGAGTTCAAGAAAAGTGAAATAATTTTACAACGCAATTAGCCTTATGGATTTCTCGGAGAAAGGTGGCTGGTTTCTGGGAGAAAGGTGGCAGGAAAGTGGGAGTTTCCTTATACCAGAGTCCGAGTTTCCTTAGCCTTAAAATTGCGCAAACATAAAGCCTTGATAATCAAATATTTGTAAAAAGGGAGTGAGCGAAACGTTGTTGTTTGAATTTTTATGACAATATTTGGCAATTGCCAATCAAAAGGTCATATGGTCACAGCTGTGACCGTGACCGTTTTGCCAGAATTCTGTGAGAGTGAAACTACTGTGTGAGGATGAGGGTGCGGTCGTCGGTCTGGTTTTCGTGGGTGGCGTCGCCGTAGTTGCTCTTGTCCTCGAGTATGCTGTGAATCGTCTTGCCTACCAACGGTCCCCATACATCTTCGTCGTCCATCTGTTTAAGCATCGATGCAGAATTGTCGTTCTTGTGCTCATTGCCTTCAGCATGGATGATGAAGGCATTGGCTCCCATCTCAGCCAGCAGTTCTTTGTTGCTGTCTGTCAGAAAACGACTATACTGATGACTACTGATCTTGGCTTTCATCAATGTCTTCAGTCTGCCTTTCAGCCACACCTTGCAGTCGGAGGCCGTCATGCCTGTGGGGGTGAGCGAGGCTGTGGAGACGCTGAGTTGGCGATGGTCTTTGGAGAGTGTCAGCATGCGATAGTCGCAGGGGTAGGAGATGAGCGAGCCAGTGTTGATGTCGTAAATGCTCTTCGCAGGGTCGTCGTTCCAGTCCTTGGCGATGTCCGAGGTGTGGAAGTGGCCTGTCAGAATGACGTTTACGCCTGCCTCGATGAGGCTGTTGCGCACGGTCTTGTAGTTATTTATAGAATAGGTGGAGATGAACTGGTTTAGACCCTGAATGTGTGGAAAGAGCGGGTGGTGCATCATCGCGATCACCTGTTTGCCAGCGGCGTGGGCCTCGTTGGCCTGGTCGCAGAGCCAGGCGAGCGTATTCTCGCCAACGGCTGCTGTGTGCGAGTCGATGGCCAGCACCACCAATCCCTTCGTAGGCTCTGCCACATAGCTGAGCGAACCATTAGGGTCGACAGTGCTGCCCGTATAGCCGAAGTCGGCATAGTATTTGGCGAAGTCCTCCGCTGCGAGGATGGGGGCATCGACTGTCGTGCCGTCAGCAAGGAACTGTGTGTGGTTTCCTTCTGCGCCAAAGTCATGATTGCCAGGAATGACCAGCACCTTGATGCCTGCGGCCCTCAGCGTCTCCAGCCCAGTCTTCACATAGTCGTGGCTGGCCCGCTCGCCATCCTTCGTCAGGTCGCCAGTCAAGAGGAACAGGTCAGGCTTGTCGTTGAGTAGTGTCTCCTTCAACTGATTGAAGAGGTCTGCACTTTGTTCCAGCATCTTGCGCTGGCCAGCATAATAGTTGGTCCAGGCACTCTGGCTCTTGGCTTCGTCAGGAAGCAGACTGGGCGCCATTACGTGTATGTCTGTTGCGACGGCGATTCGCGTCTGTGCTGCCGTGCTCTGGGGCATCAGCAGAAGGGCTGCCATCATGAGAAAGAACATTTCCATGCGTTGTTGTTTTGATGATCTGGCTGCAAAGATACAATAAAAAATGAAATAATAATAAAATGAAAGAATGAAATAAGATATTTTCAATTATTTGTTGTATCTTTGCAGTCCCAAAGAAGACGCAAATGACGATTAACGAGATTCAAGACGAGATCATTGAGGAGTTCTCCGGCTTCGACGACTGGATGGACAAGTACCAGTTGCTGATAGACCTTGGCAACGAGCAGGAACCGCTGGAGGACAAGTATAAGACGGAGCAGAACCTGATAGACGGTTGCCAGAGCCGGGTGTGGCTGGTGGCAGACTATGAAGACGGGCTGATTCATTTCCGTGCTGAGAGTGATGCGCTGATCGTGAAGGGTATTGTTGCCCTGCTTATCAGAGTGCTTTCCGACCATACGCCTCAGGAGATTCTGGATGCCGACCTGTACTTCATCGAGGAGATTGGTTTGAAGGAACACCTGTCGCCTACTCGTAGTAACGGACTGGTGGCGATGGTCAAGCAGATGCGTGTTTATGCGCTGATTTTCAGTAAGAAACAATAGATTGGCTTAATCAAAACGGGAAACTTTGGTGAACGCTCTGTTCGCTGAAGTTTCCCGTTTTGCATGTGCAAATACCTGATAATTAAGCGTTTAATATTTATTAACGCGAGAAAAGTTTTCCAAAAGGGATAACTTTCGATTATTTGTTGTAACTTTGCAAACGAAATTCGGAAAACTAAAAACATAAAGATTTTATGATTCAGACAGTAGTAAAGCGCGACGGGCGCATTGTTGGCTTTAATGAGCAGAAGATTATGGCTGCCATTCGTAAGGCGATGATCCACACCGATAAGGGTGAGGACGAGCGGTTGTTGTACCAGATCACTGACCATATCGCCCAGCGTGGAGAGAGTCAGATGACTGTGGAGCAGATTCAGGATGCCGTGGAGGTAGAGCTGATGAAATCGAGCCGTAAGGATGTGGCTCAGAAGTATATCGCCTATCGTCATCAGCGCAGCGTGGCCCGTAAGGCAAAGACCCGCGACGTGTTCCTCGATATCGTGAACATCAAGAACAACGATGTGACCCGTGAGAATGCCAACATGAATGCCGACACCCCTGCCGGCATGATGATGAAGTTCGCCTCGGAGACCACCAAGCCCTTCGTCGACGACTACCTGCTGTCGGAGGAGAGTCGCGATGCCGTGGAGCATAATTATTTGCACATCCACGATAAGGACTACTACCCCACAAAGTCGCTCACCTGTGTGCAGCACCCGCTGGATCATATCCTTGACTGCGGCTTCATTGCCGGACATGGTGCCTCGCGTCCCGCTAAGCGCATCGAGACGGCCAGCGTGCTGGCATGTATCTCAATGGAGTGCGCCCAGAATGAGATGCACGGCGGTCAGGCCATCCCCGCCTTCGACTTCTATCTGGCTCCATACGTCCGCATGAGTTATGTGGAGGAACTGAAAGCCCTTGAGGACTTGAACGGCGAGAGCTACAAGGACCTCTACGACGAGCCGTTGATGGACTACATCAAGAAGCCGCTCGACGGACTGACGGGTAGGGAGCGTGCCCAGCAGCATGCCATCAACAAGACTGTTGGGCGTGTGCATCAGGCGATGGAGGCCTTCATCCACAACATGAACACCATCCACTCGCGTGGTGGTAACCAGGTGGTATTCTCTTCTATTAATTATGGTACGGACACGAGCGCAGAGGGTCGTTGCATCATGCGAGAGATCCTGCTCTCTACCTACGAGGGTGTGGGTAATGGTGAGACGGCTATCTTCCCCATCCAGATCTGGAAGAAGAAGCGTGGCGTGAACTATCTGCCTGAAGATCGTAACTTCGACCTCTACCAGCTGGCTTGTAAGGTGACAGCCCGTAGGTTCTTCCCCAACTTCCTGAACCTCGACGCTACCTATAACCAGGATTCCGACTGGCGGGCTGACGATCCGAAGCGCTATGTGCATGAGGTGGCCACGATGGGCTGTCGTACCCGTGTGTTCGAGAACCGCTTCGGACCCAAGACCAGCATCGGACGTGGTAATCTCTCGTTTACGACTATCAACATCGTGAAACTCGCCATCGAGTGCATGGGTGAGCAGGATCAGCAGAAGCGCATCGATATGTTCTTCGCCAAACTCGACCATATGCTTGAGGTGGCAGCGAAGCAGCTCGACGACCGCTTCCAGTTCCAGAAGACCGCTTTTGCCAAGCAGTTCCCGCTGTTGATGAAGAGCCTCTGGATCGGAGCCGAGAAGTTAGGCCCTTATGATACCGTTGAAAGTGTCATCAATCAGGGTACCCTCGGCATCGGCTTCATCGGACTGGCTGAGTGCCTTGTCGCCTTGACAGGTAAGCATCACGGTGAGAGTCAGGAGAGTCAGGAGTTGGGACTGAAGATCATCAGCTACATGCGTCAGCGCATTAATGACTTCTGCGAGCAGTATCATCACAACTATTCCGTGCTGGCTACACCCGCCGAAGGTCTGAGCGGCAAGTTCACGAAGAAGGATCGTAAGGAGTTTGGCATCATCCCTGGCGTGACGGATCGCGACTACTATACCAACTCGAACCACGTGCCCGTCTATTACAAGTGCTCTGCCCGTCATAAGGCCGAAGTGGAGGCTCCATACCATGAGATGACTCGTGGCGGACATATCTTCTACGTGGAGATCGATGGTGACGCTACCCACAATCCGCAGGTGATCATGAGTGTGGTGGATATGATGGACCAGCTGAACATGGGCTATGGCTCCGTGAATCACAACCGCAACCGTTGTATGGACTGTGGCTATGAGAATGCCGATGACCATCTGGAGAAATGCCCGAAGTGCGGTAGCACCAATATCGACAAGTTGCAGCGTATTACGGGTTACCTCGTGGGAACGACCGACCGTTGGAACAGCGGTAAGTTGGCCGAGCTTAACGACCGTGTGACGCATATCGACCACGGCTCTCAGGACCTTTTTGGAAGTGAGAAGTGATTCGGGTACTCGATATCATAGAGGATACGATGGTGGATGGTCCGGGATTCCGGACCTCCATCTATTGTGCAGGGTGCGGTCATCGGTGCCCGGGTTGCCATAATCCCCAGTCGTGGGACTTCAAGGGTGGCAGGGAGATGTCGACGGCTGAACTCATGCGCATCATCATGGCCGACCCCTTCGCCAACGTCACCTTCTCTGGTGGTGACCCGATGTATCAGGCCGCGGGCTTTGCCGAACTGGCAAGAGCCATCCACGAGCAGTCGAACAAAGATATCTGGTGCTTTACGGGCTTTACGTTTGAAAGCCTGATCCATGAAGACCAGCGCGCACTCTTAGAACAGCTCGACGTGTTGGTCGACGGGCCGTTTATCCAGGCTCTCCATGATCCTGACCTGCTGTTCAGGGGCAGCAGTAACCAACGACTTATCGACGTGCAGGCTTCCCTCTACGCTGGTAAGACCATCCTCTGGAAACCGGATAATGAAATATAGTAAACGATATGACTGTGGTTATTTTCTGTCCTCTTCGAGGTAGAACTTCGAGTAGGCCACGTAGTGCTCGGCATTGTCAGTCTGTCCAGGGCGCACGGGCTTGATGTATTTGGCAGGCACACCGCCCCAGATCTCTCCGGCGGGAATCTTTGTGTTCTGCAACACCAAGGCCCCGGCTGCCACGATAGCCCCTTCGCCCACCTCACAACCGTCGAGTAGGGTAGAGCCCATGCCGATGAGCGCGTGGTCGTGGATGGTGCAGGCATGTACTGTTACATTGTGGCCGATGGTCACGTAGTTACCAATATGGGTGGGGCCTGTATCGAAGGTTACATGTACACAACTGCCATCCTGGATATTCGTGCAGTTGCCGATGGTGATGGGAGCCACGTCGCCGCGCACCACCGCATTGAACCACACTGAGCATTCGTCACCCATGGTCACATCGCCAACGATCGTGGCGTTCTCGCTGAAATAACAGTCTCGCCCCCATTTGGGAGCGAGACCTCTATAACTTTTAATCAAAGCCATAATTAATTGTCAATTGTCAATTATCAATTGCCAATAATTAGAGATTCGGATTAATCTTGTTCCACTCAGCGATGGGAGGCACGATGTTCAGGGTCACCAGCTCGTCGCGCATCTTGCAGAGGTGCTCGTAGCTCTGATCCAGCTTGGCGTTCTCCTCGGCAGTACCCTGAGGAACCTCGAACTTTGCCCCATCGGCAGTCATGGTGGTCTTCATGGCCATCATGATGTGGTCGTACTTGTCGGTCTTCACGTATGTTCCAACGGGGAAGCGGAAGGGCTCACCACCCATGGCTGCACGGATCATCTCAACAGAGAGGTAGCTGGGGCTCTGGAAAGAACTGCGTCCGCGGAGCTCGATGATCTTTGCACCACCCTTGGTGACGTCGATCTTCATCTGCTCCCATTCCTCTGCGGGGAACTCGGCTGTGCCGATGATGTCGGTCAGCTTGCGGCCTGCGATCTCCACGTGGCTGCCGAATACGGCCATCTGCTCACCGTGGCCACCATAGGTAGCGCAACCAGTGATCTGGTTCTGCATCACGCCGAACTTCTTGGCCAGAGCCGACTGCAGACGAGTGGTGTCGAGACCTGCAAGAGTTGTCACCTGTCCGGGTTTCAGACCAGAGTACAGCAGGGTTACCAGACCAGTGAGGTCAGCGGGGTTGAAGATGATCACCACGTGCTTCACGTCAGGGCAGAACTTCTTGATATTCTGGCCGAGTTCCTCAGCGATCTTACAGTTGCCTGCAAGCAGATCCTCACGGGTCATACCAGCCTTACGGGGAGCACCACCAGAAGAGATGATGTACTTTGCGCCCTTGAATGCCTCCTCGGCATCGGTAGTAGCTACGATATTCACATCGTCGAAGCCACTCTGACGCATCTCCTCGGCAACACCCTCTGGAGAGAATACGTCGTAAAGACAGATTTCACTTGTCAGACCCATCATCAGGGCAGACTGAGCCATGTTTGAACCAATCATACCGGCAGCGCCGACGATGGTCAATTTTTCGTTTGTTAGAAATGCCATAAATGTATAATTATAATTATAAGTTGTATCAAAAGTGCTGCAAAGATACGAAAAATCTCACACATGCCCTCTTTTTTATTATTAATCTGTGTTAATCCATGAAAACATTACGAAAAAATAAGTATCTTTGCCAACTGGAAATGGCAAAACTGACAGCAGTTGATATGACAGAAACAGGAACAACGAATTAAAGGAAAGATGAACTTTTCAATTAAATACCCTGAGAATCTGGGTGGAATGAATGACCGCATCAGACGGTTGCGTCAGCAGAACTTCGACACCCCCACCACCCTGAGCATAGAGCGGGCCCTGATAGAGACCGCCTTTTATAAGACCCACTATGGTACGATGCCCATCGCCGTGCTGCGGGCCCGTAACTTCTATGAGATATGCAAAAAGAAGACGATCTATATCGGTGAGGACGAACTGATCGTGGGTGAGCGCGGACCGCTGCCCAAGGCCGTGCCGACGTTCCCGGAACTGACCTGCCACTCGGTGGAGGATCTGCATACCCTCGACACCAGGGAACTGCAGAGTTATCACATCTCGCAGGAAGATATCGACACCTATGAGCGGGAGGTGATTCCCTACTGGAAAGGCAAGACCCAGCGCGAACGTATCTTCAACCACGTGTCGAAGGAGTGGGAAGAGGCTTACCACGCTGGTGTGTTTACGGAGTTTATGGAACAACGAGCAGCAGGCCATACGGCGATGGATGGCAAGATGTATCGTGAGGGATTGCTCGACGTGAAGGCTCGCATCGAAAAGAAAATAGCCAGCCTCGACTATATCTACGACCCTGAGGCGACCGATAAGCAACAGGAACTGGAAGCGATGGCCATCTCGTGCGATGCCGCCATCCTCTTCGCTGAGCGCCATGCTGAGTTGGCTGAGCAGATGGCCGCCAAGGAACAGACCCCCCAGCGCAAGGCGGAACTGCGGAAGATTGCCGACGTGTGCCGATGGGTGCCAGCCCATGCACCTCGTGACCTCTGGGAGGCCATTCAGATGTACTGGTTTGTACACCTCGGTACGGTGACAGAACTCAACGGCTGGGACTCGATGAACCCCGGCCACATCGACCAGCACCTCTGGCCCTTCTACCAGAAAGGCATCGCCGACGGCACGTTGACACGCGACAAGGCCAAGGAACTGATCTCATGTCTGTGGATCAAGTTCAATAACCAACCCGCCCCGCCGAAGGTGGGTGTGACGGCCTTGGAGTCGGGTACCTATAATGACTTTACTAATATTAATATAGGTGGCGTGGACCGTGAGGGCAAGAGTGCTGCCAACGAGATATCCTACATGATCTTAGAGATACAGGAGGAACTGCACGAACTGCAGCCCGGCCTCAGTATCCACATTGCAGAGAATACGCCTGACGAGTTCCTGCTGGCGGGTATCAAGGTGATTCGCCAGGGACATGGCTATCCCTCGATCTTCAATCCCGATACCTATATCAAAGAACTGGTGCGTGAGGGTAAGACACTGGAGGATGCCCGTGAAGGTGGCTGTTCTGGTTGTATCGAGGTGGGTGCCTTTGGTAAGGAGGCCTATCTGCTGACGGGCTACCTGAACACACCAAAGATTTTAGAGATTACCCTGAATAACGGTGTTGACCCTGAGACGGGTAAGAAACTCGGACTGGAGACGGGCGATCCGCGAGCGTTCAAGACCTTCGGGGAACTCTACGAGGCCTGGCACCAGCAGATGGTCTATTTCGTGAACTTGAAACTCTCGGTTAACAACTATATCGAGCGTATGTTCTCGCTCTATGCCCCCGCCACCTTCCTCAGCCTCTATATCGATGATTGTATCGAGAAGGGCAAGGACTACTATAGTGGCGGCGCCCGCTATAATACCACCTATATCCAGTGTACGGGCCTGGGCACTATCACCGACTGCTTCACCACTCTGAAGAAACACGTATTCGAGGATCACCGCTACACGATGGATGAAATACTTCAGGCTTGTGCAAAGAACTGGGAGGGCGGCGAGAAGAAGCGTCAGTATATCAGGAACCATACCCCGTTCTTCGGCAACGACGATGAATATGCTGATACCATTGCCGTCCGTGTCTACGACGATCTGGTGAAGGCCATCGAGGGGCGTCCGAACACCCGTGGCGGCAAGACACAGCTGAATATGCTCTCAACGACCTGTCATAACTACTTCGGCTCGGTCTGCGGGGCGACACCCAACGGACGTTTTGCCCACTTTGCCATCAGCGACGGAACCTCTCCTGCTCACGGCTCCGACTCCCATGGTCCTACGGCAGTAGTCAAGTCGCTGGGCAAACTGGATCAGACGAAGAGTGGCGGCACACTGCTGAATGTACGTTTCGTGCCTGCTTTGCTGAAGCGCGAGGAGGATCAGAAGAAACTGGCCTCGCTCATCCGTACTTATTTCAAGTTCGGTGGCCATCACATCCAGTTCAATATCGTTGATACGGCGACGCTCTACGATGCCCAGCAGCATCCCGACGAGTACCGCGACCTGTTGGTGCGTGTGGCAGGCTACTCCGATTACTTCAACGATATGACGGAGCAACTGCAGAACGAGATTATCGCCCGAACGGAAAACGAGGAGTATTAGGAGATTGATGGCACTGATTTTTGATATCAAACGGTATGCCATCAACGACGGGCCAGGCATACGGACGACCCTTTTTATGAAGGGCTGTCCATTGCACTGCGTCTGGTGCCACAACCCCGAGAGTTGGAGCCCTCGCCAGCAGGTCTTATACAAAAAGTCGAAGTGCATTGGTTGCCAGTCCTGTGTGGAGGTCTGTCCACAGCAAGTGTTGCGGCTGACGCCCAATGGTATTGTGATGGGTTCGGGTTGCACCCTCTGTACCCTTTGTACAGAAGAATGTCCTACGACCGCTCTCGAACTCTGTGGCCGTGAGTGGACCATGGAGGATCTGATGGCGGAGGTGGAGAAGGAGCGTGACATCATGACGGACAGTGGAGGAGGGGTGACACTTTGTGGCGGAGAACCCCTGATGCATCCCGAAGCTACGCTTGCACTATTGGAGGAACTGGGCAGACGGGGATTCCATCGTACAGTAGATACCACGCTCTATGCTGCGGAGGAAGTGGTGCACCAGGTGGCAGACAACTGTGAGTTGCTGCTCGTAGACTTGAAACTGATGGACTCTGAGAAGCATCGTCGCTTTACAGGTGTGCCCAATGAGTTGATCCTTGACAATATCCGTTTGCTGGCAACACTTGACAAAGACTTCTTTGTACGCATACCGTTGATTGAAGGTGTCAATGCCGATGATGAGAATATCGAGGCGACTGCCCGCTTCCTCGACACCCTTCCTTGGAAGAGACGCACCGTCAATCTTCTGCCATATCACGACGTAGGAAAGGACAAACACCGTCGCATGTGGAGCACCTATAATCCACAGAACTTCCCGATGTCGGCTCCCTCCGAAGAGACGCAGCAGCGCTGTCAGTCACAACTCGAATCCCACGGCCTTCACGTCGTTATCGGCGGCTAAAGGCAATCTATAAACAATAAACTCTAAACAAAATATGAATCCTATCAATCAGCGATTAGAAGACCTTCGGGAAGTGATGCGGCGTGAGCACTTGGCAGCCTTCATCTTCCCCAGTACCGATCCCCATCAGGGTGAGTATGTGCCCGACCATTGGAAGGGACGCGAATATATCTCCGGCTTTAATGGCTCGGCAGGCACGGCGGTGGTGACCATGCACTCGGCCGCCCTTTGGACCGACTCTCGTTACTTCCTTGCCGCAGAAGAACAGCTAAGGGGTACGGGGTTCCAACTTTTGAAACTGAAGATAGAAGGTACACCCACCATTCCGGAGTGGATTCATTCTCAGATGGTAATGGACGATGGTCAAGGATCCACAGAGGTTGGCATCGATGGCTGGTGCAGTTCGGCTAACAGCGTGAAGGAGTTGATCAGCGACCTTCGTAAGGAGGGAGGCTTCACGCTGCGCACCAATCTCGACCCCCTGCGACAGATATGGTCTGGGCGTCCTCCTATCCCTGAGAACCCTGTGGAACTCTATCCGTTGATATATGCTGGCGAGACGACTGCCAGCAAGATCGCCCGTATCCGTCAGGCCCTGCGTAAGCAGCATGCCGACGGTATGCTGATGTCGGCTCTCGACGATATCGCATGGACACTGAATCTACGAGGCACGGACGTGCACTGCAACCCCGTCTTTGTCAGTTATCTGCTCATTTCGTCTAAAAAGGTTACCTTATATATAAATAAGGTGAAGCTCACGCCGGAGGTTTCCGGCTATCTGAAGGCCGAGGGTGTCGAGGTAGCCGACTACGGTGAGGTACAGAACGGATTGAAAGACTATTTTGAGTACAATATCCTGCTTGACCCCGACGAGGTGAATTATTGCCTCTACGATGTGGTGAGGAAGAAGGAGAAGCCGCGTACGGAGATTGTAGAGGCGGAATCGCCCGTGAAGCGGATGAAGACCGTTAAGAACGAGACTGAGATCGCGGGTTTTAGGTCGGCGATGCTGAAAGACGGCATCGCCATGGTGAAGTTCCTGCGTTGGCTGAAACCCGCTGTGGAGGCGGGTGGACAGACAGAGATAAGCATTGACCAGAAGTTGACGGCCCTTCGTGCTGAGCAGCCTCTGTTCCGCGATATCTCCTTCGACACCATCGCTGGCTATGGCGAGCATGCTGCCATCGTGCACTATGAGGCGACACCCGAGACAGATATCCCATTGCAGCCCAAGGGCTTGCTGTTGCTCGATAGTGGTGCCCAATATCTCGACGGCACGACGGATATCACCCGTACCATCGCCCTCGGCCCCCTTACGGAGGAAGAGCGGAAAATATATACGCTGGTACTCAAGGGCCATATACAGATAGAACTCTGTAAGTTCCCCAGCGGAGCCAGTGGTACGCAGATCGACATCCTGGCCCGCAAGGACATGTGGCGCGAAGGACTGAACTACTTGCACGGCACAGGTCATGGTGTAGGCACCTATCTTAACGTCCACGAGGGACCCCATCAGTTCCGCATGGAGTGGAAGCCCGCCCCATTGGTGGCAGGCATGACTATCACCGACGAGCCAGGCATCTATCTCGCAGGCCGTTGTGGTGCCCGTACGGAGAACACGCTGCTCATCGTGCCCTATAAGGAAACGGAATTCGGCCAGTTCCTCCAGTTTGAGTCGCTCACCCTTTGCCCCATCGACAAGGCGCCCATCGTCAGGGAGATGATGACGCAGGAGGAGATCGACTGGCTCAACGCGTACCACCAGCGCGTCTTCGATACCCTCTCGCCCCACCTCTCTGTCGACGAAACAGCCTGGCTACAAGAGGCTTGCAAGGCATTATAAGCCCCGTGTTCGAGAAAAAATGAAGATTATTTAATAAAAAAAGGATAAAGATTTGGTAGATTTGTAAAAAAGCTGTAACTTTGCACCCGCTTTTCGTGGCACCTATGCCCGATGGCATGAAGTTTAACATAAAATTTTAAAGCAAAAGACAAATGATTATTGTACCAGTAAAAGAAGGCGAGAACATTGAGAAGGCCCTCAAGAAGTTTAAGAGAAAGTTTGAAAAGACAGGTGTGGTGAAAGAACTTCGCCGTCGTCAGCAGTTCGACAAACCTTCTGTACTTAAGCGTCTTAAGATGGAGCACGCCATTTACGTACAGCAGCTTCGTACTAACGAGGAATAAAAAAGTTCCCCGAAAATTTGGTAGTTTCGGATTTTCTTCGTAAATTCGTAGCCGAAAATACATATCGGCGATGATAGACCAGTTTCTGAACTACCTGCGCTTCGAGCGAAATGCCTCACAACAGACCGTCAGTACATACGAGGACTGCCTTCGTGAGTTTGAAGCGTATCTGACATATAGGGAAAGCGGGCTCTCGATAGGAGAGGCGGATGCCGACCTGATCCGGGAGTGGATGGAGAGCCTGATGGACAGAGGAAACAATGCGTCAACGATCAATAAGAAGTTGAGTGCATTGCGTTCCTTTTTTAGGTTTGCCCTGAAACGAAAGCTGGTGACTCGCGATCCGGCCCACTGTATCACGGGACCCAAGAAGTCGAAGCCGCTGCCCCAGTTCATGAGGGAAGGAGAGATGGACCGCCTGCTTGACGACCGCGGGTGGGAGGATGACTTTAAGGAGATTCGCGCGCGTACCTTATTAATATTATTATATGAGACAGGTATCCGTCGCGGAGAACTGATAGGGCTGAATGATGCTGATGTGGACTTTGAGGTTGGTCAACTGAAAGTGACGGGTAAGCGTAACAAACAGCGGATAGTGCCCTTCGGCACGGAATTGGCAGAGGCTCTTAAGCGGTATATTGCCGCCCGTAATGAACAGATGAAGGTGGACTGCGACGCCTTGTTCCTCAATGATAAAGGTCGTCGGATGACAGGTCAGCAGGTCTATCAGATTGTACATCGGCATCTGACGGGTGCGACCTCATTGAAGAAACGCTCCCCCCATGTGTTGCGTCATACCTTTGCTACGGCCATGCTCAATAACGGGGCTGGACTGGAAAGCATCAAGAACTTGCTGGGTCATGAGAGTGTCTCGACAACGGAGATTTATGCCCACACGACGTTCGAACAGCTGAAACGAGTATATGAAGAGGCTCATCCCAGAGCCTGAACCTTATTAATAACTATTTAAAATAGGAGGTATCTATGGAAATTAAGATCCAGTCGATTCACTTCGACGCTACTGAGAAGTTAGAGGCGTTCATCGAAAAGAAGGTCGCCAAGTTGGAAAAGTCATTTGAGGATATACAGAAGGTGGAGGTGCAGCTGAAAGTAGTGAAGCCAGCCACTGCCCAGAACAAGGAGGCCAGCCTCTCCGTGGCAGTGCCGGGAAACACCCTGTTTGTGGAAAAGACCAGCGACACTTTCGAGGAAAGTATTGATCTTTGCGTTGACTCAATGCGCACACAACTGCAGAAATTCAAGGAAAAATTGAGGAATAGATAAAAAAAACACCGAAAAGTTTTGGTAATTCAAAAATAAGTAGTAACTTTGCAGCCGTTTTCCGACAGGTCGTAAATCTGAAACAGAGAGCGGCTGCATTGAAACGCCTCTTTAGCTCAGTTGGCCAGAGCACGTGATTTGTAATCTCGGGGTCGTTGGTTCGAATCCGACAAGAGGCTCAAAGGAGACTCGAAGGATAGACGAAAGTCAATTATCCTTAAGGCTCAAAAGAAGGAAATGAAAAAGGCTTGGGTGTTTTCCAGAGTGGCCAAATGGGGCAGACTGTAAATCTGCTGTCTTTCGACTTCGGTGGTTCGAATCCATCAGCACCCACTTCAAGAGACATGCTGCGGAAATAGCTCAGTCGATAGAGCACTAGCCTTCCAAGCTGGGGGTCGCGGGTTTGAGCCCCGTTTTCCGCTCATACTCGCTGTAATAGCTCAGTGGTAGAGCACTTCCTTGGTAAGGAAGAGGTCCTGAGTTCAACTCTCAGTTACAGCTCTCTTGTACGAGGAGGAGACTGAAAATTCAGAATTTATAAACGTTTAATAACAACAAAAATGGCAAAAGAGAATTTTGTGCGCACCAAACCGCACGTAAACATTGGTACTATCGGTCACGTTGACCACGGTAAGACAACTTTGACAGCCGCTATTACGCTCGTGCTTTCAAAGCGCGTTGCTGGTAATGAGGGTAAGATTAAGTCTTTCGACCAGATTGACAATGCTCCCGAGGAGAAGGAGCGTGGTATTACTATTAACACCGCTCACGTTGAGTACGAGACAGAGAAGCGTCACTATGCTCACGTTGACTGCCCGGGACACGCTGACTATGTGAAGAACATGGTAACTGGTGCTGCTCAGATGGACGGTGCTATCCTTGTTGTAGCTGCTACTGACGGTCCTATGCCTCAGACCCGTGAGCACGTGCTGCTCGCCCGTCAGGTGAACGTTCCCCGTCTGGTGGTGTTCCTGAACAAGTGCGATATGGTCGACGATGAGGAGATGCTGGAGCTCGTTGAGATGGAGGTTCAGGAGATCCTGGCTCAGTATGAGTTCGAGGATGATACTCCTATCATCCGCGGTTCTGCCCTCGGCGCACTGAACGGTGTTGAGAAGTGGGAAGACAAGGTGATGGAGCTGATGAATACCTGCGACGAGTGGATTCAGGAGCCTCCTCGTGCTACCGACAAGCCCTTCCTGATGCCTGTTGAGGATGTGTTCTCTATCACAGGTCGTGGTACTGTTGCTACTGGTCGTATCGAGACTGGTGTGATCCACGTGGGTGATGAGGTCGAGCTGCTCGGTCTCGGTGAGGACAAGAAGTCGGTTGTTACCGGTGTTGAGATGTTCCGTAAGATCCTGGATGAGGGTCAGGCTGGTGATAACGTTGGTCTGCTGCTCCGTGGTATCGACAAGAACGAGATCAAGCGTGGTATGGTGCTCTGCCATCCGGGTCAGATCAAGCCCTTCAAGAAGTTCAAGGCTTCTATCTATGTCCTGAAGAAGGAAGAGGGTGGTCGTCACACTCCGTTCGGCAACAAGTATCGTCCCCAGTTCTATCTCCGCACTATGGACTGCACAGGTGAGATCACTCTGCCTGCAGGTGTTGAGATGGTAATGCCTGGTGATAACGTGGAGATCACTGTTGAGCTGATCTACGCTGTGGCTCTGAACCCCGGTCTGCGCTTCGCTATCCGTGAGGGTGGTCGCACCGTTGGTTCTGGTCAGATCACCGAGGTCTACGAGGATTAATACTAGTAGTACTAGTTTAACTAGTCAGATTAGCTCTTATAAAAATCAAGCCCCCGCTTACGGGTGGGGGCTTACTTACGGGAATAGCTCAGTTGGTAGAGCATCGGTCTCCAAAACCGAGGGTCGTGGGTTCGAGTCCTCCTTCCCGTGCAAAATAATAAAGGTATGTTGAAGAAGTTTATCAATTATTGCAAGGCTTGTTACGATGAGCTCGCTCATAAGACGACATGGCCTACTCGCAAAGAACTGACGCATAGTGCAGTCGTGGTGCTTTCAGCATCACTGATTATTGCACTGGTGGTGTGGGCTATGGACTTTGTGTTCAAGTCATTCATGAGTCTGGTTTATCCGGCATAATCAACGACAGGTATCATGGCTCAGACAGGTAAGAAGTGGTATGTGCTGCGTGCAGTCAGCGGTAAGGAGGGTAAGGTCAAGGAGTATCTTGAGGCTCTCATGAAACGCGACGAGTTGCTTGCTGCCAATGTAGGAGAGATATTGCTGCCGACGGAGAAGTACGCACAGCTCCGCAATGGAAAGCGTGTGGTCAAGGAGAAGCTCTTTCTCCCTGGCTATGTCCTCGTAGAGGCAAATCTCCAGGGCGAGGTGGCTCATACATTACGCTTCATGCCAAACGTGCTCGGCTTCCTGGGCGGTCTCGATAACCCGACGCCCGTCCGTCAGGCCGATATTAATCGCATACTCGGTACGGCAGAGGATATTACCATCAAGTCTGAAGAGGTGGCTATCCCGTTCAGCATCGACGAGGCTGTGAAGGTGACCGACGGACCATTCAGCGGATTCAGTGGTATCATCGAGGAGGTGAATGCCGAGAAGCGTAAGCTGAAGGTGATGGTGAAGATCTTTGGTCGTAAGACCCCGTTGGAACTGTCGTACAATCAAGTGGAAAAGGAATAGGGCGTAAGTTACGGTATGCCCGGTTTCTATATGTAGAGGGTTGCTTTTGCGACCTGATACGGTTTGTGGGAGGCTTCCACTCCCGGGGACATATATAAATTCAATTAATAACAAACAGAAATGGCTAAAGAAGTTGCTGGATTAATCAAATTACAGATTAAAGGTGGCGCTGCGAATCCCTCTCCTCCCGTAGGACCTGCACTGGGTTCTAAGGGTATTAACATCATGGGATTCTGCAAAGAGTTCAACGCCAGAACCCAGGATAAGGCAGGTAAGATTATTCCTGTCGTTATCACTTACTACACTGACAAGTCATTCTCTTTTGAGCTCAAGACTCCTCCCGCAGCAGTTCAGCTGAAGGAGGCTGCAAAGGTTAAGAGCGGTTCTGCAGAGCCCAACCGTAAGAAGGTCGCCAAGGTGACCTGGGATCAGGTTCGTGCGATTGCAGAGGATAAGATGAAGGATTTGAACTGCTTCACAGTAGAGTCAGCAATGAAGCTCGTGGCAGGTACAGCTCGTAGTATGGGTATCACTGTAGAAGGGGAGTTCCCTGGTAAATAATTTATAACTTCAATTAAGACAATGAGTAAACTGACAAAAAATCAAAAGTTGGTAGCTGATAAGGTTGAAGCAGGGAAAGCATACTCTTTGAAAGAAGCCGCTGCATTGGTGAAGGAGATTACCACCACCAAGTTTGAGGCTTCAGTCGATATCGATGTACGCTTGGGCGTTGACCCGCGTAAGGCCAACCAGATGGTTCGTGGTGTTGTGTCGCTGCCGAACGGTACTGGTAAGGTTACTCGCGTGCTCGCTCTCTGTACTCCTGACCAGGAGGCTGCTGCTAAGGAAGCTGGTGCCGACTATGTTGGTCTTGACGAATATATCGAGAAGATCAAAGGTGGTTGGACGGATGTGGATGTCATCATCACCATGCCGTCGTGTATGGGTAAGCTTGGTCCCCTCGGCCGTGTACTCGGTCCCCGTGGTCTGATGCCTAACCCCAAGAGCGGTACTGTTACTATGGATGTCGCTAAGGCAGTGAAGGAAGTGAAGCAGGGTAAGATTGACTTTAAGGTTGACAAGGCCGGTATCGTGCATACGTCAATCGGTAAGGTGACCTTTACTGCTGATCAGATCTTCGAGAATGCGAAGGAGTTTATCTCCACCATTATCAAACTGAAGCCTGCGGCTGCTAAGGGTACTTATATCAAGAGTATCTTCCTCTCAAGCACTATGAGTATGGGTATCAAGGTCGATCCTAAATCAGTTGAATAACTCGTTAAAAGATTAGACAAATGAAAAAGGAAGTAAAAGATACTATCATCGTAGAACTCGGAGAGAAACTGAAGGAATTCCCGCATTTCTATCTGGTCGAGTTGACCGGACTGAATGCCGCTAAGACCTCTGAGCTCCGCCGTAAGTGCTTTAAGAATGATATCAAACTGCTGGTTGTGAAGAACACGCTTCTCCACAAGGCGTTTGAGGCTTCTGAGATTGACTTCTCACCGCTCTATGACTGCTTGAAGGGTAACACGGCTATCATGTTCACACAGACCGCTAATGTTCCCGCTAAGTTGATCAAGGAGTACAAGAAAGAGGGTATCCCTGCTCTGAAAGGAGCCTATGCTGAGGAGAGCTTCTTCGTAGGTGCAGACAAACTCGAGGAGTTGGTAGCTATCAAGAGCAAGAACGAGCTGATTGCCGATGTTGTGGCTCTGCTGCAGTCGCCGATCAAGAACGTTGTCTCTGGCTTGAATGCTGGTGGAAAGATCCACGGCCTGCTTGACGCAATCGCTGAGCGTAACAAATAAGCGAAGGGTTATAAACATTAAAAACAATTAAAATTTAGAATAAAATGGCAGATATTAAAGCTATTGCAGAAGAGTTGGTAAACCTTACTGTAAAAGAAGTTAACGAGTTAGCAACAGTCCTGAAGGACGAGTATGGAATTGAGCCTGCTGCTGCAGCCGTTGCAGTAGCTGCTGGTCCCGCAGCTGGTGGTGAGGCCGCCGCTGCTGAGGAGAAGACTTCATTCGATGTAGTGCTGAAGTCGGCAGGTGCCGCTAAGCTCCAGGTCGTGAAGGCCGTTAAGGAGGCTTGTGGTCTTGGCCTGAAGGAGGCAAAGGATCTGGTTGACGGTGCTCCCGCTACCATCAAGGAAGGTCTGTCTAAGGACGAGGCTGAGAACCTGAAGAAGACTATCGAGGCCGCTGGTGCTGAGGTAGAGCTGAAGTAATCAGGACGCAACAATACCAAATGTGGTTGGGGACTCTCCAGTCGAGGGTTCCCGACCACTTTATTTTTAATTCAAGAATATGGCTTCAAAAATAATAGATAACAGAGTAAACTTTGGCAGCGTCAAGAATCCGATGCCGTTTCCGGATTTCCTTGATGTGCAATTAAAGTCGTTTAAAGACTTCCTGCAGTTGGACACTCCGCCTGAGGAACGGAAGAACGACGGTTTGTATAAGGTGTTCTCCGAGAACTTCCCTATCACCGATACGCGCAACAGCTACGTCCTTCAGTTCCTGGATTACTATATTGATCCACCACGCTACAGCATCGATGAATGTCTGGAGCGTGGACTGACCTATAGCGTACCTTTGAAGGCTAAGCTGAAACTGGAATGCACAGATCCGGACCATGTGGACTTCCCGACGGTTGTCCAGGATGTGTTCCTGGGTCCGATCCCCTATATGACCGACAATGGTACTTTCGTTATCAATGGAGCCGAGCGCGTCGTCGTGTCTCAGTTGCACCGTTCTCCTGGCGTATTCTTCGGACAGAGCGTACATGCTAATGGCACACTGCTTTATTCGGCGCGTATCATCCCGTTTAAGGGTTCCTGGATCGAGTTTGCCACTGACATCAACAATGTCATGTATGCATATATCGATCGTAAGAAGAAGTTGCCCGTAACCACCCTGCTCCGTGCTATCGGCTTCGAAACGGATAAGGAGATCCTGGAGATCTTCGACCTGGCCGAAGAGGTGAAGGTGAACAAGGCATCGCTGAAGAAGGTGATGGGCTCCAAGCTCGCAGCTCGTGTGCTGAAGAGCTGGAATGAGGACTTCGTCGATGAGGATACCGGTGAGGTGGTATCTATCGAGCGTAACGAGGTGATCATGGAGCGCGAGACGGAGATCACCGAGGAGAACATGATGGACATCCTTGAGAGTGGTGCCCAGACCATTCTGGTCCATAAGGACGAGGCTGTGGCACAGGACTTCTCCATCATCTTCAACACGCTGGCCAAAGACCCGTCGAACTCAGAGAAAGAGGCCGTGCTCTACATCTATCGTCAGTTGCGTAATGCTGATCCTGCCGATGATGCCAGTGCCCGTGAGGTCATTCAGAACCTCTTCTTCTCCGACAAGCGCTACGACCTGGGTGATGTAGGCCGCTATCGTATCAACAAGAAACTGAATCTGAACACAGATATGGATGTCCGCGTCTTGACGAAGGAGGACATCATCGAGATTATCAAGTATCTGATCCAGCTGGTGAACTCCAAGGCTGCCGTCGACGATATCGACCACCTTTCCAACCGTCGTGTGCGTACGGTGGGTGAGCAGCTGTCGAACCAGTTCTCCATCGGTCTGGCCCGTATGAGCCGTACCATCCGTGAGCGTATGAACGTCCGCGACAACGAGGTGTTCTCACCCACAGACCTGATCAATGCGAAGACCATCTCGAGCGTTATCAACTCGTTCTTCGGTACCAACCCCCTGTCACAGTTCATGGACCAGACGAACCCGCTGGCAGAGGTGACCCACAAGCGTCGTCTCTCCGCACTCGGCCCTGGCGGCCTGTCGCGTGAGCGTGCCGGCTTCGAGGTGCGTGACGTACACTATACACACTACGGACGCCTTTGTCCTATTGAGAGCCCTGAGGGACCGAACATCGGTCTGATCTCCTCGCTCTGTGTATATGCCAAGATCAATGAACTTGGTTTCATCCAGACTCCTTACCGTAAGGTGGAGAACGGTGTTGCCAACCTTGATAATAATGAGATTGTCTATCTGACTGCCGAGGAGGAGGCAGAGCATGTCATCGGTCAGGGTAACGCCCCGCTGAACGACGACGGTACTTTCATCCGCGACGTGGTGAAGTGTCGTCAGGATGCCGACTTCCCTGTGGTGCCGCCTGCTAATGTCGACCTGATGGACGTCTCTCCGCAGCAGATCGCCTCTATCGCCGCATCGCTGATCCCGTTCCTTGAGCATGATGATGCTCACCGTGCACTGATGGGATCGAACATGATGCGCCAGGCTGTTCCCCTGCTCCACAACGAGGCTCCTATTGTGGGCACTGGTATTGAGAAGCAGGTGTGCGAAGACTCTCGTACAATGGTGACTGCCGAGGGTGACGGTGTCGTGGAGTATGTTGACGCTACGACCATTCGTATTCTCTACGATCGCACCGAGGACGAGGAGTTCGTCAGCTTCGAGCCGGCCCTGAAGGAATATCGCATTCCGAAGTTCCGCCGCACGAACCAGAACATGACTATCGACCTGCGCCCGATCTGCGAGAAAGGTCAGCGCGTGAAGAAAGGTGATATCCTGACCGAGGGTTATGCCACCGAGAACGGTGAGCTGGCACTGGGTCGTAACCTGCTTGTGGCTTACATGCCGTGGAAGGGTTACAACTATGAGGACGCTATCGTGCTCAATGAGCGTATCGTCCGTGAGGATATCCTCACCTCTGTCCATGTCGATGAGTACTCTCTCGATGTCCGTGAGACCAAGCGTGGTGTCGAGGAGTTCACAGCCGACATCCCCAATGTCAGTGAGGAGGCTACCAAGGACCTCGACGAGAATGGTGTCATCCGTGTGGGTGCCCGTGTCGAGCCCGGTGATATCCTGATTGGTAAGATCTCGCCGAAGGGTGAAAGCGATCCCTCGCCTGAGGAGAAGCTGCTCCGTGCCATCTTCGGAGACAAGGCCGGTGATGTGAAGGACTCTTCACTCAAGGCTAACCCGTCGCTGACGGGTGTCATCATCGACAAGAAGATGTTCGCCCGCGCCATCAAGGACCGTAAGTCAAAGCAGCAGGATAAGATCACGCTGGCTAAGATTGACGAGGAGTACGAGGCAAAGGTAGGTGACCTGAAGGACATCCTGATCGACAAACTGGTCGAGCTGACCAAGGGTAAGGTGTCACAGGGCGTCAAGGACTACACCGGTGCAGAGATTATCACCAAGGGTAGCAAGTTCACTGTCACTGCCCTGAAGAACCTTGAGTATGGTGATATCCAGATCAGCAACTGGACCAACGACGAGCATAAGAACGAGCTGATTGCCCAGTTGATCATCAACTTCATGAGGAAGTTCAAGTTGCTTGATGCAGAACAGAAGCGTAGGAAGTTTGCCATCACCATTGGTGACGAGCTGCCCAACGGCATTCTGCAGATGGCTAAGGTCTATGTGGCCAAGAAGCGTAAGATCGGCGTGGGTGACAAACTCGCCGGACGTCACGGTAACAAGGGTATCGTGTCGAAGGTGGTGCGTCAGGAGGATATGCCGTTCCTCGAGGACGGACGTCCCGTCGACCTCGTGCTGAACCCGCTGGGTGTGCCTTCACGTATGAACCTCGGTCAGATCTTCGAGGCTATCCTCGGTGCTGCCGGTAAGCGCCTCGGCGTGAAGTTCGCTACGCCTATCTTCGACGGTGCGAAACTTGAGGACCTGGCAGAATGGACCGACAAGGCCGGTCTGCCGCGCCTCTGCTCGACTCACCTCTATGACGGTGAGACAGGTGAGCGCTTCGACCAGCCGGCAACGGTAGGTATCACCTACTTCCTGAAACTCGGTCACATGGTTGAGGATAAGATGCACTCCCGCTCCATCGGCCCGTACAGCCTCATTACCCAGCAACCTCTCGGTGGTAAGGCTCAGTTTGGTGGACAGCGTTTTGGTGAGATGGAGGTTTGGGCTCTTGAGGCCTTTGGCGCCAGCCATGTACTTCAGGAGATCCTGACCATCAAGTCTGATGACACCGTAGGCCGTTCTAAGGCATACGAGGCTATCGTGAAGGGTGATCCCATGCCGACGCCGGGTATCCCCGAGTCTCTTAATGTGCTGCTGCATGAGCTGCGCGGTCTGGGTCTGAGCATCACGCTCGATTAAGAGAGTAGTTAAGTAGTTAAGAAGTTAAGAAGTTAAGAAATATGGCTTTCAAGAAAGATTCAAAAGTAAAGAGTAATTTCACTAAAATTACGATAGGTCTTGCTTCGCCTGAAGAGATCCTCGAGAGCAGCTTCGGTGAGGTGACCAAGCCGGAAACCATCAACTACCGCACCTACAAGCCCGAGCGTGACGGTCTGTTCTGTGAGCGCATCTTCGGTCCGACGAAGGACTATGAGTGCGCCTGCGGCAAATACAAGCGCATCCGCTATAAGGGTATCGTCTGCGACCGTTGTGGCGTGGAGGTGACGGAGAAGAAGGTGCGCCGTGAGCGTGCCGGACACATCGAGCTGGTGGTGCCTGTGGCACACATCTGGTATTTCCGCAGCCTTCCTAATAAGATTGGTTATCTGCTGGGTCTGCCCACCAAGAAACTCGATGCGATTATCTATTATGAGCGTTATGTGGTCATCCAGCCCGGTCCTATGGCTGGCAAGAAGGATGGCGACGGTAACGACGCCGTCGGGTCCAACGTCTATGACCTGCTCTCCGAGGAGGAGTACAATGAGATCATGGACAACCATGTATCGCCGGAGAATGACTATCTCGACGATAGCGACCCCAACAAGTTCATCGCCAAGATGGGTGCAGAGGCCATCTACGAGTTGCTCGTGCGTCTCGACCTCGACTCCCTGTCATACGAGTTGCGCGACCGTGCCAACAGCGACTCTTCGATGCAGCGTAAGAACGAGGCTCTGAAGCGTCTGCAGGTGGTGGAGGCATTCCGTCAGAGTGTGGAGAAGGGCATCAACCGCCCGGAGTGGATGATCATGAAGATCATTCCCGTCACACCGCCGGAGCTCCGTCCCCTCGTGCCCCTGGATGGTGGTCGTTTCGCTACTTCCGACCTGAACGACCTCTACCGTCGTGTCATCATCCGTAACAACCGTCTGAAGAGGTTGATGGAGATTAAGGCACCTGAGGTGATCCTCCGTAATGAGAAGCGTATGCTGCAGGAAGCCGTCGACTCCCTGTTCGATAATAGCCGTAAGTCTTCGGCCGTGAAGAGCGACTCTAACCGTCCGTTGAAGTCTCTCTCCGACTCACTGAAGGGTAAGCAGGGCCGCTTCCGTCAGAACCTGCTCGGTAAGCGTGTTGACTACTCAGCCCGTTCGGTGATCGTCGTCGGTCCTGAGCTGAAGATGGGTGAGTGCGGTCTGCCGAAGCTGATGGCAGCCGAGCTCTACAAGCCGTTCATCATCCGTAAGCTCATCGAGCGCGGCATCGTGAAGACGGTGAAGTCGGCCAAGAAGATCGTCGATCGTCGTGAGCCCGTCATCTGGGATATCCTTGAGAACGTCATGAAGGGTCATCCCGTACTCCTGAACCGTGCTCCGACACTGCACCGTCTGGGTATCCAGGCCTTCCAGCCGAAGCTCATCGAGGGTAAGGCCATCCAGCTCCATCCGCTGGCATGTACTGCCTTCAACGCCGACTTCGACGGTGACCAGATGGCCGTGCACCTCCCCCTGAGCAATGAGGCAATCCTCGAGGCTCAGTTGCTGATGCTCCAGAGCCACAACATCCTCAACCCTGCCAACGGTGCTCCTATCACCGTGCCGTCACAGGATATGGTGCTGGGTCTCTATTATATCACCAAGATCCGCCCGGGTGCCAAGGGTGAAGGCTTGACCTTCTACGGTCCCGAGGAGGCTATCATCGCCCATAATGAAGGTAAGTGCGACCTCCATGCCCAGGTGAAGGTGATTGTCGACGACATCGTCGACGGCAAGCCCGAGCGTCACATGGTAGAGACCTCTGTCGGTCGTGTCATCGTCAATGGCATCATCCCGAAGGAGGTTGGTTATGTCAATACCGTTATTTCCAAGAAGAGTCTGCGTGACATCATCGCCGATGTCATCAAGAATGTCGGCTTCGCTGAGGCCTGCGAGTTCCTCGATGGTATCAAGAACCTCGGTTACCGCATGGCATACCTCGCCGGTCTGTCGTTCAACCTCGACGATATCATCATCCCGAAGGAGAAGGCCGAACTCATTGCCAAAGGTAACGAGGAGGTGAAGCAGATTACCGACAACTATAACATGGGCTTCATCACCGACAACGAGCGCTATAATCAGGTCATCGATACCTGGACGCACGTTAACAACGATATCGGTGCTGTCCTGCTGGATCAGATGACGAAGGCCGACCAGGGCTTCAACGCCGTGTTCATGATGCTCGACTCCGGTGCCCGTGGTTCTAAGGACCAGATCAAGCAGCTCTCCGGTATCCGTGGTCTGATGGCCAAGCCGCAGAAGGCCGGTGCCGAAGGTCGTGGTACCATTGAGAACCCGATCCTGTCGAACTTCAAGGAGGGTATGTCAGTGCTGGAGTACTTCATCTCTACCCACGGTGCCCGTAAGGGTCTGGCCGATACCGCCATGAAGACGGCCGACGCCGGTTATCTGACCCGTCGTCTGGTCGACGTTTCCCACGACGTGATCATCACCGAGGAGGACTGCGGTACGCTGCGTGGTCTGCAGTGCTCAGCCCTGAAGAGTGGCGACGAGATCATCTCCAGCCTGTCAGAGCGTATCCTCGGTCGTGTGTCTGTCCATGATGTCATCAACCCCAAGACCGGTGAGGTCATCGTCGAGGCTGGTGAGGAGATCACAGAGCCGATCGCCGAGGCCATCGAGAAGGCCGACATCGAGACTGTCGAGATTCGCTCGGTGCTCACCTGTGAGTCGAAGAAGGGTGTATGCATGAAGTGCTATGGCCGTAACCTCGCTACCCGTCGTATGGTTCAGAAGGGTGAGGCCGTCGGTGTGATCGCCGCTCAGGCTATCGGTGAGCCGGGTACGCAGCTGACGCTCCGTACGTTCCACGCCGGTGGTGTGGCTGGTAATGCCGCCGCTAACGCCAGCATCGTCTCGAAGTACGACCATGCCCTGATTGAACTCGAGGAGGTGCGTACCGTGCCCTTCGACGATGATGGCCGCGAGTGCGAGATGGTGGTCAGCCGTCTGGGTGAACTCCGTTTCGTCGACCCGAACACGAAGATTGTGCTCTCCACGGTGAACGTGCCTTATGGATCGTCTCTCTACTTCAGCAACGGTTCTGAGGTGAAGCGTGGCGACAAGATCGCCCAGTGGGATCCGTTCAATGCCGTTATCGTCACCGAGTATGCCGGTCGCCTGAAGTTCAACGATGTCATCGAGGGTGTTACTTTCCGTGCCGAGACTGATGAGACCACAGGTCTGACAGAAAAGATCGTCACCGAGTCGAAAGACCGTTCTAAGGTGCCTACCTGTGACGTGATTGGTGTGGATGGTGAGATCATTGGAACCTATAACTTCCCGGTAGGCGGCCACGTGGTCGTCGAGGACGGTCAGACCGTCAAGACCGGTGAGACGCTGGTGAAGATTCCGCGTGCAGCTGCCAAGGGTGGTGATATCACCGGTGGTCTGCCCCGAGTCACAGAGCTCTTCGAGGCTCGTAACCCGTCGAACCCCGCCGTCGTCAGTGAGATCGACGGTGAGGTCACCATGGGTAAGGTGAAGCGTGGTAACCGTGAGATCGTCGTCACCTCGAAGACAGGTGAGCAGCGCCGCTACCTCGTATCACTCTCGAAGCAGATCCTGGTTCAGGAGCACGATGCCGTGCGTGCCGGTACCCCGCTCAGCGACGGTGTCATCACGCCTGCCGACATCCTGGCCATCAAGGGCCCCACCGCCGTTCAGGAGTATATCGTGAACGAGGTGCAGGATGTGTACCGTCTGCAGGGTGTGAAGATCAACGATAAGCACTTCGAGATCATCGTCCGCCAGATGATGCGCAAGGTACAGATCAACGAGCCGGGCGACACCGCCTTCCTCGAGCAGGAGATTGTCGACAAGCTCGACTTCGCCGAGGAGAACGACCGTATCTGGGGTAAGAAGGTGGTTACCGATGCCGGTGACTCCGAGAACCTGCAGAAGGGTCAGATCGTCACCGCCCGCCGTCTGCGCGATGAGAACTCGATGCTGAAGCGCCGTGACTTGAAGCTCGTTCAGGTGCGTGATGCCGTACCCGCTACGTCGACACAGATCCTGCAGGGTATCACCCGTGCCGCCCTTCAGACCAAGTCGTTCATGTCTGCTGCCTCCTTCCAGGAGACAACGAAGGTGCTCAACGAGGCCGCTATCCGCGGTAAGGTTGACCATCTGGAGGGCATGAAGGAGAACGTGATCTGCGGTCACCTCATTCCTGCCGGTACCGGTCTGCGTGAGTTCGACAAGATTATCGTCGGCTCCAAGGAGGAGTACGAGCGCATCCAGGCTAACCGCAAGAACGTGCTCGACTTCGAAGAGGAAACAGTTCTCGACGAATAATCATCTCGTTACATAATCACCCCCGGCACTTAACGCTGTTCGAGACATCTTAACAACGTTAAGTGTCGGGGGCCTTTTTATGCCTTTTTCATGCTTGTGAAATCATTTCACAAGTCTTGCGTTAGTTTGTGAAATCATTTCACAACCCTTTTTGGGCATATATTCGTCTTTTTTCTGTATCTTTGTGGCCGTAAATGATAATAAAGGTTTAATGTTATGAAACAGAAATTGCTATTTGTGTTTTTCCTCCTCACTTGTTTGGGTGCCCGTGCCCAACAAGCCAATGAAACGTTGGTGCCCCTGGCTAAGGTGAGCTTTGAGAAGCTGACAGAGCTTCCTCAGTGGGCTTCTTTTCTTGATACTTACCCCGATGTCTCAGTAAGGATGGTCGATGAGGGCCTGGCTATTACCAATCCTCACGTGCAGAAGTACAGTTGGCAACCTCAGGTGATGATTACTGCAGATAGCAGCTTCGACCTGGATGCAGGGAACTTCTATATTATTCGTTTAATTTTAAAGGTTCCCTCTGATGGGGAATTAGTGGTGAATATAGATGGTCAGGGTACTAATTATGCCTATCATGCTCCTGTCAAAGCAAGCGACGACTTCCAAATCATCGATGTTGAATATCCCGAATATCAGGGCAGTGTGAAGGGTGGTCATGTATCGCTCGAGCTGGGCTGGATTAAAGGCACCACGATCATCAAGGAGGTAGAGGTCTTAGAGAAACTGGGGTATTGGTGGGAAGATATATTTAAGGAAATGACCCCTGATGCATCAAGTACTTATAAGTTTGTCCTGCCGATGGACTATGAAAGCGAGGTAACCCTTAAAGATCTCTTAGCAGGTAGGCAGATGACGGAGGATAAAGGCCTCGTCAAAGACATCGGCGGCCACTTTTATGTGCTTAAAGACCATCCTCTGCCAGAAGGCAATTATTTCACGTCGGACTTTTATCAGATGCGGAGTCCTAAGCAGAAGATGCAGACAATCTATGTATTGCCAAGAATCTTGGTGCAATTAAATGAAGGCTATCAGGTAGATGACATATTGGAACACCTGGGTAATAACGTGATACTTTATTCCAGCGAAAAGACACTCAACTGGCACCATTTGTCTTGTCAGGTGAAGACTTCGGAGGAAGTGCTGAAGGTTGTGCAGATACTTAATAGCCTCTATCGAAGTAAAAAATACGGTATATCCTACTACTCTCCATACAATGGCTTCGCGGCTTCCCCTCTAACAGCGATAAAGACCATAAACGCAGAAAAGCCAGACGATACGGTCTATAACCTCGCAGGGCAGAAGGTGAACACTCCTTATAAGGGCATTGTCATCCAAAATGGGAGGAAGATGGTGATGAAATGAGGGGAGTGTGAAATGATTTCACAGCCAGTGAAATCATTTCACAACATTTTGTGAATACATTTCACAAGCATTTTTGCACCAGGGTATTGATTTTCTCCCTATCTTTGCAGCGTCATTAATTCATTTTAAACTGTAAGATTATGAAAAAGGTTTTGTTTACATTATTGTTCGCTCTCAGTTGTCTGGGCGCAAATGCACAACTGGGGTATTGGATTATAGATGGGTTTGTTGAACTGACCCCGGACGAATCATTCATTTACAAGTATGTTCAGGCGATGGATGCCGAAAGTCAGGAGACAATCAGTGGCTTGTATGCCGACATGAAGGAGACAGGAGATAAATCTATTTTCAGGAATGACGATATCCCTGCAGAGGGATGGTTTGTGAGAAAAGACTATCCTCTGCCTGAGGGTAATTTCTACGAATCGGCCTTTTATAATAGTAGTTTAAAAGACTATGAAGTATACTTCATCCTTCCTAAATTCGAATCCTTTGTGAATCATCGTGGACGGATTGAAGACCTTTTGGATTATCTTGGTGATCAGGTAACGGTTGATTGGATAAAAGAGGAAGAATCTGGAGATTATATAATTACTTATTTTAGGTTGATATGCAACCTTAAGACATCGGAGGAAGTGCTGGAACTTTGTTCGCGGATCAGAGACTATGGATTCGCAGGTTTGCCTCGTTCTTTCAATCCCAGACTTGATTGGATCAATAAAAATTACCACCCTTATCTGATCAACTTGCTGAAGAGTGCAAATGAGGAAGAAAAACTCATATATTCCATGAATTGGGAAGGTCTTGACTATCCTATGACTGATATGTCTCCAGACGACCCTTGGAAGACGACCGACGAGGGCCTTGCCATTGTCAATCCGAAGATGCAGGAGTATGCCGGATCGGTTTGGACTATCATCAGTACGGGTGATCTCCTTATTGATGAGGACAAAGATTACATGGTCCGCCTGACCATGAAGGTTCCTTCCGATGGTACGTATGTGGTGACGTTGTTCAATACTGATGCAGGCAATTCCAAAGTCTATGAGGTGCCTGTCCAAGCCAGCGACGATTTCCAAGTGATTGATGTCGAATTCCCTGGTCCCTGGAACACGAATGGAGGTGAGAATAATTCAGGGAGTAATGCCAATCTCTTCCTTAATAGCGGCTGGGTCGTAGGATCGACCGTCGTCAAGAAAGTGGAGGTCTATGAGGTCGCCAACTCCGGCTCCCGAAAAAACACAACTGCGATAGATTCCGTGAAAGCTGCCGATGCCGACGGGCCTGTCTACAACCTCGCCGGCCAGAAAGTGGGCGCCTCGTATAAGGGAATCGTCATCCAAAATGGTAAAAAACGGATAGTACGCTGATTAAAAAACGATTCCTTGTAATGGGCCAGAGAGTCTTCTCCGGCCCATTACGCTGTTATTGATGCCTTCAAACTTTGTAACAGAGGCATCATCACAGGGGTTTTCCCCTATCCTTACTACCGTTTGCCTATACTCGAATGACCGTTTGCCTATACTCAAACGACCGTTCGCCTATAGGCAAACGCTAACGTTAAAATTTTCGATGGATGATTTCCTGTCCTCTGAGGTAGTTTTTTTCTGCTTTGTAAGATGATGGATGCCGGAATTGCCGGATTATTTTATAAACTTTTCACGCGTACCGCAGGTTATTTTATATATACGCATGTATGCGCGGTACGCATGAAAAGTTTATAAAATAATCCGGCAATTCCGGCACCACTGACCCTGAGAGGATGTTTTGCAGGCAATGAAATGCGGGCTTTTCTCTGTTTTCGATGCTCCAAAATTTGGTGTTTTGCTCACTTATTCGTACCTTTGCACCCACAATATGTAATTTAAGGAGTACAATGAACGAGAAGGAACAGAACAAGCAGGGACTGCAACTGGAGTTGCCCCAGGACGTGGCACAGGGGGAGTATGCGAATTTCGCCATCATCACCCATTCGTCGAGTGACTTCGTGGTGGACTTCGCCCGGGTGCTGCCCGGCGTGCCTAAGGCTCAGGTGAAGAGCCGTGTGCTGCTGGCTCCCGAGCACGCCAAGCGGCTGCTGGCAGCGCTGCAGGAGAACATCATGCGCTACGAAAAGGAGTACGGCCCGATCAGGATTCCGAGTCAGGAACCGCGCACAATTGCTCCTTTTGACTTGACAAAAGGTGAGGCCTGAGAGCAAACGGCGATTAAAAAACGTAAAAAGTGTTATATCTTGTTAAATCAAACGAGATGTGACACTTTTTCTCATTTATATATTAGGTGGATTCGGGAAATAGTTGTACCTTTGCAGCCCGAAACGCCCTTTTGAGCGAGATGGGGCGTTGTAAAGTGCTGAATATAAACAAAATATACATATATAAATAATTAAATTAAAAGTATTATGCCTACAATTTCACAATTGGTAAGAAAAGGCAGAAGGGTAATCGTTGACAAGTCAAAGTCGCCTGCACTGGACAACTGTCCTCAGCGTCGTGGCGTCTGCGTACGTGTCTACACAACGACACCTAAGAAGCCTAATTCGGCTATGCGTAAGGTAGCCCGTGTTCGTTTGACCAACCAGAAGGAGGTCAACAGTTACATCCCCGGTGAGGGTCACAACCTGCAGGAGCACTCCATCGTGCTGGTTCGCGGTGGTCGTGTGAAGGACCTCCCCGGTGTACGTTATCACATCGTCCGCGGTACACTCGATACCGCCGGTGTCGCCAACCGCCTGCAGCGCCGCTCTAAGTACGGTGCCAAGCGTCCCAAGGCCAAGAAGTAAATGACCGGAGAAGGTCATCTGGCCGCCCTTTGAAAAAGTAAAAAGGTAAAAAGTAAAAGGGTAGAAAAAGAAAAAATAATCCGTTTTGCTGGAGATAATGTTATAAAGGTTGAGTAAATGCTCGCGTGAGAGCGTTGAAGAACAAGTAAGAACAGCCCCCAAGCAGAATTTAAACATTCAAAACAAAATGAGAAAAGCAAAACCCAAGAAGCGCGTGATCCTGCCGGATCCCGTGTTCAACGACCAGAAGGTGTCTAAGTTCGTGAACCACCTGATGTACGACGGTAAGAAGTCGAAGTCGTATGAGATTTTCTACAATGCACTGGAGACAGTGAAGGCAAAGATGCAGAACGAGGAGAAGTCTGCCCTGGAGATCTGGAAGCAGGCCCTCGACAACATCACCCCGCAGGTGGAGGTGAAGAGCCGCCGTATCGGTGGTGCTACTTTCCAGGTGCCTACGGAGATCCGCCCCGACCGTAAGGAGAGCGTCTCCATGAAGAATATGATCTCGTTTGCCCGCAAGCGCAGTGGCAAGTCGATGGCCGACAAGCTGGCCGCAGAGATCATGGATGCCTATAACAACCAGGGTGGTGCCTTCAAGCGTAAGGAGGATATGCACCGCATGGCTGAGGCTAACCGCGCATTTGCACACTTCAGATTCTAAGATAGGTATAGGTAAAGGTAAAAAGGTAAAAAAGTAAAAAGGATAAACGTAAAATGGCAAATCGCGATCTACATTTGACAAGAAACATCGGCATCATGGCGCATATTGATGCGGGCAAGACGACGACCTCTGAACGTATCCTGTTCTATACAGGTAAGACGCACAAGATCGGCGAGGTGCACGACGGTGCTGCCACGATGGACTGGATGGCGCAGGAGCAGGAGCGCGGTATCACTATCACCAGTGCTGCCACAACCTGTAACTGGACATGGAACAACAAGACTTTCAAGATTAACCTGATTGATACTCCGGGACACGTGGACTTCACCGCCGAGGTGGAGCGTTCGCTTCGTGTGCTCGACGGAGCTGTGGCTACTTACTCTGCTGCCGACGGCGTGCAGCCCCAGTCTGAGACTGTATGGCGCCAGGCCGACAAGTACAATGTGCCCCGTATTGGTTATGTGAACAAGATGGACCGCTCTGGTGCCGACTTCTTTGAGACCGTGCAGCAGATGAAGGACATCCTGGGCGCCAACCCCGTCGTCATCCAGGTGCCTATCGGCGCTGAGGAGAACTTTAAGGGTCTTGTTGACCTGATCAAGATGAAGGCTATCCTGTGGCACGACGAGACCATGGGCGCTGAGTACGACATTGAGGAGATCCCCTCCGACCTGCAGGCTGAGTGCGACGAGTGGCGTAACAAGCTGCTCGAGGCTGCCGCTGAGTATGACGAGGCGCTGATGGAGAAGTATTTCGACGATCCCAACTCTATCACAGAGGACGAGATTATCGCTGCCATCCGCAAGGGTACCATCTCGATGCAGTGTACCCCGATGTTGCTCGGTTCGTCGTATAAGAACAAGGGTGTCCAGCCGCTGCTCGACTACGTGTGTGCTTTCCTGCCCGCACCTGTTGACGTGGAGGTGATCAAGGGTACCAACCCCAACACCGACGAGGAAGAGGACCGTGAGCCCTCAGAGGATGCTCCGACATCTGCCCTCGCCTTCAAGATTGCTACCGATCCGTATATGGGACGTCTGGTGTTCTTCCGCGTCTACTCGGGTAAGATCACCGCAGGAAGCTACGTCTTCAACCCCCGCTCGGGCAAGAAGGAGCGTATCAGCCGTCTGTTCCAGATGAACTCAAATAAGGAGATTCCCATGGAGTCGATCGATGCCGGTGATATCGGCGCAGGCGTAGGCTTCAAGGATATCCGTACGGGTGACACCCTTTGTGATGAGGACAAGCCCATCGTGCTGGAGTCGATGACCTTCCCCGACACGGTGATCTCTATTGCCGTTGAGCCGAAGAGCCAGGCCGACGTGGCCAAGCTCGACAACGGTCTCGCCAAGCTGGCTGAGGAAGACCCGACCTTCACCGTACGTACCGACGAGCAGAGTGGCCAGACCATCATCTCGGGTATGGGTGAGCTTCACCTCGACATCATCATCGACCGTCTGAAGCGTGAGTTCAAGGTGGAGTGTAACCAGGGTAAGCCCCAGGTGAACTACAAGGAGGCCATCACCAAGACCGTCATGGGTTACCGTGAGGTCTATAAGAAGCAGTCGGGTGGTCGCGGTAAGTTCGCTGACATCATCGTGAACGTAGGCCCTGTGGACGAGGATTACGATATCAAGGAGAACGGAGCTCTGCAGTTCGTGAACGAGGTGAAGGGTGGTAACATCCCCAAGGAGTACATCCCCGCTATCCAGAAGGGCTTCGAGGCATCACTCAAGAACGGTATCCTCGGTGGCTATCCCATGGACTCGCTGAAGGTGGTTGTCGTCGATGGTTCGTTCCACCCCGTTGACTCTGACCAGCTGTCGTTCGAGGTCGCTGCCCAGATGGCCTATAAGGCAATCTGTGCTCAGGCTAAGCCCGTACTGATGGAGCCCATCATGAAACTTGAGGTGGTGACACCCGAGGAGAACATGGGTGACGTGATCGGCGACCTGAACAAGCGTCGCGGTCAGGTAGAGGGTATGGACGAGGCCCGCAGCGGTGCCCGCGTCATCAAGGCCCAGGTGCCCCTGTCGGAGATGTTCGGCTATGTGACTGCCCTGCGTACGATCACTTCCGGTCGTGCCACCAGCTCGATGGAGTACGATCACCATGCACCGCTCTCCAGCGCTCTGGCCAAGGCCGTGCTTGAGGAGGTGAAGGGACGCGCAGACCTCGTATAAGTGAAGAGTGAAAAGTGAAGAGTGAAGAATCTGCTTCCGCTCTTCACTTCACGTATAAAACGCTCCGTTGAGCAAATGACTCTTTAGCGGAGCACAATATTAACAAATAAAACAATAAAAGACAATGAGTCAGAAAATTCGTATCAAGCTGAAAAGCTACGACCACAAGTTGGTTGACAAGTCAGCAGAGAAAATCGTGAAGGCTGTGAAGGCTACAGGTGCTATTATCAGCGGTCCTATCCCCCTTCCCACACACAAGCGTATCTTCACCGTGAACCGTTCTACCTTCGTCAACAAGAAGGCTCGTGAGCAGTTCCAGTTGTCAGACTACAAGCGTCTGATCGACATCTACAGCTCTACCGCCAAGACGGTTGACGCCCTGATGAAGCTCGAGCTTCCCAGCGGTGTAGAGGTGGAAATCAAGGTATAAAGTATAAAAAACTTTAAAAAACGTTATGAGACGTACAATTCTGTTGTGCGTCTCATTATTTATATGTACCTTTGCACCCGCAAAAGTGCGTATTGCGCTGGCCCGAGAGCTATCAATACCCTGATAAAGAGCAACTTAGCCTTCAAGAATGAAGCGGTTGAGGTTCCTTTTTAAGTGGGTTTGTGCGCCTCGGATGGCAAAGATGACACTTAAAAAGGATTTATTATATTTATAACATTATTAATTTTAAACTGAAATGCCAGGATTAATTGGAAGAAAAATCGGAATGACATCCGTTTTCAGTGCCGACGGTAAGAATGTACCGTGCACTGTTATCGAAGCTGGTCCTTGTGTTGTCACTCAGGTGAAGTCAGTCGAGAAGGATGGCTATCAGGCCGTTCAGCTCGCTTTCGGTGAGAAGAAGGAGAAGAACACCACCAAGGCAATGATGGGTATCTTCAAGAAAGCCAACACGACACCCAAGGCCCACTTGGCCGAGTTCAAGTTTGACGAGGAGCTCAACCTCGGCGACACCGTTACTGTCGACATCTTCGAGGGCTCAGAGTTCGTCGACGTTGTCGGCACGTCTAAAGGTAAGGGATTCCAGGGCGTTGTGAAGCGTCACGGTTTCGGCGGCGTAGGCCAGTCGACGCACGGTCAGGACGACCGTCTGCGTAAGCCGGGTTCTATCGGTGCCTGTTCTTATCCCGCCAAGGTGTTCAAGGGCATGCGCATGGGTGGCCAGATGGGTGGCGACCGTGTGACAACCCAGAACCTCAGAGTGTTAAAGGTAATTCCAGAGCACAATCTGATTCTCGTGAAGGGAAGCTGCGCTGGTTATAATGGTTCAACAGTCATAATCAACAAGTAAGATGGAAGTTAGCGTATTGAATATCAAAGGTCAGGAGACCGGACGCAAGGTAACTCTGAACGATGCTATCTACGGCATTGAACCTAATGACCATGTGATTTATCTGGATGTGAAGCAGTATCTGGCCAACCAGCGTCAGGGTAATGCTAAGTCGAAGGAGAGAAGTGAAATCTCCGGTTCTACACGTAAGCTCGGTCGTCAGAAGGGTGGCGGCGGCGCACGTCATGGTGACATCAACTCTCCGCTGCTGCGTGGTGGTGCCCGCGTGTTTGGTCCCAAGCCCCGTGACTACAGCTTCAAGCTGAACAAGAAGGTGAAGCAGCTGGCTCGTAAGTCGGCTCTGTCATACAAGGCTCAGGAGAATGCCATCGTCGTCGTGGAGGACTTCACGCTCGATGCTCCGAAGACAAAGGAATTCGTAACAATTGCCAAGAATCTGAAAGTGGACGGCAAGAAGTCGCTCTTCGTTCTGGCAGGTGGTAATAACAACGTATATCTGTCGGCTCGTAATCTGCAGGGCACAGAGGTCATGGAGGCTCAGAAGGTCAATACTTATAAGGTGTTGAACGCTGACGTGCTGGTGATCTCGGAGAAGTCTCTGGAGGTGATCGACGGTATCTTAAACAAGTAAAAGGAGACAAGAGATATGGCATTTATCATCAAACCCCTGGTCACTGAGAAGATGACCAAGATTACAGACAAGTCTTCTGTAGAGAAAACTTATAAGGTGAAGGGTGAGGAGCGCACAAAGAAGGCCGAGACCAAGTATGGTTTCATCGTGAAGCCCGAAGCCAATAAGCTTGAGATTAAGAAAGAGATTGAGAGCATGTACAATGTGACTGTTCTCAGCGTGAACACGTGTCGCTATGCCGGTAAGCGCAGCTCTCGTTATACGAAGGCTGGACTGATCAAGGGCCAGAAGAACGCGTTCAAGAAAGCAATCGTTACTCTGAAGGAGGGCGATACAATTGATTTTTATAGCAATATTCAATAAGAAATGGCAGTACGTAAATTAAAACCCGTAACTCCGGGTCAAAGACACAAGATTATTGGCACGTTCGAGGATATTACTGCATCCGTGCCAGAGAAGTCTCTCGTTTACGGTAAGCGTTCTACCGGTGGTCGAAACAACACCGGTAAGATGACTGTCCGCTACATGGGCGGCGGTCACAAGAGGAAGTATCGTCTGATCGACTTCAAGCGAGAGAAAGATGGTGTTCCAGCTGTAGTTAAGACCATTGAGTATGATCCGAACCGTTCGGCTCGTATCGCTCTGCTCTTCTACGCTGATGGTGAAAAACGTTACATTATTGCTCCTAATGGACTGCAGGTAGGTGCAACCCTGATGTCTGGTGCAGAGGCAGTGCCCGAGGTGGGTAATGCGCTTCCGCTGGCCAACATCCCCGTCGGTACCGTCATCCACAACATTGAGATGCGTCCCGGCCAGGGTGCCAAGCTCGTCCGTTCGGCTGGTAACTTTGCTCAGTTGACTTCTCGTGAGGGCAGCTATTGTGTTATCAAGCTCCCTTCAGGCGAGACTCGTCAGATTCTCTCCGCTTGTAAGGCTACTGTCGGTAGTGTAGGCAACTCAGACCACGCTCTTGAGCAGAGTGGTAAGGCTGGTCGCAGCCGCTGGTTGGGTCAGCGTCCTCACAACCGTGGTGTCGTGATGAACCCGCATGATCACCCGATGGGTGGTGGTGAAGGCCGTCAGTCTGGTGGACATCCGCGCTCACGTAAGGGTCTGTACGCTAAGGGTCTGAAGACACGCGCACCCAAGAAGCTTTCAAACAAGTACATCATTGAAAGAGCTAACAAGAAGTAATCACGAAGTTAAACAAGAGTAAATTATGAGTCGTTCATTAAAGAAAGGTCCGTACATCAACGTCTCTCTCGAGAAGAAGATTCTCGCTATGAATGAGAGCGGTAAGAAGAATGTCGTCAAGACATGGGCCAGAGCATCAATGATCTCCCCGGACTTCGTGGGACACACTGTTGCAGTTCATAACGGTAATAAGTTTATCCCTGTCTACGTTACTGAGAACATGGTAGGTCACAAGCTCGGTGAGTTCGCACCCACCCGTCGCTTCGGTGGTCATGCCGGTAACAAGAAGTAATCCCAGGGGAATTTAAGAATTAAGAATTAAGAATTAAAATGGGAGCAAGAAAACATATTAAGGCTGAAGAAAGAAAAGCAGCACTTAAGACACAGTATTTTGCCAAGCTGAAGGGCTGCCCCTCCTCACCCCGCAAGATGCGCTATGTCGTCGACATGATCCGCGGCATGGAAGTGAATCGCGCACTGGGTGTGCTTCGTTTCTCGAAGAAGGCAGCTGCAGCTGATGTAGAGAAACTCCTCCGCTCGGCCATTGCTAACTGGGAAGCCAAGAATGACCGTAAGGCAGAGGACGGTGAGCTGTTCATCACCCGCGTGTTCGTTGACGAGGGTGTGACGATGAAGAGAATGAGACCGGCACCTCAGGGTCGTGGCTACCGCATCCGTAAGCGTAGCAACCACGTGACTCTGTTCGTTGACGCTAAAACTAATGACGTAAAAGAATAAGTATGGGACAGAAAGTAAATCCAATTAGCAACCGTCTTGGAATCGTTAGAGGTTGGGATTCGAATTGGTTCGGAGGCAAAGACTTCGGAGATAACCTGGTAGAGGATCAGAAAATCCGCAAGTATCTGAACGAGCGTCTGGCCAAGGCCAGCGTGTCGAAGATTGTCATCGAGCGCACACTGAAGCTGGTCACCATCACGATCTGCACGGCTCGTCCGGGTATCGTCATTGGTAAGGGCGGACAGGATGTTGACAAACTGAAGGAGGAGCTGAAGAAGCTCTACGACAAAGAGATACAGATTAATATCTTCGAGGTGAAGCGCCCTGAGCTCGATGCCACGATTGTTGCCAACAACATCGCTCGCCAGGTAGAGGGCAAGATCGCTTACCGCCGCGCCATCAAGATGGCCATCCAGAACACGATGCGTGCCGGTGCCGAGGGTATCAAGGTGCTGATCTCCGGTCGTTTGAACGGTGCTGAAATCGCACGCAGTGAGATGCTCAAGGAGGGTCGTACCCCGCTGCACACCTATCGTGCTGACATCGACTACTGCCACACAGAGGCCCTGACGAAAGTCGGTCTGCTGGGTATCAAGGTGTGGATATGCCGTGGTGAGATCTATGGTGACGTAGACCTGACCCCGAATTTCACACAGGAGAAGAGTAGTAGCCGTGCCAATGCCGGTGGTGGCCGTGACAGAAAGTTCCGTAATAAGAAGAAGTAGTAATCGTTTAAAGTAGAGAATTATTATGTTACAGCCCAAAAGAGTAAGATATAGAAGACCTCAGGACGGACGCGGCAACAAAGGCAACGCCCACAGAGGTACAACGCTGGCTTTCGGCAGCTTCGGCATCAAGACAATGGATGCCAAGTGGATCGACAGCCGCCAGATTGAGGCAGCACGTGTTGCCATCAACCGTTATATGAACCGTGAAGGCCAAGTGTGGATCCGCATCTTCCCCGACAAGCCCATCACCCGCAAGCCTGCTGACGTGCGAATGGGTAAGGGTAAGGGTGATCCCGCAGGATGGGTGGCTCCAGTCACTCCCGGCCGTATCCTCTTTGAAGTGGAAGGCGTTCCTTTCGACATCGCCAAGGAGGCTCTCCGCCTCGGCGCACAGAAACTGCCTGTTAAGACAAAGTTTGTTGTTAGACGTGATTACGATAAAAACGCTTAATTGAGATATGAAGATTAAAGAAGTAAGAGAGCTCGAGACCAAGGACTTGGCAGAGCGTATTGAGGCTGAGGTTGCGAAGTACAACCAGATGAAGTTGAACCACGCCATCACCCCGCTTGAGAATCCGTCTCAGATTAAAGCTGCCCGTCGTGATATCGCACGTATGAAATCAGAACTTCATCAGAGAGAACTCAAAAAATAACAATGGTCCATATGGAAACAAGAAATTTAAGAAAGACAAGACAGGGTGTCGTTATCAGCAACAAGATGGATAAAACCATTGTTATTGCCGCTAAGTTCAAGGAGAAGCACCCTATTTATGGTAAGTTTGTCCAGAAGACAAAGAAGTATCACGCACACGACGAGAAGAACGAGTGCAACATTGGTGATACCGTGCTCATTATGGAAACCCGTCCTCTGTCGAAGACAAAGAGATGGAGATTAGTTCAAATCGTAGAAAAAGCTAAGTAATTATGATACAGACAGAAACCAGATTGACTGTTGCTGACAACAGCGGTGCACGTGAGGCTCTCTGCATCCGTGTGCTGGGCGGCACAAAGCGCCGTTATGCCAGCGTAGGTGACATCATCGTCGTCTCTATCAAGAACGCGATCCCTACAAGTGACGTGAAGAAGGGTGCAGTATCAAAGGCTTTGGTTGTTCGCACGAAGAAGGAGATCCGCCGTGCAGATGGCTCGTACATCCGCTTCGACGACAATGCCTGTGTGCTGCTGAACAATGCAGGTGAGCTCCGCGGCAGCCGTATCTTCGGCCCTGTGGCCCGTGAGCTTCGCGCCGTGAACATGAAGGTCGTTTCTTTGGCACCTGAGGTACTTTAATATTTAAAATGTAAGTAAGAAATGGCAAAGTTCAAAATTAAGAAGAATGATACCGTCATCGTCCTGGCCGGTGAGGACAAGGGCAAGACGGGTAAGGTGCTGAAGGTCCTGACCGACAAGCAGCGCGCACTTGTTGAAGGTGTGAACATGGTCAACAAGAGTGCCAAGCCAAGTGCCAAGAACCCTCAGGGAGGCTTCGTGAAGATGGAGGCTCCTATTCACATCTCAAATATTAGTTTGATTGATCCGAAGAGTGGCAAGGCTACCCGTGTCGCCATCAAGCGCGAGGGCAAGAAGGTCACCCGTATCGCTAAAAAGTCAGGGGAGGAGATTAAGTAATGGCAAATACAGCACAGTTAAAGACAGAGTATAAGGAGAAGATCGCTCCCGCTCTGAAGAAGCAGTTCAACTACACATCGGATATGCAGATTCCCGTTCTGAAGAAGATCGTCGTCAACCAGGGTCTGGGTGACGCCACTCAGGACAAGAAGATCATCGATGTAGCTATCAATGAGATCTCCGCCATCTGTGGCCAGAAGGCTGTGGCAACCTACTCCAAGAAGGATATCGCCAACTTCAAGCTTCGTAAGAAGATGCCTATCGGCGTGATGGTGACCCTGCGTCGTGAGCGCATGTATGAGTTCCTGGAGAAGCTCGTCCGTATCGCACTGCCTCGTATCCGTGACTTCAAGGGTATCGAGAGCAAGTTCGACGGTCGTGGTAATTACACGCTGGGTATCCAGGAGCAGATCATCTTCCCGGAGATCAATATCGATTCAGTAGACCGCATCCAGGGTATGAACATCACCTTCGTGACCACGGCTCCGACCGATGAGGAAGGCTACGCCCTGCTGAAGGCCTTCGGTCTCCCATTCAAGAACGCTAAAAACGATTAAGAGATATGGCAAAGGAATCAATGAAAGCCCGCGAGGTGAAGCGCGCTAAGCTCGTTGCCCGCTATGCTGAGAAGCGTGCAGCCTTGAAGAAGATCATCGCTACTGCCGATGTGAATACCGAGGAGGGCGCTATGGCTGCTTATGAGGCAGCCCGCAAGCTGCAGAGCATCCCCAAGAACGCCAACCCCATCCGTCTGCACAACCGTTGCAAGATCACGGGTCGTCCGAAGGGTTATATGCGTCAGTTCGGCCTCTCCCGTATCCAGTTCCGTGAGATGGCATCAAGCGGCCTGATACCCGGTGTGAAGAAGGCAAGCTGGTAAACCAGAGCGAAACAGAAGTATTTTATTATTAATATTGTCGGGGTAGTCCCGATCAATTAAAACATTTATTTTATGACAGATCCAATAGCAGATTATCTGACCAGACTCAGAAACGCCATCATGGCTCATCACCGTGTTGTGGAGGTTCCTGCGTCTAACTTGAAGAAGGAGATTACGAAGATCCTCTTCGAGAAGGGTTACATCCTGAACTACAAGTTCATCGAGGATGGTCCTCAGGGCACTATCAAGGTCGCTCTGAAGTATGACCCCGCTACGCGTGAGAACGCCATCAAGTGTCTTAAGAGAGTATCCACCCCGGGTCTCCGCCGCTACACTGGCTACAAAGACATGCCGAGAGTAATTAACGGACTTGGTATCGCCATCATTTCCACGTCCAAAGGTGTTATGACTGACAAAGAGGCTGCTGCCCTGAAAATTGGCGGCGAGGTTCTTTGCTACGTATATTAATTGGAGGATAGCATATGTCAAGAATAGGTAAATTGCCAATTAGTATTCCCGCAGGCGTTACAGTTGCTCAGGACAAGGACGGTATCGTGACCGTGAAGGGTCCCAAGGGAGAACTTTCACAGAAGGTAGACGCCTCTATCAAGGTGAAGATTGAGGATGGCCACATCACATTCGAGGTTGACAAGAAGAGTCCTGTCAACATCAAGCAGAAGCAGGCTTTCCACGGTCTGTACCGTGCACTCGTCAACAACATGGTTGTTGGTGTGAGTGAGGGTTACAAGAAGGAGCTGGAGCTTGTCGGTGTCGGTTACCGTGTGTCTAACCAGGGTAACATCATTGAGTTCGCACTCGGCTATACGCACCCCATCTTCATTCAGCTTCCGAAGGAAGTGAAGGTTGAGACCAAGATGGAGCGTAATCAGAACCCCCAGATTATCCTCGAGTCTTGCGACAAGGCACTGCTCGGTCTGATCTGCGCAAAAATTCGTTCTTTCCGCATGCCTGAGCCTTACAAGGGAAAGGGTATCTTGTTCAAGGGTGAGGTTATCCGTCGTAAGTCGGGTAAGTCGGCATCCGCAAAGTAATCTAATTAAGAATTAAGAATTAAGAATTAAGAGATTATGACTACAAAGAAAGTAGAAAGACGAATTAAGATCAAATATAGAATTCGCAAGAACGTGTTCGGCACAGCTGAGCGTCCCCGTCTGAGCGTGTTCCGCTCCAACAAGCAGATCTATGCTCAGGTGATTAATGATTTGGAAGGTAAAACACTCGCATCTGCATCTTCTCTGGGTCTGGAGGCCATGCCGAAGATCCAGCAGGCTGAGAAGGTAGGTGAGCTCTTGGCCAAGAAGGCTCTGGAGGCTGGCGTTAGCGCCGTTGTCTTCGACCGTAATGGCTATCTGTATCACGGCCGTATCAAGTCTCTGGCAGACGCAGCTCGTAAAGGTGGACTTAATTTCTAAACGATTATGGCAATGAAAAATGTTAAAGTAAATAGTGACGTAGAGTTGAAAGACAGACTGGTTGCCATCAACCGTGTAACGAAGGTTACCAAGGGAGGTCGCACCTTTACATTCGCAGCCATCGTTGTTGTCGGTGACGGCAACGGCATCATCGGCTGGGGTCTGGGTAAGGCTGGCGAAGTGACCGCCGCCATTGCCAAGGGTGTAGAGGCAGCCAAGAAGAATCTTGTGAAAGTTCCCGTGCTCAAGGGTACCATCCCCCATGAGATGGAGGCACACTTCGGTGGTGCACAGGTGTTCCTGAAGCCGGCAGCTGCCGGTACCGGTCTGGTGGCCGGTGGTGCTATGCGTGCCGTTTTGGAGAGTGCTGGTATCAAGGATGTGCTTGCCAAGTCAAAGGGTTCCTCGAACCCCCACAATCTGGTGAAGGCTACCATCACGGCTCTGAGCCTGATGCGTGACCCCTACACAGTGGCAGGTACTCGTGGTATCAGTATGGAAAAAGTATTCAAAGGTTAAAGGAGATAAAGACTATGGCAACAATTAAGGTAAAGCAGATTAAGAGTAAGATCGGTTATCCGGTAGACCAGAAGCGTACGCTCCAGGCTCTCGGCCTGCGTAAGATCTCTCAGGTTGTTGAAGTTGAGGATACTCCTTCAATCCGTGGTATGATCCGCAAGGTTCACCATCTCGTGACCGTTATTGACTAATAGCAACAATTAAAAAGTAGATTCGATTATGAAACTGAATAATTTAAAGCCGGCTGAAGGTTCTACCCACTCTCGTCGTCGTATCGGTCGCGGTCCTGGTTCAGGACTGGGCGGTACTTCTACCCGTGGTCATAAGGGTGCCAAGGCTCGTTCTGGTTATAAGAAGAAGGTTGGTTTCGAAGGCGGTCAGATGCCTCTCCAGCGTCGTGTCCCGAAGGGTGGTTTCAAGAACATTAACCACAAGGAGTACTTCGCTGTGAATCTCTCTACCCTGCAGAAGCTCGCAGAAGAGAAGAATCTCACCAAGATCGGTATCGCAGAGCTTGTGGCTGCTGGCCTGACCAACGGCAAGGAGCTGGTGAAGATACTTGGCAAAGGTGAATTGAAGGCTAAGGTTGACGTCGAGGCCAACGCATTCTCAAAGACTGCCGAGGAAGCAATCAAGGCAGTAGGTGGTAACGCAACAAAAATCTAAACAGTAATGAAGAAGTTAATAGAGACACTGAAGAACATCTGGAAGATTGAGGATCTGCGCCAGCGCCTCCTCATCACACTCCTGTTCGTGGCGATTTATCGTTTTGGCTCGTTCGTGGTACTTCCCGGTATTAACCCGGGCATGTTGAGCCAGCTGCAGTCGCAGACTGCCGGCGGTCTGATGTCGCTGCTTGATATGTTCTCTGGTGGTGCATTCTCCAACGCATCTATCTTTGCGCTTGGAATCATGCCTTACATCTCTGCTTCAATCGTTATGCAGCTCCTCGCCGTCGCTGTGCCTTACGTACAGAAGATGCAGCGTGAGGGTGAGAGCGGTCGTAAGAAGATCAGTATGTATACCCGTTGGCTGACAGTGGCAATCCTGCTGTTCCAGGCTCCGGGTTACCTGATGAATCTGAAGATGCAGGCCGGTGCTGCCCTCGCACCGGGTATCTCTTGGTCTGCATTCATGGTTCCGGCCGTCATTATCCTGTCCGCAGGAAGTATGTTTATCCTCTGGCTGGGTGAGCGCATTACCGATAAAGGTATAGGAAATGGTATCTCGCTGATCATTATGATTGGTATCATCGCCCGTCTGCCCCAGGCATTCATCCAGGAGCTGACATCTCGATTCACCGCTATCTCTGGTGGTGGTCTGGTGATGTTCCTCGTCGAGATCATCATTCTCTACGCAGTTGTTTGTGCATCAATTGTTCTGGTACAGGGTGTCCGCAAGGTACCTGTTCAGTATGCCAAGCGTATCGTAGGCAATCAGCAGGTAGGCGGTGCCCGCCAGTATATCCCGCTGAAGCTGTTCGCAGCCAACGTGATGCCTATCATCTTTGCCCAGGCACTGATGTTCATCCCGCTGACACTCGTGCAGTATTCTGCTCCGGAGAATGCCAGCTGGTTTGTCCGCACGATGCTTGATCATCACAGCTGGACCTATAACATCATCTTCGCACTGCTGATCATCGCATTCACATACTTCTATACGGCCATCACGCTCAACCCGACGCAGATGGCTGAGGACATGAAGCGTAACAACGGATTCATCCCCGGCGTGAAGCCTGGCAAGGAAACGGCAGAGTATATCGACACCGTGATGTCGCGTATCACATTGCCCGGCTCGTTGTTCATCGCCTTCATCGCTGTGATGCCTGCACTGGCAAGCTTGCTGAACGTGCAGGATGCGTTTTCTCAGTTCTTCGGTGGTACCTCGCTGCTGATTCTCGTCGGTGTGGTGCTTGACACACTCGCACAGATAGAGAGTCATCTGCTGATGCGCCACTACGACGGTCTGCTCAGTTCCGGCCGTATCCACGGTCGTGGCATGGCGGCTTATTAATCTTCTATGAAGATCTATCTGAAGACTGAAGATGAGATAGAGCTGATACGCCAGGCGAACCAACTTGTTGGTCACACGCTTGGAGAATTAGCAAAGCATATCAAACCTGGAGTAACGACCCTCCAGTTGGACAAGATTGCGGACGAGTTCATCAGAGACCATGGTGCCGTCCCGACGTTCAAGGGTTTCCCTAATCCATATGGAGGGCCGTTTCCTGCCAGCATCTGTACGTCGGTGAATGATGTCGTCGTACATGGTGTGCCTAATGAGAGTACAGTCCTGAAGGAAGGAGACATCATCTCCGTCGACTGTGGGACACTCTTGAATGAGTTCAACGGCGACTCTTGCTATACATTCTGTGTGGGTGAGGTCTCCAACGAAGTCAAGCAGTTGCTCAAGACAACCAAGGAGTCACTCTATCTTGGCATTGAGCAGGCGGTAGCAGGAAAGCATCTGGGTGATATCAGCAGTGCCGTGCAAGACCACTGCGAGGCACAGGGATATGGAATAGTGCGTGAGTTGACCGGACATGGTATCGGTCGTGAGATGCACGAAGATCCGCAGGTGCCGAACTATGGCAGACGGGGGAATGGCGTGATGCTGAAAGCTGGCATGTGTATCGCCATCGAACCGATGATCACGATGGGTGACCGTTCTATCTGGCTGGACCAAGATCGTTGGACCATCAGGACGCGGGACGGAAAACCTGCTGCCCATTTCGAGCATACGATTGTGATCAGACGAGGCAAGGCTGAGATTCTGTCTTCTTTCGAGGAAGTAGAGCAAATAGAAGGACATTTATATTAAAATATATGGCAAAACAATCCGCTATAGAGCAGGACGGAACCATCGTTGAGTCGCTGTCGAATGCGATGTTCCGAGTAGAACTTGAGAATGGAGTACAGATTATTGCGCATATCTCTGGCAAGATGAGAATGCACTACATCAAGATCCTCCCCGGTGATAAGGTGAAGGTGGAGATGAGTCCCTATGATCTGACAAAAGGTAGAATTGTATTCAGATACAAATAAACAAAAGAACGATTATGAAGACAAGAGCATCATTGAAGAAGCGTACCCCGGATTGCAAGATTGTACGTCGCAAGGGACGCCTGTTCGTTATCAACAAGAAGAACCCAAAGTATAAAATGCGTCAGGGTTAATGTTAAATAAGCATAAAATGTGCGGAGGTTTGAGAAAATCTTCGTACCTTTGCATGCTTTTTAGCAGAATTTCGAAATTTAACGTTTTATTTTTTTATTAATTTTCAAATGGCAATAAGAATTGTTGGAGTAGATTTGCCCCAGAATAAGCGTGGCGAAATCGCATTGACCTATATCTATGGTATAGGTCGAAGTAGTTCAGCAAAGATATTGGATAAGGCAGGTGTCAGCCGTGACCTGAAGGTCAACGAGTGGACTGACGACCAGGCAGCCAAGATCCGTGAAATCATCGGCGCTGAATTCAAAGTGGAAGGTGATCTCCGCAGTGAGATCCAGTTGAACATCAAGCGACTGATGGATATTGGTTGCTATCGTGGAGTCCGTCATCGTAATGGTCTTCCTGTTCGCGGTCAGAGCACCAAGAATAATGCTCGTACCCGTAAGGGAAAGAAGAAGACTGTTGCTAATAAGAAGAAGGCCACCAAGTAATTAAGAATTAAAAGTTAAGAATTAAGAGTTTAATTATTATGGCAAAGAAAACAGTCACTTCCAAGAAAAGGAATGTTCGTGTGAACGCCATCGGCCAGTTGCACGTACACAGTTCTTTCAATAATATTATCGTTTCACTGGCTAATGACGAGGGTCAGGTGATCTCTTGGTCTTCAGCTGGTAAGATGGGTTTCCGTGGTTCGAAGAAGAACACGCCGTACGCAGCTCAGATGGCAGCAGAGGATTGCGCCAAGGTTGCATACGACCTCGGTCTTCGTAAGGTGAAGGCTTATGTGAAGGGTCCCGGCAATGGCCGTGAGTCTGCTATCCGTGCTATCCACGGCGCAGGTATTGAGGTCATGGAGATCATCGATGTTACGCCGCTGCCACATAACGGATGCCGTCCCCCGAAGCGTCGTAGAGTATAATAGAATTATTTTTTGTTAATTATGGCAAGATATTTAGGACCGAAATCAAAAATTGCGCGTCGTTTTGGTGAGCCCATCTTCGGCGCAGACAAAGTTTTGTCCCGTAGGAACTTCCCCCCGGGACAGCATGGCAACAACCGTCGTCGTAAGCAGTCGGAGTATGCCGTCATGCTGGCAGAGAAGCAGAAGGCCAAGTATACTTATGGAGTGCTTGAGCGTCAGTTCCGTAACCTGTTTGAGAAGGCCGCCAAGGCTGATGGTATCACCGGTGAGGTGCTGCTCCAGCTGTTGGAGAGCCGACTCGACAATGTGGTGTTCCGTCTTGGTATTGCTCCTACTCGTGCAGCTGCTCGTCAGCTCGTGGGTCACAAGCACATCACTGTTGACGGTAAGGTAGTCAACATTCCTTCATTCCAGGTAAAGCCCGGCATGATCGTTGCCGTCCGTGAGAAGTCAAAGTCTCTCGAGGTTATCGAGGCAGCCCTTGCTGGTTTCAACCACAGCAAGTACCCCTGGATCGAGTGGGATGAGAACGCTAAGGGTGGTAAGTTCCTGCACATGCCGGAGCGTGCCGATATCCCTGAGAACATTAAGGAACAGTCAATCGTTGAGTTGTACTCTAAGAACTAAAATCATTTAAATTAATGGCGATATTAGCATTTCAAAAACCCGATAAAGTCGTAATGTTGGAAGCCAATGACAAATTCGGCAAGTTCGAATTTCGTCCTTTGGAGCCCGGTTTCGGTGTGACCATCGGAAACGCGCTGCGCCGCATTCTTCTTTCATCGCTCGAGGGCTATGCCATCAATACCGTGCGTATCGCAGGGGTTGAGCATGAGTTCTCCTCAGTACCTGGTGTAAAGGAAGACGTGACCAACATTATCTTGAACCTGAAACAAGTGAGGTTCAAGCAAGTTGTAGAAGAATTCGAGAACGAGAAAGTCAGTATCACGGTCGAGAATTCTACAGAATTCAAAGCCGCAGACATAGGCAAGTATCTGACCGGATTTGAGGTGCTGAATCCCGATTTGGTGATTTGTCATTTAGATTCCAAGGCATCGATGCAGATCGACCTCACTATCAACAAGGGCCGCGGCTATGTCCCCGCTGACGAAAACCGTGAGTTCTGCACCGACGTGAACGTCATCGCCATCGATTCTATTTACACTCCGATTCGTAACGTGAAGTATGCAGTGGAGCCGTATCGTGTCGAACAGAAGACCGACTACGACAAGCTTGTGCTTGAGGTTACGACGGATGGTTCCATTCACCCGAAGGATGCCCTGAAGGAGGCTGCTAAGATCCTTATCTATCACTTCATGCTCTTCTCCGATGAGAAGATCACCCTCGAGAACACAGATACCGAGGGCAATCAGGAGTTTGATGAGGAGATCCTGCACATGCGCCAATTGCTCAAGACCCGTCTCGTCGACATGAACCTCTCTGTTCGTGCCCTCAACTGCCTCAAGGCAGCCGATGTGGAGACACTTGGCGACCTGGTACAGTACAACAAGACAGACCTCTTGAAGTTCCGCAACTTTGGTAAGAAATCGCTCACTGAGCTTGATGATTTGCTCGAGAGTCTGAATCTGTCGTTTGGAACCGACATTTCCAAGTATAAACTGGACAGGGAGTAAGTCTGTGAGGACATGCCGAATGCCCAATAAAATCAAGAAAGAAAATGAGACATAATAAGAAATTCAATCATCTCGGTCGTACTGCCAGTCACCGTAATGCCATGCTTGCTAACATGGCCATCTCGCTGATCATGCACAAAAGAATCACTACGACCGTCGCAAAGGCCAAGGCCCTGAAGAAGTATGTAGAGCCGCTGATCACAAAGGCAAAGGAAGACTCTACCAACTCCCGTCGTGTGGTATTCAGCTATCTGCAGAACAAAGAGGCTATCAAGGAACTCTTCTCTGCAGTGAGTGAGAAGGTGGGCGACCGTCCCGGTGGCTACACCCGTATCATCAAACTCGGTACCCGTCAGGGTGACGCCGCACAGGTCTGCTTCATCGAACTCGTAGACTTTGATCCCGAAATGGCAAAGGATACGAAGAAGAAGTCTACCCGTCGTTCTCGTAAGTCAGCTCCTAAGGCTGAGGCTGCTGCTCCTGCAGAGGCTGCTGCCAAGGAAGAGACTAAGGAGGAGGCTCCCGTCGTTGAAGAGGCACAGGCAGAGGCTCCTGCTGAGGAAGCTGCACCTGCTGCTGAGGAGGCAAAGGCTGAGTAAGCATTATCATTTATCTTCTATAGTGAAGCCCGCATCTTCTGACAGATGCGGGCTTTTTGTGCCTTAATCAGGTGTTTTGTTAGATTGTGAAATGATTTCACAAGCGTTTTTTTGGCATATATTCTTTTTTTTCTTATCTTTGTGGCGTGATTTATTGGTCATAGTGATATCGTATGAGGATAAACAGTTTTTTATGGTTGTGCCTTGTGTGGTTCATGATGAGCTGCACAGGCGATGGTGTGCAGATGCGACAGCAGCTGGAAGAGTTAGAACAGCAGAACAGTAGTGGGGAGAAGTTGCTCAACGACTCACTGGCAGAATCGTTAGTGATGTATTTCGACAGACATGGTGATGCCACTGAGCAAATGCGTGCCAAGTATATTCTTGGATGTACTTATTCCAATCTTAACGAACTGCCCCGGGCCCTGATGGTCTATTACGAGGCAGCCGACTGTGCCGACACTACGCAGGTCGACTGTGATTATAAGCTGCTGAGTCTCATCCATGGGCAGTGCGCCATGATTTATCATACACAGGTGCAGCCTCGTAGCGAACTGAGTGAGTTAAGACTGGCGGAGTTCTACGCATGGAAGGATAAGGACACCTTGCAGGCTATCAAGCGTTATTCCCAGCAGAGTGGGGCGTACGATTTCCTGAAGATGCCCGATTCCGTTATCTACGTTAAGGAACAGGCAGCGCGTATGTTCCGTGAGATAGGAAAGACCGATAGGGCTGCCCGTACACTCGGCGGCAGTCTCATCACCTCTTTATTAAAGAAAGGAGATGTTTCCAAGGCGATAGCTTATAGCCGTATCTATGAGGAAGAGTCTGGATTGTTTGATGGCAACAAGAATATATCCAAGGGTTTTGAGATCTATTATTATATAAAAGGTGAGTGTTATTTAGCGATCCATCAACCAGACTCCGCAGAGTATTGGTTCAGGAAGGAACTGCACGACGGGCAGGATATCCGTAATCAGATAGCAGGAAGCAAAGGTCTTCAAGAGGTCTTTGAACAGAAGAAAAACTCCGATTCCATCGCTAAATATGCCACATTGGCCTATGAGTTGAATGACTCTGCCTATTCCCTTTCCGAGATGGAGAATATCCAGAAGTTCCAGGCTTCCTACAATTACAATCATCAGCGTTTCCTGGCTAAGCAGAAAGAGTCGGAGGCAAAGATCGCCTGGCTCACTGCCATCATCGTTATTCTCATTTCGGGCATATTGATATGGCAACTCTTTGTGCGTTATCGCCTTTTCAAGAATGCGGCGTTTGAATACCGTCTGGAGAATGCCCCTATAACGAGGCGGCTCAGGTCATTGGCTAAGAGCAATCCGCCACAATATCCGACTAATGATGACTGGAAACAGTTGCGTCTCTTGGTGGAGCAGGAGATACCTGAATTCCGTGACATTATGGATGCAGACGAGGTGCCTTTGACGGAAATCGAGTACGACATCTGCTTGTTGACACGTGTGCACATCTCGCCCAGCGATATAGCGAAGTTGAAGAAGTGCGTTCCTTCGTACGTCTCAAATATTCGTAGTAAACTTCTGAAGAAAGTCTTCCAGATAGAGGGAACAGCCGATCAATTCAACGATGAAATCGATAAAATTGGTAAAAAGAGCGTTAAGATATGAAAAAGATACTGCTATCCGCGACCATCATCTTCTGTTGTTTGACTATCCATGCCCAAGAAGCTAATGACACTCTGGTGTCACTGGCTAAGGTAGACTGGAAGGGATATTCAGGTGAATTAGGTGAGCTTCTTTTTTTTGCTGATTCTCCGAATCCAGGTGATAAGGCAAGACTGGAGATACTTGATGAGGGCCTCGGTATCTATAATGATCGGATGCGAGAAAATATATATACCCCGATGGTGGCATTATTATCAGGTGAACTGACACTGCAGGAACACCACAACTATGTTGTTCGTATCACTATGAAGGTACCCTCCGACGGCAGCTACTGGGTATGTCTGGGCAACTGGGATGGCTCTTTTCTTTGTGTAGTACCAGCAAAGGCTAAAGATGAGTTCCAGATTATTGATGTTGACTATCCTGAATACGGCAACAATGTCATAGGCAATGCTTTCGTCTTGTTAGGTTGTGGTTGGGTCCCAGGCACTACAATCATTAAGGAGGTTGAAGTCTTAGAGCGTGTGAGTGGCTCTGGTATCCAGCGCGTCAAGTCCGCGAAAGCCCCCGACGTAGCCATCTACAACCTCTCAGGTCAGAAGGTGGACGCCTCGTATAAGGGTGTTGTCATCCAGAACGGCAAGAAGCGGATCATGCATTGATCGTGCGTTGATCAGTGCATGGACTGAGGAATTAGGGTTTTCCCTATGTCAATTTCGGGAAATTCCTTTTGGCTATTTGGGATAGAATGATTACCTTTGCACCGTAGAAGATAAAACTTACGGTTATGAAGAAGACATTGGTAGTATCAGTCTGCGCCCTGTTGCTCTTGAGCAGCTGCGGCACTTACACGGGCCAGGGAGCCTATGTGGGTGGTAGTTTTGGTTCGATCATCGGTTCTGCCATTGGCGGTATCGCTGGTGGTTGGCGGGGTAGTGATGTGGGATCGCTCATCGGCATGGCCGGTGGTGCGGCGGTCGGCGCAGCGATAGGCTCTGCTGCCGACAAAGCTGAGCAGCGTCGTTATGAGGATTATGCCGAGCAGCGTCGTCAGCGTCGTTACGAGAGTAATCGCTCAACACGCAGTGAGCGTACCGTGCCCCAGTATGACGAGAATGACGAGCAGAGCGGCTTCGACAGCTCGAACAGTGGTGACGACCGTCTCTATGGCTTTGATGAGGACTTCAGCCCCAAGGCTGACAGTAGCAGTGTGAGCGTGTCTTCCCTCTCTTTGCCTGCCATCGAGATTCGCAATGCCCATATCGTCGATGCCAGTCACGACGGCATCCTGAGTCGTGGCGAGGAGGTGCGGATGGTGTTCGAGGTGTTTAACAACTCGTCGAAGCCCATCTTCCAGATCCAGCCTACGGTGGCCGAGGTGACGAACAACAAGCATATTTATGTTTCTCAGAACGTGCTTGTGGAGAGTATCATGCCAGGTAAGGGCATTCGTTATACAGCAGTCATCAAGGCCGACAACCGCTTGAAAGACGGCGAGGCTGTCATCCGTATCAGTGTGCTCCACCAGAACAGGGAAATCGCCTCGCAGACCAAGGACTTCCCCATACAGACTGCAAAATAAAAAGGAATAGGAGTTAGCAATGAACTCCTATTCCTTTTCCTCCTGTGTCTTTTTCTTGTACTGATCCCTAAGCTCCATCCAGATTGGCTTGGTGTCAGAGCCTTCGTTCGTGCCAATGTCAAACTCAGGCAGGTCTAAGATCTCCTCAGGCTTAAAGGGGATGGCTGTCTCGGTATAACGCTCAACGGTGACAGGGGCGATACCCTGACTGAGGATGCCGAGTTCACGGGCCGCCCGTACCGAGAGGTCTATGATCCTTCCCTTGACATACGGTCCCCGGTCAGTCACCCTGACGATGACCTGCTTGCCGTTAGCAGGATTGGTCACCTTCAGCTTGGTACCGAAGGGGTAGGTGCGGTGGGCACAGGTCAGGCTGTCGTGGTGCAGGCGTTCCCCGCTGGCCGTCCTTCGGCCAGAGAACTTCTTAGCATAGTAGGAGGCCTTGCCACTCTGCATATCTTGGGCGTGCAGAAATGATGGGTGAAGAGTGAAGAATGAAGAATTAGCTATCGCACCCCATAGTAGTACGCATGCAACGAGCATGCGGTGCCATCGGACAGCGGAAACAAATTCTTCATTCTTCATTTTATCACTCTTCAATACTATACAATGCCCTGTACTCACATGGCATCATATAGACCTTGGCTTTCGCCGAGCTCTATACAATGCCCTGCGCCAGCATTGCCTTGGCGACCTTCATGAAGCCGGCAACATTGGCTCCCTTCACATAGTTGATGTAGTCACCATCCTTGCCGTACTTGACGCACTGCTCATGGATGCCCGACATAATCTGGTGTAGCATGCGGTCCACCTCAGCACCTGTCCATGAGATGCGCTCCGAGTTCTGCGTCATCTCCAGTCCCGACGTAGCCACGCCACCGGCATTCACTGCCTTGCCCGGGGCGAAGAGCTGTCTGGCAGCGATGAACTTCTCTGCTGCCTCGGCGGTGCAACCCATGTTAGATACCTCAGCCACGCAGAGTGGCTTGTTGGCCAGTATACGGTCGGCATCCTCGCCGTTCAGCTCGTTCTGGGTAGCGCATGGCAGATAGATGTCGGCCTTCTGCTCCCAGGGCTTCTTGCCGGGATAGAAGGTAGCCCCGTCGAACTCCTCCACATACGGCTGGCACACATCGTTGCCCGAGGCGCGCAGTTCCAGCATGTACTCAATCTTCTCCACGTCGAGGCCGGCGGGATCATACACATAACCGTCGGGGCCGCTGATGGTGATCACCTTTGCCCCCAGCTCGGTTGCTTTCTTCGCGGCTCCCCAGGCCACGTTGCCGAAACCACTCAGGGCCACCGTCTTGCCTTTGATGTCGAGACCGTGCTCCGTCAACATCTGGTTGACGAAGTATAGTGCCCCGTAGCCTGTGGCCTCAGGGCGGAGGATTGATCCGCCCCATTCGCGACCCTTGCCGGTGAGCACACCCTGGAACTGGTGCGTCAACTTCTTATATTGTCCGAACAGGTAGCCGATCTCTCTGGCACCGACGCCGATGTCGCCTGCGGGCACATCCTCATCGGGACCGATATGGCGGTACAACTCCGTCATGAATGCCTGGCAGAACTTCATCACCTCATTGTCACTCTTGCCGCGGATAGAGAAGTCTGATCCGCCCTTGCCACCGCCCATAGGTAGGGTAGTGAGTGCATTCTTGAAGGTCTGCTCGAAGCCGAGGAACTTCAGGATGCTTAGGTTCACCGAGGAGTGGAAGCGCAGTCCGCCCTTGTAAGGGCCGATGGCGCTGTTGAACTGCACACGGTAGCCCAGGTTCACCTGCACTTCGCCCTTGTCGTCGACCCAAGGCACGCGGAAGGTGATGATACGCTCGGGCTCCACGATGCGCTCAATGATCTTTGCCTTCTCAAACTCGGGATGCTGGTTATAGACATCCTTTACTGACTCCAGCACCTCTCTTACTGCCTGCAAATACTCTAACTCGCCGGGATGCTTCTGCTCCAGCGACTGCATGATTTTCTCTACTTCCATAGCTTCATGGTTTTTAGTTTAAAATGTCATTATGTTACGAATGATGGTACAAATATAGGAAAAAAATCGTTACCCTCCAAGAGAAATAGCGAATATTTTTTCCTATATGGTTACATTTTGTTAAATTAGATCTTTGTCAGGGCTTGGCGGATGTCGTCAAGGATGTCTTCCACGTCCTCGATACCGACGCTGAGGCGGATCAGGTCGGGTGCCACGCCTGCCTCGCGCAGCTGTTCATCGCTGAGCTGGCGGTGAGTGTGGCTGGCGGGGTGGAGCACGCAGGTACGGGCATCGGCCACATGGGTCACGATGTTGATCATCTCTAATGAGTCCATCCACTTGATGGCCGTCTCACGGTCGCCCTTCAGTCCGAAGGCGATGACGCCGCAGGAGCCGTTGGGCAGATATTTCTGTCCGAGGGCGTAGGCCTGATCGTCGGGCAGACCGCAGTAGTGTACCCAAGCCACCTTCGGCTCGTCGTGCAGGAACTCGGCCACACGCTGTGCGTTCCTACAGTGCTGGGCCATTCGCAGGTGGAGTGTCTGCAGTCCGAGGTGTAGCAGGAACGAGTTCTGCGGTGCTGGGATGCTGCCGAGGTCGCGCATCAGCTGGGCCACGAGCTTCGTGGTATAGCCCATCTTGCCGAAGGCCTTCACGTAGGTCAGACCGTGATACGACTCGTCGGGTGTGCAGAGACCGGGGAACTTGTCGGCATGGGCGAGCCAGTCGAAGTTGCCGCTGTCGACGACACAGCCTCCCACCTGGGCGGCCATGCCGTCCATATACTTCGTGGTGGAGTGGGTCACGATGTCGGCGCCCCACTCGAACGGGCGACAGTTGATGGGTGTGGCAAACGTGTTGTCCACGATCAGGGGCACGCCGTTCCTGTGGGCAATCTTAGCGAAGCGCTCGATGTCGAACACGGCGCAGCCCGGGTTCGAGATAGTCTCGCCGAACATGGCCTTCGTGTTCGGTCGGAAGGCGGCCTGGATCTCCTCGTCCGAGGCCTCCTGCGATATGAACGTGCAGTCGATGCCGAGTTTCTTGAGGGTCACGCCGAAGAGGTTGTACGTGCCGCCGTATATCTCGTTCGAGGTGATGATATGGTCGCCGGCCTCGCAGATGTTGAACACAGCGTAGAAGTTGGCAGCCTGTCCTGACGAGGTGAGCACGCAGCCCACACCGCCTTCCAGGGCGGCTATCTTCGCTGCCACCGCGTCGTTGGTGGGGTTCTGCAGTCGGGTGTAGAAGTAGCCCTCTTTCTTCAGGTCAAACAGTTGTGCCATCTCGTCGGAGTCGTCGTACTTGAAGGTCGTCGACTGGATGATAGGCAACTCGATCGGTTCCCCGTTCTTGGCCTTGTAGCCGGCATGTACGCAGAGCGAGCCCTGCCTGAGTTTCTTGTCCATATGTCTTTCTGTCTGTCGTTATTTTTATTTATTCGGTGAATACGAAGTCCTCAAGTTTGCAGAGCGACTTGTCCGTCGTCTCTGAGGTGAAGATGAAGTAGATGGCGTGCTTGCCTGTCATCTCGGTGAGTGCCGGCAGGCTGACGGCCAGCTCCGTAGAGGTCTGTGGCATGTCGGCCTTCAGTTCGATGGCGCCGAGGAGCACGCCTCCCTGCGACTGCCACGGACGGTCGGCCATCACCTCGATGGTGCCGTCGACGCCCTCAGGCGTGAGCCGCAGCAGCAGTTGCAGGTTCTCCTTGCCGTTGGTCTCGGTGAAGTTGAAGTACTTGTAGCCCACGATCGATCCTGCCGTATTGTTCACGATGCGGTTCGAGTTGTTCTTCAGGTCGTAGGGGGCGTCGAAGTTCGTGTCCGTGCCGTAGCTCGACTCGATGTAGGAGCCGAAGAAGGTGTTGTTGGGCCAGTCGTGTATGGCGGGCTTGGGGCCTGTGTGCCAGCAGGCGATGCCTGCCGAGTGGCGCTCTAAGGGGTTGAGGCCGTCGAGTGCAAAGCCCTCCGAGTTGTATTCGCCCTCGCTGATCTCCACCTTGCCGCCCTGGCCTTCCTCGACCTTCACCTCGATGGGTGCCACCATGGCCTGACGGGCGAACTCGTTGGTACCCGTCTGACGGTGGTAGAACACGTACCACTGGCCTTTGATCTCGCAGATCGAGCCGTGCGTGTTGCCGTCGGGCGTGGCCGATGCGATCACGTTGCCCTGCTCGTCCTTCTCCCTGGCGCGACCGTCGATGATCGTGCCTCCGTAGGTCCAGGGGCCTAAGGGCTGGTCGCTGTAGGCATAGGCGAGGGTATAGTTCGACGTGGGCAGCCCGAACTCGCCGTCTTCCGTGAAGCGGCTATAGATAAACACATACTTGTCTTTGATCTTCCGGATCGACGATGCCTCGAAGAAGCGGAACTGTCCGGGCTCCTGATAGCCCGACACCATCCCGTCGACCACCGTTGTGCCGGGCTTGACGGTACACATGGTCGTGGGGTCGATCTCGGCAGCCATCGAGTGGCCGAAGCCCCAGTAACCATACACCCGCCCGTCGTCGTCCACGAACACGGCGGGGTCGAAACCGTAGATGCCGTCCACCTTGTTCGGGTCGTCCTGGTTCCAGTTGCACACCTCGAAGGGCCCGTTGGGCCTGTCGCTCTTCGCGATCAGCCCGTTGCGATAGCCTGTCTGGTCGTTGGGGAAGAGGTAATAGGTCTTCTTGCCCGTACTGTCGGTTAGGAGTGTCACGTCTGGGGCAAAGAGCACGTCGGCCGTGCCAGCCGAGTCGAAGGGCTCGCCCTTGCCGTTCTTGTCCACTACGAGTATCTCACCGTCGTAGCGCCACTGGCTCAGGTCGTCCACCGGGGCCGACCACACCACCTGGTCGCGACCGCAGTAATCTGTCTTGATGTCGTCGTGCGAACCATAGATATATACGCGCTGCTGGCCCGGGTTGTCGGGATCGTCGAACACGTAGGGCTCTCCGTCGGGGATGTGCTCCCACATGGGCAGGTAGGGGTTGCCTACGGTCATCTTCACTTGCTTGGTCTCCTGGGCCTGCGGGCTGCAGGCGGTCATCACGGCGCAGCAGGCTGCACCAGCGATCATGATAAGGGCTTTTGATGTCATGTCGGTTCTTAATATTTGGTTTATAACTGGGTGCAAATATACACAAATTATTTCTAACTACCAATCTTTTGGCACCTTTGTTTGTTGCTAAGTATCAACGATTTAGCAAATTCACTGAATTTACTGACCAAATTCACTGAATTTGGTGACTAATTTCACTGAATTTGCATTGCAATTTCAGTGAATTTGCTTTTTGATTACACTGAATTTGTTTTCAAAGGTATGCCTGATGACCCATTGAGTCCTGCCTGTTACCCTATAAAGTCCTGCCTCTTCTGTCGCTCTTAGGGTGCTGCCGCTGCTGGTGGGAGGACTTTCCGGAATGGTTAACAACTAAATAAACTAATTAAAATAGTTTAAAAACTAAAGGTTTTAGTTGTATATAACGAAAAGTTTTAGTTACTTTGCACTCAGATATTGAATATTGACGCAAGTGTAAGGTAAACTTAAAACCCGAAAAAGATGAAGAAACTGACCAACAAGGAAAAGGAAATCATGGAGTTGTACTGGCAGTACGGCCCGATGTTCGTCCGCGAGTTGCAGGAGCATTATGCTGAGCCTCGCCCTCACTTCAATACCCTCTCCACGATCGTACGCATCCTGGAGCGCGAGGGATTCCTCGACCACAAGCAGTATGGTAATACCTACCAGTACTATCCCCTCATATCCGAGGCGGAGTACGGACGTAAGTCGATTGCGGGTATCATCAAGAACTACTTCGACGACTCCTACCTCTCAGCCGTCTCCTCGTTTGTCAAGGAAGAGAAGATCAGCGTAGAGGAACTGCGTGAACTTATCGAACAGATTGAGAAAAGTAGTTAAGTAGTTAAGAAGTTAAGTAGTTAAGCCATATGACAGACTTTCTGATATACGACGCCAAGGTAGCTGTGCTCATCATCGTGTTCTACATGTTCTACCGTCTGATGCTCAGCCGCGAGACCTTCCACAGGGTGAACCGTGTGGTGCTGTTGCTGACGGCAGTGGCCTCGTTCGTGCTGCCGCTGTGTGTGATCACCCTCCACAAGACGGTGACGATGGCGGCTGTGCCCGTGGTTGGTATAGGCGACATCCGCATGGAGGCCGTCGCTGAGGCTGAGCCCGAGGTGTGGCAAGTCGTGCTGCCCCTTATATTTATAATAGGTGTAGCAGTGTCGCTGGGCCATACGCTCCTGTCGGTACTGAAAGTCTGGCTGCTGATACAACGGAGTGAGAAGCATCCGCAACCTGATGGCACCGTCCTCTGCGTGACCGGTAACGCCGAGCTGTCGCCATTCAGTTGGATGCGCTATATCGTCATGAACCGCTCGGACTACGAGGCGCATGACGCCGCCATTCTCGCTCATGAACGGGGACACATCCGTCTCAGGCACTCCTGGGACCTGCTCCTCGTGGACCTTCTCACCGCCCTCCAGTGGTTCAACCCCGCCATGTGGATGCTGCGCACCGACTTGCGGGCCATCCACGAGTATGAGGCCGATGGTGAGGTACTCTCTCAAGGGATTAATGCGCGTCAATATCAATATCTGTTAATCTCGAAAGCCGCGGGCATCGGCGGGTACTCCATTGCCAACGGAATTAATTACAGTACCCTCAAAAACAGAATCAATATGATGTTACATAAGAAATCGCAGGGCAGCCATCTGCTGAAGCTGCTCGCCCTCATCCCCATCGTGGCTGTCGCTTTAGCCGTGAATGCCAGAACCGTCGTCGACGTGGTCTATACCCAGCCCCAGAAGCAAATGACTAAGAAAGGCATAAAGGACGGTACCATCAAGGTGGGAGGTCAGGAGATCAAGGTGGAACAAGCCGCCACGGGAACTGAGAACGTGGCGATCAGAATCAAGGTGACCGCCCAGAGCGACGGCAAGCCCGTCGTCGGCGCTGTTGCCAGGGTGGCAGGAGCAAAACTTGGCTCCGTGTCTGACAAGGAAGGAATCGTGGCCATGACGGTGCCTGTAGGCAGTGTCGTCGAGGTGATGTATATCGGTTTGGGATCGGCCTATATTCAGGTGAACGATGACCGGACCACCGACTTTGCCGTCGAACTGGCATCGGACGAAGACATCGTAGAGTACACGGTAGAGTCTACTCCTGATAAGGTCTTCGACGTGGTGGATGAGATGCCCCAGTATCCTGGCGGCCCTTCGGCCATGATGGAGTATCTGATGAAGAACATCCGCTACCCGAAGGATGCCTTCGATGCAGGTGTTCAGGGCCGTGTGATCATCCAGTTCGTTGTCGGCAAGGATGGCAGCATCAGCGGCGCCCATGTCGTGAAGGGTGTTTCTCCGTCCTTGGACGAAGAGGCTCTCCGCCTGGTGAATAGCATGCCAAACTGGATTCCCGGCAAGCAGAATGGTAAAGCCGTCGCCGTGAAGTACACCGTACCCGTGACTTTCCTCCAGTCAAAGCCGGAAACTGAAAATGCGGATAACGCGGAAGTGACAGAACGTAAAGTGGAAGGATACACCTTTGCGGCAGACGAGACGCTCTTCATTCTGGACGGTAAGCCCATCACGGCTGAGCAACTGAAGCGGGTCGATCCTTCAACGATAGACCACATGGATGTGCTGAAGGATAAGTCGGCTGTAGAACTCTATGGCGACAAGGCCAAGAACGGTGCCGTCGTCATCACTACCAAGAAGAAATAACTCTCTCTCTTTATGATGAAGCAACTATGTATGCTGGTCCTCGCCCTCCTGACGGTCTCCACCGCCAAGGGCGAGGATTCCCAGCCTGCCGATTCTTTGCAGATAAACCTCCAGCAGGGAGACAGTTGCATGCAGCAGTACAACACCTTCGAGGCACTCGGCTATTATAGGCAGGCCTTTGCGCTGGCCGATACCTATGAGGTGCGCACCAAGTTGGCCGACTGCTATTATAAGCGGGCGAACTACCGTGAGGTTGTCGACCTGCTGAAACTGATTCCCGAGGATTCGCTCTCTCATGAGGCCTTCCGTGAGCTGGCCTTGAGTTATAAGAAACAGGGCGATAACGACTCCTATGTCTATTGGGCGAACCGTCTGGTGGAACGCTACCCCATGGATGGTGAGATAGTGGCAGGGCTGATTCTGGGCTATGCGCAGCAGAATCAGCCACAGAAAGGTATCATCTGCGGATTGAAGTACAGTCTTAGGGACTCTACGGATATCCTGGTGCATCGTGCGCTGGCTGATGCTTGGTTCCTGAACCGCGACTTCACGGCAGCGGCCATGCTGTACGACCGGTTGCTGGCACAGGGCGACTCTACCTTCAATACCCTTTACTCTGCCGGCATGAGCCATTCGCAGACGGGCAACCTCGAGCGAGCCTACCAATACTTGCTAAAGGCTTTCCTCATCAGCGGCATGCAGCACTACGGCTGTGCCTACCGCCTCGGCGTGGTATGCATCGACACGAAACGCTATCCCGAAGGGCTTGGCTATCTCGATCTGGCTAAGGAGCTGATGCTGCCCGACACCACTGTCATGAAGGCCATCACCCTCTCGCAGGGCGAAGGCTACTACCTGACGGAACATTACCCCGAAGCCGTCGCGGCCTGGAAGGAACACCTCGCCTATAACCCGGGCTCCGTGGCCACCTATTATAATATAGCCAATGCCTACGCCTTCCTGCTGAAAGACCAGGAACAGGCAAAGGCTTACTACCAGCAGTTCCTCGTCCTCGCCCGAAAGGAGGAGAAACCCACTGCCCAGCTCACGGAGATGATGGAGCGGGCAGAGAAGATGCTGAAATGACGGGGTAGGGTGGATATTCTTTAAAACGGATGAAAAATATCATATAGTTGTCTTGTTTTTGAGTTTTTTGTTGTACCTTTGCACTCATTATTACGCAAACTTCAAAACAACAAGACAAATGATGGACAACAAACACCTTACCTTGAATGCCAATCCGATCGTAGTGGCATTGCAGAAACCGTCGGCTGAGTTTACCAAGGCTGACATCATCCAGTACATTGTGGACAACGAGATCCGCATGGTGAACTTCATGTATCCCGGTGGCGACGGCAAGCTGAAGACGCTGAACTTCGTTATCAACGACCTCGACTATCTGGAGACCATCCTCACCTGTGGTGAGCGTGTCGACGGTAGCAGCCTCTTCTCGTTCATTCAGGCAGGGTCGAGCGACCTCTATGTGCTGCCTCGTTTCCGTACGGCTTTCGTAGACCCCTTCGCAGAGATCCCCACCGTGTCGATGCTCTGTTCCTATTTCGATAAGGACGGCAACCCCTTGGAGTCGTCGCCAGAGCACACCCTCCATAAGGCTGCAGAGGCTTTCCGTGAGGTGACGGGCATGGAGTTCCAGGCGATGGGTGAGTTGGAGTATTATGTGATCAGCGACGACGAGGGCGTGTTCCCTGCCCAGGATCAGCGTGGTTATCACGAGTCGGCTCCTTACGCCAAGGCCAATGAGTTCCGTACCCAGTGCATGAAGTACATTGCACAGGCCGGCGGACAGATCAAGTACGGCCATAGCGAGGTGGGTAACTTCTCGCTGAACGACCTGAACTACGAGCAGAACGAGATCGAGTTCCTGCCCGTGCCTGTTGAGCAGGCCGCCGACCAGTTGATGCTTGCCAAGTGGATCATCCGTAACCTCGGCTACGAGATGGGCTACGATGTGACCTTCGCTCCGAAGATCACCACGGGCAAGGCTGGCTCCGGACTGCACATCCACATGCGGATGGTGAAGGACGGCAAGAACCAGATGCTGGCCGGCGGCGTGCTCTCGGAGAGCGCCCGTAAGATGATCGCAGGCATGATGGACCTCGCTCCGTCGATCACCGCCTTCGGTAATAAGAATCCCATGAGCTACTTCCGCCTCGTGCCCCATCAGGAGGCACCTACGAACGTGTGCTGGGGCGACCGTAACCGTTCCGTCTTGGTACGTGTGCCCTTAGGCTGGGCTGCCGATGTGGATATGAGTCACAAGGCAAATCCGTTGGAGGTTGAGACGAAGTACGACACAAGCATCAAGCAGACCGTGGAGATGCGCTCACCCGACGGCAGTGCCGACCTCTACCAGTTGCTGGCCGGTCTCTGCGTCGCCTGTCGTCATGGCTTCGAGATGGACCAGGCCCTCGAACTGGCAGAGAAGACCTATGTCAATGTGAATATCCATGCTGCCGAGCATGCCGACCGCCTGGCGACGCTGGCACAGCTGCCCGACTCCTGCGTGGCCTCTGCCGACTGCTTGGAGCGTCAGCGCAAGGTGTTTGAGGAGCACAACGTGTTCTCACCGGCGATGATCGACGGCATCATCGCCCAGCTGCGGGCCTTCGACGACAAGACGCTGCGGAGAGACGTGGAGGGTTATCCTGATGAGATACAGAAGCTCGTCACGAAGTACTTCCACTGTGGCTAAGCAAAAAAATCCCTGAACGACTGATGGAGTTTCAGGGATTTTTTGTACCTTTGTACCCAATTATGGAAGAAGCGAAGAAAATACCACAGGAATGGAATAAGTTCTATCTGAAGGATGTGTCGTTCGTCAATCTGATGACACGGCGCATCTTCAATGTGCTGATCGTGGCCAATCCCTACGATGCCTTTATGCTCGAAGATGACGGCCGTATCGACGAGAAGATCTTCGACGAGTATATGGAGCTGGGCATGCGTTACCCGCCGACGTTCACACAGGTGTCGACCACCGAGGAGGCCAATGAGGTGCTGAAGACCACAGACGTCGACCTCGTGATCTGTATGCCCGGTAATGCCGACAACGACGCCTTTGCCGTGGCTCGTGAGGTCAAGGCAGCCCATCCCAACATCCCCTGTGTGGTGCTGACACCCTTCAGTCATGGTATCACCAAGCGCATCGAGAACGAGGACATGTCGGTGTTCGACTATGTGTTCTGCTGGCTGGGCAATACGAACCTCATCATGTCGATCATCAAGTTGCTGGAGGACAAGATGAACATCGAGCACGATATCCATGAGGCAGGTGTGCAGATGATCCTGCTCGTCGAGGATAATATCCGCTTCTACTCTTCCGTTCTTCCGAACCTCTATAACTACATCCTCGCCCAGTCGAAGCGCTTTTCTACGGAAGCCCTGAACCCTCATGCCGCTGCCCAGCGGAAGAGAGGACGACCGAAGGTGGTGCTCGCCACGAACTACGAGGAGGCAATGCAGATCTACGAGAAGTACCATGACAATACCTTAGGTGTGATCAGCGACACCCGCTTCCCGATGAAGATGGTGTATGGCCGTCTCTCACATGTGGAGGAAGGTGATCCGGAGGCAGGACTGAAGCTGTTACAGGAGATACGTCGCCGCGATGAGTACGTGCCACTGATACTCGATTCGAAAGAAACGGTCAACCGTGAGAAGGCAGCCGCCAAAGGCTTCCACTTCATCGACAAGAACTCAACGACGATGAACCTCGACCTGCTCCGGCTGATGGAAGAGCACATGGGCTTTGGCGACTTTGTGTTCCGTGACCCAGAGACGAAGCAGGAGATCGCTCGCATCACTTCGCTGAAGGACTTACAGGACAATATCTTCAAGATTCCGACGGAGTCGCTGAAGTATCATATCTCCCGCAACCACATGAGCCGCTGGCTGACGGCACGGGCTATCTTCCCCGTGTCGGCGTTTCTGAAGCATGTCACGTGGCATAAGCTACAGGATGTCGATGCCCATCGGCAGATTATCTTCGATGCCATCGTACAGTACCGACGGATGAAGAACATCGGTGTGGTGGCAGTGTTCGACCGTCTGAAGTTCGATGCCTATAGCCACTTCGCCCGTATCGGCGAGGGCTCGTTGGGCGGTAAGGGCCGTGGCCTGGCGTTCCTCGATAATATCATCAAGCGTCATCCGGAACTGAACCAGTATGAGAATGCGCAGGTGTCGATACCAAAGACGGTAGTGCTCTGCACAGACTTCTTCGATGAGTTCATGGAGAAGAACAACCTCTATCCCATCGCCCTCAGCGATGCCCCTGATGAGGAGATACTGCACCACTTCATGAAAGCCCAGCTGCCTGACTCGCTGATAGCCGACTTCTTCACGTTCTTCGATGCCGTGAAGTCGCCGATAGCCGTGCGCTCCTCTTCATTGCTCGAAGACTCCCACTATCAGCCCTTTGCTGGTATCTACTCTACCTATATGATTCCTTATCTCGACGATAAGTACGAGATGCTCCGGATGCTGGCCTGTGCCATCAAGGGTGTCTATGCCTCGGTGTACTATAAGGACTCGAAGGCCTATATGCTGGCTACGCAGAACGTGATCGACCAGGAGAAGATGGCGGTCATCCTGCAGGAGGTGGTGGGTAAACGGTATGGTGACCTGTACTATCCGAACTTCTCCGGCGTGCTGCGCTCACTGAACTATTATCCTATTGGCGAGGAGACGGCCGAGGAGGGAATAGCCTCGCTGGCCCTCGGACTGGGAAAGTATATCGTCGACGGCGGCCAGACGCTCCGCGTGTCACCCTATCATCCCACGCAGGTGCTCCAGACTTCTGAGATGGAGACGGCCTTGCGTGACACCCAGACACGGTTCTATGCCTTGGATATGAGTCATGTGGGAGATGACTTCCAGGTAGACGATGGCTTCAATATCAAGAAACTTCGTGTGAAGCAGGCCGATGCCGATGGCTCCCTGAACTACATTGCCTCGACCTTCGACCCTATAGACCAGGTGATCCGCGACGGTATCTATGATGGCGGTCGTAAGGTCATCACCTTCTGTGGAGTCCTCCAGCAAGGGGTGTTCCCCTTACCCGAGCTCTTACAGATGGCGCAGAAGTATGGCTCCGAAGAGATGCGCCGCCCCATAGAGATTGAGTTCGCCTGTAACTTAGGTACCGATGATTCGGGGGAGGTTAGGGGAGAGCTGTACCTACTTCAGATACGTCCCATCGTCGACTCCAAGCAAGTGTTGGACGAAGACCTCCAGCAGATTGCCGATGACGCCTGTCTGTTACGGTCCTACAACTCCCTCGGTCATGGCATCTCGGAGGATGTGCTGGATGTGGTCTATGTCAAGACCGACGACGAATTCACCGCAGCCAACAACCCAACTATCGCCTATCATATCGAGCGCATCAACCAGCGCTTCCTCAATGGCGACTATCTCACACCTCTTTCTGCGGGGCAGGGGGGTAGTTCCTATGTGCTGATAGGCCCGGGCCGCTGGGGCTCTTCCGACCCTTGGCTGGGCATCCCTGTGAAGTGGCCTCATATCTCTGCTGCCCGGGTGATCGTGGAGACGGCCTTGAAGAATTACCATGTGGATCCTTCTCAAGGCACCCACTTCTTCCAGAACCTCACTTCCTTCGGCGTGGGCTATTTCACCATTAATGCTGATGTGGACAATGGCATCTTCCAGAAGGAACTCCTCGACGCGATGCCTGCTGTCGAAGAGACGGAGTATGTGCGCCATGTGCGGTTCGACCGTCCGCTGAAGATCATGATGGATGGCAAGAAGCAACAGGGCGTCATCCTCTTACCTACAGAATAGACACTATGGAACAGACTGGTCAGAATCGCTATATCAAACAGTTCCCTGAGCTGATGAAGGGGAAGAAGATACTCTATGTCCATGGGTTCGGCTCGTCGGGACAGTCTGGTACCGTCACCCGTATCCGTGAGGTGTTCCCCAGTGCCGTGGTGATAGCCCCCGACCTTCCTGTCATACCAGGGGAGGCCATGACCCTGCTGCGCCAGGTGTGCCAGCAGGAACAGCCGGACCTCATCATCGGAACATCGATGGGTGGTATGTATGCAGAGATTCTCAGTGGCTATGACCGTATCCTCGTGAACCCGGCCTTGCAGATGGGTGACACGATGAAGGAGCATGGGATGATAGGTGCCCAGCACTTCTCTAATCCAAGGCAGGATGGTGTGCAGGACTTCATCGTGACGAAGGCACTTGTGAAGGAATATAAGGAGATGACGGAGCAGTGCTTCTCGACGGTGACTCCAGAGGAACAGCGTCGTGTCTGGGGACTCTTCGGCGATGAGGACACGACGGTGAATACCTATGACCTCTTCCGGGAGCATTATCCCACCGCTATCCGCTTTCATGGAGAGCATCGCATGAACGACCAGTCTTTCATGCATGCCGTCGTGCCTGTCATCCGTTGGATCGACGACCGCCAGGAGGGTAGGGAGCGTCCCATCGTCTATATCGATGTGAATACGCTGATTGACAAGTGGCAGAAAGGACGGGGCAGCGAGAGCCATCTGAGTGCGCTTGGGAATGGCTTAGTCGCGACGGAGCTCGGCAAAGCCAAACCCCAGAGTTCTTCGCAGAAGACCGTCCGTACCTTGTTGGAGACCTATCAGCTCTACTTCGTTGCCGAAGCACCTGCAGTGCCTTCCTACTATGCGGACATCAACAGCTGGCTGTATGAATATATCAATGTACCAGCCTATGCCCATACCGTTTTTACCAACCAGAAACAACTGCTCTATGGCGATTACCTGATCGATGCTTCAGAGACAGAGGGTATGGCAACGCTCATCCGCTTTGGCAGCGACACTTTCAAGACGTGGGATGATATCGCCGACTATTTCTCACGTCTGGGTGGACAATGATAAAAGGATAGGCACAAAAGGAAAAGAAAATTCTGAAAACTTTTGGTTTTCTCCTTTCTTCTTTGTACCTTTGCCCCCAAATAACGAAATAACCATTTTATATTATTAATCATTAAACAACTAAAGTGTATGAAAAAGTATTTAGCAGAGATGGTGGGCACGATGGTGCTCGTATTAATGGGCTGCGGTGTAGCTGTCAGTCTGGTTTGTGATCCTGTCAATAACATTACTGCTGTCGTCGGAACAGCCTTCGCCTTTGGCCTTGCCGTCGTAGCCATGGCTTATACCATTGGCGGTATCAGCGGTTGCCACATTAATCCGGCCATTACACTCGGCGTGTTCCTGAGTGGACGCATGAATGCCAAGGATTGTGGTATGTACATGTTGTTCCAGGTGATCGGAGCTTTCATCGGTAGCTTGCTGCTCTTCGTGCTTACGGAGAATGTGCCTGGCCTGGAGGGTACTGGCGCCAACGACTTACAGGCAAACGTGTCTATGCTCGGTGGCCTGCTGGCTGAGATCATCTTCACCTGTGTGTTTGTACTTGTTGTGCTGGGTGCTACTTCAAAGACCAACGGCGCAACCAACAACTTCGCAGGTCTGGCCATCGGCCTCTCACTGATCCTGGTACATCTCGTTTGTATCCGTTACACAGGTACTTCCGTGAACCCTGCCCGTTCTATTGCTCCTGCCATCTTCCAGGGTGGTACTGCCCTTGAGAATCTCTGGATTTTCATCATTGGCCCGTTCGTAGGTGGTGCCTGCGCAGCTGGTATCTGGAAGCTCATTGAGCCGGGTAAGGAGTAAGATTCGGATTCCTTTCAACGTCTATGGTTTTCCGTCCTTTGCCGTTTCATAGGCAAGGGACGGAATAGTTTTGTGTTAGGTGATATTCTTCTTAATTTTATCGAAGAATTGGCAAGAGAATACTATTAACTGTTAAATCTTATCTATTTCTTTTGGAAGTTTACGATAAACTCCGTACCTTTGCCGACGATTTAAGAAATAAACAGATTATGAGGAAAGTATTATTATTAATAGGTGTCGTACTGCTGGGGACAGTCCAGGCGTCAGCCCAGAAGAAGTGGACCCTTCAAGACTGCATCGACTATGCTCTTGAAAACAATATCACGCTGAAGAAGTCGCAGTTGCAGAAGCAGAGCGCGACAGAGGATCTGAAAGGTGCGAAGGCTGCCCTGCTGCCTACGGTCAATGCCTCCACAAACCAGAGCCTGGGTTACCAGCCGTGGAAGGACACGGGCATGTCGTATGTCACAAACGGTACGGTGAACACTAAGGTAGACAAGACATCCTACAACGGCTCCTATTCGCTGAACGGGCAGTGGACTGTCTGGAATGGTGGCCGTAATACCAATACGATCAAGCTCGACCGGTTGGCGGAGCAGGAGGCAGAACTCTCTGCCCGTGAAACGGCAAATAGCATTCAGGAGCGTATAGCACAGATATTCACGCAGATACTCTATCTCGACGAGAATGTGAAGGTGAATGAACAGATGCTCGAGACCAGTAAGAAGAATGAGGAACGTGGTCAGGAGATGGTCAATGTCGGCAAGATGTCGAAAGCTGACCTTGCACAGTTGACTGCCCAGCGTGCCAATGATGAGTATGGTATCGTGGAGACGCGGAGCCAGTTGCAGAACTATAAGTTACAGCTGAAGCAACTGTTGGAGATTACTGACGAGACGGAGTTTGATGTCGCCGTGCCGGAGATAGGTGATGAGCGTATCCTCTCAGAGATTCCCGCCTTGCAGACCGTCTATGAGGAGGCGCTGGTGAGTCGTCCGGAGATAGAACGCTCACAGTTAGCCGTCAAGGGCAGTGAGGTAAGCCTGAGCATTGCCAAGGCAGGATGGATGCCGAATGTTAGTCTGACGGGTGGCGTCACCACTTCCACAAACTCGCTGAGTGGTAGTGGATGGGGCTCACAGTTTAAGAGCAATGTGAACACCCAGCTCGGTGTAGGCGTTAGTGTACCTGTCTACGACGGGCGCTCTACGAAGACCGCCGTCAACAAGGCTAAGATCCAACAGTTGCAGGCACAACTCGACTTGCAGGATCAGCAGAAGACACTCTATACCGACATCCAGCAGTACTGGCTGAATGCTGTGACCAATCAGGAGAAGTACAAGGCTGCCACCAGCAGTGTGGAGAGTGCCCAGCAGAGCTATGACCTGCTCTCAGAGCAGTTCCGTCTCGGTCTGAAGAATATCGTGGAACTGATGACGGGCAAGGACAATCTGCTCTCGGCTCAGCAGAACCAGTTGCAGTCTAAGTATCAGACACTCTACAATCAGCAGATGCTGAACTTCTATCGGGGAGGTGAGATTAGGTAAAAGTGAATGTAAAAAGTAAAAAGATAAGGATATGAAAAAGATTGGAAAGAAAGGTTGGATCGCCATTGGCGTTATCGCCGTGATTCTAATTGCATGGCTTCTCCTGCGTGGCGGAAAGAAAGAAGAGAAGGTAACGTTTGAGACCGCTAAGGTGGAGAACACCAGTATCCAGACCAGCATCACTGCTACGGGAACTATTGAGCCTGTGACGGAGGTGACAGTAGGTACTCAGGTGTCAGGTATCGTGAGCCACCTCTATGTGGACTATAACTCTGTAGTAAAGAAAGGTCAGGTGATTGCAGAGCTCGATCGTACCAACCTGATTAGTGAGCTGAATGCCCAGAAGGCCAGTCTGGCCAGTGCGCAGAGCTCGCTCAACTACCAGCAGAGCAATTATGAGAGATATAAGACGCTCTACGACAAGGGACTGGTGAGCGCCGATGAGTTTGAGAGTGCCCGACTGCAGTATCAGCAGGCCAAGGAACAGGTTGCCCAGTCGAGGGAGAGCGTGCAGCGTGCACAGACCAACCTTGGCTATGCCACGATCACCTCGCCTATCGACGGTATCATCCTCTCGAAATCGGTAGAGGAAGGACAGACGGTGGCTGCTTCGTTTAATACCCCGGAACTCTTCGTGATTGCCCAGGACCTGACGGACATGCGAGTGATCGCCGATATCGATGAGGCTGACATCGGTGGTGTGAAGGAAGGACAGCGTGTGAGTTTCACTGTCGACGCCTTCCCCGACGATACGTTCGAGGGTTCTGTGACTCAGGTGCGCCAGGAGGCTACCACGGAGAGTAATGTGGTAACCTATGAGGTGGTCATCTCTGCACCCAATGCCGACCTGAAGCTGAAGCCTGGACTGACAGCTAACGTCACTATCTATACGATGGAGAAGAACAATATACTGGCCGTTCCCGCCAAGGCCCTGCGCTTCCAGCCCAACGAGGCTTTACTGAAAAAGGGCGAGAGCATCAGTGACTGTGAGGGCGATCATAAGCTCTGGACGAAGGAAGGTCCTGTCTTCAAGGCCTACAAGGTGGAGGTGGGCACTTCCAATGGTGTCATGACTGAAATTGTCTCTGGTATACCCGCTGGCACAGAGGTACTTGCCGACTTTGATATCTCTGGAGGTGCTGCCCCCGAGATGGAACAGCAGGGAGGCAATCCCTTCATGCCGCGTCCAAGGAACAATAACAGCCGTAGCGGTAGTGGCAACAGCAATGGTCAGCAGTCAAGAAAATAACCGTATGGAAGAGAATAGAAAAGTTGTCATCGAGCTGCAGAACGTGAAGCGCTACTTCCAGGTGGGCTCCGAGACGGTGAAGGCTCTGCGTGGTGTCTCGTTCAAGATATACGAGGGCGAGTTCGTCACCATCCAGGGTACATCGGGCTCGGGCAAGTCGACGCTGTTGAACCAGCTCGGATGTCTGGACACCCCTACCAGCGGAGAGTATTTCCTCGACGGCATCTCGGTGCGCACCATGTCGAAGACTCAGCGTGCCAAGCTACGCAACCGTAAAATCGGCTTTGTGTTCCAGAACTATAACCTGTTGGCCAAGACCACGGCGCTTGAGAATGTGGAACTGCCGCTGATGTATAATTCGGAGGTCTCGGCAGAGGAGCGCAGGGAGAAGGCTATCAAGGCCCTGCAGGCCGTAGGCTTGGGCGACCGTATGTATCACAAGTCGAACCAGATGTCGGGTGGTCAGATGCAGCGCGTGGCCATTGCCCGTGCCCTGGTGAACGATCCAGCCGTGCTGTTGGCCGACGAGGCCACCGGTAACCTGGACACTCGTACCTCGTTTGAAATGCTTGTACTCTTCCAGGAACTCTACAAGCAGGGTAACACGATCATCTTCGTGACCCATAATCCTGAGATTGCCGAGTACAGTTCGCGTAACATCAATCTGCGCGACGGCAAGATACGTGAGGATACCATCAATACCAACATCAAGTCGGCTGCTGAGGCCCTCGCCCTGCTGCCTGCACCACAAGACGATTAATGTGTTATGAATATACTGAATCTATTTAAGGTTAGCCTGAAGGCAGTGGCGAACAACAAGATGCGCTCCTTCCTTTCCATGCTGGGTATCATCATCGGTGTGGCGGCTGTCATTATCATGATGAGCATTGGACAGGGCTCGAAGGAGAGTATTCGAGCCGAGCTCTCTACGATGGGTACCAACCTGCTGACGATCCGTCCCGGTGCCGACATGCGTGGTGGTGTGCGTCAAGACCCGTCTTCGATGCAAACCCTGAAGATGGCCGACTACGAACGCATCCTGCGTGAGAAGAAGTTTGTAACGAAGGTGTCACCTGAGGTGACGGCCAGTGGACAGGCTATCTATGGTAACAACAATACTAATGCCTCGATGTATGGCGAGTCGATCGATTACCTTGACATTCGCCTGTGGACCATTGAGGAGGGTGAGTGCTTCACCGAGGAGGATATCAAGAAAGCTGCCAAGGTGTGTGTGGTAGGCGCCACAATCGTGAAGGAACTCTTCGGTGAGGGGGCCGATTGTATCGGTAAGACCATCCGTTTCAAGAGCATCCCCATGCGTATCGTCGGCGTACTGAAGGCCAAGGGCTATAATTCATGGGGAATGGATCAGGATAACGTGATCATTGCCCCCTACACAACCGTCATGAAGCGTATCGTCGCCCAGACCTATTTCTCCAGCATCGTCTGTTCGGCTGTGACCGAGGAACTCTCCGATGCCGCCATCGAGGAGTTGACACAGATTCTGCGCGACAATCATAAGCTGAAGGAAGATGCCGACGATGACTTCACCATCCGTTCACAGGCAGAGATGATGGAGACCATGTCGTCAACGATGGATACTGTGACCATCATCCTCGTCGTGGCAGCCGCTTTCTCCCTGCTCGTGGCTGGTATCGGCATCATGAACATCATGCTGGTGTCGGTGACGGAGCGCACCAAGGAGATCGGCCTCCGTATGGCTGTGGGTGCCACTGGGCCAGTCATCTCCCTACAGTTCCTCATCGAGTCGGTACTCATCTCAGTGACGGGAGGACTGATTGGCGTCATGGTCGGGGTAGGGGCGAGTGCGTTCGTGTCCTCGTTCGGCATGCCGTCAAGTGTGCCGGCGTGGAGCATCTACGTGTCGTTCCTCGTCTGTGTGTTCATCGGCGTGCTCTTTGGCTATATCCCAGCCCAGAAGGCTGCCAACATGGATCCTATCGAAGCCATCCGTCATGAGTAGTGAGAAGTGAAAAGTGTTGAGAGACAATGATTAATAAGCGATTAAAACAGCTCCTCCATATTGCGTTCTGGGCGTATATGTTCCTCTCCCCCATGCAGTTCATGAGAGGTACGGGCATGCCCATGATCCAGTATTGGATGAACTGTATGAGTCCGTTGCTGCTGATGGTGATGTTCTATACCAACTATCTGTGGCTCACTCCGCATTATTTCGTGGCTGGCAAACACCGCTACTTCCTGATGATCAATACGGTGATGGTTGCTGTCTTCGTGGTATTCCTGCACTATTGGAGTGGATATACGAACTACATCTTCCATAGCAACGCACCGCTGTTCAGGTGGACCGATACCATCGATGAGGTGATCTTCTATGTGCGTGATTTCGTGAACCTGGTCACCTTTGCTACTGGTGGCACTACCATCGCCTTGGCATCAAGGTGGTTCTGGGCCGACAATGCACGTAAGTTGGCCGAGACAGCCCGCGTCAAGGCCGAGGCGGCCCGGGTGACGGCAGAGCTGAGTAATCTGCGCTCACAGATCAATCCTCACTTCCTGCTCAACACGCTGAATAATATCTATGCGCTGACGGCAATCGACGCTACGAGGGCACAGAGAGCTATCCAGCAGTTGTCAAAGCTGTTGAGACACATGCTCTACGACAATCAGGAACAATTAGTACCACTCACTGATGAGGTGCAGTTCCTCGAGAACTATGTCAATCTGATGAAGATCCGCCTCTCTGGCAATGTCGACGTGCGCTTCGACTATACCCCCGCCGACCTTGTGCCAAAGGTGGCCCCCCTGATAGCCGTGTCCCTGATAGAGAATGCATTCAAGCATGGCGTCAGCCCCACGGAGCCGAGCTTCGTGCATATCCGTATTGCTGTCGAGGACACCCGTGTGATCATCGACATACAGAATTCCAACCATCCGAAGAACGAGTGTGACCGCAGCGGTCACGGCATCGGACTTCAGCAGGTGCAGCACCGTCTCGACCTTTCCTATTCCGGTCGCTACGAATGGCGCCACGGCGTCAGCGACGACGGAAAGATATATACATCAGTTATCATTTTAGAAACCAATCCTTAAACCCATTCAGACAATGACAATTACATGTGCCATTATCGACGACGAGCCATTGGCAGCAGGGCTGCTTGAGAGCTATGCCCAGAAAACGCCGTATCTACATCTTGTAGGAACCTATAGCAGTGCCATCCTGGCCATGAAGGACCTACGCGATAATCCTGTCCAGTTGCTCTTGCTCGACATACAGATGCCCGAGCTCAGCGGCATCGAGTTCGCCAAGATCCTACCCAAGGACACCAGGATCATCTTTACCACCGCCTTCCCGCAGTATGCCGTCGAAGGCTATAAGGTCAACGCACTCGACTATCTGCTGAAGCCCGTTTCGTATGAGGACTTCCTCAAGTCTACCGACAAGGCGCTGGAGTGGTTCTCCGTCATCCAGCGGCAAGACGCCTATCGGCGCGACCGTTTCATGTTCGTCAAGACCGACTACAAGCTGCAGCGTGTGAACCTTAACGACATCCTCTTCATCGAGGGACTGAAAGACTATGTGCGCTTCTATCTGAAAAACGGGGAGCGAGTCATGTCGCTCATGTCGATGAAGAAGCTCGAGGAGTATCTGCCCAAGCCCGAGTTCCTGCGTACCCATCGTTCCTATATCGTCCACATGACAGAGACGCCACTTGTGGATCGCTTCCGTATCGTCTTCGGCGAGAACTACATCCCCATCTCCGAGAACTACAAGGACGAGGTACAGAACTACTTCGATATGCACACGCTGGTGTGAGGAGTGAGAAGTAAAAAGGTAAAAAAGTAAAAAGGTAAAAAAGTGAAATGCGGGTTTTGCAAAATAGCCGCATTGCGCTGCCATTCTGCAAATAAACATTAAAATAGAAGTGACGCGGTAGCAAATTCTTTACTCTTCACTCTTCACTCTTCACTTTTTTTATTACCTTTGCACTCGATAAAAGACGTATCACACATTTAAAACTTAAAAATTATGGTAAACTACAAGGATTTAGGACTCGTGAATACCCGCGAGATGTTCAAGAGAGCAGTAGCCGGTGGCTATGCCATCCCCGCTTTCAACTTCAATACGATGGAGCAGATGCAGGCCATCGTCCAGGCAGCCGTTGAGACCAAGTCACCCGTCATCATGCAGGTGTCCAAGGGTGCCCGTAACTATGCCAACGCCACCATCCTCCGCTATATGGCCGAGGGCGCTGTGGCTTACGCCAAGGAACTGGGCTGTGAGCACCCCGAGATCGTGCTGCACCTCGACCATGGCGACAGCTTCGAGCTCTGCAAGGACTGTATCGACATGGGCTTCTCTTCAGTGATGTATGATGGTAGCTCACTGCCCTACGAGGAGAACATCCGCATCTCCCGCCAGGTGGTGGAGTATGCCCACAAGTACGACGTGACCGTTGAGTGTGAGCTCGGCGTGCTCGCTGGTGTTGAGGATGAGGTTCAGGCTGAGGAGTCTCACTACACCAAGCCCGAGGAGGTGATCGACTTCGCCACCCGTACAGGCTGCGACTCTCTCGCCATCTCTATCGGTACTTCTCACGGCGCCTATAAGTTCAAGCCCGAGCAGTGCACCCGCGACCCGAAGACCGGTAAGCTCGTTCCCCCGCCACTCGCATTCGACGTGCTGGCAGAGATCGAGCAGAAGCTCCCCGGCTTCCCCATCGTGCTCCACGGCTCGTCGTCAGTACCCCAGGACGAGGTCGACACCATCAATGCCTTCGGTGGCAAGCTGCCCGACGCAGTAGGTATCCCCGAGGAGCAGCTCCGCAAGGCCTCCAAGAGCGCTGTCTGCAAGATTAACATCGACTCCGACTCCCGTCTGGCCATGACAGCTGCCATCCGTAAGTATCTGGCAGAGCATCCCGACCACTTCGATCCTCGTCAGTATCTGAAGCCCGCCCGTGAGAACATGAAGAAGATGTACATCCACAAGATCGTCGATGTGCTCGGTTCTGACGGCAAACTCGCTCAGTAAGCTCGTCCTTCCGACGACAACATTTCCCTTAGAGCCCGCTTCACCTTGGAGCGGGCTTTTACGTTCAGAAAATTGTGTCGATGGCGACATTCTTCAAGAGGCTTTTCATCAGACCACGAAACTTTTTTGTACTTTTGCTTAGGAAAACGGGGTGCCCGATTGAATATAGAGTAAAAGACAAGCGAAACAGATGATTGACAAGACAGAGTTCGAACAGATCTTCAGGCGTCATTATGACGGGATGGCGTTGCAATACAACTTCAACGCCATCCGCTCGAAGTACAAGGGTACTGGTGCAGGTAATGACAAGAAGAATCGCCTGTGATGACAGAATGAAATAAGCGGACAAAGCGGTCTCTGAGAATCGCACGGCGGTCAGGAAACAGGATGTGGGCCGCAAATACGCGAGTTTTGAGGCGTTTGCGTAAGTCATTGAGACTATGTGCGTTACGGAAAAGAGGCATCTTTTCTGTTCGAAGAGATACCTCTTTCCAGACCAAAACAACTTGTTTTGGTGTCGTTAAGACTATCTTTAACGGGCAAAAAGCCTATCCGGAGCTGAGGAAAACAACTTGTTTTGGTAGAGTTTCCCGTAAGGAAACTCCCACTTTACCGTAAGTAAACTCCCAGTTTAGTGCCTTTAAACTCTCCGAAGGCTCTATCTGGCTCTCAAGTTTCCTCTATTTCGTCCATTCCTTGCGACGTTTTTTTAGGCAAAGAAGCCTTACAATCTCTTGACGAGAAGAACCGACTTTTAGCACGAATAAGTCATCACGCTGACATCACTTGCGGATGATGGTGATGTATTCCTCGTAAGAGATGTAGCGACCGCCCATAGAACGGAGGTGAGGCGTCTCGAACTGACAGTCGATCATCTGCCCGCCAAGGATGTCGAACATGTGGGCGAGATGGATCAGGGCCAGCTTGGAGGCATTGGGCACGAGCGAGAACATGCTCTCGCCAAAGAACGACTTACCGAGGCTCACACCATAGAGTCCGCCCACCAAGCGGTCTTCGTCCCACACCTCGACGCTGGCAGCAAAGCCCTGGCGATGCAGTTCGGTGTAGGCCTTGATGATGTCGGGGCCCAGCCAGGCGCCTTCCTCACGGTTGCGGTTCTGGGCTGTGGCGCAACCGTGGATCACACCTTCGAAGTCTTGATTGATGGTGGGGCGGTAGCGGTTCTTGTTGATGAGTTGCTGCATGGAGTGGCTGACGTGTATCTCGCCCGGAATGATGACGAAACGCTGCAAGGGGCAGTACCACATCGGCTCTTGCTGACTGCGGAACGAGAACCAGGGGAAGAAACCGTTGCTGTAGGCCAGCAGCAGACGGTCGACGGAGAGGTCGCCGCCCACGGCTATCAGACCGTCGTCCTCTCCCAGATGGGGATCGGGGAACCAGAGGTCATCGTCTAATTGAAAGACTGCCATCGGTCACCTCCATTTCCACTGTGCCGCCTTGTTTGAGACTGCCGAAGAGGATCTCGCGCATCAGCAGGGGCTTGAGTCGCTGGGCGATGATACGGTCCATCTCGCGGGCTCCGTATTCACGGGTGAAGCCTTCCTTCAGGAGCAGGGCAAAGGCCTCGTCGCTGAGGGTCATTGTCACTTGCTTGGCGGTAAGCTTCTCCTGCAGCTCGCCCAGTTTCTTGCGGAGGATGAGTCTGGCCATAGGCTCGTCCATATCGTTGAAGACCACTGTTCCCGTCAGGCGGTTGATGAACTCTGGCTTGAAGGTCTTCTTCACCTGTCTGAGCATGGCCTCGCCACGCGACGTAGTGCCGGTGAAGCCGACGCTGGCTTGGGCGGCGAACTGTGCACCGGCATTCGAGGTCATGATGAGGATCACATTGCGGAAGTCGGCCTTACGACCCTTGTTGTCCGTCAGGCGGGCATAGTCCATCACCTGCAGCAGGATGTTATAGATGTCCTGATGGGCCTTCTCTATCTCGTCGAGCAGCAGCACGCAGTTGGGTGTCTTGCGGATGGCATCGGTCAGCAGACCTCCGTCCTCATAGCCTACATAGCCCGCAGGCGAGCCGATGAGCTTGGCAACGGTGTGCTTCTCGGTGTATTCGCTCATGTCGAAGCGTAGCAGCTCGATGCCTAATTCCTGGGCGAGCACGCGGGCCACCTCGGTCTTGCCGACACCCGTCGGTCCCACGAAGAGCAGTGAGGCCAGGGGCTTGTTGTCGTCGAGCAGACCTGCCTTCGACATCTGTACGGATTCCACCACCTGACGGATGGCCTCGTCCTGCCCATAGATCTTCGAGAGCAGCCGCGGGCCCAGTGTCTCCAGTCGGCCGTTGTCATCGTCGCTGCTCATCGCCAGGGCATCCACCTTACAGGTCTTGGCCAGCACATCGGCAATGTCTGCTTTCGTCACTCTCGCCTCGTCACTCTTACCTCTCACCTCTAAGTTCGCTCCTGCCTCGTCGATCAGGTCGATGGCCTTGTCGGGCAGGAATCGGTCGTTCACATATTTATAGCTGGCATCGACGGCGAAGTCGAGGGCCTCGTCGTCGTAGGTCACACCGTGGTAGCGCTCGTACTGCTGGCGGAGCTGGCGGAGGATATGTTTCGTCTCCTCGGGCGTCGGCTCGGGGATGTCGATCTGCTGGAAGCGGCGCACCAGTCCCTTCGAACGGGAGAAGTGGCGGTTGTACTCTTCGTAGGTGGTGGAGCCGATGAAGCGGATGGTGCCCGCCTCGAGATAGGGCTTCAGCATGTTCGAGGCGTCCATCGACCCCTCGCCGATGGCGCCGGCTCCTACTAAGGTATGTATCTCGTCGATATACACGATGTTACGGTCGCTCTCTTCCTGGATGCCGTCCATGATCTGCTTGATGCGGTTCTCGAAGTCGCCGCGATACTGGGTGCCTGCCAGGAGGGTCCCGATGTCGAGCTGATAGATGCGGCTGCCCTTCAGGCGCTCTGGCACATGGCCCTCGGCAATCATCCGTGCCAGGCCCCAGACGAGGGCAGTCTTTCCTACGCCGGGCTCTCCTACGTGCAGGGGATTGTTCTTGTCGCGACGGCAGAGCACCTGGATGGTACGTGACAGCTCCTGTTCACGGCCGATGAGCGGATTGTGGTGCTGATACAGGTCATTCATGCAGGTGACGAGTCTTCGCCAGGCTGCATCCGACTGGCGTTCGCCTGTCTCTTCCTCCAGGTGGTCGTCATAGGCGTAGGCACTGATCAGCTGACTTATGAAGTGGCTCTCCATGCCGCCGAGTGCTTCTTTCAGCAGATAGCTTGCCCACGACTCTTTGAGTTGCAGGATGCCTGTCACCAGATGGGGGATGTCCATCGCCTGGGCGCTGCTGTTGAGAACTTGACGACAGGCCGCCTCTATCACCTGTCCGAGTTGGGTTGATGCCTCCGGATCATATTCCCGGCCTTCTGGAACGGTCTCGACGCCCTCTAACTCGTCCTCTACGCGTTCGGCCAGGCTCTCCGGGGGGTAATAGGCGCTAAGTGTCCTGCTGAAGTTGTAGTCTTCGACAAGTACCAGCAGCAGGTGCTCGGGCATGATGAACTCATGCCGGTACTCCTTGCAGCATTTCATGGTTTCTCGCAGTACCTGGGCTGCTCGTTCTGTCTGTCTGATCTCTGCCATAAGCGCTACGTTTGTTCTTCTGGTTCAACGGTCAGGCGCAGTGGGAAGTTGGCCTCACGGGCCATGTCGGTAGCCTTGCGCACCTTCGAGGTGGCTACATCGTAACTGTAGATGCCCACCACGGCATGGTCGGAGTGGTGTACCTGGAGCATCAGGGCCTCTGCCTCTGCGTCGCTCTTGAAAAACACTACTTTGAGAATCATCACCACAAACTCCATGGTGGTGAAGTCATCATTGTAGATGGTGACCTTATAGCGTCGCGGCTCTCGTAGGTCCGTGCGCTGGCGTTCGCGGATGCTCGTCTGTTCCTTCGACATACTCATTCTCTTGGTGGCGGTCTATCGGGGCAACTCGGCGTCGAGGTGCTCGATGGCACCGGAAAGGGGATTGAGTTGCAGACGGGTGGTGTACCGCTTGTTGAAGAGGGCACCGCTGAGCAGTTCCACGTTGCCGAACTGTCCGGCTGGGAACTCTTCGGCCATGATGGGGCGCTGACCGTCGGAGAGGGTGCTGCGCAGGCGTCCGGGGATGTTGACGTAGATGCCGTAGATAGGCTTCTGCTTCTTCTTGGGATCGGCGGGTGCTGACGGTGGAACGCTTCTGAGGTTCTCTATGTTTATATAATAAGGTACGCCCGCAAGGTCGTCGGCATCGACGATCCCCAGCTTCTGTGAGAAGCGGAAGAGGACGATGGGCTGTTGGCTTTCAGCTCTTTCATCAGGGACGATAGTGAAGGCCTGTTCCATCGTGTCGCGCTCGTATGTGCCGGTGAAGAGGGAGGTGAGGGCACGGTCCTGCAGGTCGAGCTGGCTGAGCATGAGGCGTAGCTGCTCTCCGTCCTTGGGCATATTGTCGGCCTGTCCGCGGACGAGCAGGCTGCGGCTTTCACGGATATCGTAGATGTCCTGTGCCGTGAGCTCGGCCATCTTGGCGGTGCTGCCTGCGGCCAGCGTCTCCTCGTTCATGTACTGGCGGGGATTGGGCTTAGGGGAAGGAGAAATGTTCGAGCCGAGATGTCCCGCCCCAGGAGTATTCTCTTTCCACTTTCCACTTTCCTCTTTCCTCTCAGTATTAATCCCAAGGAGTACACCGTCGTCGGAGAGGCGGATGTTGGCGGCAGCAGTCTTGGGGTCGAACTTCACGGCGTAGCGCTTGGTGGTGTCGGGCACGGCTGAGGCCTCCTGGCGGATGGCCGTGATGCGGTAGCCGAAGGAGGGGACGGGGGACACATCCTTGATGCGCAGATAGCGCTCGGCGTATTGACAGAGGTCGCCGGGGGTGTAGGTGGTCTTCTCGACAGTGACAGTGACGGTGATGGCGGTCTTGGGAAGGAAGTAGACCGCTCCCTCGGCGGTGACGCCCGGCTGGTAGACACTGCTCACGGTCTGAGCATGCAAAGGTAAGAAGGTAAAGAGGTAAAAAGGTAAAACTTTTACCCACGTTGTGACTTTACATAATCCATTCATCTTCATTTTACTTTTTACTTTTTTACCTTTACTCTTTGATGCGCTTAAATGCGTAGGGCAGATACTGGATGAGGTCGCTGGCGATGACGCTCTCCTGTCCCAACTCCTTGGCGGCGATGTCGCCGGAGAGTCCGTGCAGATACATACCCACGATGCAGGCGTCCTCCTGTTTGTAGCCGCGGGCCAGTAGGCCGGTGATGATGCCTGTTAGCACGTCGCCGCTACCGGCGGTAGCCATGCCTGCGTTACCCGTAGTGTTGAACACAATGTGCCCGTCGGGCAGGCAAAGCGAGGTGTGGTGACCCTTGAGTAGTACATAAGCCTGAAGGCGTTCTGCCAGGTCGCGGGCTTTCATCAGACGCTCGAAGCTGTCGCCGCTGGGGCCTTCGAGACGGTCAAACTCCTTGGGGTGGGGGGTCATGATGATGCCCTTGGGCAGTTGCTGCAGCCATGCGCGGTGGTTGGACAGGATATTGATGGCATCGGCATCGGCCACTAACGGGCACTGGGTGCGGCGCAACTGGGCGATGATGGCGATGGCTGTCTGTTCGCTGGTGCCGAGTCCGGGACCGATACCTACGGCAGTGAAGTCCTCTGTGTCGACGGCCTCAGAGAAGGTGGTCTCCTCACGGTCGAACTGTAGCACGGCCTCGGGCACGCTGATCTGCATGATGAGATGGTTGCGCTTGGGGGTGTGGGTGGTGACACGGCCTGCTCCCACCCGCAGACAGGCCTTCGTGGCCAGAACAGCGGCGCCGCCCATGCCGTAGCTGCCGGCGATGATGAGGGCATTGCCCATCTTACCCTTATGGGCGAAGGGGTCACGTGGCAGAAGCCTTTTGCGGATATCGTTCTCCTCAAGCAAGGTGTACTGGGCGTCGATCTTCTCGGTACCCTCCTTGCTCAGTCGGATGTCGAGTACCTTCAACTGTCCGATGAACTGCTGGTTCTCGGCAAAGAGGAACGAGAGCTTCTGATGCTGGAGCGTGAGCGTCATGTCGGCACGGATGATGTTGGCGCGGACATTATAGGTGTTGTCCTCGGTCATGAGTCCGGAGGGGATATCGATGCTGACGACCTTGGAGGGTGAGGCATTGATATATTTTACCAGCGAGGAGAAACCACCGGCGAGGGGCTTGTTTAGTCCGGAGCCGAAGAGGCCGTCGACAACGAGCGTGTCTGCTTCGAGCTGTGGCGGCTCGAACTCCTGAATCACTTCTATGAGCGCCTTCGGCTTCTTGTCCAACAGTCGCTTCTTGTTGATGGCACAGTCTTCGGAGAGATGACCTTGGATGTTGAACAGATAAGTCGTGACATCGTAGTTCCGGTCAAGCAGCAGACGGGCTACGGCGAGGGCGTCGCCACCATTATTGCCTGGTCCGGCGAAGACGATGACACGTGTGGCACTGCCCCACACTTCTGTGATGGCTTGGGTGATGGCCTTGGCTGAACGCTCCATCAAGTCGATGGACTTGACGGGCTCATTTTCAATCGTGTATTTGTCCAGTTCGTGGATCTGGGCACTCGTAAAAATCTTCATAATGGTGCAAAGGTAGGAAAAAGATTTGGTGATTCCAAAAAAAATACGTACTTTTGCAAAAAAATATCGAAATAGACCTATGGACAGTGTTAAAATCAAGGACAAATGCTTCCGTGTCTCCATTCATGAGACGGAAATCAAGCGGCGTGTGAAAGAGGTGGCAGAACAGATCAACAAGGATATGGAAGGAAAGAATCCCCTTTTCCTCTGTGTGCTCAACGGTTCCTTCATCTTCGCTGCCGACCTGTTGCGCGAGATTACCATCCCGTGCAACATCTCCTTTGTGAAGTTGGCCTCCTATCAGGGTACCACCTCGACGGGAAAGGTGAAGGAGGTCATCGGGCTGAACGAGGATCTCTCCGGACGGACAATCGTCATCGTGGAGGATATCGTGGATACGGGCCGTACAATGCGGCAGATGATAGAGTCGCTGGGCACTCGCAATCCCGCCTCGGTGCATATCTGCACCCTCTTCGTGAAGCCTACGAAACTGGAGGAGCCTCTTGACATCGACTATGCCGCATTCAGCATACCCGATGATTTCATTGTGGGCTATGGCTTGGACTATGACCAGGAGGGTCGTGGCCTGAAACATGTTTATACGATAGTCAGTGATAAGTAAACCAACACCATTTATAGCATGAAGAATATTGTAATTTTCGGTGCTCCCGGCTCAGGCAAGGGCACACAGAGTGACAAGATGATTGAGAAGTACGGCTTGAACCACATCTCCACAGGCGATGTGCTGAGGGCTGAGATCAAGAAGGGTTCGGAACTGGGTAAGACCGCCCAGGGGTATATAGACCAGGGACAGCTGATCCCTGACGACCTAATGGTGAGCATCCTTGCTTCCGTCTACGATGCCTTCGGCCGTAACCACAAGGGCGTGATCTTCGACGGATTCCCCCGTACCATCCCACAGGCAGAGGCCCTGAAGAAGATGCTCGACGAACGGGGTGACAAGGTGGCTGCCATGATTGAACTCGACGTGCCAGAGGATGAGTTGATGAAGCGCCTGATCCTCCGTGGACAGCAGAGTGGCCGTGCCGACGACAATGAAGAGACCATCAAGAAGCGCCTTGTGGTGTACCACTCCCAGACACAGCCGCTCATCGAGTGGTACAAGCAGGAGGGGGTCCACTACCACATCAATGGCCTCGGCGAACTCGACCGCATCTTCGCTGATATCTGTGACGTGATTGACAACATATAATTTTAACAACGGATTTAACGGATTCCACGGATGAAAACAATATGGAAATCCGTTAAATCCGTTGTAGAGAAAACAGTATGGAGAGTAATTTCGTAGACTATGTGAAGATTATGTGCCGCTCGGGTAAGGGCGGTAAGGGCTCGATGCACCTGAAGCATGTGAAATACAACCCCAATGGCGGCCCTGACGGCGGCGACGGCGGCAAGGGCGGTAGCGTCTATCTGCGCGGTAACCATAACTACTGGACACTGCTACACCTGAAATACGAACGTCATATCTTCGCAGAGCATGGCGGCAATGGTGGCAAGGACAAGTGTCATGGTACCGACGGCAAGGATGTGTTTATCGACGTGCCATGTGGGACGGTAGTCTACAATGCAGAGACAGGCAAGTACGTCTGCGACGTCACCTATGACGGGCAAGAGGTACTGCTGCTGAAAGGTGGTCGTGGCGGACTGGGTAACTTTCAGTTCCGCAGTGCCACGAACCAGGCACCGCGCTATGCCCAGCCCGGAGAACCCATGCAGGAGATGACCATCATTCTGGAATTGAAGCTGCTGGCCGATGTTGGTCTCGTGGGATTCCCTAATGCCGGTAAGTCTACGTTGGTGTCTGCTCTCTCCAATGCCCGTCCTAAGATTGCTAATTACCCCTTCACCACGATGGAACCCTCATTGGGAATCGTGGGCTATCGCGACAACAAGTCGTTTGTGATGGCTGATATCCCGGGCATCATCGAGGGTGCTTCGGAGGGCAAGGGCCTCGGCCTCCGCTTCCTCCGGCATATCGAGCGCAATTCGCTATTGTTGTTCATGGTGCCGGGCGATACGGATGATATCAAGAGGGAATATGAGATCCTGCTCAACGAACTGAAGCAGTTCAACCCCGAGATGCTCGATAAGCACCGTGTGCTGGCTGTAACGAAGTGTGACCTCCTAGACGAGGAACTCATCGAGATGCTCAAGGAGCAGCTTGGTGTAACAGAGGGACGGTTCTTTTGTGATATCAACAGCGGCGATGTAACAAAAGAACCGTCCCTCTGTTACACGCCCGTAGTGTTTATCTCTGCCGTTACCGGCTTTGGGCTGGAAGAACTGAAGGATGTGCTCTGGCGGGAACTGAATGCCGAGAGTAACAAATTGGCAACCTTGACAGCCGAGGATACATTGGTGCATCGTGACAAGGATATGAGCCGCTTTGCCGCAGAACTCGCCGACGAGGGTGAGGATGAGGACATTGAATATGTTGATGCAGAAGATATCGAGGACATCGAAGACCTCGATGACTTTGAGTATGAGGAGACCGACGATTAAGCCCCAACTGACTTTCTACGATATCGCCGAGGGCATCACGGCTTTCAGCTCTACGCGCCACGGCGGCTATAGTCATGGCAACTATGGTGAGTTCAACGTGAACCGCTATTGTGGGGATGAGCCCGAAGATATCGACAATAACCGCAAGGCCCTCTGCCAGTTGCTCAGGATCAAGAAGGATCGTCTGGTCATGCCCCATCAGGTACATGGCACGGGCGTTGTCCAGATAGGCCCCACCTTCTTCCGCCTCTCCGACGAGGTGCGTACTCAGGTTCTTGAGGGCATCGACGCCTTGATGACTAACCAGAAGGATGTCTGCATCGGCGTATCGACGGCCGACTGTATACCTATTATTATATATGACCACGAGCATCATGCTGCCAGCGTCGTCCATAGCGGGTGGCGGGGCACGGTGGCAAATATCTCCGAGGCAACCGTCGCCTCTATGCAGCGAGCCTTCCATTCTCGTCCGGAGGCTCTGCAGGCTGTGATTGGGCCGGGCATCTCGCAGAAGAACTTTGAAGTGGGCGACGAGGTGTATGATGCTTTTGCCGAGGCAGGTTATCCTATGGAAGAGATTGCTTCAAGGGAGCAACGTTGGCACATCGACCTCTGGCGATGCTGTCAGCTCCAACTCGAGGCCGCAGGCATCCCCGCAGCCCAGATACAGACCGTAGGCATCTGCACCTACGACCATTGCGATGATTATTTCTCAGCCCGTCGCCTTGGCACCCAGTCAGGCAGAATATTGACGGGTATCTTGCTTTATTAATAATCCGCAAGTATTTTTACCAATTTTAAAAAAAGTTCCTTATTTATAACTTTATCTCAATTCTTTTTCTTAAATTTGCAGCGAAATTTCATGGACTCGGTCTCTGGACCGGTAATTAATTAATTAAACAGTTTTATTTTTATGCAGAAAAGATTGTTTTTGCTTCTTGTTGCGATGCTGACACTGACGTTGTCGGCAGTAGCACAAATCACGACTTCCAGTATGGCTGGTAAAGTGACCTTTGACGATGCTAACGGCGAAGAAGTCATTGGTGCTACCATTGTGGCTCTCCATGAGCCCTCCGGAACTCGTTACACGGCAGTGACAAACGCATCAGGCCGTTTCACGATCCAAGGTATGCGTACTGGTGGCCCTTACGAGGTGACTGTGTCATACATCGGCTATCAGCCGAAGGTGGTTAAGGGTGTCGTACTCCAGCTCGCCGAGACTTACAACTTGGCCGTTTGGATCTCTGAGGATGCCACTCAGCTGGCTGAGGTGGTGGTCAGTGGTAAGGCTTCGAAGTTCGCCGCTGAGAAGACGGGTGCTTCTACCAACATCAATAACTCGCAGATCGCCAACTTGCCGACGGTCAGCCGTTCTATTACTGACGTGACTCGTCTGTCTCCTTACGGAGGTAACGGCATGAGCTTCGCCGGTGCTGACGGACGTACTGCCAACTTCACCGTTGATGGTGCTAACTTCAACAACAACTTCGGTCTGTCATCTAACCTACCTGGTGGCGGTAACCCCATCTCTATCGATGCCATCGAGGAGTTGCAGGTGGTGATCTCTCCTTACGATGTCCGTCAGACCAACTTCATCGGTGGTGGTGTGAATGCTATCACGAAGTCTGGTACGAACACCTTCAAGGGTACTGCCTACATCTATCACAAGAATGAGAATATGCAGGGTGATGCCGTGAAGCGTCAGCAGATTGCCGGTGCCCGCGACAAGTCGCAGACTACCACTTACGGTTTCACTCTCGGTGGCCCGATTATCAAAGACAAGCTTTTCTTCTTCGTCAATGGTGAGATGATCAATATTCCTACCGTTGTCAACCGTTGGAGAGGTGCAGATGCTGATAATCCCGCTGATCCCAATAACTATGTCTCTCGTACAACCAACGCTGACCTTGCAGCCGTTTCCAACTATGTGGCCAGCAAGTATGGCTATAACACAGGTAGCTGGACCAGCTTCCCCGCTGACGAGAGCAACTACAAGCTGTTGGCACGTCTGGACTGGAACATCACCGATCGTCATCACCTGGCCCTGCGCTACAACTATACGAAGAACAATATTTGGAACAATCCTAACGCTTCTTCTATGGATGGTGGTACCCGTATGAGCGGTGGTCGTGTGTCGCAGTACTCTATGTCGTTCGCTAACTCGATGTACTCGATGGAGAACGTCGTTCACTCTTGGTCTATCGACCTGAACAGCCGTCTGACGGACAACCTGTCGAACCAGTTCCTGGCTACTATCTCCAAGCTTGATGATATCCGTGGTACTGATTCCGCAGAGTTCCCCTTCATCGATATCACGAAGGACGGTAATAACTACATGGCCCTCGGTTATGAGCTGTTCACCTGGAACAACGCCGTTCACAATACCATCTGGAACTTCAAGGACGACGTGACCTACTATATGGGTGCCCACAAGATCATGGCTGGTATTACCTTCGAGCACCAGATGGCCGACAACCAGTACATGCGTAACGGTACAGGTTACTATCGTTACAACTGGGCCGACGGCATGTCTGTAGAAGAGCTCTTCAACCAGACACCTGAGATATTCTGTCTGACCTATGGTTACGACGGTGAGTCTAAGCCTGCTGCCCGTGTGCAGTTCAACCGTCCCGGTATCTATGCTCAGGACGACTGGAACATTAACGACAAGTTCAAGCTGACCTACGGCCTGCGTATCGACGGACTGTTCTTCGACAATAGTGATTTGATGACTAATGGTGTGTATCGCAGTGATTATACGGGAAGCCTTTATGATAAGAACGGGAATGCTGCGACCAATAGTACTTACCCACTTTATGATGCTAATGGGAAACTCGTACGTAGTGGAATCCTTGGTCTCGACTATGACGGACGTCACATTGATACTGGCGCTTGGCCCGACAACAGCATCACCTTCTCTCCACGTGTAGGTTTCACCTACGACGTGTTTGGCGACAAGTCACTGAAGGTTCGCGGTGGTACAGGTCTCTTCTCTGGCCGTCTGCCTCTCGTGTTCTTCACGAACATGCCTACCAACGGTGGCCTCGTGCAGTATCAGGCACAGATCAACGCCAGCAACGCTAAGAAGATGGGCTTCTCCATGGATGAGTTCGCTGGTGGTCCTATGACTTCCATCAGCCAGATGATGAATAAGCTTCAGGGCTTAGGCTACCCGATGACAGTCTCTCCTGAAGATGGCGCTGTTCCTTCTGCTATCTGCGGCGTCGATCCCGACTTCAAGATGCCTCAGGTATGGAAGACCTCTGTAGCCATCGACTATCAGATCCCCGTATCATTCCCGTTCACGGCCACTGTTGAGGGAATCTTCAACAAGACTATCAATGCCGTCTGCATCTCCGACTGGGCTATCCCCAGCGTAGGTGGCTTCGCCCGCTTCAACGGTGTCGACAACCGTCCCATCTATCCTTCAGGTTTCCGCACGAACACCAAGGCGTTCATGCTGGAGAACACGAGCAAGGGTTATGGATGGAGTGCTAACATCACCTTGAATGCCCAGCCGTACGAGTGGTTGAGCCTGATGGCTGCCTATACCCACACCGTCAGCAAGGAGATTACCGGTATGCCGGGTTCTGCTGCTGAGTCTGCCTTCACATACGTTCCTACGGTTGAGGGTCCGAATAACATCCGTCTGCACAACTCACAGTATGTGACACCTGACCGTCTCGTGGCCAGTGCTACGATCCACGATAAGGTGGGCAACCACTACAGCTTCATCTATGAGGCTTGGCGCGGTGGTTACAACTACTCATACATGATGCAGAACGATATGAACAGCGACGGTTACAACTACGACGCTATCTATATCCCCAATGATAATGAGGTAGGCGTTGGTACTGGAAACTTCCGTTTCGTTTCTCAGGATGATATGACTCGCTTCATGGACTATGTTCACATGGATGACTATCTGAGCAGCCATCAGGGTGAGTATTCCGAGCCCTACAGTGTCTACTCTCCTTGGGTACACCGCATTGACTTCGGTTATAAGCACGACTTCAAGCTGAATGTCGGCAAGACGAAGCACTGCCTGCAGCTGAGCTTTGATATGAAGAACGTGCTGAACTTCTTCAACTCTGCTTGGGGTGTTCAGAAATACCTGAATCCTGCCATTGGCCAGGAGGCTCGTATCCTGAAGTACGAGGGCGTCGACGCACAGGGCTATGCCACCTTCTCGACACCTTCTTCTATCAGCGGCAAGACCGAGACCTGGACGCCGAACTACGCACTCAGCCAGTGCTGGTATGCTTCTGTTGGTATCAAGTACTTCTTTAATTGATAATTGAAAATTGATAATAGAAAATTGATAATTATGAAACTAAGATATTTCATTCCGACTCTCATGGCAGTGGTTGCTGCTGTGTTTACAGGATGTTCCGACGACAACGATCCCACCTATCTCAGTGAGATCCGTGTATCGCAGTCGTATGTGTCTCTTAGCACCAGTGGTGGTTCTGCCTCTATTGATATCGAGGCTGCTGGCAGCTGGAGCGTTTCCGGCGCTCCCGACTGGCTGACCGTATCTCCCGCCTCTGGTTCTGGCAGTGGCACGATCACTTTCTCTGCCGAGGCTGCTGAAGGCCGTACCGCTGAGGTACTGATTGAATGTGGCGGCAAGACCCAGCGCATCAACGTGATCCAGGGTATTGCTACCGTTACCAATGCTACCTGTGCCGAGATTATTGCCGGTCCTGATTCCAAGACCTTCCGTGTGACGGGTACTGTGACAGGCATCGCCAACACAACCTATGGTAACTGGTATCTGAACGATGGAACTGGTGAGGTCTATATTTACGGTACACTCGACAAGAATGGTAATGCAGGTCAGAACAACTCTATCTCTGTTTGGGGTATCGAGGTGGGCGACGAGATTACCGTCGAAGGTCCGAAGACTACTTACGGCTCAACCGTTGAACTGGTGAATGTGACTGTTATCAAGATTAATAAGTCGCTCATCAAGGTCGACTCCCTGAGCATTGCCGGTGAGACCGTTGATCCCGCTATCCTGCCTCTTGACGGAGGTGATGTGACGGCTCACGTCACTTGCAAGGGTGATGGCATCAATGTCGATGAGCTCCCCGACTGGCTTACGATCTCTGCCATCTCTTCGAACACGGTGACCTTCCGTGCTCAGCCCAATGCCGGTGGTGACCGCAGCGCAACAGTGACGCTGAAGACCTATAGCGGCGGTAAGGAGTATACCTCTCAGTTCTCTGTCAGCCAGACAGGTGCCATCATCGATGCTTCTGTTGCAGAGTTCCTCGCAGCAGAGGTCGGCGACACCCAGTACCGCATCCAGGGTGTCATCCAGAGCGTGGCTAATCCCACCTACGGCAATGTCTATATCAAGGACTTCTCTGGCGAGGCATACGTCTACGGTATCGGTTCGAAGGGAGACTTCGAGGCTGCCGGACTGAAGGAGGGCGACGTGGTGACACTTGTCGGTAAGCGTGGCGAGTATAAGGGCTCAGCCCAGATGACCGGTGCTCAGTTGGAGGCCGTCATCCCTGTAACGGAGATCAGTATTACAGACTTCCTTGCACAGCCCGATGACAAGGGTACCTATTATAAGGTTACAGGTACCATCACCTCGCTTCTTGACAGCAAGGGTGCAGAGAACGACTATGGCAACCTCTACTTCTCCGACGGTACCAGTGAGTTGTATGTCTATGGATGCTATCCCGGATGGGGCGCTACGGGTGACTTCCGTAAGTTCTTCATTGCCGACAACGGCATTGAGGTAGGCGACGTGATCACCATCATTGGCTACAAGGACACCTACAAAGGACTCGTTGAACTCTGCGGTGGTGTTTGCTTCGACTTCGGGAAGCCCGCTGAAGTTGACAACTAATCGCTTATGAAAAAGTATATCCTGCTGGTGATGTCATTATTGGCATCACCAGCCGTTTTCTCACAAGTGCCGAGCGGCACGGGCACCTACTATCAGGGAGCCGACGGTAAGAAGGGCGCGGAACTCAAGACCGCTCTCTTCCAGATTATCTCGCCCCACGAGATGCAGTCGTACACGCCTGGTGTGTGGAACGGTATCAACTCATACGATATCCGTCCCGACGGTTACATCTGGGACATCTATTCCGGCATCTCCAACTTCACCCCCATCACGGATCAGGACAAGGGCCTTGACATCAACGAGGAAGGTGTCGTCTACAACCGTGAGCACGCCATGCCTAAGAGCTGGTTCAACGAGGGCTCGAGCGATCAGTCGTACCCCATGTACACCGACCTGCACCATCTGTTCCCTACCGATCGGGCCGTCAACTCGATGCGTTCCAACTATCCATACGGGGAACTGGACCCCAACCGCAACCCCACGAAACAGTCGGCAGAAGGATTCTCTAAGTTTGGCATCTGCGACCCTGCCATCGGCTATACGGTGACGAATGGCCAGGCCCGTGTCTTTGAACCCAACGACGAGTACAAGGGCGACCTGGCCCGCGCCTACTTCTATATGGCCACCTGCTACGAGCAGTACCAGAGCAATGCCGGCAAGGAGCGCAGTCCTAAGAACTGGAGCAGCCCGATGCTGACGAGCGACGTCTATCCCTTCTTCACCGACTGGGCCTTGAAGATGCTCCTGCGCTGGGCCGCACAGGATCCTATCAGCGAGAAGGAGATTCGTCGCAACGAGGCCATCTACGACATTCAGAAGAACCGCAACCCCTTCATCGACTACCCGGGACTGGAGCAATATATCTGGGGTAATAGCATGGACGTGGCCTTCAGCTACGACAACTACGTTGAGCCAGCGACGACGGGCATCACCGATGTCCACAAGACGGTGGCGCCAGCCTCAGACAAGCTCTATAACCTGAAGGGTCAGCGTGTCAAGGGCAAGCATCCTAAGAAGGGCGTCTACATCCGCCGCGGCCGAAAGGTCGTCGTCAGGTAAGTTTTGTGCATAGAAGTTGTTCAATAGAACTCCGTTTCCAAAACTTTTTGTATCTTTGCAACCAGAAATAAGTCCTATGCACTCTGATTCATGAGTCAAAACACGGAAAAATGAAGAAAAAGCGAAAGCAGCCTTAACTTTTTGTGCGAAATGTTTGCAAGTATCGCAAAAAAAGGCTACCTTTGCAACAAATTATTAAGCTCCGCCATTCTTTCTTGAATGGACATGGCCGTCCGAGGACGGCTTTTTTATTATATTGACGCTATATGGCACAACGCGTAACATTCTACATTGACGGATTCCGCTCGAACTTGTTCGCTTGCAAGGCAAGAACTTCTACTACGGTCTTCGTCGCACCAAACGAAATGAACCGCAGTGGGGTGACTACTATTAGATACCATCGTGCTTGTCAGTGCCGACAGCGATCTTGTTCCACCTTTAGAGTTCATTCAAAAGCAATATCCAGAGAAGCGAATCAAGGTCTATTTCCCGCCTTCAAACTTTAGTTGTGACCTGAAAGATAACCTTACGCATCATAGCAGTAAGCCAGTTCTAATGTACAAGAACGAGCGCCGTTTCCGCGATGCCATTATGCCCGACGTGGTAACCGATGGCACCAAGCGTTACGAAGTGCCAGAGAAATGGCGACCCGAAAACATCGTGAGGTAAGGGGGCGGGGGACTCTCTGCCCCCCGGTGCTTTGCGACGCTTATTCGAGCGTAGTGAGTCTTAAGAATATTAGCCAATCGGTCAAACATTTCTGCGAAAGTTATTGTGGTTTCGCGGATTTTTATTAACTTTGCACCGATGAAAAGAACGATCGGCATTTTGACGGTGGGAGTGCTCTTGCTCCTGACGGGTTGTGGCGGTGATGGCTACACCTCGCCGCTTCGTGCCATCGATTCCGTCATCAACGAGAAGCCCGACTCCGCCCTCCGCCTGCTCGACAGCCTGAGCACCGAAGCTGCGACATGGCCCAAAAGCCTGCGCATGCGCCACAGCCTGCTCACGCTGAAGGCACAGAACAAGGCTTACATTCCCTTCACCTCCGACTCTCTTGCCCGCGACCTCGTTGGCTATTACGACGACAACGGTTCTTCCAACGACCGTCTCTTGGCCCACTACCTTCTTGGCTGTGTCTACCGGGACCTTGGTGAGGCGCCCCATGCCGTCGGCTGCTATCTTGACGCCATTAGTCTGGCCGATACTACCGCTGCCGACTGCGACTACCATACGCTGGCCGTCACCTATTCTCAGATGGCTAAGATATATCATCAACAATTGTTGTTGACAGATGAGATTGAGGCCCAGAAGCATTCAAGCCATTATGCTCTTTTGGATGGAGACACATGCATTGCTATCTTTAATAAAGATCTGATTGCAAGTACCTATCTTTTATTGAATAGGAATGATTCTGCGGAATGTCTTTTAAAAGAAGACATTGATCTTTATATAAAACATGGTTACCAGCAGGAAGCCATGCAAGCCTCACTCTCTTTATTATATATGTATGTAAAATCATCGGATAGACTACCAGAGGCCAAACAACTGATAGATCAGTTCGAATCCGAGTCAGACTGGTTCGACAGTCATCATGAGTTGCCACCGTCAAGACGCCAATACTATTCGTATAAAGGACAATATTTTGACAGAACAGGAAATCTCGACTCGGCAGAGTATTACTACCGGAAGATATATCGCCCTAATATGGGGCCTGTAGACAAGGACCCAATGTACCGAGGACTATTGAGTGTCTTTAAGAAACGTCATCAGGCAGACTCCATTGCCAAATATGCTCTGCTATATGGTGAGGCGAACGACTCGTCGATTGCCAAGAAGGATCAGGCGCTGACAGCCCAGATGGCATCACTATATAATTATAACAGGTATCAGAGGGAGGCTCTTGAAAGCGAAAACAAAGCATTGGAAGCTCAAAACAGACTCTTGTACCTGTGCATTTTCGTTGTGTTAGGCTTGCTTGTATTAGCATACACAGGGAAGAAACTCTTAAGGTGGAGACGGGAAAAGCTTTTGGAGTTGAAGTCCCGTTCGCAAGTTGTTGAGATTCTACAGAATGAGGTCTTACAGCATGAGCATGAGAAGACGCAAATGGCGGAAGAGAAATCACTTCTGGCCAAAGAGAACCATTCTCTGAAAGAAGAGATTGGACAGATGAAGATCCGGGAGAACGCTACGGCATCTGACAATCTGTCCGACGAGCCCATCGTCAAGCGGGTTAATGAACTGGCCCAGAAACCAAGAACGATGACGCAGGAGGAGTGGCGGCTGTTGACAAAAGTCTTCGCCCGCTATTGTCCTCAGTTGCTCAGCGACCTTCGTCAAAACAATGCCAGCCAAATAATGATACGTGTCTGTATGTTGTCTGCATTGGGTGTGCGCCATAATGAACAGGCAGCCCTTTTGGACATCACCAAACAAGAGGTGACCAATGCCAAAACAGCCATCAATCAAAAGATATTCAATCAGAACACTTCACGAGACATCAGCCAGAATATAGTTGCCAAGTATCATCTGCTTGTTATCTAACCCATAAACATGTACTTTTCTGTACTTTCTTGATCTTGTAATCACAATCTGCTGATTATGAGATTGATGCGTTTCTCGTATTAACACTTATTAGCCTTTTGCCTTGTACTTTCATGTACTCTTTCTTCTTTTAATCTTTACATCATTATTTATTTGTTCTTATATTTGCAGCGCAAACTATAAATTCGAACAAATATGAAGAAGAAAAGACTTTTTGTTTTATTATTGACGCTGGCCCTGCTGCCTTTGTCTAATTTGTGTGTCATGGCTCAGCCCATTGATTTCAGTGTTGGTTATGAGGACCCGACAAATCCTATGGGTGATTATCCTCGTTCTCCCATCCTTATTCCTAACGTTGACATCGATGGTTATACCCTGACCTTCTACACACCCTGTGACGGATGTGTGCTCCGCCTGATCGATGAGAATGATGTGGTGGCATATTCCACTGTCATTCCGACTGGCGCCACCAGCCTTGTGCTTCCCTCCTATCTCTCTGGTGATTATGAAATCCAGATTGTAAGAGGTATTTTCTGTTTCTACGGAGACATTAATCTATAAGATGGATAAATGAGATAACGAAAAGAGATTAAAATTAAGACGAATTTATTATGAAACAGAATTTAGCATTAATGGTGAGCCTGCTGATGTCATTGGGACTATTCTTTTCATGCAGCAGCAATGACGATGTCATCACTGTCCATGCGACAAGTGATTCTCCGAAAGAAGAGAATAGTTCTGAATCACCTCAAGTGAATGATATTCAAGAAATGATGACTAAAATCACGACTTTTAATATTCCT